>CAZEQJ010000008.1:0-54733 GCA_964514385.1 uncultured Cytophagales bacterium
CTGTATCTGTATAACCGGTAAGTATAAATTCATATTCCAGGCGATCGCAATCCACGCGACGTGCAGTGATCTCACCAGCCCGGATGTGTGTGGCAAACGTTTCTGTCACTGCTACAAGTGGCAAAAGGATAAAAAAGAGTCTTGTTATGGTTTTGATCATACCGAGATAGAGGCAAGATACATCGCCCCTTTTTCTTTTCCACATTTGCTTAACGCTAAAAAAAAATATTTAGTTGGATGAAACACAACATTTAGATCATTGTTGACAGGAAAAATACCCTTTCGTTGGTTATTAGAGCATTCACAAATATATTTGATCATAAAAAGAATAGAAACGAATTATGAGCAAAACGGCGGGTTTACTGACAAGTACAATCGGTAGAAAATTGATAGTATCTGTTACAGGTCTTTTCCTGATACTTTTTTTAGTTGTTCATGCTTCCGGCAACATACAGTTGTTTCAGAATGACGGAGGAAGGGCATTCAATGAATACACCAAGTTTATGACCACATTTAAACCGGTTAAAATAATCAGTTATTTGCTTTATGCATCTATAGTAGTGCATGCTGTATGGTCACTGGCGTTATGGGTGTACAACCGAAGGGCCAGAGGTACACGTTACGCAATGCGGCGAACCAACGAAATCACGACCTGGTCCTCGAGAAATATGGCATTTCTTGGAACTCTTCTCCTTATATTTATTGTCATACACCTGGGTAACTTCTGGTTTGTTTACAAATTCGGTGAGATACCTAAGGTTACATATGATGGACAGGAATACAAAGATATGTACAGTGTGGTAGCAACGGTGTTTGCCAACCCGGGATATGTGGCAGTATACGTAATCTGTATGATCGCACTTGGCTTTCACCTTTACCATGGCTTCGGAAGTGCCTTCCAGACACTGGGATTAAATCACAGGAAATACACTCCGGCCATTAACCTTATTGGAGTCATATATTCAATTGTAATACCGGCATGCTTTGCCTCCATGCCACTATATTTCTACTTTACGAACTAGACATAAAACACGATGACGGTTTTAAATTCAAAAATACCAGAGGGTCCTGTAGCTGAAAAGTGGACCAACCATAAGTTCGGGCTGAAGCTCGTAAATCCTGCCAATAAGCGAAAATACAACATTATTGTAGTGGGTACCGGTCTGGCCGGAGCCTCCGCTGCTGCTACGCTTGCTGAGTTGGGGTATAATGTGAAGGCTTTTACATTTCATGACTCACCTCGGAGGGCACACAGTATTGCAGCACAGGGAGGTATCAATGCTGCCAAAAATTATCAGAACGATGGTGATTCCATATACCGTCTCTTTTATGACACGGTAAAAGGAGGGGACTACCGTTCACGTGAGGCGAATGTGTACCGGCTGGCTGAGGTCAGCGTAAATATTATTGACCAATGTGTAGCTCAGGGTGTGCCATTTGCACGTGATTATGGCGGGTTGCTTGACAACAGATCATTTGGAGGTGCTCAGGTATCCAGAACCTTTTATGCCCGCGGACAAACGGGACAGCAGCTTCTGCTGGGGGCATACAGTGCCTTAAGCCGTCAGATCAATAACGGAAAAGTGCAGATGTATACACGCACTGAGATGCTTGATGTAGTGGTGGTAGATGGAAAAGCCAAAGGCATAGTGACAAGAAACCTTGTAACGGGGGATATCGAGTCGCACGCCGGCGATGCGGTATTATTATGTACCGGTGGGTATGGTAATGTTTTCTATCTCTCTACCAATGCTATGGGTAGCAATGCCACTGCTGCCTGGAGAGCGCATAAGCGAGGTGCTTACTTCTCTAATCCTTGTTTCACGCAGATACATCCTACCTGTATCCCGGTTACCGGTGACCATCAGAGTAAACTTACCCTCATGTCAGAGTCATTACGAAATGACGGACGTGTATGGGTACCGAAAAAGGTTGAAGATGCTCAGGCTATCCAACGTGGTGAAAAACGAGGGAATGATATTCCGGAGGAAGACAGAGATTATTATCTCGAGGAAAAATATCCTTCGTTTGGCAACCTTGTACCTCGTGATGTGGCATCACGAAATGCCAAGGCAGTATGTGATGAAGGGCGTGGAGTAGCTCCTACAGGGCTTGCCGTATTTCTTGATTTTGCCGATGCAATCAAACGAGATGGACGCGATGTGATATCTGCCAAATATGGCAACCTCTTTGATATGTATAAAAAGATCACCGATGATGATCCATATGAGACACCGATGAAAATATTCCCGGCTGTGCATTATACCATGGGAGGCTTATGGGTTGACTACAATTTGTCTACCAACATCCCGGGTTTATATGCACTGGGTGAAGCGAATTTCTCAGATCATGGAGCCAACAGGCTGGGTGCCAGTGCCTTAATGCAGGGTCTTGCCGATGGCTATTTTGTCATACCGTATACCATTGGTGATTATCTTGCTGAAATCGGCTGGAATGACAAGGTAGATACTTCTCATCCTGCCTTCAAACAGGCTGAAGCGGACGTTAAAGACAGGATAAATAAACTGCTTTCCATAAAAGGTAAGCGCACAGTGGATGATTTCCACCGAAGCCTGGGTAAAATTATCTGGGATTATTGCGGTATGTCCCGAAACGAAGAGGGATTGAAAAAGGCAAAAAGCATGGTGCAGGAGCATCGTAAAGAGTTCTGGGAAAACGTAAATGTACTTGGCGATGCCGAGGAGATCAACAGCTCACTTGAAAAGGCACTTCGCGTTGCTGACTTTATAGAACTGGGTGAACTCATGATTGACGATGCCCTGATGCGAAGAGAATCATGTGGGGGGCACTTCAGGGAAGAATCCCAGACAGAAGAGGGTGAAGCTAAACGTGATGATGAAAACTTCTCTTTCGTTGCAGCATGGGAATACCAGGGTGAAGGAGTACAGGAAATAATGCACAAGGAAGACCTTGTGTTTGAAAATGTTAAGTTGACACAAAGAAGTTATAAATAATATGAAAATTCACTTAAAAGTCTGGCGACAAAAAGGACCAAAAGCTAAAGGAGAATTTAAAAAGTATTCACTGGACAATGTATCGAAAGATATGTCCTTTCTCGAAATGCTGGATGTGTTGAATGCACAGCTTGAAACCAAAGGTGAAGAGCCAGTAGAATTTGATCACGATTGCAGGGAAGGAATATGTGGATCCTGCGCCATGATGATCAATGGAAGGGCCCACGGCCCAATGAAGGAAACGACTGCCTGTCAATTGCATATGAGGAGTTTCCGTGATGGAGAGACAGTGACTATTGAACCGTGGCGTGCACGTGCATTCCCAATCATTAAGGACCTGGTGGTAGACCGGTCAGCTTTTGACAGGATCATCCAGGCAGGAGGGTATGTTTCAGTTAATACAGGTGGCGTACCTGATGCTAATGAAATACCTATCAATAAAAAAACGGCCGAGCTTTCATTCAATGCGGCGGCCTGTATAGGTTGCGGAGCATGCGTGGCTGCCTGCCCTAATGCCTCTGCCATGTTATTTACCAGTGCCAAAATATCACAGTTGTCCCTCCTTCCACAGGGTCAGGTAGAACGTAGCGAAAGGGCACAAAAAATGATAGCACAAATGGATGAAGAAGGTTTTGGAGCCTGCACCAATACGGGTGCATGCAGCGCTGAATGTCCGAAAGGAATAGACCTGTCCAACATTGCACGAATGAACAGAGAGTATTTTACGGCCTCTGTTTCCTCGCAGGACTGATCAAAACAAAATATAAATATAGCTACAGCTTCTCTTTTCAAGGGAAGCTGTTTTATTTTGTGCCGATATGCGCAGGATAATCATTATAATTTCGTTTTCATTACCCTTTCTGGCTTTAGCTTACTGGTTCGCCAAAAAAGAAGGTTATCTTAATAGCAGATCAGTATACGAGCTGGTATCTCCGGATGCATATGCTTTGTTGCAGGTAGACAGGCTTGATCAGTTTACAGATAACCTTTTTTACAGCAAAACCGACTCGCTCTTATTACAGATCACAAGCGACTACAGGCAGATTCGTGATGGATTGATCCATGTAGATACTACCCTCCGCAATGCATTTTCACGTCCTCTTTATATTTCCGTTCATCAGACTTCCAGAGATAAGCTCGGTTATGTGATCTTTACACCGGTAAGCCGGACACTGAGTAAAAATCTGCTTAGCCAGTCAGCACAATTGTATCCCGGTATGACTGTGCAGCAAAGAAGGTACGAGGGACGAAATATTTACGACCTTAAGGGAAGAATCAACCTGTCGGCGACATTTATCGGAGGTTTTCTGGTGCTCAGCGAAACTCCCTTTCTGATTGAGGATGTAATCAGAAACCTGAAAAATAGCGAACCTGTATTTGACGAGTCGGCGTCTACTTCAAACGCAACGATATTCGTAAATACCCAAAAGGTGGAGTCCTTATTTGCATTACTGGGACTTAAGCTGACAGATCAACTCCCCTGGCAAAAAGTGATCCGGAATCAGGGGGATGTCATTCGGTTAAATTTCGACTTCACATCAAACGGCTTGCTTTGGAACGGAAGCATGCCTGGAAATATTCCGGGATCGTTCACTGAGCGGCCTGTATGGAATCTTGTTCCTGCCAATTCATCTTTTGTGGTTTCGCAGCCCTCCATCGACCGATGGGGAGGATACAATGAAGACGCACAGGCGTTTCATCGCCTTTATGACCTGGATATCGCTGGCTTAGGAAAGCTTGCCGGGGCATCGTCGCTCGTTATACTAGAGCCGGTAAAATCAAGCGAAATCGAATATCTACTGATTACCCAGCCGCACGATCCTCAGCTTTTCATCGATGAGGTAGAGCGCCTCCACCAGCAGATACTTGCGGATAATGGAGACAGTTTATATCAGGAGCGCTTTTTTGATTATACAATCACCGAAATCCGCCATCCTCGTATATCGTCACACTTGCTGGGTGATTTTTTTCGCTCAGAAGACCTGCTGTATTATGTACAAATAGGTAAGCAGGTAGTATTCTCGGATCGAATTTCGTCTATCAGACAGATGATTTCTGACCGTGAAACAGAGCGCACCTGGGCACGGGATATTAAAAAACAGCGGTATCTTGATCAAGTCATGGATGGATGGAACAACATGTTGATGATCAATCCGGAAGTGATTGGTAATTATGCAAATATTTTCTTTAATGAAGCCTGGGCTGAATTTTTGGGCAAAGAAGAGGTGTGGAAACCGTTTGTGCTGGTGGGATACCAACGGGCTGCTATTGGGGGTAATACCTTTACCAATGGTTTTGCCTTTTATGAACCCCAGCGTAATACCGTCAGAACATCGATAAAGCCGGTTATTCGTACATATTTTGGGCTTAAAATCATCAGCCCTCCCGCTGCGCTTCGAAGCAACGAAAAGGGAAATTTCATATTTGCATTTCAGGATACAACAGGGCAGTTTCAGTTGGTCAACACCTCCGGTGACATACTCCACACCTCCGCTCCATATCCACTGGCAGGTACTGATATTATTTCCTTTGATTATAACCTGGACGGTGATGATGAATTTATTTTCGGGGCAGAAAATAAAGTGTTTATATGCAATCAGGAAGGCCGTGTTATTGATGGTTTCCCTGTCGCATTACCTGAACTATCTCCGCTACGCCATATTTCGGTCGTTGATTATGACCAGTCTGGAAAGTACAGGTTTTTTATTCAGACAGCGAACAACAAGGTCTGGTTGCTGGATAAGGCAGGGGTGCCATTGCAAGGTTGGAAAGGCATATCCATGGCGTCCCCACTGATAGAACCACCATTTCATTTTCGTATACGCTCTATGGATTATATGGCTATGGTGCAGGAAGACGGGGAGGTCAATATCAGGCAGCGAAATGGCAATCCACGAAACGGCTTTCCGGTTGCATTGGAGGGGTATCTGGAGACTGGTCCGTTTCTTATAAGAGGAAGAAACCCTTCCGAGTCAAAGCTGGCGTTCGTTACACGTGCCGGTATGCTCACACACATCAATTTGCTGGGTGAGGTAGTCTACAGAAAGCAGCTTTTCCGTCCGATGGAAGAATCTACCTTTATGATCGTGCCGGACAGGCTGAACAATACATTTGTCATTATCCGCAGGGACTACAATCAGATTTCGGTACTCGATCGGGATGGCAATCTTTTGTTTGAGCAGGATCATGCTGTAAGTGAGAAGATTATGGCTCAGTATTACCGCTTCTCTGCTGATCATCAGATAATAATAGTTACGGATATGTTGCAGGAATTCACCTACATATATGATGAAAAAGGCCGGCTGCTCAACGCACAACCCATTTCAAATTCAGGAAGTGTAGCCCTGATCTATAGTGAAACCAACGATATCCATACCTTGTATTATACGTTTGACCAGAGCTTTCATATTGCCCAGTTGAAATAATGACTTATTGCTGAAGGCTGTTTTGTGGTGTGTCGCGCGTCCTGAAACCGTGTTAAAATAGGGGGTAAATCAAAAGCAGCTTTAAAAGGCTGAGCAAAAACCACCGCCGATAGCAATGTCAGCGTAAGGGTAAATAGTCTCATGCTTTTTATTTATCCCTAAAATAATGACTTAATGTTATTTATTTATGCTTATCTGTCTTTTCAGCTGCAAAAACATCATCACCCTTACGCATTTGAATTTTTATGATGCTAAGTAGTTCCTGGCTTTCTTCTACAACCGCAAGCTGAATATTTTTTATTAATGCCATCACCTCATCGTAATCTCCCTCGATATTAGTCTCAAAGGGTGTGACTTCGTAGCGAAGACCGGATTGTTTAATCAGATCAATCGCCTTATCAACACGGGCATATACTTCATCACGGCTATTTCCTCGGGGAAGAACCTGTATAGCTGCATTTATTTTACCAATCATAATAATAGTCAGTTATGAAAATTCATGGCACGTTCTATGCCTAAAAATATAAAAGCTTCAATCATATCACCTGCTTTTTGCATCAGTTCAGGGAGGGCATCAAATTCTTCTTTGTTAAACCTTCCCAGCACATAATCTACCTGGCCTCCTTTGGGGTAGTCGTTTCCAATACCAAATTTCAATCTGGGGTAGTCCTGGGTATTCAGAAGCTGTTCGATGTTTTTCAAACCGTTATGCCCCGCACTAGACCCCTTACTCCTCATTCTCAGTTTACCAAAAGGAAGCGCTACATCGTCTGTGATGACCATGAGGGATTCATTCGTAATATTCAGTTGTTGAATCCAGTAGCGTATTGCTTTACCACTAAGATTCATGTACGTCGTGGGCTTAATAAGCGTTACCGATCTTGATTTCAATGTAAATGAGGCAACATCGGCATAGCGGTTGGGTTGAAACGAGGTGCCATGCTTTTCTGCCAGCTGATCAAGCACCAGAAACCCTATATTATGCCGTGTAAGTTCATATTCCGGCCCGATATTGCCCAGTCCTGCGATAAGATATTTCATAATAAAAAAGGCTGCACCATGGCAGCCTTTATATGATTACAGTTAATGGATTTACTCAGCAGCAGCCTCGCTACCTTCGGCTTCTTCTTCACCCTCTTCGTCACCATCCTGAGATTTACCTCGCAGTGCACGTGGAATCTCAACGTTGGTAATGGTGAGGTTTTTAGCATCCAGTATTTCGAAGTTATTTTCTTCGACCTCGTTCACTTTAATGGCCCGGCCAAAATCAAGTTTAGAAATGTCAACTGTGATAATATCCGGCATATGCTTAGGCAGCGCTTTGATACGTAGATTACGTCTTTTTAATATCAGTGTACCACCTTTTACCACACCAGGAGCTGTACCCTTAAGCTCAACCGGAATATCCATCTTAATATGCTTACCTTCAAAAAGCTGCAGAAAGTCCACATGAAGGATGATTTCACTTACAGGGTGAAACTGGATATCCTGCATAATAGCTTCGTATTCCTCACCCTCGATATTAATGTGAACAAAGTGGGCTCTGTGGGTATACACCAGCGGACGGAAAAGGATCATCGGTGCATAGAAGTGTACTTGCTTGTCACCACCATACAACACACACGGCACCTGACCTTCTTCTCTCAGTCGCTGTGCCTCTCTTTTTCCGAGATTTGCTCTTTTATACCCTATAATCTCGATTTTATCCATAATTGAAACGTTTATATAGTTAAATAAATAATGTACTTATTGATTCATGGTCATGTGTTTTCCTGATGGCCGTTGCAAACAGATCAGCAATTGACATAACCTTAATTTTTTCCGAATGTTTTTTCAGGGCAATAGTATCGGTCACCACCAGTTCTTCCAGTGCTGACGCTTCTATCTTTTCATACGCATCACCCGACAATATCGGATGTGTACATACTGCCCGTACTGATTTTGCTCCTTTTTCTTTGATAATATCTGCTGCCTTGCAAATAGTGCCTGCAGTATCGACGATATCATCTACCAGTATTACATCTGCGTCCTTCACATCACCGATCACCTGCATCGAGGCAATTTCGTTGGCCCTTTTCCTTGTCTTATCACAGATTACAATGTCTGCGTTAAACAATTTTGCATATTTTCTTGCCCTTGCCGAGCCACCAACATCCGGGCTTGCAAATAATATTTTATCAAGATTGAGCTCGGAGATATACTCTTTGAAAATGGCAGAAGCATCAAGGTGGTCGACCGGAATGTCAAAAAAGCCCTGTATCTGGCCGGCATGAAGATCGCAGGTCATGATGCGATCAGCACCTGCAGCAGACAGCAGATTGGCGGTCAATTTCGCTGCTATGGAAATCCTGGGTCGGTCCTTTCTATCCTGACGTGCGTAACCAAAATAAGGTATAACCAATGAAACATATTTGGCACTGGCGCGCCTTGCTGCATCTATCATCAGCAGGAGTTCCATGATATTGTCTGCCGGCGCACCGGTAGATTGTATTAGAAAAATATGACAACCCCGTATCGATTCGTCGAAAGCCACGCTAAGCTCACCGTCGCTGAATTTAGCAAGCGTAATTTTACCCAGTGGTTTGTTGTACGCCTTGGCAATTTTTTCGCCGAGTAGCCTTGAACCTGAGCCGGCAAATAATTTAACGGATGAAAGAGCTTCTACAGGCATACGGTGAAATTAAAAAACCCGGTCTTTTGACCGGGAATTGTTGTTGTCCGACTAGGGCTCGAACCTAGACTCTTCTGAACCAAAATCAGACGTGTTGCCAGTTACACCATCGGACAATAACCCCCGTTTAAATTTGGGAGTACAAAAGTAGTAACTAATTGTATTTAGTCAAATAGTTAGGAAAAGTTTATTGTGCATCGATCATACCAGGGATTACTCCCTCATACAACTCAACTGCTTTTTCCATGGTAAACCATTTTTGGCCATCTACACTAAATCCCTCTTCAGCAGGAGCCACGTTTCCGATATGAAGGTAGTCTGTTCCGTTTGCTTCCAATTTATCTTCAAAAGCCTCACGGTCTTTTTCTGATACAGTTAAGACCACTCTGCTTTGACCTTCACCATATAAAAAGGAATCTGACCTGAAGCCGGCAGGGAGATGAATGTCAAAACCAAGCTTTCCGGCCATGCCACACTCTGCCAGGGTGAGGAAAAGACCGCCATCGGACACATCATTGGCCGATCTGACTAATTTTTCTCTGATCAATGTTCTTGTCATCTGCTGTACATCATACTCCACATCAATGTCGAAAAAGGGAGAGGGGCTTTCTTTTTTATTATGAAAGGAATATAAATACTGGGATGATGCGATGTCCTCCGTTACCGGACCGATAATGTAAATAGCATCGCCGGCCGACTTGAAAGAGATACTCATTTTTTCATTGATATTTTCCAATAACCCGATCATACCTATAGTTGGTGTTGGAAATACTGGTCCGCCATCGGCAGACTGATTGTAGAAGCTGACATTTCCTCCCGTGACAGGTGTATTGAATTTGATACAGGCTTTTGACATGCCTTTTATGGCACCTACAAACTGCCAGTACACCTCCGGCACGTATGGATTGCCAAAATTGAGGCAGTTCGTTACGGCTACGGGTTCACCGCCGGAGCAGGTGATGTTCCTTGCTGCTTCAGCTACTGCTATGGCTGTACCTTCTTCAGGGTCAGCATTGACATAGCGGGAATTGCAGTCGACAGTCATCGACAGGCCTTTTTGTGTGCCCTTGATTCTTACTACTGGCGCTGAGGTAGCATCATTTACTACCGTATTATCTGTGCCGACCATACTGTCATATTGCTGGGAAACCCATTTTTTACTGGCCAGATTGGGGTGACTAAGCAGATGTGTTGCCACCTCTTTCAGGTTATCAGGAACAGGTATATCCTGCGGGTTGAATTTTTTATATCGGCTGTAGTATTCAGGCTCCCGGTATTCGCGTTCATACACCGGTGCCCCTCCGCCAAGTACAAGGGAGGCAGCTGGCATCTCTGCTACAAGTTCGCCATGCCAGTAAAACTTCAGCATTGGGTCGTCAGTTACATGGCCAATCTGTTCGCAGTTCAGGTCCCATTTATCAAATACGGCCTTTACCTCGCTTTCCGATCCTTTTTCTGCCACCACGAGCATACGTTCCTGCGATTCGGACAATAGCATTTCAAAGGGCAACATATCATCCTGTCGTGTGGGCACTTTATCCAGGTTGATGATCATGCCAGAATCCCCTTTCTCGCTCATTTCACTGGTTGAGCAAATGATGCCGGCAGCACCCATATCCTGTATTCCTACAACTTTGCCTGTTCTGATCACTTCCAGAGTAGCTTCCAGCAATAGTTTTTCCTGAAAAGGGTCACCGACCTGCACAGATGGCAGATCATTGGCTGAATCTTCCGTAATATCCTTGCTGGCAAATGATGCCCCCTGGATTCCATCTTTTCCCGTTGCAGACCCCACTATAAATACCGGGTTGCCTTCGCCTTTGGCAATAGCAGATACAGATTCCCCCACCTTCACAATACCCGCGGAGAATGCATTTACAAGTGGATTTACGTTATAACACTCATCAAAAAATACTTCTCCTCCTACAGTAGGTATTCCAAAGGCATTGCCATAGTCGCCGATACCCTTTACTACCCCTTTCACCAGCCATTTCGTTTTGTCAAGATGGATGTTACCAAACCGCAGTGAGTTGAGCTGTGCTACAGGGCGGGCACCCATGGTAAAAATATCACGATTGATGCCACCGACGCCGGTTGCAGCACCCTGATAGGGCTCAATAGCCGAAGGGTGATTATGGGATTCGATCTTAAAGCTGCAGGCAAGGCCATCTCCGATATCCACCAGGCCGGCGTTTTCCTCACCGGCTTTTGCCAGCATCCTGTCAGAGTCTTTTGGTAGTTTTTTAAGCCAGATAATACTGTTTTTATAGGAGCAGTGCTCTGACCACATGACCGAATAGGCACTTAATTCTGTGAAGTTGGGTTCCCTGCCCAGGATTTCCCTGATCTTCTCAAACTCCTCAGGTAGCAGACCAAGCTCCTTTGCCGTCTCAACCGTTGTTATTTCCTGTTCCAAGATGTATGATTTAAGTCCTGATTTTTCAGTGCGCTAAATTACATTTTTGAAAGGATAATTCATGGTCATTTAAGGGTATCCTTCTTCAATATGAAATTTTTGTAAAAAAGTGTTGTAACACTAAACCATTTTATCAGCGCTTCGTTAGGCTTGTGTGAGTACAAGAAACTGTTGATAATTTTAAAGTTTCCAAAGTGTCAGAAGAGGATCAGATCAGAGAGCGGATATTACAGGCAAGCCTGAGCTTGTTTGAACGGCACGGGTTTAGAAGAGTTACAATGGATGATATCGCCAATGCGCTGGCTATGTCTAAAAAGACTATCTACACGTACTTCAACGACAAAAAAGAATTGGTGGATGCTGCATCGGCATTTAAAATGGCGGAGCAGAAGGAGGCCTACGAAAATATAAAAAAAGAGGCTGAAAATGCGGTGGACGAACTTTTCAGAATATCAAATCACCTCCGGCGCACAGTATATGAATTTCACCAGAACATCCTCCATGACCTCAAAAAATATTATCCTTCTGTTTGGGAGAAGTTTCTGGCATTCAAAAATGACTATGTAATCAACAGCATCCGGCATAACCTGGAGTGGGGTATTCAGGACGGATATTTTAAGAAAACGATTAATCCTGAGATTTTAAGCGTACTCCGCATGGAAGAGGTAGACCTGTGTTTTAATCCGGAGAAGTATCCGGCAGCCAGGTTTGTAACACGCGAGGTGCATGAGCAGCTTCATCAGCATTTCATTGAAGGAATTCTGACACAAAAGGGAAGGGAACTATATACCAAATATTTAGAAAAGATAAAGACAGATAATGAGACAGTTGAAGGTTAGTTTATTATCCATTTTACTGACGCCATGGGTAGTCCTGGCACAGGACAACATTTTTTCTTTTGAAGAATGTATAGACTATGCGTTATCCAATAATCAGCTGGTCGTGAGCGCCGAGATTGAAAAGCAGATATCTGAGACTACGATAGGTGAAACGCTGGGTAGAGGACTTCCGCAGGTTTCGGCTGCTGCCGATTTTGTATACAATCCGCAGGTGCAAAGCCAGATTCTTCCTGATTTTCTTTCTCCCACCATTTATGGAGTTCTGGTCGAAAATAGTTTAGTAGCACCATCTGATGTGCCTCAGAATTTTGCTGTCCTGCCGGCTCAGTTTGGGACTGAATTCACCTCTTCGGCTACATTGAATGTAAATCAGCTGGTTTTTGATGCATCTTACTTCATTGGGCTTAAGGCAGCGCGGACATTAAGGGAGCTAACCCGTAAGCAGTCTGAAGGCACTAAAATTGATGTCGTTGAGAACGTCACAAAGACGTTTTATCTGACGCTGATCAATAAAGAACGAATAGAACTGGCAAAGGCCAACCTTGGCCGTCTGGACACATTATTGAATGAAACTCGAATACTGCAGGAAAATGGTTTTGCCGAAAAAATTGATGTACAGCGCATTCAGGTTAGCTATAATAATGTGAAGGCGCAGTATGAAAATCTGAAAAACTTACAGCAGGTGAGCTACTATGCACTGAAAACACAGATGGGTATGCCGGTAGGACAGGAGATTGATATCGAAGGCACGATGGAGGATTTTACCTTTAGCGCATCGCGAATGCTGGAGATGGATTACGCCTATGAAAACAGGAACGAATACTCACAGCTGAATACCAATATGATGTTATCATCGCTGGATAAAAAGAATAATGCCTCTACCTATTACCCCAAACTTTACGCCTTTGGTCGCTTTGGGTATAATAGCGGCTTTCTTGAGTTTGACCAGTTTACCAATGGTGATAATTGGTTTGGATTTGCCTCAATAGGCCTCAATATTACCTGGACAATCTTCGATGGCTTGCAGGCGCAGCAGCGTATGCAACGTAATCAACTGCAGCTGGAGCAACTCGAAAATCAGCGTGAGCTTGTAGAAAATCAAATCGATACAGAAGTGTTGCGGGCAAAGGCTGAACTCAAAAATGCACTTGAAAATCTGGAGATACAAACTGAAAATAAGGCGTTAGCAGAAGAAGTGTATCGTACTACAACTATTAAATATGAGGAAGGTGTAGGCAGTAATATCGAAGTTATTAATGCAAATACTTCCTTTCTGGAGGCCCAGACAAATTACTATAATGCCCTATATGATGCCCTGGTAGCTAAAGTAGAGCTGGAAAAAGCAATTGGAATATTATATAACTAAAATAAATAAGACGATTTAGGATGAGACAGATCATTACGCTAATACTTTTCATGGGTTTGATGGCGGGTTGCAATAATGCAGATCCGGTGGATAAGAAGAAGGCCAGGTATGAGAAGGTAAGTCAGAAGATTGACAGGTTAAACAAGCAACTGGCAAGCCTGGAAGATGAAATCAGGGAAGAAGATCCAAGTTTCAATATCCGGGAGCAAAAACGAATTCCTGTAACTGTTTATCCTGCACAGCCGTCCGATTTCAGCCATTATGTAGAAGTTACAGGTATTGTAAGTTCTGAAGAAAATGTGGATGTCACATCAGAGATGCCAGGTCGCATTGTGTCCATAAACGTGCAGGAAGGTGAAGTGGTCAGTAAAGGAGAATTGCTGATTTCGCTCGAGGCTACGACCATAGAACGGAACCTGAAGGCTCTGGAGACACAGCTCGAACTTGCAACAACACTTTTTGAGCGACAGAAAAACCTCTGGGAACAGAATGTAGGCACTGAAGTCCAGTATCTACAGTCAAAAGCTTCCAAGGAACAACTGGAAAGCCAGGTGGCCGCCACACGGGCCCAGCTTCGCCAAATGCGAATTTACGCACCTTTTAATGGTACAGTTGATAATCTGAATGCTAAAATCGGACAGAATGCACAGCCCGGTGTGCCATTGCTCCGACTTGTCAGTCTGGATGAAAATTATATTGAAGCCGGCGTTTCTGAAGAGTTTCTGGGTAGCTTCAATAGTGGCGACTCTGTCGTAGTTTCTATTCCAAACCAGCAAAAGGAGTTTGTATCCACTATTGCCTCTGTTGGAAAGGTGCTGAACTTCGATAACCGGACCTTCAATATCAGGGTAAGTCTGCCCGCCGGAATGAAAAATATGAATCCTAACATGATTACAGTGATCAAGCTTAAGGATCGCACGGCTGAAAATGCACTGACCATCCCCAGCTACCTGCTACAGCAGGATGCCAAGGGTTCATTTGTATTCAAGGTCAATGACGATAGGGCACATAAGGTATATGTCGAAACAGGCTTCAGCTATGCTAATAAAACATTGATCACGAAGGGAATCAAACCGGGAGATCGTCTGGTTGACGAGGGCTTCCGTGAGGTTACCGAAGATGCTTTAGTAGAAATTGTTGAAGAAACGGTATAAGCAAAGAGCATGAGCAGCAATAAGAAAAAAATTACCGAATCATTTGGTCTGACTAACCTGTCAGTCAATAACAGGACAAGTGTCATCATCCTGACATTGATTTTTGTCTTCGCCGGAGTGTTCAGCTACATTTCGATGCCGAAGGAAAATTTCCCTGAGGTAAACATCCCGACTGTGTATATCGGTACCGCCTATCCGGGTAACTCGCCTGTGGACATGGAAAACCTTATTACACGCCCGATAGAGAAGGAAGTGAACACTGTGGACGGAATAAAGAGTATTGAGTCTACCTCTATTCAGGATTACAGCACCATTATTGTGGAATTTAACCCCGACGTCAATATCGAACGGGCATTGCAGGATGTAAAGGATGCTGTAGATGTAGCTAAAAATGAGCTACCTACCGATCTGGATACCGAGCCAAATGTATTTGAACTCGACTTCTCCGAATTTCCGATCATGAGCATCAATATCTCAGGTGATTATTCTATGCGGGAGCTCAAGGCCATGGCAGAGTACCTTCAGGAAGAAATTGAAGAGTTCCCTCAGATATCAGAAGTTAAGATCAATGGTGCCCTTGACCGTGAGATACGTATCGATGCAGATATTCACAGAATGGAGGCCATGCGTGTTTCATTCAACGATATCATGGACGCAATCCGTGCGGAAAACCTCACACAATCCAGCGGAGATATTAAGATCGGTGATTTTCGTCGGTCACTCCGAATAGACGGTGAGTTTGAGTCTATCGAAGAGATTGAAAATGTGATTGTCAAGGATGAAAACTATAATGAGGTTTATCTCAAAGATGTAGCTACTGTTTCTGACACCTATGAGGAGCGTTCATCTTATGCCAGAATGGAAAAGCTGCCGGTATTGACACTGGATGTCATTAAAAAGAGCGGTGAAAACCTGATAGAGGCATCTGAACAGATCAAAGCTTTCATTGAGGTTGCGCAGAATGATGAGTTGCCTGCCGACCTTAACGTTAGTATCACCAACGATCAGAGTAACATTACCCGCAACAATGTAAGCAACCTGGAGAATAGTATCATATCAGGAGTGATTCTGGTAACGCTGGTACTTACTTTCTTCTTAGGATTGAGAAATGCCCTTTTTGTAGGTGTTGCAATACCGATGAGTATGTTCATCGCCTTCATGCTTCTCAATTTGACAGGTGTATCATTAAACCTAATGGTTTTATTTTCATTGATACTCGCTCTGGGAATGCTGGTGGATAATGGTATTGTGGTAGTTGAGAACATCTACCGTTTAATGCAGGAGGGCTATAGTGCCAAAGATGCTGCAAAACAGGGTGTAGGCGAAGTCGCCTGGCCCATTATTACCTCTACGGCCACAACATTGGCTGCATTTGTTCCTCTTGCATTCTGGCAGGGCATCATTGGGGAATTTATGAAATACCTGCCTATCACATTGATAATTGTGCTTAGCTCCTCCCTTTTTGTGGCGCTTGTCATCAATCCAGTGCTGACCTCTATGTACATGAAAGTACAGCAGAGAATACCGAATAAAAGGAGGTTGATGATAATTTTTGGGGTTTTAGTGGTTGTGGCTATACCGCTGTACATCACACAGCAATACCTCTGGGCAAACTTAATTGCCTTTATGGCTTTCCTTATTCCTTTCAATGTGTATTTGCTTGTGCCGGCAGTCAAATGGTTTCAGGAGTATTTTCTGGTAAAACTTGAAAATCTTTATGAAAGAACACTTAAGATCGCACTTTCACGTCCCTTACTTGTGTTTTTAGGTACTGTCGGGCTGTTATTTGCAAGTGTACTCATCTTCTATCTCAATGCGCCAAAAGTATTGTTCTTTCCGGAAGGGGAGCCTAATTATATCAATATTTTTATCGAAAAGCCTGTAGGTACAGATATCGAAGCGACAAATGATCTCTCTGAGCGAATAGAATCCGATATTATTGCGCTAATGAAACCTTACTCGCCTGCAGTAGAGTCCATCATCGCTACCGTAGGTCAAAATACATCCGACCCGATGGAGGGTCCGAGTGAAGGTGACACGCCTAACCGCGCAAAAATCACCATTTCCTTCGTCGAATTCCAGTTTCGGGATACCATAAACACGACTACCATTCTGGAGGAAGTTCGCCGTGAGATGACAAAATATCCGGGCGTCAAGATCACGGTTGACAAAGACCAGCAAGGGCCTCCTGTGGGTAAACCGATCAATATCGAAGTGAGCGGGGAAGATTATGAACGGCTCATCACCCTGACTGATAATATCGTGGATGAAATCAATGAGGCAAATATCCCGGGTATCGAGGAGCTTAAAACCGATCTGATCACTGGTAAGCCTGAAATGCTGGTCGATATCGACCGTCGCAAGGCACGCTTATTTGGTCTGTCAACCTACTCAGTAGCCAATGAACTGAGGACTGCACTTTTTGGGATGGAAGTATCGAAGTTCAAAGATGGTGAAGACGAATACCCGATCAACCTGCGCCTGAAAGATGAGTACCGGTATGATCCGGAGGCATTAAAGAACAAACGGGTTACCTTCCGGGATATGTTTGGCAACCTGAAGCAGATTCCTATATCATCTGTGGCAGATTTCAAATATTCCAGCACTTATGGCTCGGTGAAACGAAAGGATCTGGACAGAGTGATTACCATATTTTCCAATGTGAATGCAGGATATAACCCGACAGAGATCAACAACCGGATTAAGGAAATTTTGAACGATTATCCTATGCCTCAGGGGTATAATGCGAAGTTTACCGGTGAGCAGGAGGAGCAGGCCAAGTCATTGCAGTTCCTGATTACAGCTCTTCTCGTGGCAGTAGCCGTGATATTTCTAATCATCGTGGCACAGTTCAACTCAGTATTCACGCCATTTATCATTGTAGGCTCTGTGATATTGAGTACTATCGGTGTATTTCTCGGCCTAGTGATCTTTAATAAGGATTTTGTTGTGGTGATGACGGGTATAGGAATCATTTCCCTTGCGGGTGTTGTGGTAAATAACGCCATTGTACTTATTGATTACACCAATCTCATCCGGAAGAGGAGGAGAGAAGAACTTAATCTGGATGAGGATGAGTTATTAAACCGTCAGGATTTATTGAATAGCATTATTGCAGGTGGAAAGACAAGGTTGCGTCCTGTGCTTCTTACAGCTATTACCACGATTCTTGGACTTATACCTCTTGCCATTGGTATGAACATTGACTTCTATGGCCTTGTTAGTAAGTTCGATGCGAACATTTACTTTGGTGGTGACAATGCCGGTTTCTGGGGGCCGATGGCATGGACTGTTATTTACGGTCTTACCTTTGCCACATTCCTTACACTTGTAGTGGTACCGGTAATGTACCTGTTGTCTGACATTTTGAAAGAACGACTACAAAAGCTTTCAAAACTTGTTCAATCGGCCTAAATAGCGTCATACGAAAAAACCTGTCTATGCGCCTGATATTTGTTACCACGCTTGTTTTTTTTCTGTTGGTTGAAATATATTTTTTTCAGTCATTGCGGGTAATTGCAGCTGACTGGTCTGTTTTGACACGCAGGGCAGTATATATCCTGTACTGGTCGGTAACAGGTATTGTATTGGTTTTCGTATCCTTATATTACATCGCACCTGAGAGCTTCTCAAACCAGGCAAGGCAGTGGATATTCACTTCACTTTTTATGCTTTTTATTCCAAAGCTTTTGGGTGCGGTGTTTTTACTGATCGACGATGGGAGAAGGCTGGTGGCGTGGATAGCTTCAAAATTATACTCTGGTGAAGGTCACGTTGATGCACAGCCTGAGGCCATTAGCCGCTCCGAATTCCTGTCAAAGGCAAGCCTGGTCACGGCTGCTGTACCTTTTGCTGTAATCAATTTTGGCATCATCAGTGGTGCACATGATTATAGAATAAGGCGAAAAACCCTTTACCTCAAAACACTCCCAAAGGCATTTGATGGTATTCGTCTGGCTCAGATCTCAGACATCCATACCGGCTCATTTTTCAATAAAACTGCGGTAAAAGGAGGTGTGGAAATGATCATGAATGAAAAGCCAGACCTCATTTTTTTTACCGGTGACCTGGTGAACGAAGAAACGAAGGAGGTAAAAAACTACATCGACGTTTTTGATAAGCTGGATGCGCCATTAGGTGTATTTTCTTCTACCGGAAATCACGACTATGGTGATTATAAGGACTGGAAATCACCTGAAGCTAAAGCTAAAAACTTTGAGGACCTCATTCAGGCACATAAAGAACTGGGCTGGCAGTTGCTTCGAAATGAGAATAAGGTCATCACAGTAGATGGAGAAAAAATAGTTATAGCAGGTGTCGAAAACTGGGGCGCAGGCCGCTTTTCGAAATACGGTGATTTCTCAAAAGCGATGGATGGTACTACCAGTGAGAACGCCGTAATCCTGATGTCGCATGACCCGAGCAGCTGGGACGCCATGATAAGAAAAGAATATCCACAGGTTGATCTTACCTTGTCAGGACATACGCATGGCTTTCAGTTTGGTATTGAAATCGGTGGCTTCAGGTGGAGCCCTTCCCAATATATTTATAAGCAGTGGGCAGGCCATTATCAGGAAAATGACCAGCATATTTATGTCAACAGAGGTTTCGGTTACATCGGTTTTCCGGGCAGAGTAGGCATGCCTCCTGAGATTACCATACTTGAGCTAAAAAGGGGTTAGAAATTCCACTGTAAACTCGCGTTGCTGTCAGTAAATACCTTCGCTGAACGACTGGAGAATCCGGATCCGACTTCACGGACTTCATCGTAACGTGTCAGAGCGATCCTGTAAGACAATGTAAACGATTTATATTTCCATTGTGCAAGCAGATAGGTTCGGATGCCATTTCCCTGATAAGCAGGAATAGAAAATCGATACCTGATATTTGATTCAAATACATACTGGCGTGTATTAAAATCAGTATCAAACCGGGCTGCACGCCATCTTAAACTTAAATTTTCCCGTGGATCCCAGGCTACATCCTGTACCATGACCAACCCTCTCTCAGCCGGTCCGATCCCTTCGTAAATTCCTCCCTGCAGCCGTGAAGTGAATTGTACTTTTCTGTAGTTGCTTCGAAAAATAATACGCCAGTCATGGTCGTGGTAGGTGTAAAGTGCTTTCAGCTGCGTATTTTCTGAGACATCCCGGTTTCTTGTTTTGTAGCGGTACTGAAGTGTCAGCAGATGATATCGCTTCAGCGGCACTTCCAGCAGTGCATTGGTCTCATATCCGTCATCCGGAAGCAGCATCTGATGACGGGGTTCTATAAAACGAAATAGATCCTGATAAACAGAAAAGGTAAATAATCCCTTCGGAGATGCAATAAGATGTATATAGAATCCTTGTTCATTACGCCCTGCAGCAGTTTCAGCAAGAGCATTACTAAAGTCATTCTCATAAAAAGGAGAATAGTTTCTGTATGAAAAACCGATGTGAAGGTCATGTATGGGGTACAGGTTGATCCCATGAAGGAAAGCCTGATTTCCGCTGATATCAATGGCGTGTTCACCAAAAAGATGAGCCGACTTGATGATCAGATTGTAATAAAGGCTTTGAAAACCCCCGGTATTATTTTTCAGGTGGAAAAGGCCATTATATCCTATTTTCCCGAAGCGTACCGACCTTTGATAATTGATGCCAACCGATCTTTGTGATAAGGTTTTTCTTCGATCCATTTCAGAGGGTGTGCGATAAAGTCCGGTTGGAGTTACGGGTAAATATGTCGAAGACAACGAATCAAACCGTGCGTCTAACCGGGCCTGGGATAGATAGAAGGAAATGGCATTTGAACCTTTTGAAGCGGTAAAGGCCAATCCACTAAAAAAGCCGAATTCTGTAGCTGAGGCAAAGGGTGTAAAGCCACGATCAGAAGAAAAGGGCAATGTTCGGAGTGTTTTGCCAAGGTTAAATCCGCCACCGAATACAAGCCCCTGGCCATGCTGCACTCTGTAGTTCCCGATCAACAGCCTATCTGTAAATGGCAGATTTTCAAGTGAGAGAAAAAAACTACCATAGTCCGGTCCCAGAAGTTTTGTGTTGGTGCGACGAAAGGGTTCACCGGCATCATGGTCGGTAGTAAAACCAAAGCGGTAAACCCCTTTTTGCTGGATATTAAAACGCATGGTTTGGCCTAAGGGCATCCCGGAATCGTGTTCGCTGAGACCGTCAGAAAGTGGTGTCTGATAATTATTCTGATACAGGATGAATCCGCGACTCATACCTTTTCGGTATTTTTTTTGTGCAGGTACTGGCGCAATGGTGATATAAGTCAGGAGAGCATCTACCTGCGCTTTCGTCATGCCTGTCAGTGCCGGTAATTCAAATTTGCTTAGGATTTCACCATAATTCTGCCTGTAGAAGATAATTCGGGCTGCAATGGTAGGAGTAAAGCCGGGTACCAGCATGAGTTCTTCGATAGTAGCCTCATTGATGTTAACAGGTGTATTGCCAAGCCAGATCACATTTTCCAGCAACTCTTCTGAGAGGTTATCCATATCCAGCTGATCTGCCAGATTTTCCAGTTGGGCTTGTATCGGTATGGAAATACTAATACAGATAAACAGCAGAAGCCTGTTGATGTATGCCATAGTTTGGTTGGTAGTTGCCACTAAATCCGATGATTATTTTATCACCTACATATTCAAATCCTGTGGTGAACCTGCCCGGTGTGGTGCTGTATCCGATGTTCCATACCAGATGTTCATGAAAGCGCCATTGTATGCCAAGCCCATTGCGAAGCTGCGAGCCAGAGTATAAAATATCGAGGTTGCATATCAGATATTGGGTAGCTTTCCATTGTGTACCCAATCCAATGGCTATCGGGTGATTGTCAAGCCACATGTTGTTCCAGTGTATATTCCGGATCATAAATCCCATGGTGAAATCATCATCAATACTCCATTGTAATCCTGCATCGAAGGTAAGTTGATGGATTTGCCCTGAACCTTCTGCGTGTATGCGATGGTAGTTACTGCGGATACCAAATGCATAAGGTCCGGAATTACGTGAATAGGCTGCATATGCCGTATTCCATCCAAACACCTCGTCACCGGAATGAAACGCACCTACACCAAAACGATGCCCTTTTATTATATGGGTGATGCCACCGCTGACCTGATCAAATACCGGGTCTATCCAGGATTTGCTGTAATTCAACACAATGACGTTTTTCTGCATTCCAGCCGGGTTATTGAATAATGAAAACGCATCGCTTACTGCCAGAAATGTAGCACCAAGACCAGCCGCACGGCTTCCAAGACTTTCATTGAATTGAGGAAAGGCAGTGAATGGAAAAATAAAAATCAGAAAGTATCTAATCATGTCAGCGAGTTGTATGTTAAATATAAAAATTTGAACTTAAATTTTCAATGCGATTTTTAGTAATAATCTTGTTTTTAGGGTCCTACGCACTGCAAGCTCAGAAAATGGATACTGTCTTTTATGAAAATGGCAGCATTCGCGAGATAGGCAAAAGGGTAAACGGAGAGAAGTCGGGGCTGTGGAGGTACTACTATCCGAATGGAAAAATAAATGCAGAAATTGAGTTTGTAGAGGGAATACAGGAGGGAGTTATGCGAAATTACGATTTTGAAGGCAACCTTTTGTCCGTCGAATCATGGAAAAATGATGTACCACACGATTCGGCCTGGTATTATTACCCCAACGGTCAGCTTGAAAAGCGTGGAGTCTATAAAGAAGGGAGCTATTCTGGGCTGTGGACTTTTTATTATGAAAATGGTGAGATCAAGCGTTTAGGACCGTATAATGCCGGATTGCCAGACGGTAAATGGCTGTTTTTCTATAAGGACGGCACACGTTGGCAAAGCGGCAGCTATAAGAAAGGTTTAGAACATGGGGAATGGCTGTTTTACCGCCAGGACGGGTCTCTTGAATACGAAGGCCAGTATGATATGGGTTCAGAAGCAGGTATTTGGTATTTTGTAAAGAAAAACGGCCGTAAAAAACGAATCAGGAAATGAAAAAAAAGGAATGCCCTTCATGTGCGATGGAGGTAGATCGCAGCGAAAAGGAATGCCCTTTTTGCCATTATGAATTCCCTACCGGACAGGGGCGATTATCGTGGATAGCGATATTATTGCTGGTGATTATGCTCTTTTATTTCATCTTGTAATTAAAAGCAGCAATAATAAAATCGCGGGTCTTAGTTTTTTACCGGTTTTCTCCTGTTTACCCAGATAAATAGTATAAGGCCTGCTATCACCAGTGGTATACTCAGGATCTGACCCATATTTAATGTCAGGTTATCTTCAAAGGCTACCTGATTTTCTTTATAGAATTCATAAATAAAGCGCAAAGCAAAAATGTAAACCAGAAATATGCCGAGAAGCGATCCTTCCCTGATCTTCTGCTTTCGGACAAACCAATATCCCAGCAGCAGCACAAACAAAATAAATGTGCTCACTGATTCATAAAGCTGAGCCGGATGCCGGATTATGCCTTTAAGGTATACATTCGCTACGTACTTATTATTTTCAATGGCAAGGTCATATGCAATAGGGTCTCGCATTGACATATCAATCTGTTCGGATGTCCGTTCATATCCTACCAAGATGTTCTTCACCTCCCGTTCGATAAAACCTTTCACCTGGGCTGAATCATAATCTGCACTTTGGAATTGGATGCGTAACCCAAGTGGTGCCAGCCCTTCTTGCAGTGTATCTGTTTTATAGCGAAAGGAAGAGACATTCTCTATGGCTCTGTTAGAGTTTTGGATATATTGCTCCGGCACGCGTGAAAAAACCACACCATAGTCAGAGTCGGTGGGTTTACCTAGTATCTCGGAGTTCACAAAGTTGCCCATGCGTATAAATGCACCACCAAGGGCTACAAGTATCACAATACGATCTACGACATAAAGAAAACTTTGCCCTTCTTTTTTTCTGTTTCTTTTAGTTGCCTTAAATGAAGTGGGAATAATCAGAAGCCACTTTACCCGAATATCGTAATGGGTATACAGCCAAAGAGCCGTCAGGATACCAATGGCAGCACCATGAGAGGCAAGGCCACCTTTCCATACAGCGAAAAGATCCAGTGGGTTATTGAGGAAAATTTCAGGTTCATAGAAAAAAACATGCCCAAATCTTGCTCCAATGATGGTGCCAACTACCATAAATATGGTTATGGTATCGACATCCTTTTGAGGTTTGCCTTCCTGCTTGTACATGTAGTACAGGATTTGCTGACCGATAATAAACCCCAGAGCAAATAACAATCCATACCAGCGGGGCGAATAATCAGTGCCCAGAAAGCCGTTTGGAAAAATTTCAGGTACAGGACTCCAGATGATAAAGGCAAGTAGATCTGTCACTATGAGCTTGTTTTTCTTTGTGCAAAGAAATGCAAGATTATCTTAAAATGATAATGCCGGATGCAATTTGATGTTTACCTTTTTTAAGAAATTTGATATGATACCGTAACTAGCTGCTTCATAGATCTTTTGAAGCAGGCGTTATCCTTGCATAGTGATTAGACTCAGATATTTTTCAGGATATTCAGTTCTTCTTCAAACCCGGAAGACAAAATAGGAAACCGACACCAGGCACGGGGGTCTACGTTGAATTCGTCAAGGTGAAATGCCGGGGCAATTCGCTCTCGTTTCCACTGATTGCGACTCCATAACCTGAAAAAGCGGGTGATGTACACCTTTAGCGTCCCGTCATCCAGATCTTTCCTTTTCAGTGCGTCAAATACTTGCAGGGGTGACTTACGTAAAAAAATGGCCTCTCTTTCAATTTTTTTCAGCCAGTGATAGGGCATAAGATCTGTTTCATCAGTTTGGGTTTTGTCCAGCGGTCGTAGTTCTGCAGATGGCTGCAAACTATTTACATGGGAAAGGCTTTTATATCCCAGTTCCTTTTCCGCCCATTTCAGCCATTTTAGAATAAAATCTTTATCAATAGCAGCAATTGGGGCAAGACTACCTGATGTATCGCCATCCATGGTAGTGTACCCTACATCTCCTTCGGAACGGTTGGACGTCGTCAGTAGCAGGCAGTTAAATTTATTTGCCAGCATCCAGATTATCGGCGATCGTGCCCGTGCCTGGATGTTCTGCATTACAATATCGTCGTCTTCCCAGTTCAGCTGTGTATTTAAGGCATTCTCGACGGTTTTTGTGTAAGAATTTACCTGTTCATCGATGGTCCAGTGGTAAAAGTTTGCGCCAATCTCCGTTGCCAGCGCCTTCGCAGAATCAAATGTAGCTTTGGACGAGTTCACAGTACCCTGGTATGCCGTATGGAATATCGATTTCATTATGGCGTTAATATCGTCCTTCGGCGCAACACGCAGGTGTTGACAGAATGATTCATAGCCAAGTTCTGCAACCCCTCTTCGTACCATTTCACGCACGAGCACCGCAATAGTGGAGGAGTCTGCACCACCCGATAGTGACAAAACAAAGCCATTGGAGCGGCTTTTTCGCATATAATCGAATAAACCAAGGCTTATTGCAGCGGTGAATTCCTCTTCCAAGCCAAGGGTAGTACTAAGGCCGTCAGATGATGTTAAAAGTGATACATCTTCGAATGTAAAACGCTTTTTGGCTACCATTTTCCCACTCGACGCGATCATAATGTCACCATCATAGATCATTCTTCCTGCTTCATTACCCAGCAGATTAGCATAAACATAGGTAATGTTATATTTTTTGGAAGCATCCAGAATAATAGATTCACGCTGCTTTGTTTTCCCTAAAGCAAAATGACTTGCGCTGGGGTTGACAATGATGTCTACTCCTCTGTCAGCAAGAAAATGAACCGGACGTTGATCACCGCGCCACATATCTTCACAGATTTCTGTCCCGATGCGACAGCCTTTATAGGCAAATATGACATCCCCAAATTCAAACGTCATGCCGTCACGTTCTACTGACGCTATGATACCCTTGTTACCGGGGACAAACCACCTTGACTCATAATGCACGCCGTCGATAGCCAGAAACTGCTTTGGTATTATTGCATAGAGGTATTGATCCGCAATAAATGCCACGGTATCATAACGCTGACCCAGGTAAGAGTAGGGCAGGCCTATGGCCACAAAAATATCTTTGGTAAGCGGGATGATATCCCGAAGTATTTCCCATGACTTATCATAAATCCATGAGCTGAGAAACTGGTCTTCGCAACCATATCCGGTAATGCATAGTTCAGGAAGGCATAAGACGTCAACATTTTGCTGCTGAGCAGCCTTTATGGCAGCCTTTATTCGCTTGGTATTACCTTCCCAGTCCAGTGGCAGCTGATTCAATGCGGCACCTGCAACCTTGAGCTTCGTCATCATCCGATATTAAGAATTTCGCATCCCTTTCTGGCAGCATCCTGTTCGGCTTTTTTCTTACTTTTGCCGTATCCATGCGCAAGAGGTTGATCATGAAAGACCACCTCTGCCGTATACTGCTTATGGTTTCCAATCATTTTCTCTTCCAAAATACGAAACTCAACCGCTTTGTTTTCTTTTTGGGCATATTCAATGATCTTGCTTTTGTGGTTAGGGTTTTTCTCTATCAGAATATCCAGGTCAATGTGCTGGTTTATAATACGGTTGATAATAAACCGGCGGGCGGAACGGTAGCCCTTATCCAGGTAAACGGCACCGATAAATGCCTCGAGGCAGTTGCCGAGCACTGACGATCGCTTCAATTGTACTGCCCATTTTCTAAGTGAATGGTTTATGAACTCGTCGATACCCAGTGATGCGGCAACCCTGTTCATGGTATCCCGGTTTACGATACGTGAGCGGATATCGGTAAGAAAGCCTTCGCTTTTAGTAGGGTATTTCTGATATAGAAATTCAGCTACAACAGCGCTCAATACAGCATCACCAAGGTATTCAAGGCGTTCATTGTTGACCTTGTTCCCATTTTTAATGGTACGACTGACGGAAGCATGGAGGCTGGCTAACAGGTAAAGCTCAGTGTAATAAGGTCTCTCTCCCAGTATCTGCCTGATCTTTTTACGGTATGATCTCTGCTGCCGGGAATAAAAGGTCAACCCTGAGGTTAATCGCCTTAGCGCAAGGTTATTCATTTACTTTACCAAAAACAATGGAACTGTTATGTCCACCAAAACCGAAAGTGTTGCTTATGGCAATATTCACTTTTCGCTCCTGTGCCTCATTTAACGTAAGGTTGAGTTCAGGATCTATTTCGGGGTCAAGTTCAAAATTGTTTATGGTCGCCGGTACCTTATCATGGGCGACAGCGAATATAGAGGCAATAGCTTCGATAGCGCCGGCAGCTCCCAGCAGGTGGCCCGTCATAGACTTGGTAGAGCTGATGTTGATATTGCGGGCCTGTGCACCAAATAATTTTTCAATAGCTTTTAGCTCGGCAACATCTCCTAATGGTGTGCTTGTGCCATGCACATTAATATAATCTACCTGATCGGCATTGAGGTTGGAATCCTTCAGTGCATTTTGCATTACCTTGAAGGCACCTAGACCTTCCGGGTGGGGAGCCGTCATATGGTAGGCATCGGCAGAAAGGCCACCACCGAGGACTTCAGCATAAATTTTTGCACCCCTTTTTACAGCGTGCTCATACTCTTCAAGTACGAGGGCACCTGACCCTTCACCTAATACAAAGCCATCGCGGGTTTTATCAAATGGCCGTGATGCCGTTTCAGGTGAGTCGTTTCTTTCAGATAATGCTTTAAGCGCATTGAAACCGGCGATACCCGATTCAATGACTGCCGCTTCGGATCCTCCGGTAATCATGACATCAGCATAGCCCCAGCGGATATAGTTAAGTGAGTCTATAATGGCATTGGAAGAGGATGCACATGCGGACACAGTAGCATAGTTAGGTCCGGTAAATCCATGGCGGATAGAAATCATACCCGGCGCTATATCGATGATAAGTTTCGGGATGAAAAAAGGGTTGAAACGTGGTGTTCCATCACCTCCGACGTAGTTACTCAGTTCTTCTTCGAAGGTTCTGAAACCTCCGATGCCGCAACCCCAGATAACGCCCACTCTGTCTTTGTCGATCTGTTGATCAGAAAGATTGGCGTCTTTAATCGCTTCATCTGTAGTTACGATGGCATATTGCGTAAAGCGATCCATCTTGCGGGACTCTTTTCTGTCAAAAAATGCCGCAGGATCAAAACCTTTAAGCTCACATGCAAATTTGGTCTTGAAGTTAGTGGTATCAAAATAAGTAATGGGACCAGCGCCGCTTACACCT
Organism: uncultured Cytophagales bacterium; assembly: GCA_964514385.1. GTDB lineage: Bacteria > Bacteroidota > Bacteroidia > Cytophagales > Cyclobacteriaceae > CAZEQJ01. The sequence goes on from CAZEQJ010000008.1 coordinate 28,056, forward strand.
TTTTGAAGGCCATTCCAGTATTCTTCTTTGGAATTACCTATGGGGGTTAGTGCGCCCAGTCCCGTTACTACAACTCTTCGATGGTTCATAAAAGTTATGAATGTCCCCGAATTATTTCACGTGCTCTTCCAGATAGGAAATAGCTTGTCCAACGGTGGCTATATTTTCAGCCTGATCGTCAGGGATGGAGATATTGAATTCCTTTTCGAACTCCATAATAAGTTCTACTGTATCAAGAGAGTCAGCACCCAGATCATTTGTAAAGCTGGCTTCTGGTGTAACTTCTGATTCCTCTACACCTAATTTGTCAATAATAATGTTCTTGACTTTAGTTGAAATTTCCGACATTTCCGTATCAAGTTTAGTTTAAGCACTGCAAAGAAATAGATTAAAAATGGTAAAATCAAACAATTTGTTAACACGACGTTTACATGGTCAGTCGGCACAAATCCAGAGCAGGTTGTAAAAGGGACAGGTATGAGGCTAAATATTGATAAAGGGAATTATCTGGAGGGGCTACATGTATACGGGCTTTCCTCTGCACTCAAAATGTATACGCTTGCATGGAAAATAAACCAGGAGCTGGAGATAAGCCTGGCCATGCAGGAGGACAAACAAATTCAGCTCAAAGGGCAGGAAATCCGTATCCGGTACTACCTTTATGAAACAGAAAATACGTGCGTCAGATTATTAAAAAACCGTAATCAGATTGATACCTCATCTCAATTTATTTATTTAGTGCCCGAATTAAATTCTTTCGATTATCTGCTTACCATTCAAATAAGCAAAGATCAGGTCATTAACCTTAAAGAATTCAGTTCTATGCAGCAAATTGACGGAATAAATATGGCTGTAAACGTGCAGAATGATAAACTTAAGCACCTCGAAAACCTTATATTTTAAACCATGCAAGACATTATTTTTAACAGGTCAAAAATTGTAGCTACAGTAGGACCGGCTAGTAACACCCGTGAAATGCTCGAAAAACTTGTGAGAGCAGGGGTTGATGTATTCCGGCTCAATTTTTCCCATGGTACACACGATGTACACCAGGAGGTGATACGCCATGTGCGGGCAATAAATAAAGAGTTTGGCACCCACGTTGCCATTTTACAGGACCTCCAAGGGCCTAAAATACGTACCCGCGAAATTACCAAAGGTATGGTGGAAATCGAGGAAGGCCAGGAGCTGCGGATAACTACAGATAATGTTATCGGAGATGCCACACGCATCAGTACTACCTACAAGCCCTTGCCGAATGATGTGACGATAGGCGATACTATTTTGATCGATGACGGTAACCTCGAATTGAAAGTGACCGGTAAGGAAGGCAATGAAGTGATCACCAAAGTCATTTACGGTGGGCCATTGAAATCACGCAAGGGCATTAACCTGCCTGATACGAAAGTAAGTGCACCCTCATTGACAGAAAAGGACCATGAAGACTTACTTTTTGGACTCGAAAATGAAGTAGACTGGGTGGCCTTGTCATTTGTGCGTCATGGTGATGACATCAGACAACTCAAGGAAATCATCAAAGAGAAGGGTACTCATACACGTGTCATTGCCAAAATTGAAAAACCTGAGGCTATCCAGAATATAGATGATATTATCAGTGTTACAGATGGCATCATGGTAGCACGGGGCGACCTTGGTGTGGAGATGCCTATGGAAAAGGTTCCGGCATTGCAGAAGATGCTGGTAAGAAAATGTAATGCTGCTGCCAAACCTGTCATCATTGCCACGCAGATGATGGAAAGCATGATCGATAATCCTCGCCCAACACGTGCAGAGGCCAATGATGTAGCCAATGCAGTGATGGATGGAGCTGATGCGGTAATGTTGTCTGCCGAAACTGCAGCCGGCAAATATCCTGTGGAGACCATTCGGGCAATGACCAAGATTATCACCAGTACCGAAAAGGATGATCTTATATACAATAAGTTCACCACCATACCGAACAGCAGTGAAACTTTTACCAACGACAAGCTTGTAGAGGCTGCATGTCGCTTAAGTCAGGAGGCCAATGCGGCGGCTATTGTTGGATTAACCAAATCAGGGTACACGGCACTCCGCATCGCCAGCCACCGGCCAAAAGCGGATATTTTTGTGTTTACCTCAGATGATAAGATACTTCCGGCACTCAACCTGATCTGGGGGGTGCGCGCATTTCATTATGATGAACAAAAGAGCACAAATGCCACTTTCGCTACCCTCGAGGAATTTCTCAAAGAGAAAAAATTAATTAAATCCGGTGATCTTTTCATCAATATGGCCAGTATGCCATTGCATTGGCAAAACCGTACCAATATGATGAAGATTACATTGGCAGACTAAGGTCTGGGAGGAACCATGATCACCTGTTCACGATCAACCCTCACTTGTCCGGGTGCGGCGCCTTTAAATTTGCGCACGTATTTTCGTAAAGTGAAAGTTACGGCCACAAGGCTTTCGGTTCTTCTTTTTGAGTGATAGGCAGCAAGTTCAGCAGCTCTTTCCAACACATGGTCGGGTATTTTTGTGCCTTTGGTCTTGATGATAACGTGGGAGCCGGCGACATCTTTGACATGAAGCCAGGTGTCATCTTTGGAGGTATGGCTCCGCAATATTTCATCATTGGACCGATCATTTTTACCAACATATATCTGAAATCCATCATGCGTGTATAGCCTGAAAGGCAGTGGCTCCTCTCTTTTTGATACGCCCTGACTACTGAATTTCCTCAATTCGCGGATGTTATCAGCCTCAGATACCCGTCTGACTACGTCCTCAGTCTGCTGCATATGGCTTTTCAGTTCTTCGATTTTTTTATTCAGCTGCTGTATCTCAATGGATTGATTTTTATGCTTTGCATAGAGTTTCTCTGCAACCTTCTGAGGTGTGGATTTTTCCGGGATTTCAATTTTTATGGACTCGCCGCTATAGAAGTTGAACAGCTCATAATTGCCGCTTCCTTTTGCCAGGGCGTGGATATTCGCCATTATTACATCTGCGATTTCTTTAGGGTTGCTCTTCTGGACAGCCTTCAGCCGCTCTACCGTGGAATCCAGCTTTTTTTCTGCCTTTTTATGATCACGCTGTACTTGTTTTAATATTGCATTCTTCTCGGATTGCAGCAGGTAGGTATAAAAATAGGCTTCAAAAAAAGCATTGAGGGTATAGACAGCAGAGTTGCCTGTTCTCTTTGCATCTTCAAATGGCAACAGCGATAAAAATGGCTTGCCGGATTGGTGACATAAATAATAGGTAGGCACTTGTAACAGGTTGTCGATTTCCTGCCATGCCTGCCAGCGATCTTCTATGGACATGTCATGGTACCCTATCGACTTCAGGTAATCAAGGGGTTCGTTACCCAACGTAGGGTTAAATTTTCTCAGGTCACCCCCACATTCCATAAACCTGGTTCTAGACAGATCTATAGCTCTGTCAGGGAGTTGCGGGTTGTAAGAGCCCGGCAGCTCAAGTGCTTCCCTGAATTGTGATTTTAATATTCCTTCCTTGAAATGAATGATGTTGGAACGGTTGCCAAATAGCATAAACTGCCATTCGCTGCCGTCACTTAATGTTAGAATCAATACCCGCTCAAAGGAAGCGCACCTGACAGCCTCTACCGTTTCGTTGATACATTCATGGAAAAGGGTGACAACATTTTTTTTTGCCTTGCTGAATTTTTCAGGAAAATGGAGTGAAGAAAATGAGGACGTAAAATGAGCTCTGAAGTAAAATAGCCTTCCGTCAGTTTGTTGAAATTCGATTATCAGCTCATCCTTTTGCTGGCTGAACGCCATATTTATCCGGCTACCTGAAAGCAGAATATTCAGTTCACTGGCAAGCTGCCTGAGAAAGTAGAAATTATTATGCATCGGGTAGCGTTACCTCAAGTCCATCATGTGCGAGCAGGATATTATCGGGCAGCGATTCCGATACCTCTCTGTGTAATCCCATTTTATGGCTGATATGAGTAAAATAGGTTTGGTCTGCCTTTATTTTTTTTGCTATGTCAATGGCTTCTTCCAATGTGAAGTGGGAATGGTGTTCAGTGCGCTGTAATGCATTAAGCACAAGTACTTTAAGGTCCTTCAGTTTTTCAAACTCCGCCTCTGGTATATGGTTGGCATCGGTTATGTACGCAACGTCACCAATACGATAACCGAAGACCGGGATTTTGCCGTGAATAACGTGGATGGGTATAATGACGACGCCTTCAACGGTAAAGGGCTCGTTGTGGATCACATGTGTCTCTATTTCCGGAGCACCCGGATATTTCGGGCGTGAAAAGGCATATTGGAAATCATCATGAAGCCTGCGTACGGTCATATCATTGGCATAGACATTGATTGGCTCATGCTGCATAAAATTGAAGGATCGTAATTCATCCATCCCCGCGGTATGATCGCGGTGCGGATGGGTATAGAGCACTGCATCTACGCGTGATATCTTATGACGTAACGCCTGTTGCCTGAAATCAGGCCCCGTGTCAATGATAAAATGTTTGTCACTGTGGCTTATCCAAGCGCTTGTCCGCAGGCGTTTGTCCTGAAAGCTGATGCTTTTGCATACTTCGCATGTACAACCTATCTGCGGGATACCCTGCGATGTACCGGTGCCAAGAAAGGTTAACTTCAAAGTTCAAGCGTGGTTTGGGAAAGCGCTGAAAAGAATTTTCTGTTTTTTTCGCTAAAATGAGTCTGATCCAGCTCTATTTCCTTCAGAATATCCAGGAGGCAGTTGATTTTTCCTTCCATGGTATAGTATTTATTTACGACAGCCACGCGTGTATCTTTCAATATGCAGTACCCGGAATTGAAGCTACCCTTTTCATACCGTAGCACATAATCGGACTCGGCAAAAAGGTCTTCCAGGCGGGATAGAAAATGGCGCGTATATTTTACCATTTACCGCGTATATTTTTTTACCATCGTCACCAACTGATCAAAGTTCAGGGGCTTTGGGATGTAGTCCGTAATGCCAATTTTCGCAAATTCCTCCATTGTAAAATTCTGTGCATTACCGGTGACGGCAAGTATCGGCACCTGACTGATCCCGGGGTCGTCCAGTTCCCTGATGGCGCGTGTGCATTCCACGCCATCCATTACGGGCATTGCAAGATCCATCAGGATTATATCTACAGGTTGTTTTTCCAGGAATGAAAGAACGTCTTTACCATTTTTCACGGAAAAAATTTCAAAATTCTGCAGCTGTAGTATTTTTCTGGTAAGGTTCTGAATAACAGAACTATCTTCAGCTATCAATACTTTTTTCTTTTGACTCATGTTGTGTTATGCTGGAATAGTATGCATTAAATTTATCAGTAAATCGCTCAAATTCCTTTTTTATCTGGGTCAATTCACTTTTTAAACCACTAAAAACGTTATTTTTTAGTTGACCTTCAACTTTTTTTACGAGAGATGCCAGTTTCAGTGCCCCAAGTGTTCCTGCATTGCCCTTTATGGTATGCAGGTTTCTTCTGATATCTTCGAATTCACCTTGTCTTAGCATATCATCGCTTTGTTGCAACATCGCAAATGTTTCTTCAAAGAAGTCGGCATAAACCGACTTCAGCATGTCAAGGCCACCGATGTTTACCAGCTGGTCCGCTACTTCCTGCTGGAAGGTGCTGTTGTTTTCTTCTATGTAAGCTTTGCGAAGTCCGGAAGTGTCCATGTTCATCCATTTGGCTGTCACCTCTACCAGCGTCACCGGGATGATAGGCTTGGAAATATAATCATTGAGTCCCTCACTCAGAAACTGCTTTCGGTCATCTTCCATGCTATAGGCCGTCATGGCAATAATGGGTGGTGTCGCACTCCCAAGTTTTTCGCGCATACGTTTGGAGGCTGTTATACCATCCATTTCAGGCATTTGGATGTCCATGAAGATAATATCAAAACGGTTATGTGTGGCCTGGTCTATGGCTTCAGACCCGCTAAAGGCGAGTGTGACCGAAGCCCCAGCCTTTTCCAGTATTTCATTGGCCACCTGCTGATTGACACGATTATCATCTACAAGCAGTATTTTCGGTGAAAGATCGCTAAAAAAACCTGAAATGGCCACTTCTTCACTCTTTGTGACTTCCTGAAAATCACTCAGTTCTGAAAGTTGATGTAGCTGCACACTAAACCAGAATGTGCTTCCCTTGCCTAAAGTGGATTCAACACCGATATCACCTCCCATAAGATGTGTCAGGTTTTTAGAAATTGCCAGGCCCAGTCCTGTGCCGGAGAAGGCTTTGGTAGTCGAGTTATCCAGCTGAGTAAAGTTGGTGAACAGGCGCTGCTGGTCTTCGTCGCTTATGCCTATCCCGGTATCGGATATGGAAAAGCGGAGTGTTTTTTCCGTCATCGTTGTGGCTACTGTGACGTTTCCATTTTCAGGCGTAAACTTGATGGCATTTGACACAAGGTTGGATAAGACCTGCAACGTTCTGGTCTCATCCAGGATAACATCATCTTTTGTTGCCGGGTCATGGTCGAGCCTGAGTTTAATATTTTTCTGGTTGGCCATATGGCTGAAAAGCGCTATGATCTTGTTTAGCAGGTCCAGCAGGGATACCGGCTTTAGCTTCAGGGCCATCTTACCGGCCTCAATTTTGGATAAATCCAGAATATCATTGAGTATAACCAGCAGCGTCTCAGAAGACTTTTTAATGGTGTCGACGTAATAGGACTGCTTCTGGTCCAGCGTAGTTTCCTTTAAAAGTGATATCATGCCAATGACACCATTCATAGGTGTTCTCAGCTCATGGCTCATATTTGCCAGAAACTGTTCTTTTACCTTCAGCGAGTGCTCAGCTACCTCCTTTGCTTTAACAAGCTCCTTATTCACTTTTTTAAGATAGGTGATATCCCTTGCCACACCCTCGATATATACGCTGGCATCTTCCTGATCTTTGAGCAGCCTTACATTGCAGAGACATGTAATAATAGTGCCGTCATTTTTTACGATGGAGGCTTCAAAGTTACGTACACGTTGATCACGTACCAGCTGTCGTATAAGGTCCTTGGTGCGTTGGGTATACAGATAAAAGTTGGTGATATTTTTTCCGATCAGCTGGCTGGAGGAGTAGCCTGTCTGCTCAAGTACCGAGGGGCTTATCATTTCAATAATACCATTCAGTTTACATCTGAAATGAATGTCCTGGAAGGATTCGTAGATGTTTCTGAATTTCTCTTCACTTTTTCGCAGTTGCAGCAGGGTTTCTTTTTTTTCGGTCACATCTATGCCAATAGCCGATATCTCATCGACTTCCCCGCCAATATAAATCGGGTTGAGGTAGATATCTTTCCACTCGATATCACCCTCCCGGGTAGTATGTTTAAATTCCACATTAACATATTCTCCGGCAAGTACCCTGTCAAAGAGCTCACGCCATTGATTGAAAAATGTCGGCGAGATGGCGGGGCGGTTAAGTTTAGGTTCTTCACCGTAGATCTGCTCGAAGAGGTTGCTGAAGTTGGTATTGAAAGAGGTGAATTTCCACTGGCGATTGAGGGTACAGCTGATATTGTTTGACTGTTCAAAAATTGCTTTCAGACGCGCCGCCTGGGATTGTATTTCTTCAAGGTGGAGCTTGCGGTCTATCGCAAGGGCAATCTGACCGCTGACAAAATTCAGCAGGTCAATATCCTGGATGATGTAGTCCGCATCTTTGCGGTAGGACTTTACCGCAAGCAGGCCTATGGCTTTATTTTCAATTTTCAGGGGTGCGCCGAGCCATACCGAGGGTATATGCTCGATGGGGTTAATTTTCCCGTTTTCTATCAGGCCCTCAATTCCCTCACGATACAGGAGTGTAGCCTGATCTTTGAATAATACATACTCAGTGATGCCCATACCTTCACTTCTGAGGTAGGGCCTGGGCTGAGGTATACTTTTTTCATCTACATAATAGGGGAACGTAAGTACTTCATCCTGAATAAGCGCAATGTAGAAGTTATCCGCAATCAGGATTTCCTTTAGTTCCTGATGAATGGCGCGGTACATTTCTTCAATATTCTTTGTTTCGAGTGTCAGCGTAGTGATGCGAGAAAAAAACAGTTCTACCTTCTCAAAACGTTGTTTTTCAATATTGGCCTGCAGAATAAAAAGATAACATTGCCCATGGTCGTCCTGCAGCGTGATTTTATGAATCTGACCTGAGACGGACAGGTTTGTGTGAAACTTACTTATCAGTTCAAAATAATGCTGTGGTTTTTCCGTATGTCCTTCACGAATCAGTGACGAAACCTGGCCGAACTCGAGTTTGATGATTTCATCGATCGGTCGTCCGGAGAGGCTTTCATTGGAATACCCAAGCGTATTTTGCCAGCTTGCATTGGTGTAAATGATTTCCAGGTTATCATTAATACAGCATATAAGGTCTGAAGAATCATCAAATATCTGCAAGGATAGGTCCTGAATATTCATTGGTTGTATCTTTGAGCTTTATTCAAATGTACCAAAAAATAAAATAAGGTTTGGGGAATAAATACCTGATCGTGATAGCAGGCCCAACGGCAGTTGGTAAAACAGGGGTGGCCATTCACCTTGCCAAATCGCTCGGAGGTGATATCATATCTGCCGACTCACGACAGATTTATCGTGAACTGAATATCGGCACGGCCAAACCTACTCCTGAAGAAAGAAAAACTATCAGGCATCATCTGGTTGATACACATTCAATTCATGAAACTATAAATGCCGGAAAATATGCCGCTCTGGCTGAAGAAATCATACAAGACCTATTTAAAAAACATGATCGGTTGTTTCTTGTAGGAGGGACCGGACTTTATATCCGGGCACTTCTGGATGGGCTTCACGACCTGCCTCCTGCACATGAGGAGATACGCCAAAAGTGGGCCCAGATCCTGAAAGAGCAGGGCATAGCATCGTTGCAGCAGCGGCTTCATGAGGTGGACCCGGATTATTATCAACAGGTAGATCTGCAGAATCCTGTTCGCCTGGTCCGGGCACTGGAGGTTTTTGAGGTTACAGGTATTCCTTACTCGTCGCATATAGCTAAACCTGCATTGCAGAGAAAGCTGTCGTGGCAAAACATCAAGATCGGGCTGACTATGGACAGAGAACAGCTTTATGACAGGATCAATCGACGCATGGATGCCATGATCAGTGAGGGTTTGTTTGACGAGGCGAAATCATTATATGCCTATCGTGAGCACCAGGCACTGCAAACAGTCGGCTATCAGGAAATTTTCCCCTATCTGGAAGGGAAGTATAGCCGGGAAGAGGCCGTGCAGCTATTAAAAAAGAACAGCAGAAACTATGCAAAACGGCAGCTCACATGGTTCAGAAAGGATAAGGAGTACCAATGGTTTCAACCCGGTCAGCTTCAGGAGATGCTGTCCCTCATCCGATCTTTCTCAGGATCAGATACCCAGGATTTCCACCATACGGAGTAGGTCCTGATTGAGTGGCTTATCCAGCTTGATCGCCTGTTCAAAAGGGGTATACACAATCTGATCGTTGATCTGACCTACCATCACATCTTTTTTACCGATGATGAGGCCTTCTACAGCCGCCACACCCAACCGGCTGGCAAGAATACGGTCGCGTGCCGAGGGTACTCCGCCTCTCTGGATATGCCCAAGCGTAGTCACACGAATATCTTTTTCAGGGAGTCTTTTTTTTACTTTAGCAGCAATCTCATGAGCATTGCCCTGTTCATCACCTTCGGAAACAATCACGATTGAGCTTGTTTTGGAATTATCCCAGCCTGCTTTGAGGGTTTTAATGCATTCGTCGATAGTAGTGATCGTTTCCGGTATCATCACTACCTCTGCGCCACCCGCGATACCTGTTTCGATTCCGATATAACCAGAATCGCGCCCCATCACTTCAATAAAAAATATCCGGTCATGTGAGTTGGCCGTATCGCGGATCTTGTCTACCGCATCAAGGGCAGTATTAACCGCTGTATCAAAGCCTATGGTGATATCCGTACCATACAGGTCATTGTCAATTGTACCGGGAGCTCCGATGACGGGGAGTCCAAACTCTTCGTACATTATATGGGCACCAGTGAATGTGCCATCACCGCCGATGGCAACCAGGCCTTCTATTCCACGCTGATGCAACTGTTCGTATGCTTTTTTCCGCCCTTCTTTGGTCTTAAATTCTTCGCTACGTGCTGACTTCAGTATGGTGCCACCACGCTGTACAATATTGCTGACTGAGTAGGACTTCATTTTATAAATATCCCCTTCAATCATGCCATTATAGCCATATTTGATACCATAGACCTCGATATTATGGTATATGGCTGCCCGTACTACTGCTCTTAGGCAGGCGTTCATGCCCGGAGCATCGCCACCTGAAGTGAAAACACCTATTTTTTTCATTAAGAAAAAATTATTCTATTTGGATAGTTGATTCCGTTTTTCGGTTCCAAATTTTGCAATTAAAAATGTCTTTTACAGATATATCGCTTATTATTTTAAATGAAAACCTCCGTTCCATTCAATGATTTGACCAAAACCCACGATTTCATCAAAAATGAGATAGATCAGGCAATTCGTAAGGTCATCCGTTCCTCAAGTTACATACTCGGTGAAGAAGGTGAAGCGTTTGAAAATAATTTCGCAAAATATCTTGAAACTAAACATGTAATCGGCACAAATAGTTGTAGTGATGCTCTCGAAATCATATTAAGATGCTGGGGTATTGGCAAGGGAAATGAGGTGATGATGCAGGCCAATACCTGGATTTCCATTTACGCTGCCGTTCGCCTTGCAGGGGCGACACCCGTTTTTCTGGACACCAACCTGCATGATCCATTTATAAATCTGACAGATCTTGAGAATAAAATCACTGATAATACGAAGGTGATCTGTGTCACACATTTATTTGGATATCCGGAAAAGGTGGATGAAATAAAAAAACTCATTGCAGGCCGTAATATAAAGTTGCTTGAAGATGCTGCACATGCTCACGGAGCGACATATAAAGGGAGAAAAACCGGCTCTTTGGGAGATGCTGCCGCCTTTAGCTTTTATCCCACGAAAAATCTGGGTGCTTTGGGAGATGCCGGCTGTATTGCTACCGCAGACGATGACCTTGGCCGGGAAGCGCGTATTTGGCGTAATCACGGCCAACAGAAGCGTGATCATTATCTGCATTATGGAAAAAACAGCCGCATGGATGAGTTACAGGCCGCAATACTCAACGTGAAACTCCGCTATCTGGATATCTGGAACACTGAACGAAAACAACTTGCTGAGCGATATTTTATGGAGCTTCCATCAGCATGTATTATAGGTCATTTTCACCAGGAGGCAGTGTATCATTTGTTTCCAGTGAAAACAGAAAAACGAGCCCTTTTGACGCAAAAACTGGATCGGGAAGGAATCGGATGGGGGATACATTACCCCTCGGTGCTTTCTGCTCTTGAGGAAAATGAAGCATCCACACCCAACGCGCGGTTATGGGCAGACAGCATACTGTCACTCCCCATTTATCCCGGATTAGATCAAAACCTGCAGAGCAGGGTGGTAGCCGCTGTTTCAGGATTCCTGAAATAAAATCCGGCAGAAGCAGCTCATGGATGGAATAACCCCTGGCCGCTTCTCATAGTGTGATGAAGATATTTTATCTTCGCCGCATGAAGCGATTGCTTGTGGTTACGTATTACTGGCCCCCAAGTGGAGGAGTGGGTGTGAGTCGCTGGTTGAAGATGACAAAGTATCTGGCCAGGATGGGGCATCAGATTACGGTCATCACACCGGCAAATCCATCTTTTGAACTCAGGGATGAAAGCCTTGAAAAGGATGTACACAGCAGCATTAAGGTGATCCGCCGGAAGATTTGGGAACCACTTGAAATTTTTCATTTTTTGAGTGGTGGAAAAAACAGAGGTAAGGTCAAGCAGGGGCTTGTGCTGGAGGACGGGAAAAAATCCCGGGTTAAGAAATTATTTATTTGGATACGGGGTAATCTCTTTATTCCAGACCCAAAGATATTTTGGGTAAAGCCAACGGCAGCCTTCATTACGAAATACCTGAAAAAAAATCCGCATGATGTGATTATTACTACCGGTCCGCCGCATAGCATGCATCTCATTGGCTCAAAAGTAAAGCAAAAAACAGGAATTCGGTGGATTGCAGATTTCAGAGATCCTTGGTCTGACTGGGATGTGCTGGAAAATCTGATGGTTTCAGCAACCGCCATCCGCAGACATAAAAAGTTTGAAAGGAAGGTACTTCAGAAGGCAGATATTGTTACTACTGTGAGTCCGTCCTGGCAGGAAATGTTGAGTGAAAAGATAAGCCAGAAGAAAGTTGAGCTGATTTACAATGGTTACGATGAAGAGGATTTTGATAGGTCCGCTAGACAAAAACCGGACAGGTTTTTGCTATGTCATTATGGAATACTAAACCAACTTCGAAACCCTATCCCTTTTTTTGATGCTGTTTCCCAGCTAATTGATGAAGTTCCAGAACTTGGAGATTATCTTTTCATTGACCTGGCAGGTCCGGTCGGTGAATCTTATATTCAATATCTCAATCAGCATCCGCAGCTATCTGATAAATATGTATACACCAACTACATACCATATGAAGAGACGATCAGGAGGTTGCAAGATGCTGCGCTGCCCCTGGTATTTCTGAATCAGCGTGAAAACCGCAGTGGCAATATACCTGTAAAGTTTTTTGATTACCTGGGTCTAAATTGTAAAATGCTTGTACTAGGTAGCTCTGAATCCTCTGATCTGGCTGAAATCGTAAGAAAATATAACCTCGGTTATTACAGTGATATTCATGATATAGAACAGGTTAAGGCAATGGTGAGACTTGCGTTTAATGAGTTTTTAGCAGCGGGCGATGAAGTAAAGGAAAATAAGGAAGAAGTATCTGCCAGCACATTCACCAGAAGAGCGCAGGCAGAAAAATTTCATATCTTAGCGGTCAAATAGGACATGATGACACCAAAAGAAAGACGGTTTCAACAAACGATATCATTTCTGGCAAAATGTGCCATAGACAAAAACGACAGGATTCTCGATTTAGGTACTCCGAATCAATTTTCAGAGCAAATGAAAAGCCTGGGCTATCGAGTTGAAAACACCAATGGCCAGGATCTTGATTTAGAGCCGGAATCGCTAAAAACCGTTGATTGCAGGGTGGTTACCGCCTTTGAGATATTGGAGCATCTGGTAAATCCATTCACAGTTTTGAAAAATTTACCCTCGGAAAAGCTCATCGCGTCTATTCCGCTTCGTCTTTGGTTTTCATCAGCCTACCGAAATGAAAACGACCCTTGGGATCGTCATTTTCACGAATTTGAAGATTGGCAGTTTGACTGGCTTTTGGAGAAGTCAGGGTGGAAAATCGAGCGAAGCGAAAAATGGACAAGCCCATCTCCTAAATGGGGCATCAGGCCTGTATTACGTCGGTTTACTCCCCGCTATTATATCGTCGAAGCAACAAGAGTTTAAATGAATGTCTTTATACTTTGTGCCGGAAGAACGGGATCCACGAGTTTTATAAAAGCATGTAGTCATATTTCGAACTTTACATCAGACCACGAATCAAAGACACAGGCCTTAGGTGAGGATAGGTTTACTTTTCCTGACCAACACATAGAAGCAGATAACAGGTTTGTATGGGAATTAGGACAACTGGATTTACGGTATGGTAAAGATGCGTTTTACGTTTATCTCAAAAGGGAACCGAAGAAAATAACACAAAGCTTTATGAAGAGATTCTTTTATCCGAGATCCATTATAGATTCCTTTGCTGATGGAGTACGAAAATCACCACCACAAAAACTGAGCCGAAGGGAGAGAATCAGAATCTGCTACGATTATGTCAATACTGTTGAAGCTAATATTGAGTTATTTTTAAAAGATAAACCACTCAAGCAGGTAATTGAGCTCGAAAATATTAAAAGTGATTTTGAAGTCTTCTGGGGCAATATTAAAGCTGAGGGGGATATAAAGGAAGCAATTCAAACTTTTTCCATTAAACAAAATGCATCGAAAAGAAGACCAATCAAGCTTCTGATGCGTTGGCGACTTTTTTTATTAAATGAATGGAAGCACTTGTCACTTTATTTTGAATCTTAAGATTTTATCAATGTTTTCATTGATCAATGATGAAATTCTGGAAAAATAAATCACTACACAATATGTAACTCCAATCAATAGGGTTTTATAAAGTAGTGAAATAAAACTCAATTCAAGTGTCGGTAGTATTCTGCTGCCAAAGTAAAACAAGGCAATAATCAAAATCAGCAGAGGTGTTCTGAAACTAAAAGGACTCAATCCAAGCTTTGATTTCACCAAATAGAATTTAGCAATATTATAAGTCAAAATAGAGATTAATGAGGCTAAAGCAGCTCCCGTTATTCCATAGGGAGGTATTAATAGCAGGTTCGTAACTATGGTGACTATTCCCATCATAAATAGGATAACCAAATTTAGCCTGTAATATCCGGAGTTCATGATGATTTCGCCGTTAGTACCAAAGGCCATATCCAGCATCTTTGCGATACCGATTATCAGAATCACATTTGAGCCTGCCTCAAATTTCTCTCCATTTGGCATGATGTTAAAAATCTCCTCTATGTTGGCCGTAATTAGCAGAAATATTGCTCCCCCAATAATACCACTGTTGATTGCACTTTTTTGGTAGATATCTTTTATCGCCAATACATTTTGACTTTTGAATTCCCTTGCCAGTACAGGGTTAATAATGCTTACAACAGCTCTTCTTGGGACTTCAATTACAACAGCCATATAAAGCACAGTGGTATAGATGCCGTTTTCAGATGTGCCCAGCATAGATGCTATCATTACACCATCAATATTGTATATAATTACACTTCCTGTCGATCCAATAAATAAAAATAAGGCATAGTCCAGAATGGACCCGGAGACGCTATTATTATAATGCTTAAAGTCTCCAATAACCTTATTTTTTAAGAATACTGTCAGGTAAAAAGTAACAACGAAAAGATAACCTGCAATAATGATGATAAGCAACAGTCTGAATGTGATAATATCGATGCCAAATAGTATTATCGCACAGGTATTAAACAGACGGATGACCACATCATTTAACAATGCAGGGCGGGTTGTATTTAAGTTTGCCTTTGAAATACCCTCCATTGCGGACTTTAGAACAATTAAAATGATTAAAGGGTATGCAAGCTCGATGAACTCAATCAGCTTGGGAGACTGCTGCTCGAAAAGACTTCCAATTGGAACCCGGAAAATAAATAAAAGCACTGTAAAAAAGGCGGAAGATGAGAAGGCCAGTATCAATAAGCGTGTATTAAAAGCATTCTTTTCATGCTCTTCAAAATGTGGTGAGAACCTAATAATAGATTGAGGTAAACCAAATTGAGCGAAGGCAGCAACCAGCAAGGCAAGGTTGATTAATGTATTTTTTATACCTATTTCGTTCGGTTGAAGAAATAATGGGAAAAGAAATACTGTATTTATAAATCCTAATACTATACCTGCATAGGAGATAATTGTGTTACCTATCCCTTGTTTAATGATTATTCCCATTCAGGTATCATCTATACATATTGATCAAATCAATGGATGACTTATTCCAGTTCCAGCGCTCCTGAATGGCGTTTTTCGCATTAGCTCCCATTTTTTCTGCCTTTTCAGGATTTTCTTTTATTTCCTTAATCATTTCCGCCAACTCATCGGCATCTTCCGCTGCATGAACTAATCCACAATTCTCTTTTTGGATAACATGTGCTTGTGCAGGACAGTCGCTTACAATCACTGGTTTTCCCATGGCCATATACTGAAAGATCTTATTGGCATAGGTTGTATCATGATGCCGGTTACGTTTCAGAGGGGATATACAAACCTGTGCGGCCATTATATAAGAAGGGAATAATGATACATCCTGCCATCCTTCAAACACGATATGCTGATGCAGTCCATGAACATCCACCAGCTTATGTAAGATAAAATCCTGACTGTTTTTACCTACTAAAATAAGGCGTATATCAGTGTAAATATTGACTAGCTTTTTTATGGCAAGGATAGCTGTATCTGTTCCTCTGCGTGGATTCGTATCACCCAAATACAGAATATTGAATGTTCCTGAAAACCGGTCAATAATCTGTTGATTCAGTTCATATCTTAAAAATATTTCCGGATGTACAGTATTCGGTACTACAGTTATATCTTCAGGTATTTTTGTGACACCCTGATCCAGCATATCCTTTTTGGCTTCCTCTGTCACCAGTACCAATTGGTCAGCCCGATTGATCAGTTCGATTTGCTTTCGCCTCCATCGGTCGATACTAATCAATATTTTCCCCATTAACGTAGAGGTATGCCCATAATATTGCATGATCTCAGGTCGGTTTTCATGAAAGTCCAGCACTACTTTATGCAACCCCTTATTCATTCTTAGTACCGTTTCTGCAATTACCATATCATGCACATGCAATACATCAGGCTTGTACTGAGTTACAAACCTTCTGATTTTTGGCGCCATTAACCACCGGTAAAATGGAAATGTGTAAGCCAGGGCAGATAATTTGTAAATCCATTTATTGGTCTTGTATCGTCTTACGTGAATACCATTTATCACTTCCTGTTCGGACTCTCCCCCATAATTGAGGCAGAATAAATAGACTTTATGGCCGGCATGTATAAGTGATACTGCCTCATTTTCTACCCTGCTATCGGGCGGAAAAGTAATATCCAGAATCATTCCTATTTTCAAGGCCGCCTGATATTTATGACGACTCCAAAAATGACCGTGATATACAGCAAAATTGAACTCACCATCATCACCTTATTCCCCATGTAATACGATTTTGGCTCGAATTCAAACTCAATCTCGTGCTGTCCTTCCGGAACCTCCAAACCTCTGAGTATATAGTTTACCCGCTTGATATCATGCTTTGTTCCATCTATCGTAGCCGACCAGCCCTCAGGGTAATATATTTCTGAAAAAACCGCCAATGCCTCACCACCGTTTATATCGGCCTTGTACACCAGCCTGCCCGGCTCATGTGATGACAACTCTATTGTTCCCACCCCACTATAAGTACTCTCGACATCAAAATCTGAAGCATCCACCACCACACTGGTGTTGAGATCTATTTCACCTAATGCCATGATTTCTTCGTCCGGACTGTTCACCTGCTGTACCTGATTTACCAGCCATGCATTACCCATTGCCTCCGGGTTTTCAATTACCGATGCAGCATTATCACCAGCAAGCATGTATTTTGCATTTAGCATATTCACCACCTGAAGATCCTGAAATGGACGGTTGCCCTGCTGAATGCCCTGAATAAAGGTCTGTAGCTCCTTTGATATGTGTATATCAATAAGGTCCTGGTATCTTCTCATTTTGGCTCCATGATACCCACCCAATGAGTTGTGGTAATACGAGGTGCGCGCTTCATTGAATGGATTGCGAAGGTTAAGAACACGATACTTTATACTCTCATCACGGAGTATGCGCTCATCTGCCTCAGTCATAGCTGCAAAGCCACGTTCTGCAGACCGGGTAAAATCCTCGTCATTGAAATATCGTCGGGTTACGCCATACAGGTCTGCGATCAACAATCCGCCAAGTACGATCAGGCCTGGCAGGGTTTTCAACCTGTTGTTGAGCATGGCCCACAACGTACCTGCGGCGAGTAGCACGAAGATTAAGGTCCTGAAGGCATCCTGTCGCACCAGCATGGCACGGTCGCTCCGTAATGGTTTGCGTAGTACTTCCGGTAGCTGGCTGTCTACAGCGCCTGAATAGTCCCCGATGTTGATAGCAGCAGCCAAAGCAACAATCGTTGCAACGCCACCCGTTGCGGCCAACGCATACAGCACCTGCTTCTGATATTTCTTCCAGCTGTTTTCTGCTAATATTTTTTCCAAACCTAAAAATGCGCCCAAAGGCATGACAACGAGGGACAGCACAATGACCATGGTGACAGACCGAAACTTATTATAGCCCGGGAAAAAGTCGAACATAAGGTCATTGAATGCCGAAAAGTTTTTACCCCAACTCAACACGACAGAAAGCGCTACCAATATGATCATCCAGTTTCTTATTCTTGCGGGTAAAATGAACATGGCAAGTACAAAGAGAAAGATCACGACTGCTCCGATGTAATACGGCCCTGCAGTATACGGCTGCGTACCAAAATAAGTAGGCATGGCTTCCAGCTGCCCCCTGACCTGATTGCGGTTCATGCCGGCACGCTGCAGCGCTTCGGCAGTAGAAGAGTTTTCAGGCAATTTGTCCTGCGTTGCTCCTCCTTTAAAATTGGGTATAAACCAGGTCATGGGCTCCCAGATGCCGTTGCTGTAGTTAAATGCATATGACTTGTCAAGACCTTCGGATGAGGCGTCATCCAGAATGGTGAGCTCTGTGCCTCCACGCATGGAATATTGACCGTATTCGAGGATTGTCCAGATTTTACCAAGATTAGCCCCGATAGCCAATACAACCGGGATGAGCAAAAATGCGACATTGATGAACAAGCGCGGTACCGTTTTATTCTTTATATGCACCACCAGCTGATGAGCACCGTATACCAGTATGATCAGCAGCAGATAATATACTACCTGCAGGTGGTTGATACGAAGTGCAATTCCCAATCCGAATGCTGTAAGTGCAAGCCCGAGCCATCTTTTGGGGTTTTCCTTTAAAACCAGATGTACGCCCCCAAGTACCAAAGGCGCATACGACATAACACCAATCTTGGCATTATGACCTACAGAGATGCTGATACCTACATATGAAGTGAGCATGAAGGCTAGTCCGCCAAGAATGGAGATATACGGGCGGACACCAAAACAAAGCAGCAGGATATAAAACGAAAGCATGCCAGCAAAGAGGTACTGGGCGGGATGAAACAGGAATAGAGAATAGGCCTTCTGTGCATAAATCAGCAGGTCACCGGAAAACCTGAGCGTAAGCAAATAAGCCGGCATTCCACTGAACATTCTATCGCCCCAAAGTGCCTCTTTTCCAGCCTCTTCACGATATTCCTCCAGATCTTTAGAGCCGGCAAAATGCTGCAGTATGTCATATTGATTGATCTCTTTATTGTCAAAAACTATAGGACTGAAATAAATCAGTGTGCATAGGTAAAAAATGCCTGCTGCCAGCAGGTGAGGCAATACATCTTTTCTGAAGTCTATGTTTTTCATGGAATTGGCTATCTTTCGACTCGCTAATTTAAACCAATTTCCATGACGGATAAAACCAAGATGAAAAACTTACAGCGGATACTGCAATTACATAAGCAGGGATTTAAGCTGAAGTCAATATTTTCTGACATAGACGGTGTACTCACTGATGGAGGTATGTACTACACCGAGGAAGGTGACGAGATCAAGCAGTTTTCTGTTTACGATGGCATGGGACTAAAACTCATGCAGCGTGAAGGTGTGAAGGTAGCACTGATAACCTCTGAGGATCGTAAACTAAACAAGAGAAGATATAAAAAGCTCAAACTTGATGGTCTTATACAAGGAGTGTGGGAAAAGAAAAAGGAAGCCAAAAAACTATGTAAGGAATGGGGTATCAAACTTAGTGATTGTGCCTTTATTGGAGATGAAATCAATGACAAGGAATTGCTCGAAAGCGTTGGGCTTGCTTTTTGCCCGGCAAATGCGAGGGATGAAATTAAGAATATTCCGGGTATAATCGTGCTGGAATCGTATGGTGGTGAAGGTGTGCATCGGGAGATCTATGATATGCTATACAACTATAATTTAATTTAATAAACACCATCGAATGCTTTGCATTTCGTCACAAAAGCTTGCATTTCGTCACAAAAGTCTTGCAATTCGTCCCAAATCCCGATGTTTATCGGGATTGCAGTTCGTCACAAGCGCGCCTCATATTGATCCAGTGCATTAGATCCAACATTCAAAAAAACCCATGCTGAGCGTCAACATGGGTCCTTACTATTTGAATGATTTAATCGATTAGTAGGATACCTCAATCAATTCTTCCTTCTGCAGATGCTCCCATTTAAAATCTTTTTTATATCGGTATTGTATCTTACCTTCTTCATTGAAAGCCAATAGTTTTATCCAACCGTTATCGCAAAGATCCTTTACATTCTGATGCTTTTTCAGAATTTCATTCATGGCCTCAAGTGGCGCATGGATGACCACGTTTAGTCGCTGGGGGAGATGCTGATAGTTTACACCATCATGAACAGACTGCCAGGGAAGTCCCTGTCGCAAGTCGCCACTATTGCCTTCCAGCACGCCAATACCACCGGTAATATTATGAAGCGTCTTATTGCCGGAACCATATTGTTTATTATCAACTGTTGATGCATAATACTGCAGGTTAATCCAGCTGGTAACTACCATGGGTGCAGTCATAATTAATTCAAGGACACCAAATCCTTCATCCTGTTTCCAGTCGTAGGAGTGAAGAAATGATTTTCCATCCAGGCTGATATTTTGTGTATATTTTCGTGGACCCACTATAAATGTATTACAGCCGGCAAGTCCCCATTCCGGTCTTACCTGCGACCAGTCTTTGCTTCTGTTCAGGATATCTTTGTGTAAGTCTTTATTTTTTATCGCCATACGGGCTGATCGCTCTAACCGTGTAGCTTTCGAAGCTTTCACAAGGTTTTTCTTTAGCTTTTCAAGGTCCGCGATATGGGATGCAGGGATATCTGATGAATCAAAGATGGTTACTTCATCCGTGGTCGTATCATGTTGAGCAGCAACAAAAATGGTGTCCGCTGGTACCGGAATATCTTTAACAAGCACTTCCCGCACCTCCGGATTGTTCAGCACAGCAGCAGCGACGCGTGCATTTACTTCACCACTTTGGCCGCCACAGGCACCGCAATCCAGCCCGGACGCAAGCGGATTATTTACGGTGGATGAGCCATGACCCGTAATCAGCACAATGCGGGCAAAATTGTCGTGCAGGGACATCGCTTTTAGCGCCGTCTTTGCCATCTCTATCTGATCAGAAACCGGAATGCCAAAATCCACATGATCGGATTCCCGCTTTTCCAGTCTGATCTTACCTGATACCTGATTCAATCTGGATTTTTGGTTGATGCCAAAGGCGTCAGCAAATAATTTAGGTAGAAACATCAATCCAACCGGTCCTACAAAACTGAAGCAGGAGATGGCACCCAGCTTAAATGATTTCCAGGCATGGCTTACCTGCCGTCTGATTTTTTCGCGCTTAATAAATTTATGCTCTGCGCTTTCTTCATGAGAATCGGTTACTGCTGCACCTGAAGGTATCAACACCGGGCATTGATTGATTTGCTTTTCATGTGCTAGTGGGGTGTATTTTACCGGGAACGCAAAGAAGCCTGCAAATCCTAATGTCTCTATATTACGGTCCTGATTTTCCAGGTTTCTCCGATATACTTCCGAGCGCACATCGATACAGAATATGGCCTGTACATCGGGGCGTTTTTGGTCAGCATCAGTAGTGCTTCGGTTATTATTTATCTTTTCTATGAGGCTACGCTGACAGGCATGATCATAAGCTTTCTGCCAAAGTAGTTTTTGGCCTACTGCTTCGCTAATGGATGGATCTCCCGACATTTTATCACGAGCGTCCTCCCATAAATAACTGACTCCGGCGTTGTGCAGGGCTGTATATAATGCTGCTTCCTGGCAAATTAAAACGGCTAAAAACTCATATAGATGGTTTTCATAACCACCATATAGATTTGCTTCCCAGTCCAGCCGGGCGATATATGACGACCAGCCGTTTACCCGCAGCATCAGGGCATGTGCATATATTTCTTCTTGTGACTCTGAAAGCTTTAGCGTTTCCAGGCTTTGCTTGATGGCCGTGTTGTAATCATCCGGAAGGTTCTTGATCGTTTTTCTGAACGATTTCAATCCCATAATGGAAGGGCTTCTATCCAGACTGGCATTTGCCTTCCATGACCTGAATATTCCACTTTTCTGGTCTGCTGTATTCCAGAACAACTGCCCATCATCGAAATAAGCTGATGCCCAGGCTGTAATCCGATCAATGAAAAATGCATTCCAGTCCGTTCCGGTCACCTGGCTGGCGATATCCATAACCACCTGATGTGTATTAGTTTCCTCATCGTATGCTGGAGCTGCAATGAACTCATCAACAGAAATGCTCAGCCCCTCTTTTTCAAGTGTTTTCTCTACGTCTTCGTGCAGCAGATTACCTTTTTTGAGTGCTTCTTTATAAAAATTTACCGGTAAGGCCATTTGTACTAGTCCAAGCTGATGTAAGGACTGGGCAGCATTTTCAAAAGATTGTTCAGCTAAACCGAGATATGGGTTTACTGCCACAAAACTGTCAAGTGGCCAAAGAGGAGCAATTTTTTTACAAGCGTTTTTCAAAGTATTATTCATAGTTGAGGTTTTTCTTATTTTTTAATATTCCATCCACCGATTAACCGGTCAAACCAGATATTTGCATACCAGCCATTCCTGAAATGAACATCTAATTTTTTCATGTTTTCTGTAGCTGCCATCGAAGGTCCTGCCAATTGAATGAATACAGCAGCGGCAAAGAGTACCAGGATGGTAAGAATCAGGAATTTTATGACTATACCTGGTTCACTGATAACAGGCAGCTGACTGGCCAGCATAAAGTGAAAGCCGGTTTCTAATGAAAAGAAGGCGATGCCTACAGCTACAGCTAACCCAGTGGCTCTCATGATAGAAGATAAATACGAGGATGAATCATAAGCTGGGGTAATGATTTGAGCAAGTCCCATAATGATAATGGCACCTGTAGCTAATAAGGCAGTTTCTTCTACAGGATCGATTTTCCACAACCAGGCCAGCCCGATATAAATCAATAGTGCGGTAACGATACTGATGCCGATTTTAAAGGGACTTCTTGAACGCTGTGGAAGTGCTATTCGATTTGCTTTTAAGGCTTCTACCTGACCTCCGGATGAAAGGAATGCGTGTGCCTTGTAAAAACTGTGTGCGACCAGGTGAAGCATCGCGGCAGCATATACGCCCATCCCACAGACCATAAGCATGAATCCCATGTGAGCGATACTTGAATACCCCAAAGCAGTCTTGATTGATGGCTGCGTAAGGAAGGTTACTGATGCAAAGAGTGCCGTAATACCTCCAATTAAAATCAGCATAAACTGAGCTGCTTCGACATGGATGATAAGAGATGAAAATCGGGCCATCAGAAAAGGGCCTGCATTTAATAACCCTGCATGGAGCAGAGCTGAAACAGGGGTTGGCGTCTCCATCACTTCAATCAGCCAACCGTGAGTTGGAAATTGCGCTGACTTTAACACAGCAGCCAGCACGAATAGAACTCCGCTGATTGTAACAGTAAGAGGGATCCCCTCCAGTTCGTTAAGTGCGGTAAATATTCCCTGTAAACTATTGGAGTTGAATTCAACATATAAGAGTAATAATGCGGAGCCAAGAAACAGGTCTCCAAGCCGGGCAACAATGAATTTCTTTTTCGCTGCCACAATGGCCCGTGGTCGTTCTTTGTAGAAAACAAGCAACCGGTGAAGTGCGATACTGGTGCTCACCCATGCGATAAACAGCAGCACCAGACTACCGGATAGTACCAGCAATTGAACCGCTGCTACGGTAAGGGCCAGTCTTCCAATAAATGCACCATGGCGGCTATCACCATCCAGGTAATTGATGCTGTATCTGAAAATCACGATTGCCAGTAAGGCGATCATGTTGAAAAGGAGTATACTTAATGGATCTATCCGAATGATCAATACATCCAGCAGCTGAACTTCTATCAGCCCCTGTTGATATACGACAACAGCTGCTCCGATACCAATCAACAGGTTGACGTATGTCGACCATTTGCTTAAGGCAATTACCGGCCTGGGATGAATGC
Source organism: uncultured Cytophagales bacterium (assembly GCA_964514385.1). Lineage (GTDB taxonomy): Bacteria > Bacteroidota > Bacteroidia > Cytophagales > Cyclobacteriaceae > CAZEQJ01. Next base: position 51,869 of record CAZEQJ010000008.1, read on the forward strand.
CTTTATGACGCACCGATAGTAAAGAGACGATCAGGAATAGTAAAGTAGGTAATAGAATTAGAAAGGGTATCAGTTCCATTTTTTCCTCAATTATTTTGATGCAAAATAAAAGAGGTTAATTCATAAGGAATAATTTGTTTGTATTATAAAATCCATAAGAAAATATTATAATATAGCGTACGACCAGATATCACAAGTTTTTCTGGTGATTTTATTGTTTAACGATCGTTTAAAATCTACGGAACGATCAACACTAACAACGCTTTCCAACTCACATTCTGGTTTTAGGTTAATTTTAATTCGGGACTTTGACCACATGCACATTTCATCTATCGCTGCATTACTAACGATAAACTTTCTGTTTATTCTGAAAAATTGCTCAGGGTCCACTTCTTTTGTTGCATTTTATTTGACTTTGTATACCATGTGGATATTGTGAAAGCGTAAACTAAATTATGGAAGCTGAACTTACACAACCTTCGATTGAGATTTTTGGTGTCACCATCATGGAGCCGATGGTTACCTTCACTGACCTTTGGATATCCTCGGTGTGTTTCTATGCTTTTATCAGGCTGTGGGAGCTTAATAAGCAGGGCAGAGTGCATCAGTATATCCGATGGTATTTTTTAATAATGGGTATCGCCACATTTGCCGGAGGCTTTCTGGGCCATGCGTTTCAGTATGCGGTAGGCCTCTCATGGAAGCTCCCGGGCTGGATGATCAGCATGCTGGCGGTCATGGCCATCGAACGGGCATCTATTATGCATGCGCAGCCGGTGATAAATCGTCGTTTTGGTCGCTTCCTTGAGATATTCAACGTTATAGAGCTGCTTACTTTTGCTGTGATAACCTTCAGCACGCTGAATTTCTTTTTCATACAGGTGCACTCCGCTTATGGCCTAGGCGTAGTGGTATTGCCACTACATTTTCTTGTCTACTGGCGCACACGCAATGAAGGGAGTCGCATATTTGTGCTAACCGTACTTTTTGCTACGCTTGCAGCATTTTTCTATACCAGTGAAATCGGGATACATACCTGGTTTAATCATCTGGATGTAGCACATACTGTAATGGCCATAAGTATGTACTTTTTTTATCGGGGCGCCAGGAAGCTGGAAGTATTACAGCCTGAGGATATTCTGGAGGAAAAAGGGTCCATTAAGACCGTGATCAAGTCGGCTTTGCAATGGCAGTAGTAGCCAGTCAAATATTTGATACTGCATCTTTTTCCTTGTATTTTTGCATCCCTAAATAAAAATACATGTTCGACAATCTTTCAGTTAAGCTAGAAAAGGCCTTTAAAACACTCAAGGGCCAGGGAAAAATCACCGAGATCAATGTTGCGACTACTGTAAAAGAGATCCGGCGTGCCCTGATCGATGCCGACGTCAACTATAAGGTGGCAAAGGAGGTCACCGATTCTATCAAGGAAAAAGCGCTGGGCCGTGATGTACTGGTATCTGTATCACCTGGTCAGCTGCTTACCAAAATTGTCAATGAGGAGCTGACTGAGCTTATGGGTGGCAGTAAGGTTGGCCTCAACCTGTCCGGCAATCCTGCGGTAATTCTAATTTCGGGTCTGCAGGGTAGTGGTAAGACGACATTTACGGGCAAGCTGGCCTTGCATTTGAAAAAGCAGGGCCGTGACGTGATGCTTGCGGCCTGTGATATTTACCGTCCCGCTGCTATTGACCAGCTTAAAGTACTGGGCGAACAGGTAGGGGTGGAAGTACATGCTGAGCCTGAAAATAAAGACGCGCTGAAGATTGCGAAAAATGCGATGGAGCAGGCGCGCAAACTCAATAAAAAGGTCTTGATCGTCGATACAGCCGGTCGTTTGGCTGTGGATGAACAGATGATGGATGAAATATCATCGCTGAAAAAGGGTTTGAAGCCTTCTGAAACACTGTTTGTTGTCGATTCCATGACGGGGCAGGATGCCGTAAACACTGCCAAAACCTTCAATGAGGTGATTGACTTTGATGGCGTGGTCCTGACGAAACTTGATGGTGATACAAGAGGCGGTGCCGCGCTTTCCATACGTAATGTGGTGGATAAGCCGATAAAATTTATTGGTACCGGGGAAAAAATGGACGCGCTGGATGAGTTCTATCCCGACCGTATGGCCAACCGTATTCTTGGAATGGGGGATGTGGTTTCCCTTGTAGAAAGGGCACAACAGGCATTCGACCAGGAAGAAGCAGATCGTCTTAATAAAAAGATGAGAAAGAATCAGTTTGATTATAATGACTTTCTTTCTCAGCTTGAACAGATTAAAAAAATGGGTAACCTCAAGGATATTATGGGCATGATACCCGGTATGGGTAAGGCTATAAAAAATATGGACATTGATGATGATTCATTCAAGCCCATAGAGGCCATCATTCGGTCAATGACACCCCTTGAGCGTGAAAACCCGGATGCGCTGAACGGTAGTCGCCGTAAAAGAATTGCCATGGGCAGCGGTACGTCAATACAGGAGGTCAACAACCTTGTCAAGCAATTTGAACAGATGCGCAAAATGATGAAGAGTATGAATAAGATGGGCGGTAAAAAAGGGCTTATGAACCTCGGCCAGATGATGGGAGGGCAGTAAGTAGCCTATACTGAAACAAAGATTACGCTGTGATTTTCGCTGAGGTCCGGTAAAACCTTTCCATCACAACAGCGTGGGGTAAAGTAATAGAAGATACAAGTATCATCAGCATCAACGGATAACTCACCTTCATCAGGCCGGTTTCTGTCACTAAAACCAATCCACTGATTCCAAAAAATGATATCAGCGTAAGCGGCATTAGCTGTTTGATAAAACTCCACACCCCCGTCAGGTTCAGTGACGGATGAAAATGGTCGTACTCCTGGCGC
>CAZEQJ010000008.1:54743-126732 GCA_964514385.1 uncultured Cytophagales bacterium
TTTGAGTGTGCCAGGAAGCGAAGATGAGATCATGGCAAAGGTTATGGCTATGATAATAATCTCCTGAAACAGCTGATCCAGAGTGATGTTTTTTCTCACAAGATGAATGAGAGAAATAGTAAGGAATATAAGGCTGCTGCTTAATAAGGAAGCCGTAACCACCGTAAAATCAAAAACCAGATAAAAAGATTGAAGGTCGCTATGCATGTTCAGCGTTGATCGTATTTCATCCAGATTGAAGAAAACCAGACCGGACAATATCATAAGACCCCAACTCAGATAAATAATAGCTTTCGGAGGTGAGTTTTTTCTTATGACATCATGGAACTGCGACTGTCCAAAATGATAAGCAGACAACAGCAAAAATACTACAAGTGATGCCACAGGGAAAATCATCCAAATCAATACATTGACGATGATAGCTCCTATATACCATGTGAAAAATAAAAGCACTGACATGCTTGATCTTTCAAGAAAAAGCCGGTTGTCAATGGCACCGTGAGGTATGCCCAACAGCAAAACGGCCGCAATAGCCACACCATTTACCGTGGATGCTGAAAGATCAAACAGCACCGGCCCGAAAGGTAATAACAGAAAAAGTACAATAAGATAAATCAGGTTGGATTTACTCATGAACTAAAAACCAGATAGCCCTCACTTTGTTGTCCGGTTTTTCAGCTTTTCTGAATAGGGTTGTCATTCGAGGCCCACTCCACCCACGATCCATCATATATTTTAGCATGCCTGCCGGTAAGTGTGAATGCCAGCAGGTTGATACAAGCCGTGACACCTGAGCCGCAGCTGAAAACCACAGATTTATTGTTGTAAAAATCACGGAATATGGCGTTCAGCTCATCTTTTGACTTCATAAAGGGTCCATCCAGCAGCTTACTAAACGGCAGGCTGTACGATCCCGGCACATGCCCGCTGCTCATACCCTTTCTGGGCTCAAGAGCAGTTCCATCAAACCTGCCTGATGATCGGGCATCTATAAGCAAGAATTCATTTGAGGTAATGTTATTTCTTACCTGATCCATTGTGATGACCTGGCTTTCATCAAAGTTTGCCTTGAAGTTGCCTGATTTTTCAGGAACGGCAAGCTTATTGACGGTTGTATAATTCATGCTTATCCATGATTCCAGCCCCCCATCCAGTACTGCGATATTTGTGTGCCCCATTATCCTGAAGAGCCACCAGATTCTCGGGCTGAAGAAAATGCCAATATTGTCGTAGACAACAATCCTGTGTTCATTATTGATGCCAAGGGCACGTACTGTTTTTTCAAAATGCTGTGGTGAGGGGATCATATGAGGCAAGTCAGCTGCAGGGTCACTTACTTCATCTACTGTCAGTCCCATACTACCTGGTATATGACAACCTGTGCTGGCAGGCGATATGCCTAACGGGTTTGTAGGCTGACTCGCATCAACTATTACCAGTTGATCGTCATCTAAATGATCATGAAGCCATTTACTGGTTACTGTATTTTCCATATCATTTGAATCCCTTAGCACTAAAATAAATAAATCGAGGATGTAAATGATAATTATGTATAAAAAAAGCCCGCATAGTAACTACACGGGCTTGTTCAGTCTGTAAATGTTTTATTATCGGTACATAACAGCGTTTACCGCCTCTAATGTCCGTTTTACGTTGGGCAATATAGCCTCGATAAGTGTGGGTGCATAAGGAAGAGGCACATCCATATTGTTTATCTTCATAATTGGTGCATCAAGATAATCAAATGCATATTTCTGAACGTGATATGTGATTTCTGACGCAATAGAAGCAAGCGGCCAGGCTTCTTCCACTATCACGAGTCGATTGGTTTTTTTAACGGATTGTATAACGGTAGCGAAATCAAGAGGTCGCACGGTACGCATATCGATCACTTCCGCAGAGACATTATCTTTTGCGAGCTCATCTGCAGCCTCCTCAACCACCTTCATCATCTTACCAAAGGATACAAGGGTAACATTGTCACCTTCACGTGTGACCTTGGCTTCTCCGATCGGAATAAGATATTCTCCCTCTGGCACTTCACCTTTATCTCCGTACATAAGCTCCGATTCCATGAATATAACCGGATCATTATCACGTATTGAGGTTTTAAGAAGTCCTTTGGCATCATAGGGGTTTGAAGGCACAACTACCTTGAGTCCCGCGGTATTGGCATACCAGTTTTCGAAGTTTTGTGAATGCTGCGAGCTCAGCATACCGGCATTCCCTGTAGGCCCTCTGAATACGATAGGAACACTGTACTGACCGCCAGACATTGACATCATTTTAGCGGCACTGTTGATGATCTGATCTATAGCTACAAGAGAGAAGTTGAACGTCATGAATTCAATGATTGGGCGCAAGCCGTTCATTGCTGCTCCGATTCCAAGCCCGGCGAAGCCAAGTTCGGAAATAGGAGTATCGATCACCCGCTCCGGTCCGAATTCATCAAGCATGCCCTGGCTCACTTTATATGCACCATTATATTCTGCTACTTCTTCACCCATCAGGAAAATATCTTTATCCCGGCGCATCTCTTCACTCATCGCTTCGCCCAGTGCTTGTCTGAATTGTATTTCTCTCATGATTCTTATTCTTTTTCGGCCCCCAAAAATAGCAGTCGGCGGTTACTTCACAAAATCAATAACAAAAGAAAAACCCCGGTGGTTGCCACCGGGGTCTGAAATATTATTTTGAAACAGAATAAATTTAGTTCATCAAGGCAGTGAATGCTGCATTGCTCACAAAATTCCTGAATTCAAGATCTCGTAATGCTTTGTCTTTATATGATGCATCCAATTCTATCGCCTGCTTCAGATGTTCAACCAGCGCATCTATATTTGACATTCTGGCTGCCGCTATTGCTGCAGCATAGTGACCAAGTGCAAAATCTTCATCCTGCTCAGCAGCGTCTATGAAGTTTTCCATGGCATTTCGGAAATCGCCATTTAACAGTTGAGCAAGTCCTCTGTTGAACAGATTCTGCGTAGTAGGTGTAGCATCTACCAGCGATGCGATCGCTACATCATATCGGGCAAGCTGAACGAGGGCGCTTCCTTCAACGCCATAAACACCTGCTGCCACATCACCACGAAGGTTACTCAGCGCCTCATCGGCTGCTTCATAAGCGGCCAGGTTGTCACCCATCATAAGTTTCACACTTGCCATGTTGGCGTATACCTCCGGAGAAGCATTCATTTTCATAGCTATCTCAAGCTGTGTCGCTGCCATATCCAGGTAGTTCATCATTGCAGAAGACTCACCAGCTTCCTGTGCCATCTGGATGTAAGTAGCGCCGAGGTTATTGTGTGCAACAGCATTGTCTTCTTTTGCAATTGCCGCCTTGTAGATTGCTTCTTTTTCACTCAGGCTTGGAGTAAGCGTGGCACCATAAAGCAGTTCTTCCATGCTTAAAGTATCTGCATTCTGTTCTTCATTTGCGATAGCTTTAGCAAGAATTGAGATCTCAGCATCGGTTTTCTTATCTTTTACCATCAGTATTTCAGTGACGGCAGATCGCAGATTAGGATACAGATCATCGAATACCTGATCGTATGTAGAAAGCTTCTGCAGTCTGTCTTCCTTATCTTCAAATTCTCCCGGGCCGTTTACGATATCAAGATATTCCCTCTTTTGTGCATCTGTAATGCCATCGTAGAGCGCAAGTGAATCCTTAAATGCACCCCAGTTTTCGATTACCGGCTTTAGTACAAACTGGATGCTGTCCTGAATACCCTGGTAGTCGTATTTTTTCATCTGCGCACGATAAAAATCTTCAATCACCTGAGCACGATCTTCTGCGAGGTCGCTGTTGATTCTTTCGGCACCTTCAGGAGAGTGTGTACCTGTGATCGTAACAGTACGGGTTACGTTCTTTTCAGCTATAAAAGCTTCCAGCTTTGAACCTCTGTCGCTGTTAATTTCAGATCTCCTAAGGTTTGATCTACCCTGTTCGAAATAGAAGTTTACATTCACAGGAATAAGCTCCTCCTTGTTATTATAACCATGATCAGCATATACAGGAAATGCCACATCCTGAGCAAGAGTAGAGGTGGTGATGAGGCCTGCGGCAATATTTACATTTGGCGTAGGGAGCTCTTTTCCTGCTGCAGGATCAGATGCTATTCCCATTACGGCAAGATCGCCCGGATTTTGATCAGGCTCATAGGCGAACACATATTCTTGTGTGATCCTTGGCTGAACATCACCACTGTTTGGAAAATCTTCTGCTTTGAATTCGATTGGATCCAGCTCCATCGTCTGGTCTCCGTAAACATAAGAAGGCTTGATGGTGTAGATCTTGCCCTGGGGCAACATTTTTGTCGGAAGTACTACCGAGATGTCAAATGCTACGCTGTCTGCATGCACTTCAAGGGGTGCAGGAGAAGGGGTGATCTGTTGATCCTGAGCAAGCTTCACCATCTTTTTCAATGCACATCCTGAAAAGGACACCATTAAAAATATGGCTAAAATCGAGAGTAAATTTTTCATGAAAGTTTTAAATTTACGTTTGGTTGAACTCCTGCAAAATTAAATCAATAATCGATTTATTCAATCATAGTACCAATTATTCTGATTAAATAGAAAGAAATAGTGAACATTTGGTAGTATTTGGGGTTTAAATCATGCTAATTATGAAAACTTTGATCACATTTTTTGAAAATCAGGCTTTTGGTGTCTGCACAAGACTGGGTGAGAAATTTGGCATCCCTACCATCAATATACGGAAATTCTTCCTTTATGCTTCATTCATTACATTCGGTTCCCCGATTTTTTTGTACCTGAGTCTGGCATTTGTTATGAACTTCCGGAAATACCTCAGACAGAAAAGAAACCCTGTCTGGTATTTTTAGTTTAGATCGCTGTATTTCTTAATTCTTCTAAGAAAATAATCGAATACTATACTGCCCTCGTATACTGTAGGTAGCCTGTCTCTGCGTTCGCTGCGTGTCACTTTGGGTACCATCCGAATAAATGAAAAATAGGCTCTTAGCACGGCCCATGCATCTTTAAACTGTCCCTGAAACATAAATTTTATAGCTGCGATGATATCCAGAACAAAGCGGAAGGATACGATCCATCTTGCGTTACATGCATTTTTATAGGAGGCCAGCAGGCTGTTGCGAAAGTTCAGGAAGGTTTTTCTTGGATTATGTTTCGGTAGTGTACCGCCTCCCACATGGTAAATGACGGATGCCGGCACACAAAATATAGCGTACCCGCTGAGTTGAAGGCGCCAGCACAGGTCAATCTCCTCCAGATGAGCAAAAAATGTATCATCAAAGCCCTTCATTTCATGAAATAAGGCTGCGCGAATCACCAGGCACGCACCTGTGGCCCAGAATACCTCTATTGGCTCATCATATTGCCCATGGTCCTTTTCCAGGTCAAAAAATAGTCTTCCCCGGCAGAAAGGATAGCCCCATTTGTCAATGAATCCTCCGGCAGCACCCGCGTACTCAAAAGTGTTGCGATTTTTAAAATCAAGTATTTTAGGCTGTACGGCAGCTACCTTTCTATTTTGTTCCAGAAAATGAATCAAAGTGGACAGCCAGCCTGCAGTGACCTCTACATCGGAGTTGATAATGGCATAGTATTCAGCTTCTATTTGTGCCAAAGCACGATTATATCCACCTGTAAAGCCATAATTACGGTCAAGGATGATCAACCGTACCTGAGGATAATTATGCTTCAGGAATTCAACAGAGTCGTCGGTAGAAGCATTATCCGCTACATACACAGTAGCTTCCGGGGTGTTCTCAATAATTGAGGGTAATAATGTCTGAAGGAAATGTAATCCATTATAATTTAGGATTACAGCTGCCACTTTATCCATTTACATAAACCGGCTAAGGTCCAGCCCCGGAATATTGGGCAATAGATTGGAAGCTGAGTTTTTAAGTTCTTCTCTGGCCTTTTCATCGGCATTTTCCATCGCTTTGTTCACAGCTGCCACGACAAGGTCCTGTACCATCTCCTGATCTTCCTTTGACAGCAGGCTTGGGTCAATTTCTATTGCCTTTATTTGCTTACGGGCATTCGCGGTTACTTTTACAAGACCTGCACCAGATTCACCCGTGACCTCGATATGCACCAGTGCTTCCTGCGCCTGTTTCATTTTTTCCTGCGCCTCTTTCAGGCCTCCCATCATTTTGGTAAAATCCATCATCGTATTAAGGTTATACCTCCGTTAAAGGAGCGTTTCTTTCCAATAGTATCAAATGTGTTGCAAACATACACATAATTACCGGAGGGTAGCAGGTTGCCGTCAATATCCCTGCCGTCCCACGTGGAATCCAGGTCATCAAGGCGGGCTACCAGATTTCCCCAGCGATTATAAATGGATATCTCTACACGGACCACATGCAGTGACTGAAAAGCCCATTCGTCGTTGATGCCATCACCATTAGGGCTGAAGCCTGTGGCAAATGTAATGACCGGTTCAGTAAAAATCGTATATGAGTTTGACTGGGAAATAAGCTCGCCCAGTTCATTATATACCAGAATGAAATAGGTAGTAGACTGTACGAGCGGATTTTTGAAAAACTCGCTGTATGCCGTAGTATCGGAGCCCACAAGCAGTGATTCTGTGGTGCCGTCATTGTTTGACCGTACCAGTGAATAACTGTAGGGTCCGTCATTAAATCCGATGTAAGGCGTCCAATTCAGAGTTTGGAAGTCATTTTCGCTACTCCCTATTAAGCGCACCGGACATACCGGGCCAAATTCTCCGGACCGGTTGCCACAACTGTCTTCATATTGCAGAGAATAGCAGTATTCAAAATCTGTTATACGTGTATTTAAGTCTACAAAAAAGGTATCTGTGCTGTTTTGAATAATGCGAAATTCGGAACTATCGATGGACCGGCGCAGCACATAATTTTCTATGGCAGCACCTTCAAAACTCCAGTTTACCAGCAGCTGGTCGCCCTGAAAAGAGGCTCTGAAGAATGTCACAGCTCCCTCGGTGGTTTCCAGACCGACAAGTGACAGGGTGTCGCTGTACGAGCCTACTCCCTGGTTATTCATATAATAGGCATGATAAAATTCTTCCCTGTTGCAGGCAATTTCAAGATCCTGTACGAAAGCCCTTCTCGATGTGGAGTTAAAAATACCGACGTTATTCTTTTCTACAGTATACATATTGCCTGCAAATCCGGACTGATATTCGATATCATGCGAGCCGCCGCCATAAGAAACATCAAGGGCGATGCTACACAGGGTGTCGGAGCTATACAGGCTGTCCTGGCACCTGTCAAAGGCAGATATGAAATAGCAATAGTAATTATCCATTGTGTTGAGGTCCTGCTCCAGGTAATTATTATCGCTGTTGAATAATTGCTCGCGGAGGTTAAAGTTTACGGTCTGATTGGTCGACCGGAACAGCTGATAATTCGTGTTTTCCTGAATGTCAAACTAAACTGCAGAGAGGAATCAGATGTAACATAGAGGTCGTTCATTACAGGCGTTGTAAGCTGATCAACTGTGACAAGTGTATCTGTGACGACGGGGCAGTTGTTGGCAGAGTTTACAATGATACCTTCATAGCTGACAAAATAGGTGCCTGGTCCACCCTGGATCTGACGTACCTGTGTTCCTGTATTGGGCAGGTTGAAGGTTGAGGTGCCGTCCGTAATGCTGACCTGATAAAAATCGTAGAAATCATCTCCGGGAGTTAATGAGAGCTGATTACCGCTGCATAATGCAATATCCAATAATGGCATCACCGGTTCAAGTACCTCAACCTGAAGCGTATCGGTACTGGGGGTGAGTCCGGTGACTACGATCACGATATTGTATACGCCGGGTTCAGTGTAAGTGTAACTGGTGTTTCCTGTACCGGTTTCATTAGGGTCTTCACCGTAGAAGAAGGAAACATTGATAGAGCCGCTAATATCTGTCAGGTTGACCGTAAAAGGGGCACATCCCACTCTGTTGTCAGCAGTAAAATACCCATTGTTACTGAAGAAAGGCTGTGCCTTCATCAGCAAAGGAGTGGATAATAACAACATGAGCAGTATTTTTTTCATACCCAATGTTAACGTGTCAGGTTGCCTGATAATTTTTTAACTACCTCAATAATTTCCTCAATTTCAATTTCCTCCTGCATGCCGGACCTGAAATTTTTCAGGTTCACTTTGCCGGATGCCAGTTCCTCTTCTCCCGGAAATATAACAAAAGGTATGTCTTTTTTATTGGCATAGTTAAGTTGTTTTTTAATTTTTATCTCTTCAGGATAAAATTCTGAACGTATACCTGATTCTCTCAGTCGATTCAGGATTGCCATCGAGGCATCCAGGCTGGTTTTACCAAAATTGAGGATCAATACATCAGCAGGATGTGCTATTACGTCATCAAAAAGGCCTGATTCCTCCATTACATCGTAAATCCTGTCGATGCCAAATGAAAATCCCACGCCTGACATGTTATTTAATCCAAACATTCCCGTCAAATCATCATAGCGGCCACCTCCACCGATGCTGCCCATTTTCACTCCCAAAGGCTTCACTTCTATAATAGCCCCGGTGTAGTAGGTGAGGCCACGTGCCAGATGAGGGTCAAACCGCACTTTATGCGGAGGTTCCTGTAGCATTTCAAAATAGCTGAAGATTTCCCTTATCTCATAAATTCCCCTGCGGCCTTCCTCTTCTAGCTGCGCTTCCCAGTCATCAAGCCCGTCATTTTCAAACAGTCTTTTCAGTTTTGTAATACCATCTTCTGAAATACCTCTTTCGATAAGCTCGTTGTATACCCCTTCCTCGCCGATTTTATCCCATTTGTCAATAGCTGTGGCTAATTCAGTAAGCCGATCAGGTATATTCAGTACATTGGCCACGCCCTGTAGTATTTTGCGGGAGTTGATTAATATCTCATATTGTTGAATTCCCAGTTCACTGAACACCCGGGTTATCACAGAAAGATACTCCGCCTCACAGAATAGAGCATCGGTGCCTACTGTGTCCATGTCGCATTGTAAAAACTCACGATAGCGGCCTTTTTGAGGGCGGTCGGCTCGCCAAACCGGCTGTATCTGATACCGTTTGAAGGGAAATGTGAGTTCGTGATGATTAAGGGCCACATAGCGTGCAAATGGAACTGTCAGGTCATAACGAAGTCCCTTTTCAGATATTTTGGGCAAAAGAAAGCCACTTCCTTTCTGGTAGTCATCCGCGGTGGTCTTTTTAAGATAATCACCGCTGTTTATGATTTTATAAAGCAACTGATCCCCTTCATCGCCGTATTTTCCGGTCAGCACGCTTAGATTTTCCATTGCGGGCGTTTCAATCGGTTGAAAGCCATGCAACTCAAACTGTTTCCGGATTATGTCGAGGATATAAGCACGACGACGCATTTCCATGACGCCGAAATCCCGCGTGCCTTTAGGTAATGAAGGTTTTTCTGCCATAATTCTGACCATTAAGTTTCAAACCTAAGCAAGATTTTTTTAAAGCAGTAACGTTACGATGTAATAATTAGCTCAATTCATTGGTCTTACCTTATTAATGTCTATATTTGCAGCCCGAAAATAAAAGAGACATGGCATCAACGCGTTTAAAGAGAAAGGCATTACGAAATAAACTAAAGGCTAAAAACCGCAGGGAATCAATCAAATCCCTCAACACAAAGCCCGTAATAAAGAATGTGGATGTTGAAGAAATGAAGGCTTCATTCTCCAAGCCTGTCGCTAAAGCTGCTTCAAAAGCGGAAGAAGCGAAACCTAAAGCAAAAGCTGAGGTAGCAGAAAAGAAAGTTGCAGAAGTTCCTGCTACGGAGGAAAAAAAGGAAACAAAAAAGGTGACTCCTAAAAAAGCTGCTGCTGAAAAAACCGAGTCGGCTGAAGAAAAGAAACCTGCCGCAAAGAAGGCAGCGCCCAAGGCCAAAAAGGAAGATAAAAAAGAAGATTAAGATTCTGACCTTCTCTCGATCATAAAAAATAAAGCCGGCACCTTGTCGGCTTTCTTATTTACATGAATTAATAATACAGATGCACTTGCTCACCCTGTTATTCACCATACTATTTCTGCAGCAGCCAACACCTATTAATTTTGACAGTATCAGGAGTGAAATTGAGGTCGCTAAAAATTCGTATGACAGTATCAAGTCCTATCTTTTTCTTGGGGGTAAGTTTTTGACCCCTCAGGATGCTGACAGCATTTTTTACTATGCGGAAGTAGTGGACAACATTCAGGGGGATACTTTACTGGCAAAAGCATCTGGTGATTTTCTGAAAGGGCTTGGTTATTTGCGCCTTAGGCGCTGGGATGAGTCATTGCCCTATCTGCTCCGTAGCGCACGTGTCTTTAAGGAGCTGGAAGAGGGTAGATTTTATCGTAATGCCATAAGCTTTGCAGCCTCGGCCTATGATCGTATGGGAAGGCTTGATTCTGCCAAATATTTGCTTGAATTGCAACTCAGCGACCCTGATCTTGAAAAAGAAAGACTACCGGCTGTGTACAATAATCTGGGTATTGTGTTGCGACGGCTTGGTAACTATAACGAGGCCATCAACGCATTTGAGGCCTGTATAGAGTCGGATTCACTAAGTCAGGCTTCGGTAGTTAACAGTTACATGAATATAGCGTCAATGCTCATGGAAATGAATTTGCCTGAAGACGCATTGAATACTTTACTACAGGTGCAGCAGCTACCCCAAAATCCTTTATATGTAGCATACCATACCAATCTCGGCGAAACTTACATTGTGCTTGAAGAACTTAAAAAAGCAGATTCGGTACTGAACACCGGCATCCGGTTTGGCCGGCAAAATCCCCGTTATTTTATTCAGTTGGTAAAACCGCTCGAGCATAAGGCAGTGATAGCCATGAAGGAAAACCGCATGGAGGATGCGCTTTCGTATCTGCAGGAGGCAAATCAGCGTTGTGGAGGCCAGTGCCCTCCTCATATGAAAATTTCGTTAGCCCGAACGCAAGCTGAGGTTGAATTGGCTGCCGGCAGACCAGAGGTGGCGATCAATACCTTACGCTCAGTGATACCGCTGGGACGAGGTCCGGTCGAAAGGGCCCTGATATCTGTTTATCGCGAAATGGGAAATATTTTCGCTGATATCAACCAGCCGGATAGTTCAGCTCATTTTCTGCGTCTGAGTGACGCCCTGGAGGCGAAATACAAACCGGGAGAGCAGGAAAAACTGATCGCAGATGCACGTGCGAAGTATGAACTCGAAAAGTCAAACCGGGAGCTTAACGATACGCGGAGTCTGACACAATCCATTATGAAGTCACGCAACCTGCTGATACTTCTTGCAGCAATATTGGTGATAGTGGCAGTAACGGTGATCTATCTATACCGGCAAAGTCAAAAGGATATGGCGCTGCGGGAAGATGAATTAGAGCGTCTGCAGCAGGAGCTCGAAAAGCAAAGAAATGCAACACAAGAGTCACGGAATATCATACTCAGGAGTAAAGCTGTCATTGAACTTGGTGAGCTTCTATATATTAAGTCTGATGGCCATTACCTGGAGTTTTTTTTGAAGGGTAAGAGCAATCCCGAGATTGACAGGAATACCATTAAAAATATCAAGAAACAGCTTCCCGGTGACAAATTTATTCAGGTGCACAGAAGTTATATCGTAAACACCCATCATATTCGTGCAATTTACTCTACCAAAATCATGCTGGATAACGGGGAAGACATTCGCATTTCAAGAAGTTTCAAAGCCAATCTCATGGAGATTCTTGTAAATCCTACCGAATCGTAGTACTGCAAATAGCTACACCAATTAAGGTACCTCTGATAAAGGGTGTCATTCGTGACAGTAAAGCGGTCATTCATGACAAAAACAGGCCCAGAGATCGTTTTTTCCTACATATTTGAAGCTCACGATCAAATTATTGAAATATGTCACCCTTCACTATGAAACTAAAACGAGATGAGGTCATTGAGTCGCTCACCGACCGTGAACTGGAAGTACTCGAGGGCATCATTGCAGGTAAAACGCGGGAACAAATATCGAATGAGTTATTTATATCAAAGCATACTTATGATGAGCACCGCAAACGTATTCGCGCCAAGCTCAGGATTCGCAATTTTGCAGATTGGGTGATGGTCATACGGCTATTTCTGTGACTTGTGTTTTTTTACTTTCCAACCCAACCTGTAGGTCCACTCGTCCTTTGATGGGTGGGCTTTTTTTTGAAGTCATTGTTCTGGATAAGTATCTGATTTCTAAGGGGCAAAATTCACCCGGCCAATGTCGGGGAGGGTTTGATTTTATGTTTCTTTGGAGAACTGATTTCGAGATGCCTATTGCCTCAGGTAGTTAAAATCAAGTCAGGCATGACACTGGGGCGTTGTAGGGAAGGGCTTTGTTAACACCCCGAGTGTCATGCCTGAGGAGTGCAGCGACATCAGGCATCAATTATTCAAAGCCCTCAACATCATTAAAGAGGTCCTTCCAATCAGGGTTAAACTCATTTATCAGATCAATTTTATATTGCCTTTTCCATTTCTTCAACTGTTTCTCCCGTCTGATTCCTGTCATTAGATCTTCGTATATCTCGTAATAGACAAGATATTTACATTTATATCTGGCAGGCCAAATGGCTCCCTCTCCCATTTTATGCTGGTAGATGCGTGTGTAGAGTTGTGCTGTGAAACCAACATATAAAGACCTTCTAGATTTGTTAGTAATGATATAAACATATCCAAGTTTATACATGATAGAGTGGTTGTTTCCATTAAATTTAAAAATAAATGGAATCATTTAATCTAATTCCGGACTGAATTCGTCTGAGATGCCTGATCAAGTCAGGCATGACACTGGGGCGAGGTAGAGAATGTCGTCATTAACAACCCGAGTGTCATGCCTGAGGAGTGTAGCGACATCAGGCATCTTAGACGAATATTTTATTATGTCCCTTACTGCGCAAGCGTCTCGCTTGAGATAGTAAGGACCGACGACCCTCAGCTTAAGACTGCTTGTAGTTCATCCTTTTTCAACCGGCTGATCGGTACGATGCCTCCATCACTCATTTCCAGGTAACCCCCATCTTTCTTAACATCTTTCTGATTATGTTGCAGGTTTACCAGGTGACTTTGGTGGGTCCGGAAAAAGGATTCACCCTGACAAAGCTTGATTTGATATACCTGCAATTATTATTCCTTTACTGACAGGCTAAAAGTGGTTGCTGAGATCAACTACATATGATATTTATCATAAAATTTTGATATCTTAATTAATGTCCTTAAGTTGATTAACTAACATTTTTTAATATGCGACCAACCATAACATTGTTTTTCATTTTTTGTACTTCGTTTATTATCCAGGCAAAGGCTCAGCAAGACACTTCGCAGGTTTACAGCAAAGAGTACTTCATAAAAGTGTTTGCCCAAAAAGTAAAAGCCGACCTGGAACTGACCAATGAACAGGTTACCATGTTAAGACCACTAGTCCAGAAAAGGTATAATTACTACGCAGGTAATATTAACAGAAGTGATATTACACAGGAGCAAATAGATCGATATAAGGAAAAGGAAATTGCCATCATTAAAGAGGTGCTTACCGAAGAGCAACTCCGGACACTTAAACTGATCAGGCAGAACTTACGTGAACAAACACAAGAATACCGTGAAAACGGCGGCATTGTTGATTGGATAGATTTACTGTTTGAGTTATGAGACCATTTTATATATCATTATTTATTATTCTTGTTTGTTCTTGTGAATCAATTTTTGATGTTCCATTACCAGAGCCAACAAATACGGGAAACAACAATGTCGTAGCATCAGTGAATGGTGTTAACTGGACTACGAGTAGAGGAATTACTTCACGAAAAACCTTTCTTAACATTAATGATAAATATATTTTAGTTGTAGGTAGCGATGGAGAAATATATTTTAATCTGGCAATTATTACAGATAGCCTTTTGTCAAAATACACAAGTAACACAAACCTTTCCATATCGCTTGATTTTAATGATTTATTTTTGACAGAATGTGAAATTAACTTCTTTGACCCTGAAAAGTTTGGCTTTGAAGGTGACTATGTTCAGCATTCCATATTAGATGATACAAGCTTTCAATTAATTATAACCACATTTTCTCCGTATCGAATACAAACTAGTTACCTCAACTATCTTACCACTGATATTTTTGCAGGAACTTTCGAAATGAATACGATATCCGATAATACCGGTGAAATAGCTGAATTTCGGCAGGGATTTTTTGACGTAACACCTTAACTAATATTTTTTACTTAATAACCACTACTCATGAGAAGCATATCAGCAACCGTTTATGCAATTTCAGCCATTCTGAATTTTTTATTTGCATCTACAACACCACAGACAAGGCAAATCACCATTGAATCAGATTATAGATGGCAGGAGGCATCAATTTATAAATCTGATAAACCCGGCTACGGTCACACATACAATACCAACTATAGCAGATATACTCGAATATCAGCCATGGCATGGACACATTCAGGTCAACCTCAGGATCGGAAGACACTTTTAAAGTTTGATTTGAATGAAATACCTGCAAATGCGACTATTATCAGTGCTACATTGGAGTTGAAGGTCGACCCTTTAAGGGTTGGTATTTCCAATGATTATATTGGTCAACACGGGAGCAATACCACTTATTTAAATCGTATTACATCGCCATGGGGAGAAAAAACAGTAACATGGGCCAATGCTCCGCTTATTGCGCCAGGTACAAGTTCCACTAATCGAATTGTGATAAATCAGTCAAATAGTCAAACCTCGAATATATCTGTCAATATCGTTGATATGGTTCAACACTGGATTAATAATCCTTCGCAAAACTATGGTGTGATGTTTCTGCTTCAGACCCAGACATACTACAGATGCAGAACTTTTGGCGGGAAAAGGCATCCTAATTCGTCTATCCGCCCAAAGCTCATAATTAACTATACGGTGCCAGAATCCGCTGTTGAAACCAGTATAAAAGATATTTTTGATGGATTGGATAAGACTGATATTACCACAGATGTTTTAATGGACAGATCAATAAACTTTACAGGTGATATAGACTATTATACTGGAAGCAGTTCGGTGTTAAGTAATGATGAGAAGACGGTGGATATCATTAAATCAAGATTAATGTATGCCACATTACAGATGGGTTCATTAGGCACAGCATCAGGCATAAAGCCTTTATATGAAGTAAATGAAGATGTTTCTTTTTTTTCAAATGATGGTATTAATGATATAGCCACGTTTAGTTATAATTATCACAAACTAAAGGATAATGCCATTAGTAGTAATTTAATTTCATGGGATGGCTCCAAGTTAATAGATCAGCCAAGATCAACGAGTCCCTATGAGCAAAAAAGATTTTTTGTCTCTTTCCCAACAATCGCTACAGGAGGACCAATAGTTAAATTCAGGTTCCCAAATGCACTCTATTTTTCCAATACCGGTGAAATAATCAGTAGAATAGACGTTGATTTTGGTGATGGGAATGGATGGGTTTTAGTAAACCAAAACCAAATAATTAATATTCAATATAATATATCTGGAAGAAATATAATTAAGGTCAAATATACATATACAAATGGTCAAATAGAATACTCCAGAACAAGTATAAATATTCAAGGTTCACCAGGATTGCTAGTTCCCTTAGGAAGTCAAAAGAAAATCAACTCCACTCAAAACAGGTTTGCTAGTGATGTTGATGGGGCATTTAATACATTTCCGATACCAGCTGATCCAGGAGTGCATGATGGAGGATTGATTGCCTATTCTGCTGATTTTGGAGCAGTTGATGGAGTACCCAGTGGAGCATTTGATAATCCATTGATTATCGTTAAAGATTATGATTTTGATATAATTAGTGGATTAATTGATGGTTTTAATCAAGCCATTCAAATTGATCTTGGTATAATCAATTTTTAGGTGAAATACAAAACATTGGCTCTACGTTCGGTCCATCTTTAGAAAATCTTGATTATGATGTATTCTATATTACGTTTAACAATCTTGGTGATGATCTTACAAGAAATGCTGAGGTGCTTATTGATGCAATACAAGAAATAAACAATAATATTAAAATAGCCAGTGCGAATGATAATGTTGTCATTGGTCAAAGTATGGGAGGAATAATCGGAATGATCGCTCTTAGTGAAATGGAAACCCGATCAATTGATCATCAAACAAGGCTCTTTATGAGTATGGATACTCCTCATCGTGGAGCTGTTGTACCCGAGTCAGTAGTAAGAATGGCAAATGAATTTACCAGGACACAGCTTTGGGGGTTTATTAATGGCCGGGATCTAGCTCAGCAGGGCTTAAATTTGTTAGAAAGCACATGTACTAATCAGTTAATGATGAATAATCCGGATCCCAATCGTGCACAAATATTTGATGATTTTCAAAATTGGTATCAAAGTCTCCCAAGACCAGTAAACTGTGATATTGTAGCTATTTCAAATGGTGCCGGAAATTGTGCGGTACCAAATACAATTGGAACTAACGAAGATCTATTTAGAGTCAATAAAGATGAGGGTATTGTTCAAACATTTTTTAGTGGTTCTTCAGGATTGGAAAGATTTGGATTATGGATATTGCCATTTATGTATAGTCAGGTTAGGTTAGAATCTTTTGCCAAAACACAATTTAGTTCTGGGTCATCCTATAAATTAGATGCTGATTTTATGCTTGATATGGGTTTTTTCCATATTCCATTTAATATAGTTGACATAGAAGGAAATACGTCTTCTTCTATACCTTATGAATCGCTGCCTGGAGGAAACTTTGATGCTGGTAATTTAGGAACTGTAAATATACCAAATTGGGGAAATGTTGCATTGGAAATAACAAATAAAAGTATTTGCTTCGTACCAGTCACTTCAGCGTTAAACGTAGCGTCAACCTCTTCTGGTGATTATTATAGAAGGTTTATTCCAGAGCAAACGATGCCTGGTGATTTTATTTTTGATAATTTTGTCACCAGGGGTAGTACCAATACTGCACATATTAATTATTACAATGAAACTATAAATACCACATTTATTCTAGCTCAGTTAAATACTCCGTTTGGAGCAACAGGCCCTCAATTAAGATGTTCTCATGAATGTACTGGATTAAATTATGTCGGACCTACCTTCGATATACCTGCTAATGTTTGTGGCAGCTCTACTATAGATATAAACAGCGGAGCAGGATTTGATATAGATTTCATTAATAACAATGAGTTTAGTTTTGGTTCTGCCGGACCGTCAAGTGTATCTGTATCAACTAATCCGGGAATATCTAGCGGCACACATGATTTCGACATCGAAATTCAGGACATTAACCAAGCTTGTCAAATTCGAATTCTAAAAAAATATGCAAATGTTGGAGGGGCCACCCAGCCAGGCTATATATATTATGGTCAAAGCAATTCAGGTATACCCCCCTACTCAGGATTATTTTTAGATGGAAGTACAATATGTCCGAATAAAAGCACACTTTTTTCGACTTCCTACACACCTGATACTGGTATACTAGAATATCAATGGATGATTCCCGCAGGTGTAAGTTCATATACTGGTCCAACCGATCAGTATAATATTGTTTTTAATGGTTCAAGTTATACTGGAAACACTGGTGTATCAGTCCGTCGTAGAAATGCATGTGGATGGTCGAACTGGAGAACAGCCTACTATGCTGTGGAGAATGATTTTTATGATTGTGAATATTTACTTTTTAGAGTATCCCCAAATCCAAGTTCTGATTTTGTGGAGGTATCCGGCTATGAAAATGATATGGACTCTAATGAAGATTTTAGTGTTGAGTTTTACGGTACGGATGGAACATTATTTGATACATTTAACTCTACGCATGGGAAATTAAGAATAAATACACGGAAATATAATCAGGGCCATTATTTACTGAGAATTGTAAAGGATGGTCAGGAAAAGGATATAAAACGAATATTGATTACGGATTAACGGTATCTTCACCTTAAGACTAATTGTAGTTCATCCGTCATCACATTTCTAGACAGGATAATTAATCATCAGAAGAATCATACCTGAGGAGCTGGCCCTGAGTTCCGAATGAAGTGAGGTATCGCATGCCCGACCAATGGCGGGAAGGGTGTGAAACTATGTTCCTTTAGAGAACTGGTTCCGAGATGCCTGACATGCCTCCGGCAGTTAAAATCAAGTCAGGCATAGACTCAGAACTAGCTTCTAGCTTTTGCCTTTCACCTTATTTAAAAGCAGGAATACCGGTTATATCAGCACCTAATATCAGTAAATGGATATCATGTGTACCCTCATAGGTAATTACACTTTCCAGGTTCATCATATGGCGCATCATCGGATATTCTCCCGTGATACCCATACCACCATGCACCTGCCGAGCTTCGCGGGCAATATTCAATGCCATTTCCACATTGTTGCGCTTGGCCATCGATATCTGGGCGGTAGTCGCCTTTCCTTCGTTCATCAGCGTACCTAAGCGCCAGGCCAATAGCTGTGCTTTGGTGATCTCAGTCAGCATCTCGGCTAACTTCTTTTGCTGTAGCTGAAAACCGGCAATCGGTCGGTCAAACTGCTGCCGTTCCAAGCCATAGTTTCGTGCCGACTCGTAACAGTCAATCGCAGCACCAATTGCGCCCCAGGCAATACCGTATCGTGCGGAATCCAGGCACATCATGGGCGCACCTAAACCATCCTTACCGGGAAGCAGGTTTTCTTTTGGGATTTTCACACTGTCAAAAACCAGTTCACCGGTACAGCTGGCACGCAATGACCACTTGTTGTGTGTAGTAGGTGTCGTAAAACCTTCCATACCACGCTCTACAATCACGCCTTTGATTCGTCCGTCATCACCTTTCGCCCATACCACAGCAATATCTGCCTCCGGCGCATTGGAGATCCACATCTTGGCACCATGGAGTTCATAATAATCACCCTTATCCCGTAGTCGTGTTACCATGCCGGATGGGTTACTCCCGTGATCGGGTTCCGTCAGGCCAAAGCAACCCAGCATTTCACCTTTCGCCAGCTTGGGCAGGTATTTCTGTTTTTGCTCTTCAGATCCAAATTTTTCAATGGGATACATCACCAGCGAGCTTTGTACCGATGCTGTACTCCTCATACCACTGTCACCACGTTCTATCTCCTGCATGATGAGGCCATAGCTGATATAATCCAGGCCACCACCGCCATATTCTTCACTGATCTGAGGACCAAAAAGACCCATTCCGCCAAATTTGGGTACTATTTCAGAAGGAAAATGGTTGTTTTGAGCCCACTCTTCGATGAATGGGCGTATCTCCTTTTTCACGAAGTCCTGTGCTGCAGCACGTATCATTTTATGTTCATCACTCAGTAATGCATCGATATTGTAAAAATCAGTCTGCTGATCGTGATGTGAGGTTGTGTTTTTCGCGGATTTTGTAGTAGAAATACCCATCTGTTTTTGTTTCTGGTCCTTAATATCAACAAATTTACCAAACTTTTTGATCAATAATGAACGATAGATTAGAGGAGCAGTTACGACGCCTGTCCGAAAAGTATGAAGCTATGGGGCAGGATATGGAGTCCTATCTGGAAGGGTTGATACACACCGAATACCTTACCTATTGGAGTTATATCCAGCTGGATACCCTTCTTTCCCTTCAGCAGCCAAGGACTTCATTTGAAGACGAGACGATATTTATCACTTACCACCAGATCACCGAGCTGTATTTTAAGCTAATCCTCCACGAGATGGATCAGCTGACAAGGGGAATCATAGAATCCGCTATCATTATCGATAAGATCAACAGGCTCAACCGGTACATTGATCAGCTAAATCAGTCTTTTGTTGTGATGCATGAGGGGATGGACAGGGAGCAGTTCCTGAAGTTCAGGATGGCATTACTGCCCAGCAGCGGGTTTCAATCTGCTCAATACAGATTAATTGAGTTACACGCTACCTCACTTGACAACCTCACCGGGTCGGCAGAACAAAAAAATGGCAAAGCAACATACGATCAGATCTACTGGAAGAGAGGTGCTTCAGAATTGGCTTCAGGCAAAAAAACACTTACGTTGCAGCAATTTGAAAAAAAATACGATGAGCTATTTCAGCAGACTGCCAAACGCCTATCCGGCAAAACACTCAATGATCAGCTGATCAATAATCCGCTCTTTAACACTAAAATAATTAAGGAAGCCCTCAAGAACCTCGATTATAAGCTCAATATTGAATGGGCACTGGCTCATTATAAAGCTGCAGCGGTGCATCTGCTCAGTGACAAGAAGGCTATTGAAGCCACCGGTGGGACGAACTGGCAACAATATTTACCGCCTCGTTTTCAGAAAATACAATTTTTCCCTTCACTCTGGACCGGGAAGGAGAAGGAGGAATGGGGCAGCGCGTGGGTGAAGAAAACACATGCTGAACTGACAGCATCGGAGAACCGTTAAAATATAGTGCGATTTTATTCTACCATACTGCTTTTTTTTATTCATTATCTTGTGTTTGCGCAGGTAACGGTAGAGGAGTATTATGATACTGAAAAAACCAAACTAAAGACCACCTTTCAGATCAGCGATACCATTACCAACACGCTTAATGGTGAGTACAAAGAATATTTCGCATCAGGCAAAATCAAAATCCAGGGGCAATATCACGCAGGTATAGCAGATGGCAGATGGAAATACTTCTACGAAAACGGTAATCCACGGATGGAGGGTGAAGTAGAACAAGGCGTTTCGAATGGCATGTGGACTTATTATTTTGAGAGTGGTCAGGTGAGCATGAAGGGTACGTTGAAGGGTTCGCAGAAGGAAGGCGATTGGGAGTTTTATTATGAAAGTGGCGATCTTAAGAGCAGAGGACGTTACCGTTCCGGTATTAAAGCCGGCATCTGGAATTATTATTACGAGGATGGCAATCTCAAAGCTCAGGCATATTATAAAGGTAACCGCGGGCAGTATCGCGAATATTATACTGACGGCACCCTCAAAATGGAAGGTATAAACATTGAAGGCAAAAGTGACAGCCTCTGGAAAAAATATTATGAAACAGGAGAGCTGGAAGCGGTAGGAATGTACCGTAGCGGAGTAAAAAACGGGCCATGGACATTTTACTACCGCAGTGGTACTATTTCTTCGGAAGGGGAATTCAAAAACGGTCTTTCACATGGAAAATGGACCTATTATCATCCAAACGGGGAAATACAGGCACAGGGAGCAGAGTACATGGGTAAAAAAGAAGGTTACTGGAAGCTTTTTGATCCATCAGGTAAGTTCATGGGCGAAGGTGTATATTTTTCCGGTAATGGCACCTATACAGAGTTTTATGATAATGGCCGTGCCAAAGTAACCGGATTCATCAGGGATGGTGCTTATGACAGCACATGGTATTATTACTATGAAGATGGCATACTCGAGGGGCAGACCTGGTTTGATATGGGAAATGGTGAGTACACCGGATATTATCCCAGTGGTAACATTCAGATGAAAGGTCTCCTGGAGGGCAATAAAAGGGTTGGAGTCTGGGAGTTGTATGAGCCTGATGGTACACTTGCGGGCTATTACCGGCCGGTCTACGAGGAGGAAACGCCTGTGTTTCGCGTAATCAAATATGCAGAACTCAATGAGTCGTATAGCTCCAAGCCTGAATACATTGACAGTAAGCGAAAGTTCCACTATTTTCAGCCGGTTGTAAACGAATATCGCGGTATCATTGCCGGCAGCAATCCTTTCATGACTGCTTTTGGTCATTTACCCTTCAGCATGGAGTATTATTTTCAGGAAAGACTGGGTTATGAAGCTTTTTTTAATCTGGAAAGGTCGCCATTTTACGAATCCGGTAGCAGTATTTCGCCTGGAAGAACCTATTTCCGAGGGGCGTCCATAGGTTTCAGGCAGAAATTTTATCATAAAGCTGGCGATATAGGCCTGTTTTACTTTGGTCACGAAATCCGGTATACCTACAGAAACCTCTTACAAAATATAGATCAGGGTACTATTAATGCCACTAATTTCAGGCAGTCTTCGGTCGAAATGTCAGTGGTGGTGGGCGACCGGCTGCTGCGCGATGTCATTGAACCCGGGCTGACCATTGATGTGTTCGCCTCATTAGGTGTGCGATATATGTTGAATAATGGAGATGCTTCACCAGAAGCTTCTGTGATTTTTGCCGACCAGCTCAGCCGGGATTGGCAGTTCGTGCCCAGAATCGGACTTAATATTGGCTATAATTTTAAATTTACTAAAAAACCCGTCCAAAAACAATGAATACTCTGGTGGTAGGTGCAACACCCAATCCTATGCGGTATGCCTTTACTGCAATGGAAATGCTGCATAATGCAGGATTTGATTTCGTCCCAGTGGGAGTTAGGCGTGATGAGGTCTTTGGTAAACCTATACTCCATATCCGGGATCAGCCGCAACTTGATGATATCCATACTGTAACACTATATGTCGGACCTGCCAAGCAACCCGAATATTACGATTACCTGCTTTCCCTTAAGCCGGAAAGAATTATTTTCAACCCTGGTACAGAGAACAAGGAGTTTGCCCGCCTGGCATCACAGCAGGGGATAAATGTGGTAAATGCGTGCACCTTGGTCATGATCAGCACCGGGCAGTACTAAAGTTCATAACAACACCTGTATTTTAAACTAAAAATAACGGTTTTATACCTGTAAATTTGACTAAAAAGGAGGCTAAAACCATAATTTTGTTGTATTTTTGCTGGTATGCAAGAGAAAAGTATGAGCAAGCCCGGCAGCTACTCAGCCGGTAACATTCAGGTACTTGAAGGGCTGGAAGCGGTGCGAAAACGCCCGGCAATGTATATCGGTGATATCGGGGTCAAAGGACTTCATCATATGATATGGGAAGTGGTAGACAACTCCATTGATGAAGCCATGGCAGGATATGCCGAGAATATCGAAGTGATTATTCATAAAGATAATTCTGTTACTGTAATTGACGACGGTCGGGGCATACCGGTAGACATTCACCCAAAAGAAAAAAAATCTGCTCTTGAGGTAGTGATGACCGTGTTGCACGCTGGAGGTAAATTCGATAAAGATACCTACAAAGTGTCCGGAGGTTTGCATGGTGTCGGTGTTTCATGCGTCAATGCACTGTCAAAAGAGCTGAAAGCCACCGTGCACCGGGATGGGAAGATATATGAGCAAGTTTACAATCAGGGTATTCCTCAGCAGGAGGTAAAGGAAATCGGTAAAACGGACATAACAGGTACCCATATACATTTCACTCCAGATGATACGATTTTTCATGTTTCAGAATACAATTTTGAAACCGTAGCTACGCGATGTCGGGAGCTTGCTTACCTGAATGCGGGCATTCGCATTAACCTGACTGACGAACGTATCGAGGAAAACGGTGAGTTTAAAAAAGTTTCTTTTTTCTCTGAAGGTGGATTACGTGAATTTGTAGAATACCTGGATGCCAGCAGAGAAAAACTCATACCCGGACCAATTTACATTGACAAAGAGGGAGATATGCCTATACAGGTTGCCATCTCCTACAATACCAGCTTTACTGAAAATGTAGTTTCCTATGTAAATAATATCAACACTATCGAAGGGGGAACGCATGTGGCTGGATTTAGGCGGGCGCTTACCCGTACACTCAAATCCTACGCCGATCGCTCAGGTATGCTGGACAAGGTGAAGATCGAGGTAGCCGGTGATGACTTTCGGGAAGGTCTTACAGCTATTATTTCCGTAAAGGTGGCTGAGCCACAGTTTGAAGGGCAGACCAAAACCAAGCTGGGTAACAGTGATGTGATGGGATCTGTCGATACAGCTGTAGGGGAGATGCTCTACGAGTATCTGGAAGAAAACCCAAAAGAGGCTAAAGCAATTATTTCCAAAGTAATACTTGCCGCACAGGCAAGGCATGCGGCCCGGAAGGCACGCGAGATGGTACAACGGAAGAATGTACTTTCAGGTACAGGTCTGCCGGGTAAGCTGGCGGACTGCTCTGATAAAGACCCTGCTGTATGTGAGCTCTATCTGGTTGAGGGAGATTCGGCTGGTGGGTCAGCCAAACAAGGTCGAGACCGAAAGTTTCAGGCGATTTTGCCACTCCGGGGTAAGATACTGAACGTGGAAAAGGCTCAGGAGCATAAAATTTATGACAATGAGGAAATTAAAAATATCATCACTGCATTGGGCATTTCGTTTGGTAACGAAGAGGACAGCAAAGCGCTGAACCTGGCAAAATTGCGGTACCATAAGATCATCATTATGACCGACGCAGATGTTGATGGTAGTCACATCCGGACACTTATACTGACCTTCTTTTATCGCTATATGCGTGAATTGATTGAAAAAGGATATCTCTACATTGCCCTGCCACCGCTTTATCTCATTAAAAAAGGCAAAACAGAACGGTATTGCTGGACAGAAGCAGAGCGGGTGAGAATTATAAAAGAGATCGCACCTGATGGTAAGGAAGACTCCGTGCACGTGCAGCGTTACAAAGGCCTCGGTGAGATGAACCCAGAGCAGCTATGGTCTACAACCATGAATCCGGAAAATCGTAGTTTGAAGCAGGTTACCATCGAATCTGCTGCTGAAACCGATCATCTGTTTTCCATGTTAATGGGTGATGAGGTAGGACCGAGGAGAGAGTTTATCGAGCAAAATGCACGGTATGCGAAAGTGGATGTTTAAATAATTTAACACGAACTTATTCTTGGAGAAGGTCTTGCATGAGCAGACCTTTTTTATTTTTAAGATATGGAACAAACGACCGACAAGTTTTCAACACTTATTCATGAAAGTCCTTTTATTTCGAGGGACCTGAGCTGGATTAAATTCAATTACCGTGTGCTCGATCAGGCGCGTCATATCGATCGTACCATATTTGACCGGTTTAAATTCCTCGCCATTACTGCGAGTAACCTCGACGAATACTTTATGATCCGGGTAGGTAGTCTGTACAGTTACCTCGACTATGGTAAGGAGCGCGTCGATTATTCAGGTCTTCGTGAAAAGCCTTTCAAGCGTAAGCTCTATCAGGAGGCACATCAGTTTGCTGATGACCAGCACCAGCTTTTTTGTAAGAAACTGCGCCCGCTCTTTGAGGAACAAGCGACACTCGTTTCGGACATTAACCAGCTTAATGAGGACGAAATTGTTAATGTCAACGAGTATTTTCATCGGACGGTTTTCCCGATGCTCACGCCCATGGTATATGATTCCTACCACACGTTCCCCATTCTGATGAATAAAATCCTCATTTTTGGCGTGGTCACTAAGGGGTATGATAAGAAAGATAAACAAAAGCTCACCTTTGTGCAGATACCTCAAAACCTGCCACGTTTTTACGAAATTGAACGGGAAGACAGGTTGCTTTTTGTACCGATCGAGATCATCATCAGAAATAACATCGAGATTTTATTTCGCAACATAAATATTCAGTCCGTCAACCTGTTTCGAATCACCAGAAACGGCGATTTTACGCTTGAAGAGAGTGATGACATCGACTCCAGTTTCCTAGAAGAAATCAAGCGGAAGGTAAAGTCAAGGCGTACCGGCAGGGTAGTGCGACTGGAAGTAGAGGAAGGCTGCGACCCATGGATGATCAGGCTGCTGACCAAAAAATACGATATTGAGGAGGAAAACCTGTTTTACACACCTCATAATTGTATACTGGATTATACCAGTCTTTTTCAACTCATCAATCACGAAGATTTCCGGGGCAGGGGTTTCAGGCCTCCTGCACAAAAACTACCACTTACGTATCCTGAATTTGGGCAGGAAGATATTTTTGAAGTGCTAAAGTCAAAGGATATCCTGTTGCACCATCCCTATAACAGCATGGACCCTGTGATCGAACTGCTGGAAAAGGCGGCAGTGGATGATCAGGTATTGTCCATAAAAATGACCATTTACCGGCTGGCCAAAGATTCACGGGTGGTGAATGCCTTACAGAAAGCCGCTGAGAATGGAAAACACGTATCGGTACTTTTCGAACTGAAAGCACGCTTTGATGAAGAAAATAACATCAAGGAGGCAAAAAAACTTCATGAGGCCGGTTGTTTTGTGATCTACGGTTTCAGTAACCTCAAAACACACACCAAACTGGCGCTTATTGTAAGAAAGGAGGGTGACAGCGTAACCCGGTATGTACATATGTCATCCGGTAATTATAATGAAAGCACCGCAAAGCTATACACCGACCTTGGATTGCTGAGCAGCCGGGAGGAGTATGCACGAGATGTTTCTGACTTTTTCAATGTGATCACCGGACATAGCCTGCCAACCAATTATAAATACCTGATTACTTCACCACATAATATGCGCTCGCAGCTTATCGAAAAGATAAACCGTGAAGCTGAAAATGCAAGAAATGGAAAAAGGGGCCGCATTATTATTAAAGTTAATTCCCTGCAGGATAAAAAGTCGATCGAAGCGCTGTATGAAGCTTCGAGGGCAGGTGTATCCATTGACCTGATTGTGCGGGGTGTTTGTTGTCTGCGACCCGGAAGGCAGGGGCTGAGTGAAAATATTCGGGTGATATCCATTGTTGGTGATTTTCTTGAACATAGCCGGATCTACTATTTCTATAATGACGGAGCTCCTGAAGTGTATTCCGGAAGTGCAGATATGATGGTACGTAGCTTTGAGAGGCGTATGGAATCGCTGTTTATGGTAACGGATGACTTTGTGCGCAAACAGGTACTAAACATTCTTCGCTTCAATCTGATGGATAATGTAAATGCCTATGAAATGGAGGAAGATGGCAGCTACATGGTCAGGGTTATGGATGGGAAGCCCCTGTTTAATATCCATAAGAAGTTTTTCGGCCTTACACAGGAAGAAATCGCCAATCTTGATATCGACAAATTATGATTGAGGGTCATCATTGGTGCCATTGAGCTCTGATAGCTCACCAATAAAATCTGTTTCAACCTCCATCGCCTCGATACCGGTTTCGTTCAGATACCTGCTGAACGCCGCAGTATAGCCGTGCGTTACAAATACTTTTGAGGCTTCGGTAGCCTTGATCGCTTTGAGAAGTCCGTCCCAGTCAGCATGATCAGAAAGTACAAAGCCCCTGTCTGCAGCACGACGGCGACGCGCCCCCCGGATGTTCATCCATCCTGAAGCCATGCCAGTCGCATAGGGTGAAAACCTACGCATCCATGGTGTGCCAAATGCAGAAGGGGGCGCAATGATCATTTGCCCTTCCGTTTCCTTTTTGGTCGTCTCGCGGCTTACCTGTTGATACGGCTTCAGGGACACACCATCCGATTCCAGGGCCATATTGGAATTATAAATGGCCCCATGAACAAATACTTTCCCAATATCCATGTTCAGCCCGTTGAGCAGACGCTGAGCCTTACCAAGCGAGTACCCAAACAGGATGGAGGTACGTCCCTCGGCTTTATTTTTATACCACCATTGATTTATCTCTTCAAAGATGGTCTCCTGACTTTCCCAACTGTATACGGGCAAACCGAAAGTGGATTCTGTGACGAAAACATCACATTTAACAGGCTCAAATGGTGTCGAAAACCCATCGTCTTCAATCTTGTAATCACCTGAGATCACCCATATTTCTTTGTTGTTTTCAATTTTTATCTGGGCAGAACCCGGGATATGGCCGGCAGGGTGAAACGAGAATGAGACACCGTTTATTGTGATCTTTTGCCCGTAATCGACTGTTTGTAAGTTGATTTCATTTCCCAGACGATAGCGGAGGATGGATTGACTTTGATGGTGAGCAAGATAATGGCTGTGGCCCCATCGGGCATGATCGGCATGGCCATGAGTGATGAGGGCCTTTTTTACCGGTTTCCAGGGATCAATGTAGACATCGGCCTCCGGTACATAAATCCCGCTCTGTGTAAACCGGACAGGAGAATCAATGATAGCTTTTATTATTGGTGGATTGAATGCCCTTATCTATCTTATCGATGTCTTTTTCCAGTTTGGAGGCGTAGTCTAAAGAATTTTTAAGCATTTCACGCTGGGAGGTAAGCTGTTCACGAAGAAACTCAAGTTCCTCTGTCAGCTCATTAATTCTGCCCTGATACTCTTCCTTCAACCTTTGCTTTTCGAGCTTGGCTTTTCTGAGCTCTTCCTTAAATATCAGATATGCTTCCGGCGGCGTTTTCATTAAATACTAAACAGCTTTGTTCAATCAAATTGTTTAACAAGTAGTATTAGAATTGACGTAGTTTGTTGATTTCAACCTCCAAACGGTCAATATAATCATCCACATTATCGATCATCCCTTCCTGTGACATAAGCATCTCCTTGAGATATCTGATGTCTTGCTTCAATGTATCAATTCGTGCAATGAAGCTTTCACGAAGGTTTTGGATATCCTTTCTCTCTGCGTCCAGTTCTTTCTTAACTTCCTGTATCATAGGTCAGTTTTCAATGGCATCATCCAGGTTACCGGCATAGATTATTTCCATGCTATGTGCCTTAATGGATGGGTTTTCGGACAAAATTTTATTTCTGCCAATTTCCACACTTTTTCTGAAAATCTCATCGTCGGGAAGTATTTTACGATGTTTTTTAAGGCCATGGGCATACATGCGATCCTTCCAGTCAATAAAATACCATTCCATTGATGGCTGATGAAATACCCGGAGCGCACGCTTATCGAAAATAAGCTTTTCTATTGCCTGTCCCTGAATAAGATTTTCGGCTTCGTTAAATATTATTTTAAACTCCTCAATGGGAATATAATCAGCCGTCGCAGTGATAACGGCAATATTTTTATCTTCAATATACCCTGTTTCAGCATGTTTGTATTTTTTATACAGGGTAATTTTCGCTTTTGTAGTTTCCATCAGGTCAGTTAATCTAAGTTTCTAAATAGATTCACCTAATATAACCTTTTTAAAGAGGTCTTGTTCCGGAAATTCCACCATCCAGCTGAATTACCTGACCGGTTACCCATCGGCTTTGCTCACTAAGCAAAAATGTCGCCATCGATGATATATCCTCAGCTGCACCATAAAATCCCAGCGGATGTCTTTTTTCAGAGGATGCCTTTTTCTCATCTGTATTTAGCAGATTGCCGGCCAATGGCGTATCCGTAAGTGATGGGGCAATGACATTCACCCTGATTTTCTTGGAGGCCCATTCTGCTGCCAGGGAGCGAGCAAGACCCTCAACAGCCGCTTTGGCAGCGGCTATACTTGCGTGAAAATTGATGCCTACCTTTACCGCAACAGTGCTGAACAGCACCACCGAAGCATTTTCTGATTTTCGAAGTGACTTCATTGATGCCTGAAGTGTTTTTACAGCACCCATAAAATTGATTTCCCAATCCTTGCGGTAATCATCTGGCTTCAACGCCTGAAATGGCTTAAGATTGATCGTTCCTGGGCAATACACAACTCCTTCCAAAGTATCGGGCAAACCCTCAAGAGGTTCATCAGTGGTTACATCCCATGCCTGGAAATTGGTATTCAGTTTTTTAAGTTCGTCGCTTTCATGACGTGAAGCAGTGTAAAGCTCGGCGCCATGGTTGGCTAATGTTTTGGCTAAAGCCAGTCCTATGCCGCTACTTGCACCAACTATTAAAATTTTCTTTGATTTTAAATCATCCATGTTCTTTGCTGTTCACGAGTTCAATAAATTCATTTCTGTATTTATCATCCCGGAATTTGCCGCTAAAATGGGTAGTAATTGTACTGCTGTTGATATCTTCAATGCCACGTGAAGCCACACATAGGTGCTTAGCATCCAGCATTACGGCTACGTCGCTTGTATTCAAAGCAGTCTTCAGCTCATTGGCAATTTGTTCTGTGAGCCTTTCCTGTACCTGTGGGCGCTGTGCGTAGTATTTTACAATACGATTCAGCTTAGATAGCCCGATTACCTTACCTTTTGCAAAATAAGCTACATGAGCTACGCCATAGAAGGGAACAAAATGATGTTCGCAGTTTGAGAAAAAACTGATATTCCGCTCCAGCAGCATCTCGTTGTAGTCAAACTTATTGTCGAATAGTTTGGCAACAGGCTTATTGTCAGGATTAAGGCCACTGAATATTTCTTTCACATACATTTTAGCAACCCGATATGGCGTACCCGATAAGCTGTCGTCGCTCAGGTCGAGTCCCAGGGTATCCATTATTTCGGCAAATTTATCCGCAATAATTTCTATTTTCTCATCATCTGACATTTTAAAAGCGTCAGGCTTCATGGGTGTATCTATAGAAGAAGCTGCATGATCGTCACCGATTTCATCTGCAACATCGAGGTTGTTATACAACGGGGTATTCAACAAAGTTCCGTTCTGTTTCATAAAGTCTAATTTGTAAATCTAAATGTGGTTCTATTTGCTCACGCAAAATACGATAAATAACTGTAGCAATATTTTCCGCTGTAGGGTTCAGTTCTTTGAATTCCTCGACATCAAGGTTGAGGTTTTTATGGTCAAATTTATCTGTGACATGCATTTTTATGATGTCGCTCAGTTTTTTCATGTCATACACATAACCCGTTGACGGATCAGGCTCTCCTATCACTTTAACGATGAGTTCATAGTTATGGCCATGCCAATTTGGATTATTACATTTTCCGAATATTTCTTCATTTTTTTCGTCCGACCAGTCCGGATTGTAGAGGCGGTGAGCCGCGTTAAAATGTTCTTTTCTGTAAACCGCTATTTTATTCATCATTTCTAATAACCTATGCTTAAACTTTATGTTTAATAAATTGTGATAAAACGTTAAACAAAAACCAATGTCTGATAAAACGGATGTTATAGTGATAGGTTCGGGGCTGGGTGGATTAATCGCCGGCAGCCTGCTGAGCAGTGACGGACTACGCGTAAAAGTGATTGAACAGAATTACCAGCCGGGAGGATGTACCACCTCCTACTGGCGTAAGGGATACATTTTTGAAAGTGGAGCAACCACGGTAGTAGGTCTTGATGAAGGTATGCCCCTTCAGTTTGCTGCAAAGAAACTGGGTATTGACATACCTGTAAGAAGGCTGAAGCTACCTATGCAGATACATTTTTCTGATGGCCGGTTGATGAGCAGGTTCAATGACATAGATGCATGGAAGGAAGAAGTTGCCAAACGTTTCCCGGAAATACCTCGCACTAAATCTGACCGTTTCTGGGATATTGCCTATCGGCTGAGCCAAAAGATCTGGCAGGTATCCACGAGGCACCGATGGTTTCCTCCTACACGACTGAAGGATTTATGGCAGGTAGTTCAGAATATAAAAATCAGCGACGCTACACTCATTCCATATGCCTTTCTCAGCGTGGAGCAAATGCTCAGAAAATTTGAGCTGGACAGCTCGCCTGCATTTCGGCAATTTATTGATGCTCAACTGCTGATTACAGCACAGAATACAGCAGAAAATACTAACTTCCTGTTTGGCTCGGCTGCATTGTGCTACACTAATTTTTCCAACTTTTATGTTGATGGCGGACTATTACAGCTTGTAAAACCATTTGCGGATTACATTTCCGGTCATAATGGTGAAGTAATTTACCGTGAAAAGGTGGAGCAGATAACGCGAAGCAATGGTCATTATGTAGTAGATACAGGTAAGGCCGTTCATCAATCCGATTTTATCATTGGAGCGATACCAGGTAATAATATGATGGATATATATCCCAACAAAAAGTTCAGGCTTATGCCGTCTGAAAATCTTTGGAGTGCCTTTCAGATCGGTATAGGGGTTAAACATCCGGTTCGGAAAGAAGCCATACATCATCAGGTATTGCTGGATGATATGATTCCGGGGATAGGCTCATCCAGCTATTTTATAAGTACCAGCCATCCGGATGATACCAAAAGGGCTGACGAGCAAGATCATAGTGTAATCTCAATTAGCACTCACATTGGTGATCCCGCAAAAAACATGATCGATGAGAAAGCAGCTGCCGCTTACATCCTGAATGACCTTATTCGTCGGGGATTTATTGATAATGACGAGGCCATTGGCTATTATCACACTTCAGGCCCCCGATCATGGCAAAAATGGACTGGCCGCAAATGGGGGTTTGTGGGCGGATATCCTCAGGATATACGCATTAAGCCATGGCAGATGGGTCATGCTCGCTGGGATGGCTATAAGGCCTATTTATGCGGTGATTCAGTGTATCCGGGTCAGGGAATCCCGGGGGTGTCACTATCAGGCCTGATCGCTTATGAAAAACTAAAACTCGACTGGTTAAATTAACGATAATGAAAATATTGATTACCGGTGGTGCCGGATATATCGGGACGCAGCTGGCGTTAAGGCTTATAGAGGATGATAATGTCTCTCAGGTAAAGATATATGATAACCTGTCCAGAGGGAATTTTGGTTTGTTTTGCGGTGTAGGACGACTGCAGCAGCATAATAAAATCAAGTTGGTCAAAGGGGACCTTCTGGATAGAAAATCACTGGCAATGGCACTTTATGACATAGAAGTAGTCATCCATTTGGCTGCCCAGGAAGAAAATCCGGATCATGATGATGACCACTGGTTTGAATTAGTCAACGATCAGGGTACCCGGGTGCTGATGGAAGAGATCAGTGAAACTAAAAACATTCGGAAAATGATTTTTTTAAGTTCCACAGCTGTGTATGGGAGTGGTGACATTAAATTCAATGAAGGCAGCCTTACAAAACCAGATTCCGGCTTTGGGCGGACTAAGCTGGCAGCTGAGAAGCATGTTGAGGAATCTGATGTAACGCAGAAATATATTTTTCGCGCTGCCGAGGTATATGGTTACAGCCCGGCTATGCGCCTGGATGCCGAAGTCAACAGATTGATTTTTGAGGCCAATTATTCCCGTTGTGTTCACATTCAGGGAAGCGGACGTGAATCCGTGTCGATAACCCACATCGATGATCTTACCCATGTGCTGCAACACGCTGTTTTACACGACCGCATACCACCTGGCACCTACAATGTAGTTTCCAGAAATATTTTAATGAGGGATATGATAGAAAGTCTCAGGGAAGTTTACCCCGATCTGGAGCATTTATATGTCGATCAGCATAAAACAAGGGTCAGTCGTGTGGTTAGCTCCACAAGCAAACTCGACCGGTTCGTCACAACAGAATCTTCTGTTTTATTAGCTGACGAACTGGCCGAGTTTAAAGAAAAGTTTACCTTTTAGGCCAGGATTTGTGCCGTGTGATCCTTCGTTTTTACTTTTTCGATCACATTTTCGATCACCCCATCTTCATTGATGACAAAGGTAGTTCGAACGGTGCCCATATAGGTTTTGCCGTACATTTGCTTTTCACCCCAGGTGCCGTATAAATTATGTATTTCTTTATCGGTGTCTGCAAGTAAAGTGAATGGGAGATTTTGTTTTTCTATAAATTTCTGGTGTGATTTTTCAGTGTCTGTCGACACTCCGATCACCACATACCCTTGCGATGTCAGGTCTGCATAGTTATCTCTTAGGTTGCAAGCCTGTGCGGTACAACCCGGGGTATTATCTTTTGGATAAAAATAGAGGATCACTTTTTTTCCACTAAAATCTGACAATTTTACCTCATTGCCATCCTGATCTTTCCCTGTAAATTCTGGTGCTTTATCTCCTGCTTTTAGTTTCATGGTATTATTTTTTTGAATACGGTTGAATTATTGGCATTATCAGTTACCTGTAAGATAAACTCTCCCTTATCTGGAATGTTTTTGTCACCATCAACACGATAAAGGCGTTTGTATTTTGGATCATATCCCAAAAGAATCCACCGCCCGTTCATTGTTGCGTAATATTCTTTTATTCCTGACAGGTCATCATCTATCCGAATGTCGACCTGACCGTCGCTCCATCTCCGGAATGTGATTTCCGGACTCGTTTCGTCCCTGAGGAAGGCCAGCTCCGTTGTTTGACTGATTAATGTAGAATACCATCCGTTTTCTTTTTTTGCTCCAATGAACGAAGGAAACCGACCACTCACATCATAAAGGCTGTACTTCATGTCTTGGATAGTATCACGAAGTGACACCATGAACGACCCTCTTCCGGTAAAACCATCCCCATACGGATTTTGAATGATCAGCTTGTGATCCCGGTTTACCACAGAAAGATAAGTGGTATCATAAGCACTGTTTGGATAAGTTTTTACCTGCCATCCATCACCCGAAAAGCTTCCATACTCACCGGGAAGTATCATTAGGTTATAACCTGCGTGTAATGTGTCACCTCCGGATATTAACTCGTGTGCCAGTCCAAGTCGCATATCCCATTGAAAAATGTTCTGATCACTCAGTATATAGACAGGCTTTACTGGATATTGGTGATTGCCGACTCTCACCACCGCTTTATCCCCGGAGCCGGCAAAAAAGAGATAATTTTCATGTAATACCGGTGACTGAAGCGGCTCTACTGCCCCGGGTTTTCCTCTAAGAACCAGATGTATTTTCCGGCTGTTACCATAACTGTCAGTAAGTACAATATCAAGTGTATGCAGGCTATTGTCTGTAATGTTGATATATCCGTTATTAATTGTGTGCTCAATGAAGTCATATGTTGACCCATCCGGGCGATAGAGCCTCATATAGCGACGGTAATTCCGGTTGTTGGTATATAAATGTATTTCACGTGACTTGGTGAAGTCGAGACGCTTGATGTCATGCCGGTAGATCAGGTTTCCATCAAACGTCATCTCGACACAGGGATAGCCGTTTCTGTTTGTTACCCCATTCAACCGGTCAAAGGAAGAGAGCTCTACTCCCAATGAGCCATATGCGTCAATGGTATCTGCGGTGTAATCCGGGCCGTTTTCCCGAAGCGAAATGCTATTCCAGGCCATATCACCTTCAATATGACCTTGTTTAGATTTGACACTAAAAGCTACTGCAACGGCGCGTGGAGGTATATTATCACGAACCTCATCAAAAGAAAATGTGAGTGGATTCAATGGGCGGTGGTATGCGTCCCGGATTTCAAAATGCAAATGAGGTCCGGATGAAGAACCTGAATTACCAGACCAGCCCAGCAATTCTCCTTTTTCAAACCTGAATGTGTTTTCCCCTGGTGATACATCAATTTCAAAATTTCGCTGTTCATATTGCTTAACTAGCATATACTGCTGAAGGGGCTCCACAAAGCGCTCAAGATGACCATACACTGAAATATTTCCATCGTCATGCTGGAGGTAAAGTGCGTTGCCATATCCTCCGCCACTGATATTGATCCTGGAAATATATCCTGATGACGTAGCCCGAACTTCATATCCTGTCCGCCCACCGGTTTTAATGTCAATACCGGCATGAAAATGAGTGCTCCGCAATTCACCCATGGTGCCCGTAAGGAAGTTGGGCTGGCCGGGCCTTATGGGAAATTCATACCGGTCATAAGGCTGAGCCTGCAACTGGGACATCAAGAACAGAATAATTAGGGTAATCAGGTTATTTAACTTCAAAATCAAACATTAACTGGTCATCTATAAATCCTTTCAGGGTATCACCCGGATGTACTGGTCCTACACCGGCAGGGGTTCCTGTAAAAATAAGGTCACCCGGCTTGAGTGTAAAATATTTTGATAAAAAGGCAATGATCTCATCAAAAGAAAACAGCATCAGCGAGGTATCACCTTCCTGTCGAACCTCATCGTTCACTTCCAGTGAAAATTTCAGTTTATCAATATTATACAGCTGTCGTGAAACAAACTCTGAAATGGGGGCAGAACCATTGAACCCTTTGGCAAGATCCCAGGGAAGACCTTTTTCCTTCAATCGGCTCTGAACATCCCGGGCAGTGAAATCTACCCCAAGTGCAATTTCATCATAATACTGCTCTGCAAAATCAACATCAATCTGTTTGCCCTGCTTTTTGATCCTGATAACGATTTCTACCTCGTGATGTATATCATTAGAAATATGGTCCGGGTAGAAAAAGGGCTCGTTATTTTTAATTATGGCGGTGTCAGGCTTGGTGAAGATTACCGGTTCGTCGGGCTTTTCATTTTCAAGTTCCCTGATATGGGCTGCATAATTGCGCCCTACAGCAAATATTCTCATCTTTTTTATAGCAATTCTACTGTTAAAAAATCCAACAGCGTGGTATCTATTTCATAAAATAAACGCCAATTTCTGTTTTCTGTTCCGTTTGCCTCACCGTCAAACCGACTAAACCTATTGGTCGTACTCATGATTCCGGGGGGAAACGAATCGGCAACAGCTACAAATTTAATACTGCTTTCGTCGACTCCAAGGCTTACCAACCGGAATGATCTTGTTATGCCTTGTTCATCTGATATATTCCCATCTCTGCTTCTGGCAAGCAGAAAAGTTCCACGCTCAATTACACCCTCTGTCTTATCTATCTGAGCCAGTATACTCACCGTGTCATTTACTGTCCTGAATCCGTAGCTTTCAAATAGTGTACCCATAAAAGCTCCCTCATCGCTGTTTAGCCGGGTGATATATTCTTTTTCAAAACTGTTGCCGTTGATATTGAATACAGCATACAGCCACTGCTCATCTAATGCCAATGCGAGCATTTCACTGGTACAATGCAGGGAGGTTTCGTCATAGAGATAGTTCCAGAGAGTATCACCATCCTCATTTCTTTTACATAAAGCACAGTTGATATCACCATTTTCAGAAATGATATTATATGCCGTGTAAGTATTGTTATTGGCATCGGTGATTTCCTTATTCAGGGCCAGTAGCGGCGTGTCATTTTCAATTATACCATCTTCGCATTGGATAAATAAAAAAAACAGCGTGCAGCACAGAATTAATCTGGACATTGTCTTCGTTGTTTTAATTCATTCGTTAGTTTTGACCACTTATACATAGTACATTATGCGACATACATACGAATCCGGCATTATAGGTAATTGTGGTTTCATCGCTCACATTGGTAAAGATACAAATGTAAACTGGATGTGCTGGCCACGGTTTGATTCAAGTTTCATTTTTGGTTCATTGTTGGATGATGAGAAAGGAGGGGAGTTCTCCGTCAGACCCGTAAATGGCAGAACTTTTGAATCAGATCAACATTATATTGAGAATACTAATGTACTGGTGACAGAGGTGCAATCCTCAGAAGGTAGTTATAAAATCACTGATTTTGCCCCACGATTTTATTTATATGAGCGTTACTATCGTCCTCTGATGCTGATACGTAAGGTTGAGCCCATATCCGGAACACCAAAAGTTAAGGCCATCGTAAAGCCAAGAGGTGATTATGGTCTTCTCGAGCCTACTACCGTGCAGGGCAGCAATCATATTAAATTTCTGGGGCTGGGCGATGAGATACGTTTAACGACCAACATTTCGCTTACATATGTTATCGATGAGCTTCCGTTTGTTTTGAATGAACCCAAATACCTGGTGCTAACCTATGGCGCGCCACTAGAGGCACCGCTTGTGAGCACCTCGGAAGCTTTTCTGGAAAACACAATCAATTACTGGCGACGCTGGGTAAAGACCACCAGTATCAGTCATTTCCATCAGGAAGCCGTGATTCGCTCTGCACTTGCATTGAAAATTCATCAGTATGAGGATACAGGTGCCATTATAGCAGCAAGCACAACCAGCCTGCCTGAATCACCCGGTAGTGGCCGTAACTGGGATTACCGCTATTGCTGGCTGCGTGATACGTATTATACATTAAATGCATTTAATAATATCGGCCACTTTGAAGAAGTTGAAGCCTATTTTCATTACATCGCCAATATTTCATTTAAAAATGAAAACAGGTATCAGCCCTTATACACTTTGTCGGGAATTAAGGACATTACAGAAAAAATTGTTGACCTGAAGGGGTATAAGGGTAATGGACCTGTAAGGGTAGGTAATCAGGCATATGAACATATTCAGAACGACGTATATGGTCAGATACTCGTGGCGTTGCTTCCGTTATTTATTGACAGACGATTTACCTATACAGAACGGGCAGACGCTGAGAACCTGATTTTTACTTTATTAGATAAGATAGAAATGACGATGGATGAGCCCGATGCAGGCCTTTGGGAATTTCGGGATTTTGCCCAGTATCACTGCTACACCTTCCTGTTTCACTGGGCCGGATCGAGCGCAGCAATGAATATTGCCCGGTTTCTGAAAAACGAAAAAATGTTTGAAAAGGCAGCTTCCCTGAAGGCAGAGTCAACCAAGATGATTGAAAAATGCTATGATGAGGAGCGTGGCGTATATACTCAGGCGATTGGTACCAAAAATCTTGATGCAAGCACCCTGCAGCTTATTATGATGAATTATCTCGATCCTGCATCTGAGCGAGCCAGAAAGCACCTGGAGGTACTGGAAACGGAGCTGAAGGATGAGAACGGCCTTTTCTACCGGTATAAGCATCAGGATGATTTTGGTAAACCGGAGTCTACCTTCTTGATCTGTGCTTTCTGGTATATCGAGGCGCTTGCTATGGTGGGCAGACTGAAAGATGCAGTTCATTATTTCAATAACCTTACGGAATACTGCAACCACGTTGGATTGTTAAGTGAAGATATTGACGCCAGCACCGGCAGCCAGTGGGGTAATTTTCCACAGGCATACAGTCACGTAGGATTGCTCAATGCAGCCTACCGGATTTCAAAAAAACTGGATCGCCCCAGCTTTCTTTAGGCTTATTTTATCAGCTTTTTTAGTAGGGTGCGTACTTCATTGTAGTCATTGAGGAAGTAGCTTGCCGCGGAAGCGCGTGCGCCAACCTTAATGGTATAGGCGTTTTCCGGCATGTTTATAAAGGTATCCTCGTCCGTGACATCGTCACCAATAGCCAGTATAAAGTCCGATGGGTAATCATTGAGCCACTGGACAGCACTTTTGCCTTTGTTGACTTCACGGCTTTTGATCTCTACCACCATATCCCCTTCAAGCACCTGGAGATCACTGTTGCTGCTGATATATTTCAGGTGACTGCTTAGCTCCCTTGTGCGTAATTCGCCCAGACCGGTCTCCACTTTTCGGTAATGCCAGACCAGAGAATGATCTTTTTCCTCGATGAATGATGCCGGCGTGCGGTCGACGTACATCTCCAGTATAGGTTTGATCTGATTTTTCCAGGTATGATCACGCAGGTTGCATTGCCAGTCTTCGCCATATTTTTTCACCCATACGCCATGTTCGCAGATGAAATCAAGCGGAATATGGGACAACCAGCCCTCGATGGTGCTTTTGGACCGCCCAGTTACGATTACTACCCTGTTTTTATCATCACTCAGCAACTTTTTCAGGAGGCTTATGAGCTTGGTGTCCGGTCGGCTTTGC
The DNA here is from genome assembly GCA_964514385.1 of uncultured Cytophagales bacterium. Classification (GTDB taxonomy): domain Bacteria; phylum Bacteroidota; class Bacteroidia; order Cytophagales; family Cyclobacteriaceae; genus CAZEQJ01. The sequence goes on from CAZEQJ010000008.1 coordinate 93,874, forward strand.
TCAGGGTTGGCATTGAAACCTACCAGTGTCCCGTCGTAATCAAGAAATATAAGCCGCTGCCGGGCCTCTCTGTAGTCAGACTTAATTTTTTCGAGTGTCTCCTCATCGATCACCCGGGTATTGTTGCTTCGCTGTTCCTCCTTGACTGTCTTCAGGGTATCCATAAACAGGTTTACCCAATGATGGATATTATAGCGTCGCAGTGATTTCTGCATAATGTCCATATGCTGTATCTGTTCATCAACCGGCATTGTCAATGCACGGTGGAGTGCCTGAATAATCTGGTTGATATCTGTAGGATTAATCAGTATTGCATCTGATAGCTCTTTGGATGATCCGGCCATTTCACTCAGTATCAATACCCCTTTTTTATCCAGCTTACTGGCAATGTATTCCTTACACACGAGGTTCATGCCATCGCGAAGTGGCGTAACAAGAGCTACGTCTGCTATACGGTAAAATGCGGATAGGGATTCCAGAGGGAAGGAGCGGTAGAAATAACGGACAGGTATCCAGTTGACGGTACCATATTTACCATTGATCCGGCCAATCAGCAGGTCAATGTCTTCCTTGAGATGCTTGTACATCTCCACCTGATCACGGGAAGGTACCACCACCATAAAAAGCGTAACCTTCTCCAGGTATTCCGGATATTGCTCAAAAAACTCCTCAAAAGCCTTCAGTCTAACGGGTATACCTTTGGAGTAATCCAGCCGGTCAATCGAAAGAATCATCTTTCGGTTGCCGAGCGATGTTCTGTATTTTACCTCCTTTTCCAGCGTTTCAGGTGCTGCTGCGCTTGATGCATATTTATCATAGTCAATACCCATGGGAAATGACTCCACACGTACCCTGCGTTTTTCCGACTCGACGTATCCCTGAGAATTGGGTATGCCTACCAGCCTGTTGACCGAACTCAGGAAGTGACGCATATCATCATAGGTGTGAAAGCCGATAAGGTCGGATCCAAGCATGCCTTTCAGAATTTCCCTGCGCCATGGTATCGTTCTGAATACCTCGTAAGAAGGGAAGGGGATATGCTGAAAAAATCCAATGGTAGCTTCGGGAAGTTTTTCCCTTATCATCTGTGGCAGTAGCAATAGCTGATAGTCATGTATCCAGAAGATATCATCCTTTTCTGCTACCTTCATGATTTCATTACAGAATTTCTGATTCACCTTGATATAGGCTTCCCATAAATCCTGCTCGTATACCACATACTGCATGAAGTAATGAAAATTGGGCCACAGTGTTTCATTACTAAACCCTTCATAATAGTCCCTGATCTCATTTTTGGTGAGAAAAACAGGGAGCATATTATCTTTTTTCAATTCCTGGGTAATCTTCTTCTTTTCCTTGTCACTGTTGACGACCATTCCGGACCATCCGACCCATATGTTGTCTCCTTGTTTGTAAATTGATCCCAGGCCTGTGGCAAGACCTCCTTCGGAAGGTTTGAAATGCAGTTTTTTGTCTATTTTCTGCGTTTTTACAGGTAGACGATTGGAAACGATTATTGTCTTTGCCATGATGGTGTTATTTTATGCCACCCTTCAACCGGATCTCAGTCAACTTTCGTTTGGTGTCCTGCGGAAAATCACCGTTCATCATCCAGTCATAATAGGAAGGGTCTTTGTCAAATACTTCAGTAACAGCCCGGTTTTTGTATTTTCCGAAATTAAAAATGATTCCTTTTTGTGGATGTCGGGCCAACCTTCCTGCAAGATCAACAAAATCGGATGAGAAAAGTTGGTGGATTTTTTCAATATCGTTTTCGATCACGCCCAGATCCTTACCCAACGGGGTGATTACATGCTGACCTTCATATTTTTCAATCATAGCGTCAATGACTTCTAGCGTAGCCTGTGTATCTGCCTCCGCCGAATGGGCATCTTTCAGCGTTTTATTACAATAAAATGTGTAGGCAGCAGCTAGATTGCGCTTTTCCATCATGTGGAATATCTTTTGTGCGTCCACGATTTTCCTTTTGGAAATATCAAAGTTTATATTTTCGCGCAGGAAGGATTCCACCAGCATGGGTATGTCAAATTTAATGCAATTGAAACCACCCAGATCGGCGCCTTTTAGCCAGGCGGCCAATTCAGAAGCGATACTTTTAAATGTAGGGGCGTCCTTTACATCATCATCGTAGATCCCGTGTATCAGACTGGTTTCCATTGGGATAGGTCTTTCAGGGTTTATGAGATAATGTTTTTTTTCAATTTTCCCGTCCACATGCCACTTAAAAAGAGACATTTCTACGATGCGATCCTGGGTAATATTGGTGCCTGTAGTTTCGAGATCAAAAATACATAAAGGGTTTCTAAGCTTGAGATACATCAGGGTTCGATTAGTTTTTGAGCCATCTGATAGACGTTGAGCCCTCCAAAATTACCTGATGACATGAATACTATGGTATCCTTATCAAGCTCCATGTCGAGAATCAGTGATTCAAGTGCTGTTACTTCTCTTAAAATATGGAGTGACGGGTGATGAAAACTTTTATGGATAGAAGCTTGCAGATCCTCTCCATTGCCTCTGAGAGCAAGCTTTTCCTGATCGGTAAATATTACCAGACGGTCAGCTGCATCTGTTGTGCCTTCGTATTGAGGAAGGAAATCTTCAGTCAAGCTACTGAAGGTATGTAGCTCAAGAATAACCGTAAGCTTGTTTTTTGGGAAAGTTTCTTTCAGGGCATTAATAGTGGCCCTGACCTTTGAAGGGGCGTGGGCATAATCGAAAAATACATGAATATCCCGGGATTGAGCGACAAGTTCCATGCGTTTGCTGGCGCCGGTAAAGGTCTGAATGCTCTTTACGAAGAACTCAAGTGGTACCCCAACTCGCTCACATACCTTCATGGCTGCCTGTAAATTGACCATGTTGTGGCGCCCCATAAGCTGTAATGGATACTTGCTGCCCTCATGAATGAGATGAAATGTACCATCCACCACCTCATAGCTGGGGCAGCCATATTCTATAACGGTAACATCTGCTCTTTCTTTTTTTCCAATCATCGCCACCAGGCTATCCTCTTCATTAAGGATGAGTGTACCAGCTTTTGGTGTCTGGTCAGCAAAGGCATCAAAAATGCTTAGGTATTCATCAAAAGTAGGATACACGTTAATATGATCCCATGCAATGCCATTAAGCACACCGATATGATGATGGTAATTAATGAATTTTGGTGTTGGGTCCAGCCGCGATGAAAGATATTCATCACCTTCCAGTATGATCATCGGCGCATCCGTGAGTTTTACGGAATGCTCAAATCCTTCAACCTGTGAGCCAACGAGAAAGTCAAAGTCTTTACCAAAATCACGTAGCACATGCATGATCATCGCCACGATGGTGGTTTTACCATGGCTGCCGCCGATGACGATACGTTGTTTGTGTTTGGCAATTTCGTGAATAAACTGAGGAAAGCTCATCACCGGCAGGTTAAGCTCCCGGGCTTTTTGTAGCTCAGGGTTATCCTCAGCTGCATGCATACCTAATATCACGGTGTCAATTTCGGGCACGATCTTGCCGGTATCCCATCCCATTTTTTCTGGCAGAATGCCAAATTTGGCAAGCATGGTTTTGGAAGGGTCAAATATCTCGTCATCGCTTCCTGTTACTTTGTGTCCGTATTCAGCGAGGGTAATCGCAAGTTGCGACATTACACTGCCGCCGATGGCAATAAAATGATAATGATTTAGCTGTCCTTTCATGATTATGCGGCTAAACTAAAAAGAATTCATTTCTTTTGGTTGGAAACTAATCAATTTCTCTTTTATCGGTGTTAATAATGGTGTGGATAATGTTAATCTATTCACAATTTGTACACATCTTTTCATGAATATGTGGATGAATCATGTGGATAAAAACTACATTTTTAGCCGAAAACGGTAAACCGGCTCCTGGTGCTTGCTTTTTAATGTGAACAACCTTGCCACTGCCGGTGAAGGGCGTGTTTTGTGATTGTTAACTACCGGATTAATTTTGTTCACTTTTCTTAATAATCAACACATGGAGACAGGAAAAACGGAAGGCGGCTCATTTGATAAATCTGCACTGCGATTGAGTAAAAGGGCAACATCCAGGCTTACGGCATGGGATCAGGAGCTGGGCAAGGTGCCTCCGCAGGCAGTGGATCTGGAAGAGTCCGTGCTTGGGGCATTTATGCTGGAGCGCGATGCACTTACCACCGTTATTGATATCCTGCGTCCTGAAAGTTTTTACAAAGAAGCTCACCAGGAAATTTACAATGCCATCATTGATCTTTTTAATGCTTCAGAGCCGGTAGACATGCTTACCGTTACCAATCAGCTACGGAAAAACGGTAAACTGGAGTTTGTAGGTGGTGCCTACTACATTTCCGAGCTGACAACAAGGGTAAACTCCGCGGCCAACATTGAGTATCATGCCCGAATAGTAGTAGAGCAGGCGATAAAACGAGACCTGATCAGGATATCGTCTCATATACAGCGTGATGCCTATGAAGATGCAACAGACGTCTTCGACCTGCTGGATGATACCGAACGAATGATATTTGAAATCACGGATTCCAATAGCAAGAAGAGCTATAATCCTGTGAAATCAGTGCTCCGTGAAGCCATCGATGAGATTCAAAACAGAAAAACACAAAAGGATGGCCTTACCGGTGTGCCTTCTGGGTTTACAGCACTTGACAGGGTCACTTCAGGCTGGCAGCGATCTGATCTGGTCATCATTGCCGCACGACCGGGTATGGGTAAAACAGCTTTTGTGCTTTCCGCGCTGCGAAATGCAGCTGTTGAGTTTAATCGCCCTGTTGCCATATTTTCTCTGGAAATGTCCGCCATACAGCTTGTCAATCGATTAATTTCATCTGAAACAGAGATTGAAAGTGAGAAGCTGAAAAAGGGTAACCTGAGCGAAAGCGAATGGCAGCAGATGATAAAAAAAGTTGCAGCCCTTGAAAAGGCCCCCATTTTTATTGATGACACGCCTGCATTATCCATCCTGGAGCTTCGCGCCAAAGCCAGAAGATTACGCCATGAGCATAAAATTGAGCTGCTGATCATTGACTATCTTCAGCTCATGACTGGTGATACACGAAATGCCGGCGGCGGCAACCGCGAACAGGAAATAGCCTCCATATCACGCTCTATGAAAACACTCGCCAAGGAATTGAACATCCCGGTGATTGCATTATCGCAGCTCAGTCGTGCGGTGGAAACGCGCGGAGGTGAAAAACGCCCTCAGCTTTCGGACCTAAGAGAGTCCGGCTCTATTGAGCAGGATGCTGATATGGTATGCTTCCTTTATCGGCCGGAATACTATAATATTACACAGGATGAGCATGGTATGCCGCTGGAAGGCGTTGCAGAAGTAATTATCGCCAAACATCGAAACGGGTCGCTGGAAAATGTAAAACTCCAGTTTATTAAAAAACTTACCCGTTTTGGAGATCTTGATGATGATCCGGAGGTGCCTTCAAGCTTCCGCTCGATGACATTTGGCAGTAAAATGAACCCCGGGAACGATCTTCCGCCATCGTCGCCGCCAGCAGGTAGTGATTTTAACGATGATCCGCCTTTTTAGGCAAACAGTCGGGCCAGTTCCGCTGCTGTTTTATCGTTTTGTTGTGATTTTGCCAGCTGTATACCTTTCTCTATCACGGCTTTGGCCTGATCTTTATATCCTCTTTCTATCATAAACTGTGCCGCTGCCTGATAGCTGGGGAGATAATCAGGGTGCTGCTGCAAAAGGGTTTTGAACAGGTTCCATGAGAGCTCAGGCTCATCCTGCAGGTATTCCTGCGCCAGCGCGTACATCAGAAAAGGATCGTCCGGGTTTTCCTGCCGCTCTTTTTCCAGAAAATTGATGCGTATGGTGTTTAAGGCCATGGGAATATAAATGAAACAACTATATTTAATTTAATGTATTAATATTGAGACAAATTAACGATTCTTAAAGATTTACTTATATGAAAATTCTCGTTTGTATCACTCATGTGCCTGATACAACCTCCAGAATTGAGTTTATTAACGATAACAAGGAGTTTAATAAAAACGGCGTTCAGTTTATAATCGGACCATATGACGATTATGCATTGGCTCGGGCTGTGGAGTTGAAAGAGTCACATCAGGCAGAAGTGACAGTATTGAATGTAGGAACGGCAGAAACCGAACCCAGTATTCGCAAAGCATTGGCTATAGGTGCTGATACGGCCATTAGAATTAATGCCGAACCAACAGATAGTCTTTTTGTTGCGCACCAGATAGCTGCCGTCGCCAGGGAAGGGCAATATGATCTTATTCTGATGGGCCGTGAATCTATTGATTTCAATTCAGGTGTAGTGCATGCCATGGTAGGCGAAATGCTCGGGCTTCCATCCTTTTCTCCCGTGATGACGCTGGAAATTGAAGGCGATACTGCCAAAATCTCCAGAGAAATTGAAGGCGGTAAGGAATTTATTGAGGTTTCGCTACCTTTTGTAGCCGGATGCCAGGAACCAATAGCAGAATGGAAAATCCCGAATATGAGAGGCATAATGAGTGCTCGCACCAAGCCACTTGAGGTAAAACCCCCGGTTGAGGCGAACAATGGCACCATCCTCAGGACGTATGCCTTGCCTGCCCCAAAATCTGGTGTCAAAATGATAGATGCCGATAACCTGGAAGAATTGATATCACTACTTAAAAACGAATCTAAGGTATTGTAATATGAAAGCATTAGTTCAGATAGAAATAGCCAATGAAGAAGTAAAAAAGACGTCACTGGAGGCGTTGGTCTATGCCCGTAAAACAGCAGGTGTGGACGAAGTTCATGCCATAAGTATGGGCAGCGTGCAGCCGTCCGTGGATGAAATATCACGATACGGTGCGAATAAACTCATTCATATCAGTGACGAAAGGCTGGATCAGGGCATTATACAGGCACATGCTCACGTGCTTACTGAAGTTATAAAGTCAGGAGGGTATGACCTCTTTGTGCTGGCTAAGTCGTCATTGAGTGAGCCCGTTGCCGCAAGGGTATCGGTAGCCATTGACGCAAGTATTGCCTCCAATATTGTAGACCTCCCCAATCAGGAAGATGGTTTTGTCGTACGCCGCAGTATTTATACTGGAAAAGCATTTGCTGATGTTTCACTTACCAGGGACAAAAAGATCCTGATCCTTAAAAAGAATGCGGTAAACCTCGAAGAATTACCACAGCAGGGTGCTGCCGAAAACAGGGATATTGATTTGCCGGATAATGTATTTAAAGGTAACATCACAGGCCAGGATATTGCACAGGGCGATGTGCTGCTGGAAGAGGCTGAAATTGTAGTGAGCGCTGGAAGGGGAATGAAGGCTCCTGAACACTGGAACATGATCGAAGATCTTGCCAAAACATTGAAAGCTGCCACAGCCTGCAGTAAACCCGTATCGGATATGGGGTGGCGTCCTCATCATGAACATGTAGGCCAGACCGGTATAAAAATCAGCCCTAATCTTTATATTGCGGTTGGAATATCAGGAGCAATACAACATCTTGCAGGCGTGAACTCATCAAAAGTCATCGTTGTGATCAACAAAGACCCGGAAGCTCCGTTCTTTAGTGCAGCGGATTACGGTATTGTAGGAGATGCTTTTGATATCGTGCCTAAATTAACAGAAGTATTTAAGAAGGAATTAAACTAGCCGTATTAGTGGATAGAATAAAGCTGGAAATTCTTGGGTTATCTTCAAGTCAGTCGCAATCAGGATCCTTTGCCCTTGTACTGGGCGAATCAAATGGCAAGCGGAGACTACCTATCATTATAGGTATGTTTGAAGCTCAGGCTATTGCTATTGAAATTGAGAAAATCGTCCCCAATCGTCCTATGACACACGACCTATTTAAGTCATTTGCGATGAATTTCCGGTTTGAAGTCAAAGAAATCATCATATCCGATCTGAAGGAAGGGGTTTTTTATGCGCGTATCGTATGCGAGAGTGACGACAACCGTATTGAGATCGACTCCAGGCCTTCAGATGCTATCGCCATCGGGCTCCGGTTTAATGCGCCGATCTATACATATGAAACGATATTAGGAGAGGCGGGTATTATTCTGAGCGAAAAGTCTGAAGAGCCGACGCCCAAGGCCTCCAGGTCACGCGCCAAAAAGTCGAAGGATGACAGTGATATTCCGGCTACACCTGAGTCGCTCAAGGAACTTAACTACGAGAAGCTCAATGAAATGCTGGATAAAGCAATTGAAGTGGAAGACTACGAGCGCGCGGCAAAAATACGGGACGAAATGAATCGCCGTAACTAACCCATGGATATAATAAGGGCGATTCCAGGGGTGGCGCTCCTGTTTCTTACTGCTTATATATTCTCTTCCAAACGTGGGTGGATAAACTGGAAAACCGTTATATCCGGATTTATACTACACCTTCTCATTGGTATTGCCATTCTTTATATTCCGGGGATACGGGAAGCCTTTAACGCCTTAAGTTATGCCTTTGTACGTGTTCTCTCATTTTCTGATGAGGGTGCGAGGTTTCTTTTTGGTGACCTTGTGGACAATGAGCAGCTGGGATTTATTTTTGCCTTTAAGGTGCTTCCTACGCTGATATTCTTTGCCACACTTTCTGCCGGGCTATATTATCTGGGCATACTGCAGAAGCTTGTATTTGCTATGGCGTGGGTAATGACCCGTTTGATGAATCTGAGTGGAGCAGAGAGCCTGTCTGCAGCAGGAAACGTATTCCTCGGACAGACCGAAGCACCTTTACTTGTACGTCCCTACATCAAGGGGATGACACCGTCTGAACTGATGTGTCTTATGACAGGAGGTATGGCCACTATCGCTGGTGGTGTACTGGCCGGCTATGTTGCTTTCCTTGGCGGAGATAGCATCGAATCGCAAACACAGTTTGCCTCATACCTTCTTACGGCTTCATTCATGAACGCCCCAGCAGCCATAGTGATGTCAAAGATGCTATTGCCGGAAAAGCCAAGCCACATCCCTGATGTATCCCTTTCGATGGATGATGAAAAGTTTGGTGACAACTTCATTGATGCCATTGCCCGCGGAGCTGCAGATGGTGTACGGCTTGCACTGAACGTTGGCGCCATGTTACTCGCTTTTATTTCGCTGATAGCCTTGCTAAATGCAGTTTTGCGAGTTGGAATAGGACGATGGACAGGTCTTAACGACATTATTGCACAGTCTACTGGTGGTACATTTGACTTTCTTTCGTTTGAATACCTCATCGGTCAGGTGTTTCGTGTGTTTACCTTTGCCATGGGTGTACCCTGGTCTGAAACCCTTGCTGTTGGCAGTCTACTTGGACAAAAAACGGTGATTAACGAATTTGTAGCTTATATTTCTCTAGCAGACTTCAAAGATGAGGGCGTCCTCAGTCCAAAAGCGATCGTTATCTCCACCTATGCTTTGTGTGGATTCTCAAATTTCAGCTCAATTGCTATACAGATCGGAGGTATTGGTGGTATTGCACCCAGCCAATCAAAAAACCTTTCACGGCTTGGCATGCGTGCACTTCTTGCGGCTACCCTTGCCTGTATGATGAGCGGTACCATTGCCGGAGCTATTACTCCCGGTTTATAATCCGACTGAAGTTACCCCACTCAACGCTAATCGAATTTCAGAATCAGATTCGGATCCGGGCAGTTACGCTCATATTTTTCCTTTTCGTGCAGATAACATACGCCCGGATAGTCACCCGAATACCCTTCCATATCCATAATAATCTGAAAATGAAGATGTGGCGGCCAGTCACCGTTCTCATGTATATCACCCAGCCTGCCGATTTTGTCACCTGCAGATATTGGTTTTCCTGGTGTATTATGCAGTACGGCTTTTATTGACATATGACCATAAAGCGTGAAGAACCTGATATTTTCAACCTTATGCTCAAGGATGATGGTACCCCCGTAATTCCCGTAGCCCTCATTGTTTCCACAGCTGTGTACAACACCGTCCACTGGGGCGTATATGTCAATAAGCTTTTTACTCCAGATATCTATGCCGAGGTGTACCGAGCGACTCTCACCTGCGCCAAAATGACTACTGCGCTGATATAAATTACGGTTTTCCATGTAGCCACCCCAGCCGTAAGTACAGTTATTTTCTTCAATCAACGGGAAGACCACATTCCAGAGTGCCTCCGTCGTAATATCAGATAGATTCAAGAGGCGCTTTTGCGACGGTGAAAGGTTGATATTACAATTGTTTTCAGGGGTAATTTCTTTGATGACCGGGGCAAATGTCTGCGATGCCAATACCTCATGAAGCCTCATATTATCTGTTTATCTTGAATATTATCCGGTAATATATTCGATTTTGGTAAAATCAGGTTTACAAAACTATATTGCGGATCAAAAAAAATCACCATCCATGAGTTCAACCGTACAAAAGACATTTTTGGGGCATCCTGTAGGCTTATTTATACTGTTTTTCACAGAGATGTGGGAAAGGTTTTCATACTATGGGATGAGAGCCATCTTAGTACTTTATCTCACTACATCTGTGACTGAAAAAAATCCCGGGCTGGGTTGGTCCAGTGTAGACGCGCTCGCACTTTATGGGTGGTATACCATGCTTGTCTACGTTATGTCTATTCCCGGAGGTATACTGGCGGATAAATTCATCGGACAGCGCAGAAGTGTGATGGTGGGTGGATTGCTGCTGGTGGCAGGGCATACGATTCTTGCAGTAGAGCAGATGTGGGCTTTTTATCTTGGGCTCAGTCTCATTATTCTGGGTGTTGGAGGCTTGAAACCGAATATTTCTACCATGGTAGGAGGGCTGTATCGTGAAGGAGATATCCGCAGGGACAAGGGATTTACAATATTTTACATCGGTATAAATATCGGCGCCGCTGCTTCTTCCATTCTGGTTGGGTACATAGGAGAAAATTATGGCTGGCACTATGGCTTTGGTCTCGCAGGAATCGGAATGGCTATTGGTCAGGTTATCTTCATGTATGGACAGCGATACCTTAAGGGCATAGGTGAACCACCCAGCAAAAAGGACCGGGAAAATGCGGATGACAGCATTGGACGCTTGTTAAGGAAACTTTTCCGTGAGCGTTTTCCGCTGATTGTTTTCATCATCATTCAGTTATTTGGCGCATACCTTATACTGGCTCAGGTATTTAATATTTCTTCTTTCAGCAGCATTGGATACGGAATCCTGGCCTCATTTGTAGGTCTGGTAGTAGGATTAATGATGGTGATCTATAATGAACTCAACAGTGTGGAAAAGGACAGATACGTTGTACTGTTGCTATCTTTCATCATCGTAATTGTCTTTTGGGGTGCTTTTGAGCAGGCCGGGGGTCTGATGAATCTATATACCAAAGAAAAGGTAAACAGAGTGATAGAGATTGCCAGTTGGTCCTGGGAAATACCTGCTTCCGTATTTCAGTCTGTAAATGCAATCTTTATTATCATTTTTGGCACATTGGTTGCCAATTTCTGGGCAAAGCGAAAGCTAAAAGGGGGGGAGTCAAGTTCCTTATTTAAGATGGCCGTTGGGACGATCGTCATGGGTGTTGGATTTTTGTTCATGGCAAAAGCATCACTTGAGGTGCTCTCAACCGGTGAGGCTGCGCTGGTATGGATCATTCTGGCCTATCTTTTCCACACGCTTGGTGAGCTGTCCGCTTCACCGGTAGCGCTTTCCTTTATCACCAAGCTAGCTCCTGTAAAATATGTGTCTATTATGATGGGAGTATATTTTGCTGCAACGGGATTCGGTAACAAGCTCGCGGGCGCCATCGGGGAAGCTTCACAGACCGAGCCGGTATCTGTAAGTATAAATGCTACACCTGAGCAGCTCAAACCTTATATCGCACAGGATAGCCTGGAAATGGCGCGTATGTTTAACCTCAGTGGTATTGCATATTTTGACCAAGAGGCGCTTATTATGAAAACGGATGAAGGGGATGATGTTTTTCAACTAATTGAGGTAAAAAACAGAGCTAAGCTGGAAGAGGTTGTTGCAAGCGAAAACCCCAATGCATTGGATGAGGCGGTTCATTTTACCATTGTATTTGAAAACTCTGAAGATGATGCGCAGGTAAAATCAGATTCGACTTACACAGCCAGGCTGGAAAACTATAGTGGTGAAGTTGATATCTTTGAGGTTTCAAATAAGAGGGAATTAAGAACATTCCTGTTTATCACCCTGTTTACAGCTCTTTTTGGTCTGTTGCTGATCATATTTCTGAAAAAGCTAAAGAAACTAACGCACGGAGCCGAAGAAGCAGAAAGGGATTTGGACTAATTTGATAACCAAACTGATTTATTCATAGAAATATTATTTATCTAATAAAATAATTTTATTATTTTAGATTTCATGTTTGGTAAATCATATGTCTCAGGTACAGCATTATTTTGATCAGCTTAAGGGAAACTCCAGGGTACTGATTGCCTATTCCGGAGGATACCAGGACAACCTGTTCAATACGCTGTTATCAATAGCTGAGGAGAAGCTTAAAAAAGTAGAGTTTAAGCCAAAGATCAGAAAAAGGGTATTCAATATACTGGTTGAAGTATTTCAAAATATACAAAACCACTATAATTTTCTTGAAGAAAATGCCCGTGAAGACTATGAAATGTTTGTCGTGCTGGAAAAGGAGGGTCATGTTTATACTATCATTTCAGGGAATAATATATTAAAGAGTACGGTCACACAGCTCAAATCCAGAATTGATGAGATAAACATGATGACGTATGACGAGATCGTTGAAAAATACAGGAAAAGGCTGGATGTTGGCGAGATGACAGAATCTGGAGGAGCAGGTTTGGGAATGTTGGATATCGTGAGGAAATCAAAGGATAAATTAAAGTATCATTTTGAAAATATAAATGATAAATTGTCCTTCTTTCAGCTAACTGTAAATATTAATGCCTAGCATGGAGCGTTACCATTTAGAAGCATCATCTAAAACACCGGGACTCTTATTTGATCCTGCAGCAAATAAATTTGAAATCTCTGGTCGTTCAATACCGGAAAATTCAATCGATTTTTACAGGCCATTGCTTGACTGGCTTGATGAATATGTAAAAAGTCCGAATAGTGAAACAGTACTGGAAATAAAGCTGGAATACTTCAATACATCCTCTAGTAAAATTCTGGTTGAAATATTACGGAAACTCGAGAAAATACAGAGTAAAGGAAAAACGGTAGTGATACGCTGGTATTATGAGGAAGAGGACGAAGATATGCTCGAGTCAGGGGAGGATTTTAAAGAGATTATCAGCATACCCATCGAGATGATCCAGACCGATTAGTCAATCAGGCTTCTGATTTTATCAATAGCGGCTGTTTCTGTTTCCTGAATGATACCGTCGGCTGTGATTATTTCATAAATGTCATTCAGAATACGATCGGTATTGGACAGGCCAAGCTTAAATTTTTTGAAGTTTTCAACAATTACACGCTCAATATCCGCATTTTCCAGTTTATCATAATAATCCTTCATGGAGATGAAGAGCTCGTGAATGTCAAGTTCTACCGGGAAAATATCCTCCATTTTCGTTAGGATTACGTCTATTTCTGACTGCCCGACACTAAAATCAGCGTTGGCAATATGAAGAAACAGAAATAGAATAAATTCCTCCTGTGTTTCAAATAGTCTTACAGCCATAATTATTCTCTACCTATACAAATATACTAAAACTGTTCTTGTTTATACATAAAAAAAACCGCTGCATCGAAAGCAGCGGTTTTTTATTCTTTTATGATGCGGTTGATTACATCATACCGCCCATACCACCTGGCATACCACCACCGCCTGGCATAGCAGGCTCATCTTCCGGCTTATCTGCTATTACACATTCAGTGGTAAGCAGCAGTCCGGCGATGCTGGCAGCATTTTCCAGTGCAAGACGAGTCACTTTTGTAGGGTCAATAATACCCGCTGCAATCATATTCTCATATTTATCCTCTCTGGCGTTATATCCAAAGTCGTCTTTGCCTTCCTTCACCTTCTGCACAACCACAGAACCTTCAAGGCCGGCATTTTCGACGATAGTTCTAAGAGGAGACTCGAGTGCCAGACGTACGATGTTTACACCAATACCCTGATCCTCATTATCAACTTTTACATCGTCTAGAGCGGCAATAGCACGGATAAGCGCTACACCACCACCAGGTATTACACCTTCTTCGATAGCTGCACGTGTTGCATGAAGGGCATCATCTACTCTATCTTTCTTTTCCTTCATTTCCACCTCAGTAGCTGCTCCGACATACAGGATAGCTACGCCACCAGAAAGTTTCGCCAGACGCTCCTGAAGTTTTTCTTTATCGTAATCAGAAGTAGTAGATTCAATCTGAGCCTTAATCTGGTTGATACGAGCATCGATATCCTCTTTTCTGCCATTACCGTTTACGATGGTTGTATTATCCTTATCGATGTTTATCTTTTCAGCTACACCAAGATAATCGATAGTGGCGTTTTCAAGCTTATAACCTCTTTCTTCAGAGATCACGGTACCACCGGTAAGGATGGCGATATCCTCCAGCATGGCTTTTCTGCGGTCACCAAAACCAGGTGCTTTTACTGCTGCAATTTTTAATGAACCTCTGATTTTGTTTACCACAAGCGTTGCCAGTGCTTCACCTTCCACATCTTCGGCGATGATCAGCAAAGGACGGCCAGACTGAGCCACGGCTTCAAGTACGGGCAGTAACTCCTTCATTGCGCTGATTTTCTTATCATAGATCAGGATGTAAGGGTTTTCAAGCTCAGCCTCCATCTTCTCTGTGTTGGTCACAAAGTAAGGAGATAAGTAGCCACGGTCAAACTGCATACCTTCTACCGTTTTAATTTCGGTTTCGGTACCTCTTGCTTCCTCTACCGTGATCACACCATCTTTACCCACTTTTTCCATCGCTTTAGCTATCATCTCACCGATCTCGGTATCATGATTGGCAGAAACGGTAGCCACCTGGGAGATTTCATTATTGTTTTCAATAACCCGTGACAGGCCGCGGAGGCTACCAACTACAGCATGTACAGCTTTATCTATTCCTCTTTTCAGATCCATTGGATTAGCACCAGCCGTTACGTTCTTAATACCGTGTGTAAAAATCGACTGGGTAAGAACAGAAGCAGTAGTTGTACCATCACCGGCATTATCTGCAGTTTTGGAAGCTACTTCTTTTACCAGCTGGGCACCCATGTTTTCAATAGGATCTTCCAGTTCAATTTCTTTGGCTACAGATACACCATCTTTGGTTACATTGGGAGCACCAAACTTCTTGTCAAGGATTACATTTCTACCTTTAGGTCCTAGAGTTACCTTAACCGCGTTAGCCAGTTTGTCAACACCTTTTTTCAGACTTTCTCTGGCTTCTGAATCGAAATAAATTTCTTTTGCCATGATTTTAATTCGTTAATTTTAGTTTAAATGATTTAGATAATACCGTAGATGTCTGATTCCTTCATAATCAGATATTCCTTTCCTTCGATGGTAATCTCTGTTCCGGAATATTTGCCATAAAGCACGTGATCACCCACCTTTACGTTAAGGGGTTCATCTTTTTTTCCTGTGCCGATCGCTACAATTTCACCTCGCTGAGGCTTTTCTTTTGCTGTATCAGGAATGATGATACCAGACGCAGTTTTCTCATCTGCTGATGCAGGTTCTACCAGAACTCTGTCAGCAAGTGGTTTGAAAGTTACTTTTGACATATCCTTTGAATGTTTAAATGAATTTAGATCTCCGATGCGGATACATCATTTCCTGTGCCAATATTAAAATGGCAGAGTTAGTATGACATTTTTTCAGTTATTCTGACAGACACCTATTGTAAAGTATTTGGCATTTATGTATATTTTTCCTTAAAAGATTCTGATAAATATGGAATTAGACAACGATTGGATTACTAAAGGATGGATTGACCTGGAATATAAGCAGTATGTCCTGATGGCATACCTGCAGGATGTCAGGCGACAATTTGAGGGTATGAAACTATATCCTTATTTATCTGATATTCATTTTCATTATAACAACCTGAAGCAGATTCAGGAACACAAGCAGCTCTTATCTGATTCATTTCCTAAGGAGATATCTAAAATTGACCTTAAAAAGCTACAGTTATCATACCGCCGGATCATCAATGATTCAGAGGTAATGAATGAACTGGACAGGATTCTTGAATTTGCAACACCCAGAATGAAGCAGGTGCTGGAGGAAGGCAAAAATATCTTCGATGACATTGAAGGGGAAACGGAAATTGAGGCTATTGGAATTGAACCCATCTATCGGGATGAGGGGTATTTTCTGGTGAATGAGAAGAATTCTAAACACACACGGGTATTCAGGTATTCTTCAGATTTACTGGAACATGAGGACACTATTTATCGGGGATTGACCACACAGTACCTTTTCGATGAAGAATACAGTATTTCCAATACTTTTGAAACGATAAAACTTAGCCTGATCCGTAAATTCAGGGATTTACCTAATCCGGCAACATATCTGGTAAGGGTTGTGAATGATATACCTATGAAGGAGACGATACTGCCAATTACAAAGCGAATGATAATCAGGTATATAAACAGAGCCTGATTATTCTTCCTCAGTTAAATCCTGCAGAAGTTCATTGTTCTGACTACCTTCAGCAGGTGTAGAGGTGCCTTCCTGTCCCTGTGTAGCTGGTGTTTCCGTACCAAAACTATTAGGTAATACAGGTCTTTCCTGTGCACGATCAAGATTGGTACTGTTGATGGCACCATTGCCCTGACCCGGTAGAAAAAGGTTGACACTGATGCTCAGCGCAAGGATGGCGATAGCAAAACCCCAAGTTAGCTTTTCCAGTAAATCAGTTGTGCGTTTTACACCCATAAGCTGGCTGCCACCACCGGTAAACTGGCTGGATAGGCCTCCTCCTTTTGGATTCTGCGCCAGAATCACCAATATTAAAAGGACGGCAAGAATAATAATAATGGATATAATCAGTGCGTACATTTACTTTCCCTCCTGAAGTTTTGCGATTTGATCCGCAAAGTACGTCTTTTTTTGAGGAAATTTCCAAATTAATTTCCGGTAAATCTCGATGGCCTTATCAATTTTCTGCTGCTTGATCATTATCTGAGCCAGGTTTTCTGACAATAGGTCATCCGTGATTTTTTGACTTTTTTCTGCCAAATCCTCCTGGTCTTCACCGTCTTCAGGAAGATTGCGAGCTTCGACTGAAAGACGAGGTGCTTTTCTTATAAAATCTTCGATGATTTTGATTTGATCTTTTTTTGAGGGCTTTTCCGGAGACAACTCCTGGTTTTCAGTCCTGTGTTCTGGCTCTGAATCGGGTAAGGGGTTATTGCTTACGGAAGCATCCTGATCATCCTCCTCGCTTCGGTGAGATAACTGAGCCAGGTAGCTTTTTATGGTGCTGTGTTCTTCTTCTTCTTCTTGACCTTCTAACTCCCCTTTTTCATCTTTTGGAGTATCATGGGGTGAATTGTCAGACTCAATGGTTGCTTCAGGGGGTAGGATATGCGGTTCATCGGAGGTGCTGTGCAGCATTTCATGAGCCGAGAGGTATTCGTTGAATGATTTTTTTGCCTTCTCTATTTGCTGAAGGTTTTCTTCAATTTCACGGAAAATAGGATCATCAATACCGATTGTGACGCCTTTAGGCAATGTCAGCGTATCATCCTTTTTCTGCAGCGGTTGACTCACTCCTTCTTCGATAAGCTTTTTGAGGTAGCTTCTGTCTGGTGTATGAATGGCAGCCTCAATGAGAAACTCACGGCTATCTAAATTGAAAACGGAGGCGTTCATCGCCATAAGCACATAGCCATTGGACCAGTAAGGATATGCTGAAACGAGCTTTTTCATATACTGAAATTCCTTTTCTGTTTTCAGAACACCATCTTTCAATACTTCTACGAATCTGCTCTTTTTCACATTTTACCAGTTTGCTACCGTTGCATTAAAAATATCAAATACTATAGCATCAAAAATAGTCTCTACCAGCTGGTTTTCAACAGAAGATAATGGTTGACTGGCCGGATATAATTCAAAAAACGAAAACCCTTTATTTTCAAAGTTAAAGGTATCATCTTTCGTATTGACATAGCTTGCGGAAACATTAATGGTCAGACGGTTCTGCTCTGCTACATCCCCCAGATTTTGGTTTTGGTTGGCAGATGGTGCTTCAGGTCTTGAATTATAGGAAGTGATGCTGCCTTCCACGATCAGGTCTGCCGATTCCGGATCAGAAACCACCGCAAGAGATGTATTCTGTTGGTAATAGTCTTTTAATTTCTCTGTCAGCACCTGTGTCATATTTGGAGGGCCGTTTCCTGAATCATTGAAAAACGTACCTACATAAATTGTTTTGGTATCCGGTGAGATGTTGGCACCGGTAAATGAATACTGGACTGTACATCCTGCCATTATACAGGCCATACAAGATAAGAAAAAAAATACAACCCTATTCCTCGATCTCATACTGTTTAAGTTTTCTGTATAACGTTCTTTCTGAGATTCCAAGGTCTCTGGCTGCATATTTACGCTTATTATTATATTTTCGTAAAGCTTTAATGATCAAATCTTTTTCATTTTTTTCAAGCGATAATGACTCATCATCCTCAAGCTCGTGTGTGATATCTTCTATGTCCGGCTCTTCGGTGTAAGCAGCCGTAGCTTCAGCTTTGGGAGCGGGTTGTGAAGGTCCCTGCTTATCAATCAGAAGTGGCTTCACCGGTGCAACGGCAGGAGGGGCCTCTACTTCAATTTCATCAAAAAGGTCTTTGTGGTCATTGATCAGACTGTTGTCGATGTCGCCTGACTGGATCATCTGGTACACCAACTTTTTCAGCTCATCCATGTCCTTACGCATATCAAAGAGCACTTTGTAAAGAATGTCACGTTCTGAGAATCGGTCTCCTTCATTGCTGCTTTCTCCACGCCGTATTAATGCAGGGGTGAGGTTTCCCTCCTTCGGCAGATATTTTATGATGGTAGGGCCGTCAATGTCACGTTCTACTTCCAGTACCGACATCCGCTCGACCATATTTTTTAGTTGTCGGATATTTCCAGGCCATCTGAAGTTAATAAGGGCATGCTGTGCGTCATCGCTAAGTGAAAGTGGTTTCACTCGGTATGTTTCTGCGTAATCGGCTGCAAATTTTCGGAATAAAAGATAAATATCTTCACCCCTTTCCCGTAATGGAGGTACATTGATAGGTACAGTATTCAGGCGATAATATAAATCTTCCCTGAATTTTCCTTTTTCCACCGCTTCGGTCAGGTTGACATTGGTGGCCGCCACTACTCTGACATCTGTTTTCTGTACTTTTGATGAGCCCACCTTAATGAACTCACCATATTCTAGTACACGCAATAGCCTGGCTTGTGTGCTCAGCGGCATTTCGCCGATTTCATCCAGGAAGATGGTTCCACCGTTTGTGACCTCAAAATAACCCTTTCGGGTATCCAAGGCGCCTGTGAACGACCCTTTTTCATGACCAAAAAGCTCCGAATCTATCGTGCCTTCAGGGATTGCACCGCAGTTGATCGCGATAAACTGGCCATGTTTTCTTTTGCTCAGGTTATGGATGATTTTGGAAAAAGACTCTTTACCGGTGCCACTTTCACCTGTGATCAGTACTGACATATCGGTAGAGGCCACCTGCACAGCTACACGTATCGCATAGTTTAGATGCGAGGAATGACCGACAATACCAAACCGGCGTTTTATCGCCATTATTTCATCATCATTTACCAGATTCATGGTGTTACGGTTTCGCCTTTAAGTGTAGCTGCTGTACAATCTGTTATTTTGACATAGGTATAGGTACCTGCCACCTGACCTTCGTTTGGAAAAATCACCACTTTATTGGCTGAATTTCTGCCTTGTAAGAAATCATCTGATCTTTTGCTGGTGCCTTCTATCAGGACCTTAAATGTTTTGCCAACATCCAGTTTATTTCTTTCCAGAGATATAGCACGTTGTTTATCTATAATTTCATTCAGCCGCTTTTTCTTGATTTCAAGCGGAATATCGTCTTTATATTTTTTGGCAGCCAGTGTGCCCGGCCGCTCTGAATAGAAAAACATATAGGAAAAATCGTACTGTACATAGTCCATCAGTGTGAGGGTATCCTGGTGTTCTTCCTCTGTTTCGGAGCAAAATCCGGCGATCATGTCAGATGAGATGCCACATTCCTGACCTAAAATTTCTCTAATCTTGTCGACACGCTCCATATACCATTCCCGGGTGTAGGTACGGTTCATTAAATCGAGTACACGGCTGTTCCCGCTTTGTGCAGGCAAGTGGATGTATTTACAGATGTTTTCATATTTCTTCATCGTGTATAACACCTCGTCTGTGATGTCCTTGGGGTGAGAAGTTGAAAAACGTATTCTCAGATCCGGGTTTACCTGTGCCACCATTTCCAGCAGGTTGGCGAAATTGATAACTTCAGAAACTCCTTCTTTTTCCAGTCTCGCTTTATTGTTTTGCTCAGGTGACCATTTGTAGGAATCTACATTCTGCCCCAGTAATGTAACCTCACGGTAGCCTTTATCAAACAGATCCTGTGCCTCCCTGACAATGGTGTAGGGATCACGGCTTCTTTCTCTTCCGCGTGTAAAGGGAACCACACAAAAGGAACACATATTATCGCATCCACGCATAATGGAGATGAATGCCGTCACACCATTGCTGTCAAGCCGTACCGGACTGATATCGGCGTATGTTTCTTCTCTGGAAAGAAAGGTGTTGATTGCCTTATGGCCATTTTCTGCCGAAGCTACCAGGTTGGGCAAATCCCTGTAGGCATCAGGGCCTACGACAATATCCACAATTTTCTCCTCTTCCAGCAGCTTGGATTTTAATCTTTCCGCCATACAACCCAGTATCCCGATCACCTTATCCGGTTGGTTTTTCTTCAGGCTATTAAAATGGTTCAGTCTGTTTCTAACGGTTTGCTCTGCTTTTTCTCTTATGGAGCATGTATTCAACAATACAATGTCTGCTTCCTCCGGAACATCTGTTGTATCATATCCTTCCTTACTGAGAATGCTGACCACAATTTCGCTATCAGAAAAATTCATCTGGCATCCATAGCTCTCGATATACAGCTTTTTTTCCTTGCCTGTATTTTGAAGCTCAGTAGTCTTTACTGATTCGTTTATTTTATCCTCTTCTGTAAGAATTCCGATATCCTGAATTAATTCCTTCATAATTTTCCACTCACTGGGTGCAAAGATAGGTATTATCAAACTACTGACATAATGTCAGTCAAAATTTAAAATCAAGGATGGCGCTAAAGGGTGCGGCTTTGACCTGGCATTCTTTCCACTCTTCTTCAGGGTCGGCATCCAGGGTGATGGCACCTCCCACATGAAATGCAGCTTTATTATCCGGATCGATGAATAATGATCGTATCAATACGCTGGAATCGAAACTTTCGCTATCGTCACTAAAGAATATCGAGCCGGAAAATAGTCCTCTGTTACTCGTTTCCATCAGGTCAATATTTCGGATTACCTCTATTTTTGGTGCGCCTGTCATGGAGCCCATCGGGAATGCGTCCGAGAAAATGTTCAGATAATCCCGGCTGGTAATTTCGGCAGAAATAGTAGAGATCATCTGATGCACCCTTTTAAAGGTATAAATCTGCGCCAATTCTTCAACATAAACAGAGCCGGGTTTTGCATGGAGACTCAGGTCGTTTCGTGTAAGGTCGACAATCATAACATTCTCTGCCAGCTCCTTTTCGGAGGTTCGAAGCTCCATCTTGAGGTGATTGTCCTCGGTAGGGTCGCTACCTCTTCTTCGTGTTCCCTTAATGGGTTGGCATACCACCTTATCATGTTCCATTTTCAGAAACCGCTCGGGAGAGGCAGATAATATATACCAGCCATTTATTTTCATCAGGGATGCAAAAGGCATGGGAGAGTGGTGGTTTAATTTTATGAAGGCGTCTACCGGGTCGCTGGCATAATTATCAGATTTAAATCCGATACAATAATTCATTTCATAAAAGGCCCCTTCTCTTATCTTATGATGTATCTGATCAATTTGTTGCAGGTAACCAGCTTTGGTTGTATCGCAGTAAAATGGCTGATATGCTTCCTCCTTCGACTTAATACCGATATTTTTTATCTCTTCCGCTAGCCTGGCAGGATGTATTCCTTCCATTACACCATTGTCAAAGTCTACAATTATGTCAGTAACAGAAATCCAGGGTGAAGTCAGTTTAGCGTTTTTTTCAAAGGATATGATGTCACTGTACTTCTCGTATACATGATCGTATGGCATAATACCGAAGTAGGCTTCGGTATTGTCAAGGGTAGTTTTTACAGGGGATTTCCCTATTCTGAGTTTATGCGAAAATCCGTTGTGAGGATACGTAATCCCGTTATGAGTAGTGTAAAGGAATTGAGGGAAAGTATCTGCCCAATGCAAAAGGGCAGTCAGGTTGCCAATTTCGGGTATTTTATTTGTTTGCAACGATCAGTATGTCAAGATCAATATTGTCGTTTATGAACCAGTCTTTTGCCCGGTCTGCCACATTGCTTTCCTGTCGGTAGTATACTTTCCAGCGGGTGCGGTCAATTGCAAACTTAGCCTCAGCGATATATTTGTCATTATGCTCAAAAAATTCAGCGGGGAAGGTGATGCTAAGGGTGGTATCTTTCAGTGTCAGGTTGCCCACAATCAGGTAATTATAATCGTCGTCGTCGGACATCGCCGTTTCTACTATTTCGAGGTAACTGTAGGGGTATTTTTCAACATCAAAAAACTGGTCAGATTTCAGATGGTTTACCAGTTTGGTTTTATCATTTTCATCCAGTTTATCTAGCAGTATGATATCCTGCATTTTCATTTGAAATTTCCCGCCTATCAAATGATGGCCGGCCATCACGAGGTGGCCACTGGAGAGGTGGATATTGCCACTATGAGAACCGGTGACGCGGGAGCCCAGCTTTTTTGTTCCGGTCCATCTAATGATGCTTTCTGCAGTATCTATGGTGAGAATCTCTCCGGATTGTGCAGGGGTATTGACTTTTGCCTTTTGTATTTCTGCCCTTCGGGTATTAGACTCCATGCTGCAACCTGCACCAGTCAACAAAATGATTATACCCAGAATTTTTACCATTATCCGATCCCTTCGTTAAATTACAGTTCTGATAACGTAACATTAATTCAATTGTTCTGAAAATGGCCAATATCATAGCAGTAAGCGGTAAAAAACCTCATATCGGTGACAACGTATTTCTGGCACCTTCTGCCATTTTGATCGGTGAGGTATCACTGGGCAATCAGGTAAGCATCTGGTTCAATACTGTGGTGCGTGGTGATGTAAATGCTATCGTCATTGGCGATGAAACTAATGTGCAGGACGGTACAGTGATCCATGGAACGTATCAGAAGAGTGATGTCAAAATAGGGAAGAGGGTATCGATTGGGCATTCGGCCATCATTCATGGCTGTGAAATACATGATCATGTTTTGGTAGGAATGGGTGCAAAAATTCTGGATGATGCAATAATAGAAGAGGAGGTGTTTGTGGCTGCAGGGTCATTGGTTGGCCCCGGTAAAATACTGGAGAAAGGCTATTTGTACGCCGGAGTTCCTGCCCGCAAAATACGAACCTTAGATGATAATTTACTGCAGGTCATATACAATACGCCCGATAATTATATCAAATATAAAAGCTGGTATTGATCATTGATTATTTAGCCATTTTCTGGCTTTTTCTTCATCCTGAAAAAAGGCAGATTCGAGAATATCTTCTTCCAGTGAGTCTTTCAGGTTTTCAATTAGTATTTCCTTAAATACATTATTCATAGGCCCTACTACAGCGACACATTTAAGACCTTTCTGGATCATTTTAGGAAGATAGATATGGTTGGTGAAAAATTTCTCCGACTTATCCAGTTCAAAGTTATCGGGAATAAAGAGCAACAGCTTTCTTCCGTTATGCTTTTCCAGTAAGTCAATCTGAAAGCTCAGGATTTTTCTGTAAATTTTTGAATCGACTTTATTGTCCAGGTGAGACTGAAGATGTGATTGTTCAAAATCCCAGTAGGTTTTATCAAGTATTTCGCTTACCTCTTCCATTATATAACTGATGATAGATCGAAATTACGATTATTCTGCTAATCGATCAATAATCGTCGGCTAATTTCTTCCATGATCGGTTTTCCATGATGGCGTCCATTTTCAATGAAAACTTTAGCTGTTTCCTCTCCACCAATGATCGAGCCCGCCAAAAATATGCCCTTCATGTTACTTTCGTAGCTCTCACTGTCAATATCCGGTATTAATGCCTCGCCGTTAAGTTTTATGCCGATTTTCTGGAGTAACTCAGCATCAGGCCGATAGCCAACCATAAGAAATATAAAGGCGGCGGGAATCTCAATTGTATTTCCGTTTTGTGTTATGATCACTTTGTCGTGGGTGATTTCCTTTACGGTTGCGTGGAAATATGAGGTCACTTCAGCTTTTTTTATTCTGTTCTTCAGGTCAGGTGCAATCCAGTATTTTGCCGTTCGGTCGAGATCTTCAAATTTATGCACAAGAGTAACCCTGGCACCATTTCGGTAAAGATCCAACGCGGTCTCTACGGCAGAATTAGCCCCACCGACCACTACCACTTCCTGATCAAAATATTGGTAAGGTTCTGTATAATAATGGGATACGTGCGACAGGTTCTCGCCCGGTACATCCAGCATGCGTGGTATATCGTAGTAGCCGGTTGCCACAATGACATACCGCGTCTTTATGGTTTTTTTATTTGTATGAATAGTGAATTCACCCTCACTGCCGGTGATATGGATCACTTCATGGAAAGCTGTAATATTTAGGTCATATGCTTTGACTGCCTTTTGATAATATTTCACGGCTTCCATACGGGAAGGCCGCATTTCGACCGTTGGGAAAGGGAGACCACCAATTTCCAGCATCTCTGAAGTTGAGAAAAATTTCATATTGTAGGGATATCTTCTGATGGACTCTACAACATTTCCTTTTTCAATGACCGTATAGGATAAGTTCAGCTTTTTCGCTTCGATGGCAGCCGCCAGCCCGCAAGGGCCTCCACCGACAATCACAACATCATATTTCATTAATGCGTAGTTATTGTTTTATTGTGAAATAAGTTAATTTCCACTATGAAATTTATAATCAGGTTATTTTTAATGGCCATCGCCATATCTCTAACTTCATACTTACTACCAGGTGTAATTGTTTCAGGATTCTGGACGGCTATACTGGTAGCAGCTGTTTTGGCTTTGTTGAATGCGCTTGTTAAACCGGTACTGGTGATATTGACTATTCCCATTACGATTTTTACACTCGGTTTATTTTTACTCATTATAAATGCTGTTGTGGTACTGATGGCCGATGCTTTTGTGGGAGATTTTCAGGTTCAGGGTCTTGGATGGGCCATTTTGTTCAGCATTATCGTCAGCCTCATTAACGGATTACTTCAGGAGCTTGCCGGCACCTCGGATAACCAGGGCAGATATTAATAGTATGTGGGACAGAGCTGGTCGTTGCGGGCAACTTTTGGCCACATAAACCTGTAGTTGATCAATAACTCGTGTGTACCATCGGTGAAGCGGTCGAGCCTTCCTGCCACATAGTCAAAAGCATAGCCGAAACGCAGCTGCTCATTGATTTTTACCTCAAACAGTCCGACCATGCTTCCCTCAGACCGCACCGATACACCAAATGCGATAGCATTATCGATGTAGGCATAGCCATTAAGATCGAAACCAAGCGCCTGACCTTCCTGAATGCGGATAAGAGTGGATGGCTTCAACACCAGCCGCTTACCAAAGCGGAACAGCATACCACCACTCAAAAAATAAGTTCTTTCATACCCTCCAACACTACCCTCGAGGAAAGTGGGTTCAAGTATATAAGGCACTGAAGCACCAACATAGAAGTTATCTGTGTAATAGAAGGCACCAACGCCGGCATTCGCCCTGATAGCCTGCTGCACCGTACCATAAAAGGGGTCAGACAGATCACGCACCGTAAGTTGGGTGAAATCTGTTCTGATCTGGTTAAAGCCCAGTGACATCCCCATTGATAGTTTCCTGTTGAAACCAAAGTCAAGCTTGTAGGAATATGAACCAAAAACGCCCAGATCACGGTGTGCGCCTACCTGATCCATGTAGGTCATAAGTCCTGCACCGGCTTTTGTCTGATTGATGTCCGTATGAAAGGTAAAAGTGGAGGTCATGGGAGCTCCCTCAATATTGATCCACTGCTGACGATGCAATAACGATACATTTACCTCATGATAAATGCCGGCGTAGGCCGGGTTTATCAGCAGGCCGTTAAACATATACTGAGAAAGGGTAGGGCGTTGCTGAGCTATCGCGCCCGTACTTATTAAAAATAGTAGGTATGGTAGTAGCTTTCTCATATTAATGTACCAGTTCAAGGTAACCGCTTAGTCTTTCAGATTCTCCATCGCCCAGGTCAATAATGTAGAAATAAGTGCCATCCTGTAGTGATCCTCCGACATTGACTCCTCTGTTCGGAACACCATTAAAGAAATTAGACACATTATCATAATCATTACTCTGGAAGACCATCTGGCCATTTCTGTTAAATATCCGCACATCAGCCTCAGGAAACAATTCAATACAACTGATAATGAAATGATCATTGAAGCCATCATTATTGGCGCTGACCAGGTTGTAGATTTTTACCTGGGTGTTGATCCTGAATTCAGCCTCTGTCTCACAGCCTTCTCTCGAGAATACGCGGGCAGAATAGAATCCTCCGGGCAGATTATTTATCGAACGTCCACGTGTAATATCAAGTAGCCCAGTTGTCTCGTTGTACCATTCCACATCTCCCAATGTCGATTCATTTGTCATCAAAATTGAAGCTGTACCGTTAAACTCCTCGCATGTGGCCGGATCAGTATCAATAATAAACTCAGGGAAAACAAGATTCGTGCTGATGCTAAAGGTATCTCTGTCCTGAGATTCACATCCACTGGACAAGAGTAACGCTGTCACGGTATAGGTACCTTCATCAAGTCCGGTAATATCACTGCCTGTTGCCAGCAGGTTATTATTCAGATCATACCAGTTATAGGTGTAATTGCTTTGCAGCGCGTTGAAAACGGATGCAGACGCCACTCCGTTCGGATCAATACAGCTGGTTTGTTCATTTTCTATCTGTACAATCGGATCGGGTACAGGTTCAAAGTCTGTTGTCAACTCTCTGCTCTGGAAGTTCACACAACCTGTAAACCGGTCCCTTACAATTACAGTATATTCATCCTGCGGAAGTCCGGATGCCACTGAGCCTACAGATACCGTATCATTTGATGTTTCGTTACCTTGTACCCACACGAAATCATAGCCTACGGTAGTACCGTTGATATTGACGCTTAATTGACCATCCGGAAGGTCATCGTAGCAGATCGTCAACGGATTTTCTTCCACAATGGAAATATCAGGGAGTTCAATACCATCGTTGACTGTTACAACCGTCGGTGCGGAAAGGCAGAATGGATCTGTATTGTCCCGTGCAATGACCGTATAATCACCAGAAGGCAGATTTGGCCAGATTCTATCCTCAAGTCGTAATGCGATATAATCAGCGGACGCTGTATCGGCTGCATTAAACCCGGTGCCCTCAAACCAGTAATAGGTGTAAGGCAAGCCCGCTTTTGGTTGCAGAACGTTAGCCGAAACTCTACCATTACTAGGATCGATACATTTGATATTTGCTGTAGCAGATGTATTCAATATCAGCGGATTTGGCACTGAATCAAGCATGGCTACATTGTAAGTAGATGTACACCCTGTAAGCACATTGAATGCCTCAACGGTAAAGATAGCCTCACCTAAACCTGTAAGTGTCTCGCCACTTGTACCCACATAGGATGCGGTATCTACAAGATCGGCAATATCTGTATTGTTGAACCCATTATACCACCTGAACTGGTAGTCAGTCAAAGTTCCGGAGCCATCTACTTCTACCGCACCCATCGTGAGCGACCCATTCGGATTAGCGGGGTCGCAACGTGTGTTCGGTATAAAACCAGCAACAAAAATATCCGGTTCTGTTGAAAGGTCCTCCAGTCTCATCTGGGTTGGATTAGACACACATCCTGTAATATTGTCAGTAGCAGTCGCAAAATAGGTACCTGCAGCAATATCCCGGTTTGTTGCTGTTGTAACCCCGGACATTATACTGTCGGTTTCGAAGCTTGTTTGATACCACGTATAGGTATAGTCTGTAGTATCGCCATATGACATCGTGATCACCTGAAGTTCTCCTGTGGGATAGCAAATTACCGGATCGGTAGCCAGATAAGCCAGGATTTCAGGCTCCGGCTGATCGCTACCCAGCGTAACGGTCAGGGTATCTACTGCACCAAGGTTTGGAGAAACCGTGTCGGTCACCACTACAGTGTAACGCCCCTCAAACAAACCTGAAGCAATGTTTGATGGTGATATCAGTACGGAGCTGCCATCTACTGGTTGAGGTCCTTCATACCAGGTGAATGCATATCCACTGGTGACATTGGATCCTCCCTCAAGTACCGAAGCGGTAAGTACCCCATCGCCTAAAAGGGAATCACATGCTGTGTTGAGCTGAATTTCGACATCTATGACAGGAGGCACTACAATATTTTCAACTTCTACTTCCAGTGCCGCAGAAATACAACGTGTAAGAGTATTGGTTCCAATGATTTGATAGATACCTGCCGCAAGCGAATCAGCAAGAAGCGTGTTGTTTGCGACCAGAATTGAGTCAGCATCAAAGAATGTAAATTCATAGTTTCCTGGGAACGGGATCACATTTGTTCCATCCTCACGGATGCCGGTCACTTCTACGCTTCCATTTGCAGGTGTGATGTCCGTCTGATCAGTTATGATTACATCAGCAGCAGCTATCCTTATGTCGATCACATCCGTTCCTACCTGCACGGTATCATAAAAAAGGCATTGTGTGGTGGAGTCAAATGTTTCCAGTACGTAAAATCCGGGACCAACACCACCTACTGAGTCCACACCTGAACTGCCTAAATCGAGCCACTGGTAATTATAACCATTATCTACTCCCTCAGTGGTGGAGATTACCGCTATCGCTCCGTTTGTAAAGAATGAGGTATCACAAGACGTATTAGGGTAAATGGTGAAATCATTCGTCACGTCGGGAATGGCATTTTGTATGCTGAATTCCCTTCTGCCGGATTCGCAACCATTATTTCTATTGATAGCCTGTACGAAATAATTACCGTCAAATAATGGTCCAAAACCAGATGCAGGTGAAAATACTGAATCTATACGGTTTAGATTATTATCAAACAGTCTGAAGTCATAGTTGTCTAAGCCAATACCGGTGAAAGTATTTCCTTCATCCAATATACTCAGCACTTCCACACCCCCTGCAGCGGGTACGCAAACCACCTGATCTGCAATATCCAGGCTTGTGATAATGATGGAATCTGCTTCATCCAGGTTTAATGTAACGACTGCAGTGCTTTGACATGTGGTGACGGAGTCGTAAATGCGTACAGCATATGTTCCATCGAGCAGGTTGCCGACACTGTCTATCCCTGTGAATCCCGGCCCTGTAATTTCAGGCCCTGAAATACTTCCTTCAAACCACCGGTAGCTATAGGTTGGAGATATGCCTGTAATGTCTGTAAATGCATTGATGACGAGCGAACCATTTGGTAACGAGTCCACACAGGCTGTATTTACAAAGGTGGTAAAGTCTGCAGAAGGCCTTACAGGATTTCTGTTTATGTTAAATGAAGCCAATGGCGATTCACAGAGTGTAGGCTCATGGATGGCTCTGACCCGATGGATGCCTTGTCCAAGACCGGTTATCGCCACTGCTGTATCAGGAATCAAGGTGCTTGACGGATCAAACCAGTTGAAATAGAAATTACCCCCCGGAGGGTTAAAGGCAATATCATCATACGATACTTCTGTTACCTGCGCTTCACCGTTGGGAATACAATAATTCTGATCCAGTGCTGCAATTAAAGTGACCTCAAATGGCAGTACCTCATTGCTGATCACACCGGAAGCTTCTGTAGTACAAAGCGTTACATCATCTGTAATCAAAACGGAGTAGGTACCCACGGCCAGGTTTGTGATTGAGTCATTCGTTTCCGCTCTTAGGTTGGCCGGAAGCAGGGGCATGCCACCATCATACCAGGCATATGTATACCCATTATCCGTACCATTAGTTAAGGCACTTATGGTCATGATACCATTACTCAGCGATGGGTCGCATGCCGTATTGGTAAAAGCATTAAGGTTTGGAGTAGGGTCAATACTTACATCGTTGATTTCAAAGCTGAAATTACTGGATATACATTGCGTGGGCAGGTGAGTAGCCCTGACGTAATAATCACCTACTCCCAGTGAATCAGTCGAGAGTGAATTCAGGTCAAGCACAGCATTTGAGGCAGTGAACCAGTCAAACTCGAAGTCAGTAAATGCTGAAGTTGTAGTGTCTGTATCATAAACTACAGAGGCCATCGCTGCTTCACCGTTCGGGAAACAATAGAATTGGTCCGTAATAGCAACAGCATTTACAAATAAATCCAATTCGTTCCTGTTGAGGTTCACCGATTCGCGAATGCTACATTGTGTTGCACTATCATAAGCGCGAACTGAATAGGTTCCTTGCCAGAGATTGAAAACAGAGTCTGCAGCAGCAAATGAAGAACCACTTATGGGCAGGCCTCCGGCGTACCATTCATAACTATAGGAATTGGTCATACCCCCTGTAGTTGCATTAACAGCTATCGAGCCATTGCGCAGCGTAGTATCACAGGCGGTATTTGCATATGTATTAAAGTTCAATGTGGGGAAAACGATGCTGTCGGCAACCTCAAATTCATACAATACACTTTGACAATTAGTCGAAAGTTGGGTAGCCTCTACACTGTAAGTTCCTGCTGCAAGGCTGCCTATTGTGCTTGCTGAGTCCACGTCAATACGGGCATTGGTATCGTCAAACCAGAAGAAATAATAATTTGATATCACATCCGGAACCGAGTCTGCCAGGATTTCAACGACTTCTGCGCCGCCATCGAATGGAGCACAAATCGTCTGTGCATTGACAAGTATGTCAGTTACCTGAATTTCTATTTTATCCGGATCATCTACCAGATTAATGCTTTCAATGCTAATGCAGTTACTCACATCATCCTGAACCACAACTGTGTAAAAGCCTGGCGCAACATTTACTAGATCAGCTGCAGACACCTGTAAATTTGCCGGTATGGTATCAAAATCACCTCTATACCATTCAAAGCTAAAGCTACGTATCGACGGCTCGGCAGTGGCAAAAAGTGAACCATTTGGAGCTGCTACCGGGTCGCAGGTAGTGCTCGTATCCATGGCGATGGATATTTCAGGGAAAATGGTGTTGTCCTGTATCACTACCTGCTGGCTATTAGATATACATCCGGTAATGGAGTCGGTAGCCCGGATGTTATAAATACCCGCTTCAAGCCCGTCAAAGGCCAGGGTGGTATCCAAAACAGCAAATGTTGTATCCAGTAGCTCAAAACGGTAATCCGACAGACCGTTTGACACACCATTTTCCAGCACATCATTGATCTGAATTTCACCATCAAATACTTCACAGTCGGTTTGGGCAACCAGGCTGGTTGCCAATGTGATATCAATCGGATCGTACTGGATGGTTACAGATCTGAAGCTTTCGCATTGCGTATCGTCATCCGTCGCATACACCGTGTAGGTTCCCTGGCGCAGACTATCTGTGGTTGGGCTTGTTTCGATAAATGTAAGCCCGGACCCGGGTGTGCCCTGGTTCCAATCGAAGGTATAATTGCCCAGTGAACCCAGATCTCCAGTTCTTGCAGATGCTGTTGCGCCCAGCTCTCCGTTTCCACCAACACAATACGTATTGGTGATGTTGATGCTGTCAATGGCAATCACTGGTGGTAATGCCTCCTGAGCTATTTCGATCGTAACAGGTGCACTTCCACAATTTGGAGCAAAGCTTTGATATGCTACGATGGTGTATATACCGGTATCTAGGTTATTGAACAATGTCACATTACCCGGGTCATTAACCGGCACATTTGCAGTAATAATATTGGCCGGGTTGTCACTAGGCCCGGAAAATAAGGTATAGGTGTATTCACTAAGGGTCGACCCTTGACCTGAAGCTGGTAGTGAATCAAGCTCTACCGAAAAGAACCCATCTCCACCGGGTACGCAGGTGCGAACACCTTGTGATGCCAGCACATTGATTTCATGCTCTTCCTGTGGCTCTATGGTAAATGTTTCAAAAAATGTACATCCGTTGAAGTCATTGGTTACTGCAATGGTATAGTTTCCTGCAGCCAGGTTATTGAGGTCCACAAGGGTACTGTCCGAAACACCTGCCGTAATGGAATCCAGCGCCGTACCACTCACGGGCTGACCTCCCTGATACCACTTGTAGGTAAATAAGGCTGATTCATCTACAAGATCAAACTGTACATCAAGTTCTCCTGACGGGGTGCTGCAGGCAGCCGATGCATCCAGCTTTGAAATCAGGGTGATGTCCGTGAGCCTGATAGAGTCGTCAATTACTTCACCTACCGCCAGCGCTTCACAGAAATTGATATTATTAACTGCTGTCACCGTGTAGCTGCCGGCACGTCGATTATCCAATACTGGACCTGACTCACCGGCAATGATCTGTGACGGGTCATCAAAATCACCCCTGTACCAGGTGTAGGTATAATCTCCCGGATTTCCGTAAGAAGGAGTTGCTTCGAGTCGTCCATCTGCCGGCCCGCAATTAACCTGAGCTGATGCATCCAGAGCAATCGTGGGGATTACAATTGAATCCGGTAATACCACTGAAGTGTCCAGACGGCAATTCGTTGCTGTATTCGT
>CAZEQJ010000009.1:0-26891 GCA_964514385.1 uncultured Cytophagales bacterium
CGAGCTGGGTTCAGAACGTCGTGAGACAGTTCGGTCCCTATCTGTTGTGGGCGTAGGAAGCTTGAGAGGATCTGACCTTAGTACGAGAGGACCGGGTTGGACGAACCGCTGGTGTACCGGTTGTGGTGCCAACTGCACTGCCGGGTAGCTACGTTCGGAAGAGATAAGCGCTGAAAGCATCTAAGCGCGAAACTCACCTCAAGATGAGGCTTCCCTTGAGAGACGTCAGAGACGATGACGTAGATAGGCTGCAGGTGTAAAGGCAGTAATGTCATAGCTGAGCAGTACTAATTACTCGAACGACTTTCTAGTGGGCAGCCCTCGTTGTTTTGCTTGTATTTTCTTCCCAACATACTCAATGATCCGACAGTAGTCGGATATATTAAAAAATTATATAGCTGATCAGCAGCTATGAAGAGTTTATGGTGATTATAGCGGTGGGGTCCACCTCTTCCCATTCCGAACAGAGAAGTTAAGCCCACCAGCGCCGATGGTACTGCATCGTGGGAGAGTAGGTCGTCGCCATTTTGTTATCAAAGCCTCAGGTTTTTATCTGAGGCTTTTTTTTATGTCATTTTATACACCGAAACAGAAAAATAATTTTTCAATTATTTTATTCCTTCTGCCAAACTCTATTTTAGAATTGACGTTCTCTCTTCGATGAAATCCTATCCTCTACCGTTCTGGCTCCTTGCTTTCAGCTCTTTTTTTTTCTTTTCCAGCTTCAACATGATCATACCTGAACTCCCTGCCTACCTTGAACGCATGGGGGGAGGCGACTATAAAGGGTTAATAATTGCCTTGTTTACGGTCACGGCTGGTTTATCCCGGCCTTTCAGTGGTAAACTGACTGATAATATTGGCCGGGTCCCCGTTATGATTTTTGGTGTTGTAATCTGCATAATCGTTGGATTTCTCTATCCGTTTACAAATACCATATTTTGGTTTCTGATGCTTAGGATGCTGCATGGCTTTTCAACGGGGTTTAAGCCCACAGGTACTACCGCATATGCAGCGGATATCATTGAGCCCCGCAGGAGAGGAGAAGCATTGGGCTTACTTGGATTTTTTGGTAATACCGGCATGGCTTTTGGTCCGGCACTAGGCGGATGGGTTGCAAATGAATTCGGAACTACGTCGATGTTTTATCTGTCGTCATTTATGGCCTTTTTGTCAATAATTATATTGATCCGTCTTCCGGAAACGCTTAAAAATCCATCAAGATTAAAAACTGAACATCTTTACGTTCGAAAAAATGAAATTGTTGATCCAAAAGTCATCCCGGCAGGGATAGTGATGATGTTAAGTGTATTTATATTTGGAGTGGCGCTTACCATTATCCCGGACTTTTCTATGAGCATTGGCATTGAAAACAAGGGGATGTTTTTTACTTATTATACCATCAGTTCTCTTATTGCCAGGGTAATTGCAGGCAAATTGTCGGACAGGTATGGAAGAGTACCGGTTTTGATGTTTTCTACCATTTTCGCATCATTTTCTTGTGTACTACTGGCGATGGCTGATTCGATTCCTGCTTTCTTTATTGCAGCGCTTATCTTCGGTTTTGCTGCCGGATCGTCTGCTCCTACGGTATTCGCCTGGGCGATAGATCTGGGCGATCCGAATAAAAAAGGGAGGGCTTTGAGTACGCTTTTTCTGGCGCTTGAAATCGGTGTTGGAAGTGGTGCTCTAGTTGCCGGGTGGCTTTTTTCAAATAAAATCGAGAATATTCCTTTTGTTTTTTCTGTAGCGGCAGTATTACCGATGATTGCTTTTGTTTATTTATTGATTTACCGAAATAAAACGGCAAGGCTGGCTGCAGGGAACAGCTGATGAGAATGCTTTTGCATCACTACTTGCGAATATTGTTTTCATTGCTGAAATGTTCTCGCTTATAGTTTGTAACTGTTCATTTTCCATCATCCTGTGCTCCAAATGTGCTATCATGCCGAATAATGTAATCATTAGAACGAGGGTTATTTTTTTTCGTAAAGAAGGTCTCATCGCTTTATTCTTTAACTTCGACTACAAGATGATCGTAAGGGGTAAAAAGTTGCACATTGATCAATAAAAAATGGAAATAACACTGACAACACCGGCGTTGCTGTTCCCCGCCATATCTTTACTGCTTTTGGCATATACTAACCGCTTTTTGGCATTAGCCTCATTGATCCGCTCTTTATATGCGAAATATGAAGACAGTCCGTCAGTGAAGATTGAAGGACAGTTAAGCAACCTGAGGAAGCGTGTTTTTCTCATCAGAAATATGCAGGGCTTCGGAATTGCTTCCTTGTTTTTATGCGTGCTTGCTATGTTTCTGCTTTTTTACCAGATAGACCGATGGGGAGAGATCAGCTTTGGAATAAGTCTTATTTTTATGTTGATCTCTCTGGGATTGTCATTTCGTGAGATACAGATTAGTACCAGGGCGCTGCAAATTCAGCTGGACGAGTTCAGGGATTAATACCAAGCCATTGATTTCTGAGCCTTCTCTCTGCTTCGGTGACGTCGCTATCAAAATTGAGAAACAACGGCACTTCTTCACCTTCTGTAATGGCATTACCCTGAAGTATCAGTGTTTCATCATCCCGCAAAACTTCAATTTTGACCAATTCACCTGCTCTGGTTTCTAACTTAAATTCCTCAATTGCGCTCCTAAAATTTTGAGTACCTATTTTAACGCCATTTATATTTAAAATGACATCTCCCTCATTCCAGCCAAGTGCTTTGCCCATTTCATTCATTTCTGTAGTGTCCGAGATGTAAAAATTTTTGTCTTTTGTGCTGTAAACAAGGCGCACGTTTCCTAAAGTTGCCTTCTGGATTATCGTATCACGGGCATAGGTAATTCCTACCTCTTTCAGTATATCTTTTAAAGGCAGCGGTGAAGATCCGCCAA
The DNA here is from genome assembly GCA_964514385.1 of uncultured Cytophagales bacterium. GTDB lineage: Bacteria > Bacteroidota > Bacteroidia > Cytophagales > Cyclobacteriaceae > CAZEQJ01. The sequence goes on from CAZEQJ010000009.1 coordinate 2,900, forward strand.
CATATCGCCGGAGAAAATCACCTGCTTCTGGTGAAGCAATCTCCTCAATCACAGAAAAGAGCTCTTCATCCTTAAATGGACGATCATTCCCATATTTTTCTGAAAGATCATTTACAAGTTCAATGATTGAATACTCACCACCTGAGTATTTGAGCAAGACAATATCAAGACAGAGGTTTATCAGCATACCTTTCTCATATACATTCAGGTATTGATCGGTGTAGTTATTCAAAATATTTTCACTCATTTTCGTGAAGGGGAGGGTATCGCTATACACAGATGCATTTCTGATTTTTGTTTGGATGACCTGCAGAAATTCTTCCGGCGTAATCAGCTGCTGAACAACCTGAACATGATGTGCCATATATTCCACTAGGCCTTCATAGAGCCATAGATGCTGAGACATTTCGGGATTTGAAAAATCAAAGTCCTCTATTTCGTAAGAATGAATATTAAGCGGTGTTACGATATGAAAGAATTCATGTGCAGCCACATCCTGAATGGTTTGCCTGAGGAATTGGATATTAAAATTGGGTAAAAAGTACAGACTGGAATATGAATGTTCCAAAGCACCAAATGATCCGCCGAACATTGGACTGAAGTACATGATAAAAACATACCGATCCACCGGCAAAACTCCACCTAAATATGTTTTTTGAGCCTCCAGCAAAGGAGTGATGGTTTCGAGTATTTCACTGCTGTTAATATTATTGCCCGGTGAGTAGGATGATACCATGACTTCTGCATTAGCGATTTTTGTTATCGCTGTATCCGGCCTGCAATACATGATGGGTGCATCTGCCAAATCGACATATGATATATCAGCATATGTATCATAGGTCTTGCTATCATATATTTTTTCAAGGGAAGTCGATCCGTACCATCCTTCAGGGTGAGCTATATCGATACTATAACTTAGGTCAGGCTGACCCTCTAGGTACCCTATGACACCGAAAGGGTTGAGGATGAAATTTTCACCTGCTTCAAAATTTGTACCTGCGGGCTGAAAAATATCCGTTTGCTGATCGTAGGTATCGTCAATTGTGTATCTCACCGAACTGGTTTTTTTTGGGATCACCCATTGGTTCACGTTAAGCCTTTTGACTTCCAACTCCTGACCACGACTTGTGTAGGCGCGGATATCCCGGACGAACTGACCATAATTTGCTGTAGCATAGGTGCCGGGTACAACTTTGGGTAAGGAAAAAACGGTTGAATCGGCTATGGTTATAGGAATATCCATCACGATGTTAAGCTGGTCATTCGTAACTGCAGTTAAATCGATCTTAACCCTTATCTGGGCCGAAAGAAATAACGGAATAAAGAGTAGTCCTAGATATTTTATCATTCACGGTTTATTTTATGGTCCTTACATTTTGCCAATCCTTCAACTGCCAGGATGTTGTAATGGTCGCGACATGATTGTTATCATTATCGAAAATATTTGTGTCGCAGTCGACAATTACCTTATCTGCATTGGCCAGGGGTGTAATGATATTTTGCTCAATCCACTCGTCGCTAAGTTTTACTTCACCTTTTGCGTTAGATTTACATTGGTATAAATATGATGCTTTTAACTCTTTAAGTATTATGCGATATTTTGAAGCTCCTAATTTCGATAGCAGAAAGAGGCCCGATGAAAATTCACCCAGTGTCGCCAGCGCACAGGCATGCATACCGTTGATGTGATTTTTATTTTTCCTTTTGTAAGGCATAAAAGTGACCACTTCATCATCAGAAATGGATTTTATACGTAAGCCATGCGGTTTATTGAAGGGTATAATGGTATACAGTAAGGTGTTTAGCAACCAGAGGGAGCGTTTTGAGGTTTTGGCTCGGCGGAATAATTGTTCTAACTTTTTCAATCAGGTAAATCTTTTGATCGTACGTAATGCAGCATTAAGATAGCTTTTTCCAAATAGATTTACATGTACCATGATATTGTAGAGGTTATATATTTCATAACGCTCTTCTTCTTTGCCGTCTTTGGGCCATATTTCATGATAGGCATTGTAGAATTGCTGATCAAACCCGCCGAACATACGGGTCATGGCAAGGTCAGCCTCTCTTGATCCGTAATAAACTGCCGGGTCAATGAGCCAGGCATAGCCATCGGGTCCGCCCATCACGTTCCCATTCCAGAGGTCGCCATGTAAAAGTGCCGGCTCGTCATCATGAAGTATATCGGGAAGGACTGAATATAGCGACCTGAAATTTTCAACAAATGTTGTGGAGACCAGGTGGTTGTATATGGCAAGCCCAAGTTGCACCTCGAGCCTGTGATCGATGAAAAAGTCAATCCAACGGTCGGTGCGATCGATATTGCGCTGTGGTAATTTTCCTATGTAATTATTGAAATCCAAGCCATGCATTTGGCTTGTATGCTGGTGCATTTGCGCAAGGGATCGGCCCAGTTTTTCCCAATAGTCTTTCTGATGGTAGCTGGTTTCAAGGAATTCCATGAGTAGGTATTTTTTACCATGTAATTCTCCGTTATGGATAGGGCGAGGTACATGTACAGTATTGGAATTCCGCATTAGCTCCAAACCCCTGCTTTCGGCGTAGAACATATCCTCCTCCACAAATTCGTTCCACTTGAGAAAAAAAATAGCCTCTTCTGTATCCAGTCTGATTGTGTTGTTGATGCATCCGCCACCTACAAACTGGTATTTTTTTATTTGAGGAGTGTAGCCAAGGCTTTGAAATAATATTGAAGAAAAGAATTCATCCTGCTGAAATTCCATCATAAATTGTAGGAAGACTTAAGGTACTCAATTAGGTTATCACTTATACGACGTGATATTTCGAAAACCAGTTCAAAGTCTTCCATATTTCCGTAATAGGGATCCGGAACTTCTTTGTCCCCGGAAGGATTCGGTTCGAAATCCCGCAACATACGAATTTCGATCGAGGAACTATGTTCCTGTTTAAGATGCAACAGGTTTTGATAATTGCTGGCGTCCATAGCGATCATCAGATCGAAGTGATCAAAATCAGATCGGGATACGACCCGTCCTTTGTGCGTGGTGTTGATGTCATTATCCGATAATACGCGGAGCGTTCTTTCATCAGGAGCTTCACCTATATGATATCCGGCTGTCCCTGCGGAGTCAGCATAAATTTTATCAGCTAACCCTTTTTCTTCAATTTTCGCCCTGAAAACAGCCTCAGCCATCGGTGAGCGGCAAATATTTCCAAGACAGACGAAGAGTACTTTTACCATGATGTGCTTTTTGAAAAGAAAATTTAAAAAAAAATGTGAAGAGGCGGTTACCTTTTTGTTATCGAGCGTATATATACATGCATAACACAAGTTTTATTCATACACCTGTTTAACATTTAGTGGTAAAGCCCTTGTAAGTTCAAGGGCTTTATTTTTTTGTTTATCGTATAGAAAGACCAACACCTACCGACAGGTTATTGAACTCCTGAAGTGTATAATCGGCATGTATGGTAAATATTGCGAGTTTAATTCGGGCTCCAATTGTTGCTCTTGGTCCTGCCCCAAGACCGTAGTCTTCAATGGTGATCGGGTCGGTTATCGTTGCTCCGCCAATATCATATGTTCCCAGCATATTAAAGGATGCACCCAGAAAATTCATTCCAATACCGGCATATGGTGTAAAAAAGAATAGTTTTTTGGAAATAAGTGCCTGCACCGTAAGGGCAGAGGCGCCAAACTCAAATAGTTCATCCGTGGCATTCTGTATATCTGGTGAAAACTCCATGGAAATATTGGTATATCCCACAAAGCCTGAAAGGTCAAATGGCAGGAGCTTCATGCCCGGTATCCATTGTTTTACGTCATGCAGCACGCCTATACCCCAAAGTGAATAGCTGAAATCTGACAGTCCCGTGATGGCAATGGTGGGTACATAGCGGATTTTCAGATCTGTCCCTTTGGGCAGGCCAATCCCAATCTGTGCCATAGGTACGGGTACGCCTATACTTTGCAATGGTAGATCGGCCTGAAGACCTGCCGGCGCCGTAAAAGTACCCAGTCCCGGATCACCTACATACAACTGCGTGTTGTTGGAAGGGCCCATAATGGTAGGCACAGGAGCACCATCATCTGTGGTTTGCAATGTATTAAAGTCGCTGTTGTTGAAGTTGAAAAAAAACTGATCTGCAGGCACCACAGAGATATTTACGGTGACCGTTGCGTCAAAACCAGGAAATTTATGCGGCCTTGCCGTGTTATTCCACCCGTTGGAAAGACCACTTGCCATTGACCCCATAAACGGCCGGGTATATTCACTGAAATAGGTATTTACATCCTGTCGTGATGATTCAAACAACTGATCAAGATCCAGGTTCTGTGCACCTGCAATACCTGTAATTCCAATAATTAAGAGTAAAGCTAGCTTTTTCATATTCGATAGTTTATGTCAGGAATATCTAAATTGGTATAAAAATAATTATATTTTTACGGATTTTACTAATTATTGACACAATATCATCATTGTTTGCCTTGTGTCAAGCTCTATGATACAAGAATTTACAGGTAATGAAATCATCAAAAAGCTTAAAATGAAACCTTCCTAAAAAAGAACAGTTCTTATCTTTAGGCATGGACAAGAATCAGATACGTGATAAAATTGCAGGGAAGCGGTTGAAAGTTACCCATCAGCGTATGGTCATCCTGTCCATGCTATACGAAATGAATATCCACCCTACGGCTGAAGAGGTACATAAGAGCCTAGTACAGGATATTCCTTCATTGAGTCTGGGTACAGTATATAAGACGCTGGATACTTTTATCGCCTGCGGACTGGCTAATAAGGTGATGCTGGATGACGGCAAAATGCGATATGATATCAATACAGATGAGCATCACCACATAATACTGGATCAGAAGGAAGTGATTGACTACACGGATAATGAAATTAAAGCCATTATACAGCAGCATCTGGCAAAAAAAAATATCCAAAATCTCCAGGTAAATGATATTCATCTGCAGATTTTCGGTTCCAGAATTGACCCTCACAAACCTGTTGAGCTAGAAAAGAAATAAGTTCATCATTTTTTTGCGATCATTGGCCTACTTTTGTCCATGCTCAATGGCGTTTATTTTCTTTTTAGTAACATTTATAACCTGATAATAAGGGCGATAGCACCTTTTCATCAGAAAGCCAGGCTGATGGTAGCAGGCAGAGCTATTACATTTCGCAATTTGATGGAGCGCAATGACCTGCAGGGCGCCGTATGGATACACACGGCTTCACTGGGTGAGTTTGAACAGGCCAGACCGGTAATTGAAGTGCTCAAGGCTTCCGGCTCAAAAGTTGTGGTGAGCTTTTTCTCTCCATCCGGGTATGAGGTGCGGAAAAACTATTCGACTGCCGATATAGTGTTTTATCTGCCATCAGATAAGGCAACTGCATTTTCAAAAATAATGGATCATCTACGGCCAAAAGCGGTGATCATCACGAAATATGATTTCTGGATGAACATGCTAAAGGTCATAAAAAGGCACGAAACTCCTCTGTTGCTGATAGCTGCTGTAATACGTTACAACAGCTATTTTAAGCGGTTGTATTATAAAACCATGCTGTCCTATTTCAATTTCATCTATACGCAGGACGAGACATCCATGAAAAATGTAAAGTTATTGGGTTTAGAAAATGTCATTACAGCAGGGGACACGCGAATAGATCGTGTGCTGGATGTTGTAAACGAGACATTTGAAGATGAAAAAATCGATAGCTTTGCTTCGGGTGACAGGGCTGTACTGGTAGCCGGGAGTGTGTGGAAAGAAGACATAGAGGTATTAGCCTCCTGGTATAAAGAAAATCAAGAAGTAAAAATAATCATTGCGCCGCATGAAGTCGGAGAAGCATCCAGTCGCGTGATTGAAAAGTATTTTTCAGGAAAAAAAGTCTGCCGTTACAGTCTGCACAAACCTGATGTAACCACAGATATTCTGATTCTTGATACCATAGGAATACTGAATAAAGTCTACCGATACGGACAGGTTGCTTTTGTTGGTGGGGGATTTAAAACAGGTCTTCATAATATTCTGGAGCCTGCAGCCTATGGTATTCCGGTATTCTTTGGGAGGAAAAAATCCGCAAAGTTTATCGAGGTAAACCTACTTGATGAAAGGGGTTGCGTTTTCCCTATAGATAATGCCGAAGAAATGAAAAAGAATTATCGTGTGCTTACACAAGTGGAGTACGCCAGTATAAAAAGCAGTCTGAATTCCTTTTTTCGGGATAATAGAGGAGTCAGTCAGCATATTATAGACCATTCAAAACAACATCACTGGCTATGAAAGGACTTATACTGAAGTCAACGGGATCGTGGTACGACATAGAGCACGAAGGTCAGATTTTGAAAGGGCGGCTTCGTGGAAAGTTTAAAAAAGACGAGCTCGTAACCACCAATCCTATAACAGTTGGTGATTGGGTATCGTTTGAGCCCGAGCAGGGGGGTAATGATCAGGTTTTGATAACATCGATTTTACCGCGTAAAAACTATATTATCCGTCAATCTCCCCGAAAAAAGGGAGGTTTTCATCTGATTGCCTCCAACATTGATCTGGCAGTCATTATGGTGTCCATAACCAGACCGCGCACCTCGAGAGGCTTTATAGACAGGTTTCTCGTTTCGGCAGAAGCCTTTCGTATTCCCTGCCTGCTTGTTTTCAATAAGCAGGACATCCTGGATGATGAAAACCGTGAGCTGCAGGAAAGCTGGATACAGGAGTACCGTCACATAGGATACCCGGCAGTTAAGATATCTGCAATTACCGGTGAAAATATTTCTCTTCTTCAGGAGTATCTGGAAGGTAAAACTGTGCTGTTGAGTGGACATTCAGGTGCCGGGAAGAGCACCCTATTGAATCTGCTGGTACCTGAGGCAAATCAGAAGACGGCATCCGTTAGTGAAGCAGTGGACAAAGGGAAGCATACCACCACCTTTGCGGAAATGTTTCCTTTTCATGGCGGATATATCATTGACACACCCGGTATTAAGGAGCTCGCTCTTGGTGAGATCGCCTCAGATGAGCTTAGCCATTATTTTCCGGAAATGCGCGAAAAGCTGGGGTATTGCCGGTTTAAAAGCTGTCTTCACGTAAGTGAGCCCGGTTGTGCTGTTATTGAGGCACTAGAGCAGGGGGAAATATTTTTTAGCCGGTACGACAGCTATTTAAGCATGCTTGAAAACCACGATAACCGCCGCTAATTTACCTCCTCAATTTCAAAATTGAGTTTCCTGAGATGATCCCAGAAAGCAGGGTAGGATTTATTCACAACCTTTGGATCCTCTATCACGACATTGCCAAGCGTCGCCAGCGGAGCAAAAGCCATGGCCATTCTATGGTCTTCATAAGTATGAAATGTTGTGATTTCATCCATTTTCATAGGGCCGGCAACAGTAAAGGAATGATCTGTATCCGTCAAAGTCACATTGATGCGTCCAAGTTCAGTTTTTAATGCTGCGATGCGGTCTGTTTCTTTTATCCTGAGGCTTTCTACGCCGGTGAACTCCATATGGATATTCATTGCTCCAGCCAGTACGGCTAAAGTTTGAGCAAGATCCGGAAACTGGGAGAAATCGAGTCGAAAAGGTGGATTTACATGACTACTATGAAACAGTAAAACGCCGTCGTCTTCAAATATGGTATCCACTCCAAAATCACGCATCAGCTTAACCAAAACAGCATCTCCCTGACGCGATTTTTGCCGAAGGCTTTTGATTCGCACTTTTTTGGCAGCTCCAAGCGCAACGAGTGAGTACCAGTAGCTGGCGGCAGACCAGTCGCCTTCCACTTCAAAGGTAACCCCCACATATGGAAAGGGATATACTTTTATCTTATTTTCGCTTAGCCAGTTTACCATCCCTCCATAGCGTTTCATGATATCGATCGTCATATGGATATAGGGAAGGCTGCCTGGATTACCTTCGAGTTCGATAATAAGTCCTTTTTTGAGGTATGGGGCTACCATAAGGATGGCCGAAATATATTGGCTGCTGATGCTGGCATCAACGCTAATGCTTTCTATTTCCCGGTCTTCAAAACCCTCAATTTTTAAGGGTGGGTAACCCTCTTTTTCTAAATACTCTATTTTTGCCCCCAAATGACGTAACGCATCCACCAATATGGCTATAGGTCGCTCTTTCATTCGGGGAGTGCCGGTAATTATTTTTTTCCTGCCTGTAATACACAGATAGGCGGTAAGAAATCGCATTGTGGTGCCAGCATCCCTCACATCATAAATATCAGGATCGTGGTCCAGCAGAAACTGCATAGTCTGCGTATCCCTCGCATTGGCAAGGTTTTTGACAGATGTACCCTGGTTGGCCAGGGCATTAATTATCAATGCGCGGTTAGATTCTGATTTTGAAGGTGGAAAATCTGTGATCTCTACCTTGTCTGGCGCAACTTTTTGATTTATTTTCAAGTTAAAATCCATACTAACGCAAATATAATTGAACGCATGAAAGGAAAATTTTTTTTAGGGTTAATCTTGGGATTGATATCCGGAATTGTTGCCGGTTTGTTAATAGCCCCTGAAGACGGAAAGCATACGATGGGGAAACTAAAAAACCTGTCAAAAAAGCTGAAGGAAGACAGGCAGGCCAACCGGGAAAAGGGGCATTGGAGCCGTTATAAAAATTATGGTGAGAAAATAAGCTGAAGTCACTTTTCAGTTTAGCACCTTTCTTATCTGATCAGGTGCAATGTCGATGTTGTAAACGGCTTCTCCCGTATTTTTGATCAGGGAAAATAGAATTTTTCCTTTTTCATTTTTTTTATCCTGCTTCATATAGGCCATTACCTCATTTATATCCCCATCTGACAGGTGAAACTCAGGATACACCTGATCTATCGTTTCTTCTAGTTCTTTTCTTTTGCTCTCCGGCAGCCCGCATTCTACTTCTGACAGCATGGCTTCCTTTTTCATGCCATATGCCACAGCATAACCATGAAGTATACGTCGGTTATGAAGGATCGACCAGGTTTCAACGGCATGGCCGATAGTATGTCCAAAATTCAGTATTTTCCGAAGACCAAATTCATTAGGATCGCTTGAAGCAACTTCATGTTTGATCTCAACAGATCTTTTAATGCGAGCCTCCCAGTCTATGTCTTGAAATGAAGTGGTGCGTATTTTTTGCCATTCATCTTTATCCCATATCAAGGCGTGCTTCATGATTTCTGCATAGCCTGACCTTTTTTCTTCTTCGGGCAGCGTATCGATAAACGGAACATATATAAATACCGCTTCAGGCTCTTTGAAGAGGCCGATATGATTTTTAAATCCATTGAAGTCGATACCCAGTTTCCCTCCAACACTGGCATCCACCTGAGCAAGTACGGTAGTCGGCAGATTTACAAAGGATATACCACGCTTGTAGGTAGAGGCACAAAAACCACCCATATCACACAGCACCCCGCCACCGAGATTTATTACCAGCCCTTTTCTGTCACAGGCGTGATCGGTTAAAAACTGCCAGATCTGGCCTGCCGTATCAAGGTTTTTTGATTCTTCACCCGGCGCAACAACCAATTTTGTGTGTTCCGGAAGGAAGTTGCTGATCAGAGGGTAGCATAATTCATCTGTGTTGTTGTCACATAAAACAAATATGCTGCTGTAGCGATCAAAAGGGAAAGAACTGAGAGTTTCCTGAATGTCGCGTACAAATGTCACATGCTCCATCAGGCGGTAGCCTCCTTTTCTTTTTCCTGCAGGGACGTCTGCCTGCGGATAGATTCACTGTGAATAAGTGTATAAAGATCTGCAATGAAGTTAATATCAAGATCCATCATTTTGCCCCAGGCTCTGCGCGAATCGTAGATTTCTTTCCATCGATCCATCTGAAGCACAGTCACATTATTTTCCTTTTTGAATGCACCTATTCTTCTGGCAAGGTTCATTCTGGCGGCTATAGCTTCGATAATTTCACGATCCACATTGTCGATCTGATCTCTTAGCTGCTCCATGTAGGATGCAAATTCCTCGCTTTCGGAATCTGGGGATTTAACTTTAAGCGAACGGAGGATCTCGCCCAGGCGTTCGGGAGTCACTTGCTGCATGGCATCACTCCATGCATTGTCAGGATCATAATGGGATTCAATCATCAAACCATCATAATCCAGATCGAGTGCCTTCTGAGAAAGCACTGAAATCATATCATGTGTACCTCCGATATGGCTAGGGTCGCATATGATTGGGATTTCCGGCAATTTGGTGCGTAGTTCGATGGCAATCTGCCACAAAGGGATATTTCGGTATTTCGTTTTCTGATAAGACGAAAAACCCCGGTGGATAGCTCCGAGTTTTTTTACACCGACATTATTAATCCGTTCAATTGCACCCATCCATAAGGCCAGATCAGGGTTGATCGGATTTTTTACCAATACCGGCACATCTACGCCTTTAAGTGCCTCAGCAATCTCCTGAACGGTAAATGGATTCACCGTAGATCGTGCTCCGATCCACAGTATATCAATACCAAACTTTAATGCTTCGTATACATGGTGTGGATTGCCTACCTCAACGGCGAAACGGACATCATATTTCTCCTTGACCCTCTTTATCCATGGAAAGGCCTCAGACCCGATACCCTCAAAGTTATTGGGCCTTGTGCGGGGTTTCCATACCCCGGCTCTCATATAGCGAATACCCTGATCGTAAAGAAGACCACAGGTGGTCATCAGTTGCTCTTCAGTTTCAGCACTACACGGCCCCGAAATGATAAGGGGCTCATTTTTGTCGTACCACGAGGACAAGGGTTGTATTTCCATGCTTTTTTATTGTTTTAAAACCTTTTCTCATAACATGTATTTGTATATTCGCAGCAATTTTAAGTAACGTGCCGGTAATACAAGACTTTACAAATACACAGATCGCTTTTCAGTATAAGAACACTGCCGAGCTGAGAAAAAGTGCACTAATTTTTCGAATCCTTAATTACAAACTTATTGTAAAATTAGGGACTTCGTTAACAAGATTAGCACTTTTTTTGCAATTACCTGTTAAACTATTCATCAAACCGACTATTTTCCGTCAATTCTGTGGTGGAGAAACCATCCGGGAATGCGAGGTAATCATGGAAAAAATCAGCCAGTACGGGGTGAAATCCATACTTGATTACGCCGTGGAAGGTGAAAAAAACGAGCGTGGTTATGATGCGTGTGTTGAAGAAGTAAAGGTCACATTGAAAAAGGCATCCCTTTCTGGCTATATCCCCTTCAGTGTATTTAAAATAACGGGTATATCATCATTTAGCCTACTGGAAAAGGTAAGTGCAGAAGCCACACTTAGTCAGGAAGAACAAAAGTCATGGGAGAGGGTACAGCAACGCGTTCAGGAATTATGTGCAATGGCATATGAACTGAATGTACCGCTGATGATTGACAGTGAGGAGAGCTGGATACAGAAGGCGATAGATCAGCTGGTATATCCCAACATGAAGCGTTATAACACAGAGCGGGCCATTGTTTACAATACTTTTCAGATGTACCGCGTGGATATGATGAAAGAGCTGCGTCGTGCCTTTCATTATGCAGCAACGCATAATTATTACCTGGGTGTGAAACTGGTAAGGGGGGCATATATGGAAAAGGAGAGGAGAAGAGCTGCCGAAAAAGGATATCCTGATCCCATTTTACCGTCCAAGGAGGCTACAGATGATGCTTACAATGAAAGTATCAGGTTTTGTATCGACAATCTGCAGCGTGTTTATATGGTCTCCGGGTCCCACAATGAATACAGTAATTATTATCTTACACTGCTGATGGAAAAATATAATGTAAAGCCGTCGGACCCGAGGGTGTATTTTGCGCAGCTGTTTGGGATGAGCGATCATTTGAGTTTTAACCTGGCCTATCATGATTTCAATACTGTAAAATATTTACCCTATGGCCCGGTACATAAGGTGATGCCTTACCTCTTCCGGCGGGCAGAGGAAAATACGGCCATAGCCGGTCAATCGAGTCGTGAGTATCAGTTAGTAACAAGAGAATTAAAAAGAAGGAAGAATCAGAACTAATATGGCATTAAGTGAGCAGGAACAAATAAGAAGACAAAGTCGTGAGGAACTAGAAAAACTGGGTGTTGACCCTTATCCCTCCGAGACATTTCAGGTCAATGCCCATGTCCGAGATATTCTCAATAATTTTGAAAGGCGTAAAAATGATTATCAGGATATAACCATTGCCGGACGGATAATGTCTCGCAGGATAATGGGATCCGCTTCTTTTGCTGAAATTCAGGATGCAACCGGCAGAATGCAGTTCTACATCCGGCGTGATGACATATGCCCGGATGAGGATAAGACATTGTACAATACTGTATTTAAAAAGCTCTGTGATATCGGCGATATCGTAGGTCTGAAAGGATATGTTTTCACTACGCAGACGGGTGAAATATCCTTACATGTCACCGAATTTTCATTATTAAGCAAATCGTTACGCCCGCTGCCTGTGGTCAAAGAGAAAAAAGACGAAGAGGGCAATGTGGTGACGTATGATGCCTTTGCCGACCCTGAGATACGTTACCGTCAGCGATATGTCGATCTTATAGTAAATCCACAGGTCAGGGAAACCTTCAGAAAGCGTACGGAGCTTATCAGGACTATGCGTACCTTCCTTGCTGATAAGGGTTATCTGGAAGTTGAAACACCTATCCTCCAACCTTTATATGGTGGTGCTGCGGCACGGCCCTTCAAGACCCATCATAATAAACTGGATATGACATTGTATCTCCGGATTGCCAATGAGCTCTATCTCAAGCGTCTGATTGTTGGCGGGTATGACGGGGTGTTTGAATTTGCCAAGGATTTTCGCAATGAGGGTATGTCCAGATTCCATAACCCGGAATTCACCCAGGTAGAGTTGTATGTGGCCTATAAGGATTATGAGTGGATGATGAACCTTGTCGAGGAAATGATAGAAAAGGTAGCTATTGCGCTTCACGGCGATACCAAAGTGCCTGTGGGAGATCATGTTATCGACTTTAAGCGGCCATGGAAAAGGTATACCATGTTTGAGGCTATTGAGCATTTTACCGGCATTGACATTTCTGAAATGGATGAAAAGCAACTCAGGGATACTGCAAAAAAACTGGAAGTACCTGTAGATGACAGCATGGGCAAGGGTAAGCTCATAGATGAGATATTTGGTGAGAAATGTGAGGGCAATCTTATCCAGCCGACATTTATTACGGATTATCCGGTAGAGATGTCACCATTGGCTAAAAAACATCGCAGCAAGCCGGGATTGGTAGAGCGTTTCGAAGCCATCTGCAATGGTAAGGAAATATGTAATGCATTCAGCGAGCTAAACGATCCGATTGATCAGCGGGCACGATTTCAGGAGCAGCTGGAACTAGGGAAACGTGGAGACGATGAAGCCATGGTGCTGGATGAAGATTTCCTTCGGGCCCTTGAATATGGTATGCCGCCTACAGCAGGTTTGGGAGTAGGTATAGACCGCCTTACCATGATTATGACCAATCAGCCATCTATTCAGGATGTGCTCTTCTTCCCGCAGATGAGGCCAGAGAAACAGGCTCCGGCTACCAGTACTGCTGATTTTGAAAAAATAGGCGTGCGTAAGGAACTGATTCCAATTCTTGAAAAACTGAATATCACATCTGTAGAACAGCTTAGGGAAATAAAACCAACCAAGCTTTTTAATGATGTATGCGGAACAAGGAAGAAGCTGAAGCTTCAGGATGTTACCAATCCTACACCAGAGGAAGTGCAGTCATGGTATGACTAATCACAAGCAGTTAGCATCTCCTGAACGTCATTCTGTGTAATAATGGTATCCATACCATTCATTTCACTTAACAGGTAAGTTGTGATCTCCCCGATTTGCAACGGACTCAGGCTGTTGTTTGCGGGCATCACCTGATTGTATATCTGGCCGTTGACTTCAATTTCACCCTGCTGGCCATTATAGATGATACAAACAGATTTGGCAATATTATTCACAAGATAATCGGAACTTCTCACTGGTGGGTATAATGTACCCAGCCCGTTCCCATCTTCCTGATGACATTGAATGCAGTGGATATTGTACAGCTTTTTACCACTGGCTACGTATTGTTTTAGCCTGATGCGGTCTCTTCTTTCGTTTGGCTGGGTTTTTTCTGCTAATCCATCGACTGTTCTTTTTTCATTGTTGTTGCCACAACCCGAAAGAATAGAAATAAATAAAATGAGCAAGATTATGTGTCTGATCATGAACCTTCAAGTAGTATAGGTAAATCTCCGATTAATTTTGTCACGGCGTCTTCGTTTGTGCCATCATATATACCGCGAATATGGCCCTTTCTGTCTACCAGTATAAACGCGCCGCTGTGAATATATCCTCCCGGGGCGGAGGGGTCTTCAAGTGCAGTGACCATATATCCGTTTTGACCAAGGTCATAAATTTCATCTTTCTCACCATGAAGAAAATGCCACGTTGAGCTGCTGACACCCAGCCTTTCGGCATAGTCTTTTAGTAAAGCTACGGTATCATATTCAGGATCTATGGTATGCGAGAGTATCTGAAAATCACTATCGTCCTTGTATTTTTCATATACCCGAAGCATCTGCGTTTTCATAATGGGACAAATATCCGGACAGGAAGTAAAGAAGAAGTCTGCTACATATACCTGACCATAAAGTGATTCATTCGTGATGGTATTTCCATCCTGATTGGTAAGACTGAAATCCGGTATCTTGTGGTAAACTGTGTCCTTCTCTGTTATTTTTGACGGTCCCATTATCGGTAATGTTTTTTGTGAACTGTTTTGACAACTTACAGAAATCAACAGGGTCACTGAAATCGTTATGAATAAGTATTTCATATTATCTATTCCGTATTTTCTTATAAACTGAAACGGCACCAAAAAGTATGATGATAAACGCAAAAAATCCAAGAATAGCTAATCCTGCGTTTAGTATTGCGCTTTTATATATCACCAGAAATACTATAGCGACCAGGAAAATAGTCGCCACTTCATTCCAGTATCTGTAAAACTGGGATGACCGAGTATTGACGTCATTTTTGAACCGATTGTATTGACGGTGCACGATAATGTGGTAAACCAGTAGGCCTGCGACGAGGGTAAGCTTGATGTGCATCCATCCCATCTGAAGATATGCCGGTTGTATGATTAACATGGTGACACCCAAAATAACCGTAATTATGGCAGATGGCCATGAAATGGCATACCATAACCGTTTTTCCATAAGCTTAAACTGTCGTATTAGCACAGGAGATTCATCATCATTTTTCTCTGCTGCTTCAGCATGATAGACAAACAGCCTTACCATGTAAAATAGCCCGGCAAACCACGTGACTACAAATATGATATGCAATGATTTAACAAGGAGTAGACTCATATAGAATATTTGATGGCGAAATTACGGGCTTTACGGGCTACTTCCAACCAAATATTAAAGTGTCATCTATACGACCATTAGGTTTAATCTTGGTGCCTTTTGTATATTTATACGTATAGTCAGGGGGAATAAGAATTACTGCACATGAACGACCCTAAAGGTATCTGGTATTTTGAAAAGGTGGACTTATACGAAATGCTATGTCCACACAAGGTGAAGAATCTTGCCGAGAAGCATCAGTTTCACCATTATCAAAAAGGCGATATGATCTATTTTGAAGATCAGCTATCTACCCATATCTACCTTATCGCCAATGGGCGTGTTCGAATCGGTGGCTTTACCGATGATGGCCGTGAAATAACCAAGGCAATATTGCTGCCCGGTGAGATATTTGGGGAAATGGCCCTGATGGGGGAGCAGATACGAACAGACTATGCTGAGGCAATGGACGCTAACGTATCGGTCTGTCCTCTTACCATTGAAGAAATGGAGGATCTGATGAAAAATAACAGGCCATTGAACCTCAAGATATTTAAAATCATTGATTTACGGTTCAAAAAACTGGAGCGTCAGGTGCAATCGCTTGTTTTTAAAGATGCCCGTACGCGGGTGATTGAATTTTTATATGATACAGCCATGGAAAAGGGGAGCAGGGTCGGTTTTGAGCAAATGATTCCCAGCCACCTTACACATAAGGATATTGCAAGCCTTACCGGTACCAGCCGACAGACCGTCACTACTGTGCTGAACGAGTTGCGTGACGCTAACTATGTAAATTTTGACCGCAGAAGAATACTTATTCGGGATATGGACAAGCTTAAAGGCCTGATTGCTCAATCACCAATTGCTTGATTTCTGTTGGTACATCATTCCAGTAATCAACATCCTGTAGTACCGGTAACATATAGTAAGACAATTTTAGCTTATCAACCTGTTCAAGTGTCTGGCGCAATACCTGGTCTGTGCTCCATGTAATATTATGAAACAATTCCTGGTGTACCTTTTTGCAGCCTAGCAGGTAGTAGCCACCATCCAGCGCGGGACCGATCACCACGTCATATTCATCCAGTGCCCTGAAGGCCATTTCCAGGTGAGCCGTATTTAGCTCAAAACAATCACTCCCGATGATGCATTTCTTATGATGTACGGGGACTTCATTAAAAGCATGCTGCATTTTCGTACCCAGATCGGTTCCTTTCTGAATCAATACCGGATATGGGTGCCAGAAGGACTCATCCTCCCTCTCAGATAGAAATACATGGATGTTCGTATTTTTAAGTTCATCCAAAATAGTGACGGTGTGGTGAAGCAATTGCTCGTATACAAGATAAGCTGCTTTATCACCATGAGTTTTGGCTATTCTGGTTTTAGCTTTCCCGATCTTTAAAGGTTTTGCAAAGACGATGAGGCTATTCAATGGACTTTCACTCCTTTCCTTAACCATTGACCCCAGTTTTCATCATAGGTGTGAACAGAGTCAGTGACCATGTTTTGACTATTCACTACTTCATATTCATTGTTTTTCCATTGAAAAATACCCCCCTTCAGATTATATACCTGATCATAACCATTTTTTCTGAGCTCCTCACCGATCTTTTCACTACGGTATCCAACGCTGCAGTACAATACTATTGGTTTATCTTTTGGTAAATGAGACCATTGCCCCGCATCGAATTGCTCATAATGCAGAAACTGGGCTTTCGGAATATGGCTTACTGAAAATTCCTCCGGACTGCGGGTATCCAGCAGCACAAACCCAACCCCTTCTGAGCGCAAACTATCTAGTTCTTCTACAGTCAGCAAGGGAACTGTATAATCATACAGGCGGTCAAGCATCGCCTGATAAGCGTCCTGAGCAACACTAACCTGAATGATGAAAATACCTGCGAAAACGAAATATTTCATAGATAAAAAGGGCATATACAACGATATACTCCACCACTATCCAGCTGAGTGGCAGTTCATATCCCGATTGTGAATAGCCAATGTAACTGAAAAATATTAAAAATGTCCAATAAAATATAAATCTAAATGGGGTAAACAGGGATAACCCAAATGCCGGGATGATATACCACGGATGAACAGTGGTCGACATAAAGAGATAAATACTGTAAATGATCATAAGGCTAAAGCTCAGCTTTACGTTATTTTTATGGCTGTAGTAGGAGAAGGAGAGTATAAGTATTCCGCTCACAATAGCCAGCGCCGGGCCGAGTGACTGAATTATATTATATCCGGTTACCTGAAACCCGACCCATCGGAAAATGTAATATAATGACGCATTAAATTCAAATGAAGTGAAATACAGGCTCAGGCTGTTTTTCATTCCCGATAGTAAGGAGCTGTTTAACAAAGGTGAAAACAGGATAAAAATAAATAAGGCAGAGACGATGAGCCACAGCCACCTTCTTTCTGTACGTAAAAAAAACAAAGGACCAGCAATGAAAGGTGTCAGTTTAGTAGCCACTCCGGCACCAAAGGCAAGTGCGCTGCTGGTGATTTTTTTGGCCTGTACTGACCGTGTTGCCATTAAAAGAAATAGCAACACCAACCCTTCAAAATGCAAATTGCCTGTAAGTTCAAGGATTACCAATGGATTGAATGCATAAAGGGCGATTTTATCAGTATTTACACGGCTTTTGAATAACAAAACAATAACCAGAAGATCAGCGCAGATCAGAAACAGCCGAATAATGATGATAGCTGTCATTGGCTGATCCGGGGCGATGAACACACCAATGATCGCGGGTATCAGGTGCAATGGTGGATATACGGTAAAATAGTTTTTTGAATTCAACAGTGGATACAAATAAGCCGATATAGTGCTGCTCCAGCCAACATCCAGCAGCTGGCGTGGTGTATAATCGAAAATATCAATTCCGTGCAGGATCAGGTCGGCATCCCACAGATAGCGGTAGACATCATCGGACAGCTTAGGTTCACTGAAAATGATGACAGCCCGGCAAAGCAGTGCGCCAAACAATATATATCGTATTGAATTTGCTGCGTTATTACTGATCAACCATGAAAGCAGAAAAGAGAGGGTGTATATAGCTATAAGTGGCAGGTGATCATGTCGGGGAATGAAGGTGGCCAGATAAAAAATAAGACCTGCCTGTAAGGTTACAAGTACAATGAAATTACGATGTTGCATATTGTCTGAATCCCGACAGGCCGATCATCAGAAAACCTGCAGTGAGCAGCGTATGAAAAAGTAATAGTCCGCCGTCATGTAGTACAATACCTTTATAGATGCCAAATATGAAGTAAAAACTAAAGGCAATTTCGAATATGGACATCCAGGGCACTCCTTTTCTCAGGTAATCATTTTTAATCTTTTTAAGCTTTTGATTAGTTACGGCAAACTTTGGCGTCCGGTGAAAATCTGATTTAACACCTAAAAAGCCTAAGGTCACGGCGCGTGCATTATGTAGCGATAGCCCGAGTGTAAAGGACAGGAAAGCCGGAAACTCAATAAGAAAGCTTGCCGGGTGTGATGATGATTTTCTGTGATTTTGCCAGTAAAAAAAGGTAATGGCCACAAAGCCCAGCAAGAATAGAGATGCTGAATGAAATACCCATGAAGGAAATCGTGCATCATGTTTCATCAAAAGAATCGGGACACTGAGTATGCTGGCAATAAAAATGAAGATGTAAACGGAGCTGTTTAGCAGATGCAAAGTTGCCAGAGCTTTTTGTTTCCGCGTAATCGCGGCTTTCCACACATTGCCAATGTGTTTCATTGCTGTCTCAGCAGCCCCTTTATTCCAACGGTATTGCTGTGATTTAATGGCACTGATATATACCGGAAGCTCAGCAGGCGATTGCACCTTATCTTCATAAATAAATTTCCATCCATTCAGTTGAGCCCGGTAAGAGAGGTCAAGGTCTTCGGTCAATGTATCATGCGACCACCCACCTGCATCAATAATGCATTTTTTTCTCCATACGCCTCCTGTACCATTAAAATTAATGAGTGCATTTGCATTGATACGGCCGGGATGCTCCAGATTGAAATGTCCGTTAAGACCCACTGCCTGGAGGCGGGTGAGGAGATTATATTTCAGGTTAATATGTGTCCATGGTGTTTGCACCATTCCGATATCTTCCCTGCTGAAATGAGGTAGGGTATGGGTCAAAAAATCAGGCGGAGGCACGAAGTCAGCATCAAAGATGGCTATAAATTCGCCGCTGGCCTTTTCCACACCATATTGAAGTGCGCCAGCTTTAAACCCTGTTCTTTTTTCTCGTTGGATATGCTGAATATTTAACCCGGTCTCCCGATAAAAAGCCACCTTGTCGGCTATAATTTCTGAAGTCTCGTCGGTGCTGTCATCCAATACCTGTATTTCGAGTTTCGCTCTGGGGTAATCTATTTGACAAACCGCATCAATTAAACGCGCTACAACATATTTCTCATTGTAAACAGGCAGCTGTATAGTAACAATAGGAGATGAATTTAAGGGTGCCACCTCGGGCTTACGAAATTTTTTTGCCTGTAAGCTCAGGTAAAACTGTCCCAGGCTAAATACAAACACATAGCCCAGGCTCACGAAATAAAGTAATATTACCAAGCCTGTCATCTGTATTTAAAAATCGTATATAATATTTTATATCCGGCCATAAAAACCCCCTTCACTGTACCGCTTACCTTCGACTTACCGATTCTTTTGCGGTAATCCACTGGTATCTCACTACAGGAGAGACCAAATTTCGCAGCTTTTATCTGCATTTCCACTGTCCAGCCGTAATCTTTATCCTGCATGTTGATTTTTTTTAGGGCCTCGCTGGTAATTACACGCATCGGTCCCAGGTCGGTAAACCGATATTGGTACAAAAGGTATATGAGGCGTGTGGCCAGCCAGTTGCCAAATATCTGGGGCATGGTCATGGACCCACGCATGCGCTTTCCCAACGCACGGGAGCCGATGATCAGGTCATTTTTATTATTAAGTAATGCTTGCACAAGGTCTCTGAGTTGCTCGGGATAATCGGAAAAGTCACCATCTACAAAGCCGATAAGATCAGTGTCTGGATGGTTCAGGTTTACGTATTCAATGCCGGTGAGGCAGGCTTTCCCATATCCTTTTCGAGGCTCATTTAATACGGTGGCACCCATTTTCTGAGCATGCTTTACGGTGTCATCTGTCGATCCGTTGTTTACAACTATCACTTCATCAATGCCTGTCGGCATATGCTCTATCACCTTGCCGATAGAAGCTTCTTCATTAAAGGCAGGTATTATTACCCTGATTTTTGCACCCTGTATCATGCCACTTCAAAAATCAATCCCTTTAAATACTCACCCTCAGGAAAGGTTGTTATCACCGGGTGGTCCAGGCCATGTCCCAGTCTGGAAATCAGCTTACCTGTTTTACCTGTTTCGAAAAATGATGAGATTACAGTGTCTTCAAAGAGCTTTCTGTCTATCACCTGTGAGCAACTGAAAGTAATCAGCAGACCACCGGGATTGATTTTATTCAGCGCCATACTGTTGAGCCGTTTATATCCTTTAACAGCCTGATGCCTTGATCTTACATGTTTTGCAAAAGCAGGAGGATCAACAATTATAGCATCATAAGCATCACAGGTCTTAAGAAAATCAAATACATCGGCCGTGAAGGCTTCATGATGCTGAATATTATTCAGTGCCATATTTTTGCTCAGCTGGCTGATAGCAGGTGCTGAGCTGTCTACTGAAGTGACGTTAGCTCCGTTTTTGGCGGCATAAACTGAAAACCCTCCGGTATAAGAAAAGGTGTTAAGGACCTTTTTTCCGGCTAGCAGCACCGCGATTTTTTTGCGGTTGTCACGCTGGTCAAGGAAAAACCCTGTTTTTTGTCCTTCAAGTATGTTTACTTCAAAGATGCAGCTGTTTTCTTTTATTATGACGTTACCCTCCTCACCTGAAATTAATCTTTTAGATGGGTTTGATTTGTCATGCTTGTCGATCAGATAAACCTGATTGGGGGAGAGGCATTGCTCCAGGGCCTTCTGTACAAGATCGATGTAATTTACCCAGAAAACGGCATGTGCCTCAATGACAAGAGATGAGCCATAAAGATCAACAATTAAACCGGGCAGTTGATCACCTTCACCGTAGATGAGGCGGCATGCATCCGTGTCGTCATTCAAAATGTGCAATTTTCTCCGATCGACAGCAGTTTTGACGCGCTCTCTGATCAAGGCACCAAGGTCAGCTACCCTACTGAATGACAATACTTTGAAAATGATGCTGCCATGCTGGATGAACCCACTGGCTATTATTTCTTTCTTCTCAGTTTGAAGAAGGGCAAAATCGCCGTTACTGTCCTTAACTTCTTCTACTATCGCACCACTGAACACCCAGGGATGCTGACGCAGGACAGAGTG
This sequence comes from uncultured Cytophagales bacterium, assembly GCA_964514385.1. GTDB lineage: Bacteria > Bacteroidota > Bacteroidia > Cytophagales > Cyclobacteriaceae > CAZEQJ01. The sequence continues at coordinate 24,623 of CAZEQJ010000009.1, forward strand.
GCTTTTGTTTTTTCGTAATGTTATTACCGCTGTTTTCATTCAAAAAGGTCAACGTCCATCGGGATCTTTATCTCGATACTCAATTTGTCCTGTGATTGGTGAAGGTTGATTTTACCATGTATGGCTTCCATACAGATACCTGCAATATACATATTGACTTTGGCTCCCTGCCATAAATCCAGGTTAAAATCAAGATCCTGATGATTTTCTAGTCTGCTCAGATCCTCAGGTATATCCGGATCGTTTACGTCCAGTGTGATGATGAAATTTTTGGGTGACTCTGACAAGTCAAGCCTGAGTTCTGCCTTCTGATCATTTTTCACCACCATCTGAATGAGTTGTTTGAGGGTTTCCAGTAAAAATACCTGGTCTGAATAGAGTGTGGTTTGGTTTGTAATGGCTGTAACGCAGTGGACACCTGAACCGCTTGTCATGATTTCTTCCTGAAGCAGATTGAAGAAATCGCTCCATAAAAAATTGCGTGCCTGTACCTTACGGCTTCTGAGCTCATAAATCAGCTGGATATTAGACAACACTGCTTTTAACCGGTTAAGTGCATGCTGTATACGGTCAGCATAGCTTTGGAAGGCAGGATCTTTTACATCCAGTTTGGCTACATGCAGCACGCCCTCCAGCGATGCAAGAGGGCCTTTGATATCGTGACTGGAGCGGTAAAGCAATGCATTCAGGTTTTTCACTGCTTTTCTCAGCTGACCGGTGCGTTGCTGTACTTTCTTATCCAGGTCATCATTGATCAGCCAGAGACGGTTATTTTGATCCTGAATCAGGGAATTCGCACCCTCCAGCCGCTGTACATAATTGTTTATCTTTTCATTTTGAGAGGAAATTTCTTCATTCTGAGCAGAAATCTCCTCGTTTTGGGCTTTAATTTCTTCATTTTTATTGATCAGCTCATTTTCAAACTCCTTGCTGAATCGTATGTTTCGGTTCACATAATAGATCACACCCAATGATATCATCATCAGTATGATGAAAGTGATTACCAGGTTTACAATTAGTTTACTTTTTGCTTTATCAATAAAATAGCTGAACAATTCATCCACCTGTACAATAGCTACTGTATTACCTTCAGCGTCACGAATAGGGGCAAAGGCAGAAATCCACTTGCCATTTTCACTTTCATAAATATCCAGTGTTCCACCCTCGTCATAATTTTGCAAAAGCTTTTCAGGAAATTTCACATACTCGTGTCGGTAAAACGGTGTTTCGGATGAGGTGATGACAAATTCAAAATGCCTGTTAGCTGAATCATATACCAATGTATAGATAGAAGATCGCAGCATATTGAGATTAACCGTTTCTTTAAAAAGCTCGTGGTACTTCAGGTAAATGCTATCCTCCTTACTTGTTGTAATATCATCCTTATTGGTGTATTTATCTGTAAGGTAGACGTGATCTTCTGCATCAATGGACAATGAAATCGTCTGAGCAATGGCACTCAATCGTGCATATACCTGATCACGGGTATTGGTAAAACTCTGATGGTTCTGATAAAAAATAAAAAAAAATGAAATCAGAATTATTGCAGTCAGTATGGCAATGATAATGCGATTTCCCCTTCGGCTTATTCCAGCTACCTCCCCATTCATACTTATATCTCTACCTTTATGGAATTATTACCTATCAGTATGGGCTTATTAAAACGATTGTCTTCTTTGTCATTTTCAAGCTTCAATACCCCTCGCGGACAAACGGAAGCACATACTCCACATCCTACGCAAGATGACCTGATGATGTTTTGACCGCGCTGGGCATACCATCTCACGTCGATACCCATTTCGCAATAGGTGCTGCAATTACCGCATGAGATACACTGGCCCCCATTGGTCGTAATGCGAAATCTTGACTTAAACCGCTGCACCAGGCCGAGATAAGCCGCAAGCGGGCAGCCAAAGCGACACCATACCCTGTTGCCCATTAGCGGATAAAACCCTGTACCCACTACACCGGAAAATCCGGCTCCGATAAAGAATCCATATTGCTCTGCCAGCGAGTAGGTATTTATACCCAATAGGCTCGAACTACCTGTAAAAAAGGTATAGATCATGCCAATGGTCATAATTACGGCCAGCAACAAAACGCCATGTACCATCCATCGCTCAATCTGCCAAGATTTCAAGGATTTGTCTGACAACTGGCGGTAAGGATCACCCAGTGTTTCGGCCAGGCCGCCACAACCGCATACCCAGCTGCAGTACCATCGCTTGCCATAAAAGTATACAAATACCGGGACCGCCACTACAATAAG
>CAZEQJ010000009.1:26901-49771 GCA_964514385.1 uncultured Cytophagales bacterium
GCCCCAGATCAGCATAAAAAGACCTATCGTGCCGTTATTTATCAGCGTATTGATAGACGAAGGGAAAAAGAAGTCGTAATCAAGAGGCCAGATATTTTTAAAATCAAAATATGGATATTGTAACCTTACCAGTATCTCCGGTATCAGAAATGCAAAGGCAAGCTGAAAAAACATGACAGACACGGTACGCACCAGATGGTAGTTGGAGTGTCGGTACTTGATCATCATCCGCGCTCCCATGACCAGAATCGCAAGTGTATAAAGAAATCCATACAGGAAGAATACGCCGGCATCACTTCCATTCAGCCAGTTGGATAGGGGATCCACCATAATGATCCAATTGGTCATATAATAGGGGAAGAAATAAAGCAGGATATAAAAGGCGATCAACAAACTTCCGGTAAGCACTCCCAGCCATCCGATATTGTTCATCGGGTCTTTGAAAATGTGATTGTTTTTGATTCCGGGTTTTTCCTCCCAAAGCTTTGGTATATGCATCATAAGGCCGCCTATAATACAAAGCAGGTAAATCGCCAGCATCACCGCCATCGTGTTCTCTCTGATCATACCAATGGTAGCTTCACGTACCAGCGCCGTTTTCACATATTTTCTTTCATATTTATTAATCCCTTTCTGCTTGATTATATCCTTGTTGATGTTCGACGCTGTTTGCGTAAGTTGTTCCTTAAGGGCGCTTTCAGAATCAAAGCTACGCCCATCCAGCCAGCTGGTATATTCCTTTAATGTAGCAGCTTTGGACCTTCCTACGTCATCTGCACTGAATACCTCTTCTATGCGGGAGGCATCATAGGTATAATCTGAGAAAAGAGTTGTGACTTTGCTTATTTCCTCCTCAGATATGCTAAAAATGTTACTGATGTCTGCGTTTGCCTGCTTTATGGTTTGGTTGAGCGCCGAAATAAAGGGGATATTGTAGCTGTATTTTTTATTGAGCAGGTCTTCAGCAGCAGTCAAAAATGCTTGTTGTTTTGTGCTATCGTTGAGTACCGATTTCACACCTACTTCAGTCAGCCGATAGTCTGAAATAAAAAAACTGCCCAAAAAAAGAATCAAGCCGGTAATAAAAAGGAATAAGCCGGTTTTTCTTATCAGTTTAGTTGTTGTATTGGTGTAATTTTTCATGGGGGGTAATTCAGTTTTATCTTCCATTAACGGTCATCATAACCAGCTGAAAAATCGCTTTTTCTTTATTTCAATATGTTGGTCAGGAAACATTTCATTATAAATTTTCACCACCTCATGATGATAAGTTGTGAAAAACTCCGGATCAAAAAACGCATCAGAAAGCTGCCTTACCACCTGATGTATGGTTTTATCCTCCTCCAGCCACTGATCGCATACCTCATGCCTGAAACGGATGCCCATAAGGTTGAAACCCATTACAGTATCTTTAGTGCTGTCATACACGATCCGTATGGACTTCTTTTGGTTAGGGTGCTTCCAGAAGAGCGCAGAAGTATTTTCGTTTAATTGCGCATATACCTGACCATACGTCTGATATTCTACGTCAAAGAATTTAGCAGAATTGAACCAATGCCCCGGCACATAGCGGGTTCTGTTTCCTGTGATTGTTTGAGCCAGCGTCTCTCCATGCATTCTCCCGGTATACCAAACCTGTTCAATGTTTTTTCTGAAGATGCCGGGGGCCTCCTCAAACTCTGCGCAGTCGCCAATGGCATATACATCTGCTTTATTTGTTTCGAAATAAGCATTCACCTTGACGCCTCGGTTAGTCTCAATGCCTGACCCCTGCAGGAAATCAATATTTGGACGAACACCTGTAGTGATGCCAACAAACTGACATTCAATTGTTTTCCCTGATGCCGTGATCACCTGCTTTACGTTTCCGTTATCATCTGGCTGTATTTCTGCCAGCTCTTCACTCAGCATCAGCTCTATACCATGCTCCCTTATCTCATCATTGATCATGGATGATTCTTCTGCAGGCAACACGAGATTCCAAAAGCTTTTTTCTCTTACCAGAAACGTTACGTGAATACCTCGTGAATGGAGCATTTCAGCCATTTCAATGCCGATAAGTCCACCACCCACCACAACGGCCCTTGAAATGTCACGGGTGTTTTGTTCCATCTTCTCCAGATCCTGCAGAGAATATAATCCCTGAACCTGAGGTAAATGCTGTCCGGGCCAGTCAAACATATTGGGCTGGCTGCCTGTGGCGATGATAAGCTTGTCATAGGAAAGCATCCCATTTTTTTGAAGCAAAACCGATTTTTTATCTGGTAAAACATCGGACACATAATCCCTTATCAGCTCAATCCGGTTTTTATTCCAGAACCAGTCTTCATATGGCTTGATATGGCGATACTCCATATGGCCCATGTAAACATACATCAATGCAGTGCGGCTGAAAAAGTGGTCTGATTCGGCTGATATCACCGTTATTTTATCATCTGAGGCTTTTCGAATATGCCGGGCGGCAGTAATTCCGGATATTCCATTTCCAATAATCACAACATGTTGCATACAGCAATCAATTTAATGCCTACAAACGGGATTACCTGATCATTTTTTTGAAAAAGAGCAAGAAAAATGAATGTCTGTCAGGCGGGTGACATTCGTCAGTTTAACTTTCTGAAGTAAAACAGCAAACTGTCGGGCGTATTTTGCCCGGATATATTGATCAGATCCTTTAATATCCGGTCAGGCCGGGCAGTTCCCATTTCAAAATAATCATTTGCGTAGCCTCTGGTAGCGCCATAGGTATGGAGTACCCTGTGATCTATGAAGGGTAATAATTTGAGACGCGGGTCAATGGCTAGCAGATTTTTCTTATCGGTTGTGGGAAGTGAGCCCAGCCAGATAGTGCCTGAGTCTGTTTCCTGGATCACGGTTTCTATGTTGAGTGTGGTACTTCCTTTATCATTATTATCACTGAAAATATAGTTCATGCCGGCGTCCTGAAATAATCTGGCCATATAGCTTTTTCCTCCGGGCGCGTACCAGCTACCTGAATACAGCATACCGGAAATTACCTGCTGATTTGGGTCGATGGTGTCTTTTTTCAAATTATTGTAAAGGCTGTCAATATGGGTGAAAATAGAGTCTGCCACGTCCATACAATCAAAAAGCGCACCATACATTTTGATGTATTCAGCCCGGCCCAGGGGATGCTGTTCGAGGTAATCCTTTGCCTTAAGCAATGCAATACCTGATGATTCAAAGGCACTCAGGCTGCCATCTGTCAGATAATCGGCAATCACCACGTCCGGATTTAGCGACATGATCATTTCGGCATTAAGCGCCATCTCCGACCCTACATTTTCTACATCTCTGTAAGCCGTATCATAGATCAGAGATGGGTTTGGGAAGCCAATAAGTTTTTCCTGCTGACTAAGTAAGGTAATAAAGCCAAGTTGTGTAGTAGAAGTACCAATACATGAGTTTATCGGGATTTTAATAGCGTTTTCATCCAGTGCGGTTGGTTTGCGCAACAGCTCATAGGTATCCCCGTTAATGTCCAGGATATAGCCTCCATTAATCGTTGAAATCTTAAAAGTGCTGGCGTAATTGACCAGCGGCTCCCTGTATTCTTCAAGTGTATCAGGCTGGCAGGACAAAACGCATAATAATCCAATCGAAAATAAGGCTGATCGCATGGTGCTGCAAATATTTAGAATTTAATGCAACCATCGAAACAATATTGTCATCTTTTTAAAAAACTATTGAGATCAATGAAGGCTGTTATACTATTCTTATTAAGCATTACCGTCGCTTTAGGGCAGGAGGTACGCACTGAAAATGTCGGAAGTTTTTCCAAAATCAAGGTCAATGGCGCCCTTGATGTGCAATTGGTTGAATCAAATCAGGAAAACGTTGTGATAGAGGGGAATAAACGACTGGTGTCTTCTGTTACAGTTGAGGTTGATGGTGATCAACTTATTGTCAGAAAATCCAGCACCTGGCCCAATGTAGGTAAGCTTATGGTGACCATACATTATAAAAGCATCGATGAGCTTTATGCATCCGGCGCCTCTGATGTCGGGTCGAAGGGTGTGATCAAGGCAGATAAATTTGCGTTGAGGGCTGACGGGGCTTCCGACGTAACGGTAGGCCTGGAAGCCAGATCGGTCGATCTTAACATCAGCGGGGCTTCTGATTTAACTATTGTGGGAAGCGTCAGGCTGTTTAAGATCAATGCTTCAGGAGCCAGTGACCTGTATGCTGCAGATTTTAAAGCAAAAGCCATAGAAGTCGATTGCTCCGGAGCTACGGATATCAGAATTTGGGCTGAAGAGGTTGTCACAGGCACATCGTCTGGCGCATCTTCTGTCTACTACAAAGGCGATCCCGATATCCGGGTAGAATCGTCCGGATCTTCGTCCATCCACGTACTGTAAAAATCAGATTTCTCTTTTTCAAGGCTATACTTGTGTGAACAGGTATAGCTTTTCTATTTTAGAGCATTCTTAAATTAATACGCCTAAAGGTTTGATATAATAAATAAGTTTGTAATTTTACTATTCAAATAATAAATATTATTTTTTAAAGAGTGCGACGCGATTTCTGGTTAGACACAATATTTGGTACGGCCTTCATATTTATCCTGATGTGGGCGGTAGTGAATCTGTTCAAGTATTTTTCCATACTTGATCCGGTAGGAGATGCACTTGGCGATATGGACATGACGGATATTCGCTTTTCAGACCCAAGGCTGAGGGAAGATCCTGTTGTGAATGAAGATATTACCATCGTCAATTTTGGTAATCTCGACAGAGTGGGTATTGCCGCCCTGGTGGATATTCTGAATAAATACAATCCAAAAGTAATCGCAATAGATGCTTTGTTTGACGAGTATTTTCCGGGTGAAGGCTGGAAAGATACTGTATTGATGAACTCATTTCAAAATGCTGGAAACGTTGTCCTGGTAAGTCGTGTAGATGGATATAATCAATCCAGTGATGTATTTGATACGGTAATCACCGCCATACCCGAATTTGATCAGTTTACACAAAGAGGTCAGGCCAATCTTATTTCCTATGGCACCCGCACGCAAGAGGATTTTAAGGTTGTGCGCACCTTTTCACCGGTTTTACCGGTGGATGAGGTAGGGGATGAACTGGCATTTTCCCTTAAAGCTACCGAACTATATGACCCGGAAGAGGTCGATAAATTCCTGAAAAGAAAAAATGAGACGGAAATAATTAACTACAGAGGCAATGTCATTGATATGCGTTCTGATTTTGGTACCATGTTTTTTGCACTGGATGTCAACGATGTATTAAGTGAAAATTTCGTGCCGGAGCTGATCGAGAATAAGTTGATATTTATGGGATATCTGGGGGAGAACTTCTTCGATACTTCCTGGGATGATAAATTTTTCACCCCCATGAATGTGCAATATGCAGGACGTACCAATCCTGATATGTTTGGTGTTGTCATACATGCCAATATTGCTGCAATGGTGCTGGATGAAGCATACATCAATCAGATGAACCCTATCCTTGGCATACTTTTTGGTATTTTGATATGCTATCTGAATGTTTTTCTTTTTACCATCATTTACAGGCGACTGCCCAGGTGGTATGACGGAATTACAAAACTGATACAGTTGATAGAGATAATAATATTATTTATAGTGATGGTGATCATATTCTCCAACTATGACTTCAAGCTGGATATCACACTTGCAGCAGCTGCGATTGCGCTTGCCGGAGATTCACTTGAAGTATATAATGGGGTGGTAAAGAATCTTTTCTCTGCAGAAGGAAGAAAACAACTTTTCAGAGTATATAAGGCGTAAAAATCAGAACATAAACATGAAAACTATGAAAACTAAATTGTTATTTCTGGCATTGGGATTAAGTTCCCTGATGCTGGTGCACGCTCAAAATTACGAGTTCAAAGTCATGATGAGCTCGGGAGCCAATCAGGTAAATACTGGTAATGGCTGGGAAAATGTGAAAAACGGATCTACGTTACAATCTTCTGATAAGATCAAAGTGGCTAGCCCCGGATACATGGGTCTTGTACACCGAACGGGTAAAACTGTACAGCTTAAGGAGTCGGGCGAGTTTGCCATTGCCGACCTGGCGACACAGGTTGGGGCTTCAGGTTCAGGGGTAGCCGCAAAATATGCCGACTTTGTACTGAGCAAAATGGCTGAAGCAGGTGCTGAAGATGGTGACTATCGCCAGAATGTGAACGTTACCGGAGCGGTAAAAAGAGCTGTGGGTGAGTCCGGAGATATCGTGATCATGATGCCTACCGATGGTGACATTATGAATGATGTGGCGGTAATACGATGGAATGAAATTGAAAATGCCGAAGGTTATAAGGTTATCCTTACAGACATGTTCAATGAGCCATTTAAATCCATTGAGACCGGAGCAGAAACACGTATGGAGCTTGATCTGAATGCTGCTGAGTTTCAGGAAAAAAAGAGTATTGGCATTAAGATTGAGGCATTAGGTACGGACAAAGAGTCTGCCAAATATGTCATCGAAAGACTACCTGAGTGGGAGTCAGAGCCGCTTAAAGAGGAGCTTAAACTTATCGTTTCTGAAGTAGATGACGATAACGCACTGGGTAAGATCATCCTGGCTTCATTTTATGAGCAAAACAACCTGCTGCTGGATGCACTTACCAATTACGAACAGGCTATAGAGCTTGAGCCCGATATCGACGATTTTAAACTGGCCTACCAGGATTTCCTAATGAGAAACGGTCTAGGCCGTTAATTTCCAACTAATTAACTGATTTTAAAAAGCTGCCTGACAGGGCAGTTTTTTTTGTTAAAAGGGTAATGAAATTTTTGACAGATCATTTATAATGGCAAAGGCCATGAGGCTCAGCAAAAGCAACATGCCTATACGCTGCGATACTTCCAGAAACCTGTCGCTAGGCTTTCTACCACTTACCATCTCATATGTCAGAAAGGCTACATGGCCACCGTCAAGCGCCGGTATGGGTAGGAAGTTCATAAAGGCAAGGATCATGGAAAGTAAACCTACGATATTCCAGAAACGAACCCACTGGAAGTTTCCACCAAAAAACTGGGCAATCCCAATCGGGCCACTTAGTGACTTTGTCGGCGACACATCACCGGTAAACATTTTTCCAAGCGCCTTGGCATTGATCCAGATAGCGTTAAAAGCGTCCTGCGTTCCTGCCACAGTAGCTTCAGCGAAATTATACTGCTGATGGTTTAGTTCACTGGTCCACATCGGGTAGAAGCCTAGTTTCCCTTCATCGCTGATTTTTACATTCCTTACCGTGTCAATATTACCGGATTCACCCTGTAAAATCATGATATCAATTTCACGACTCTTGTGTTTTTCCAGTTCTGCGGTTACTTCGTGGTAAAATGATACTTCCTTGCCGTCAATTGCCAGAATTTCGTCGCCCGGAAGAATGCCTGCCTTATATGCTCCGCCTTCTTTGTCCAGGCCGCCAACCTTGAAAGTACGGTAGGGCTGAAGGAAGATATCGCTCGCTCCGGCCAGGCGGTCAAGAATATTTCGGGGTACATCAATGCGTACTTCCTCACCATCGCGGAGTACGGTATAGTAGGAATTGCTGTTCAGCAGCATATCGGGGTTGGTAAGGTCGCTGAACCTGTCGAATGACTCTCCATTTACGGCAATCACTTTATCGCCGGTTTGAAAGCCAATCTCTCTGGCTACTTCACCCGGTACAACACCATTTTCATTGAGTTGCTCCGCAGAGAGATAGGTTTCACCCTGACTCCACGCAAGGAAAACAAAGATCACAATCCCCGTGATGACATTAACTATGATGCCTCCCATCATGACAATGAGGCGCTGCCATGCCGGTTTCGATCGAAATTCATATGGCTTAGGCTCCTCCTTTAAAGCATTGGTATCAAGTGATTCGTCGATCATGCCAGCTATTTTTACATAGCCGCCCAGCGGAATGGCGCCAAGCATATATTCGGTGTCACCCCTTTTGAATGAAAACACCTTAGGTGGGAAACCGATCGAATATTTTTCTACTTTCATGCCGAAAGCCTTTGCTGCAAGCAAATGACCCAGCTCGTGTAACCCAACCAGTATTGTTAAGCCCAGCAATAGCTGGCCTGCCATAATTAAACCTTCCATAGATTAGCTAACTCTTTTGCCTTGATTCTGGTTTCTTTATCTGTTTCAATTAAATCCTCTAACGAGGGATGTGCAATGAAGTTCACACGTTCCATGCATTCTGAGATGATGTCTGACATCTCTAAAAACCCGATTTTGTCCTCCAGGAATAGCGAAACAACGACTTCATTTGCTGCATTGATGATGCAGGGGAGGTTACCACCTTTCTCAAGAGCTTCAAAACAGAAGGCCAGATTACGGAAAGTTTCGGTATCCGGTTTTTCAAAAGTAAGGTCAGGCCCGTTTATGAAATCGTAGCTCTCAAAATTCATTTTTATACGCTCAGGATGACTCAACGCATATACAATAGGTATACGCATATCCGGGTATCCCAGCTGCGCTTTAATACTGGTGTCTTTATATTCTATCATAGAGTGGATAATAGATTGTGGATGCACCACCACATCAATCTGATCCAAGGTAAGGTCAAATAACCATTTTGCCTCTAATACTTCCAAACCTTTGTTCATAAGCGAGGCGGAGTCGATCGTGATTTTTGCCCCCATATCCCAGTTTGGATGCTTAAGCGCCTGTTCTTTTTTTACCGACGACAGGAAGCTTCTGTCCTTTCCGCGAAAGGGCCCTCCGGATGCAGTGAGGATGACCTTTTTAATGTCCTCTTTTTTCTCACCCTGCATGCACTGGAAAAGAGCACTGTGTTCGCTGTCTATTGGCAGCAGGGAGACATTGTGTTTTTTTATCAGGTCATTTATCAAATGCCCCGCCACTACAAGGGTTTCCTTGTTGGCTAGTGCAATATCTTTGCCTGCCTCAATTGCTTTAATGGTAGGAAGTAAACCTGCATAACCTACCAGAGCCGTTACCACCACCTCCGACGTATTCCAGGTGGCCGCTTTGATCAAAGCCTCTTCACCTCCTTCTACCGTTATGTTTAGCCCTTTTAAGCTATTACGCAAGTTTTCAACATGCTCTTCCCTTCCTATGGCTACAAATGAAGGTTTCAGTTCTTTAGCCTGCTGTGCCAGAAGCTCCCAGTTAGCATGAGCTGACATTGCCACAATGGTGAATTTGTCAGGGTGCTGTCCGACCACATCAATTGTCTGCGTCCCGATAGATCCGGTAGATCCGAGAAGTGCGATTCGCTTCATTTCTTATTGAGGATTAACTTATCTGCAATTATACGATCATTGGACAAACGCGGAACTTTGTTCTGTCCTCCCAGCTTACCTTCGTCTTTCATATAGTCAATAAATGCATTTTTGCGCAATGAAGTTATATGGAGCGTTTCCAGCACTTTACCATTGATCAGGTCAAAATAGTATGAATTTTGCTTTTGAAGCTGCTCGTCCAGGTCACGCTCAAAGTCTTCCATGCTTATCGGAGGGTTATCAAACTCAATAAACCATTCATGGTGCGGCAGCCCGTTTGAAGGCGTTACCTGAGGGGCTACCGTGAATTCGACAATTTTTACACCTTCATATTTAGCTAATGTCAGCTGCAGGGCCTTTTCTACTTCCTCGCCGATCACGTGCTCTCCAAAAGCGGAGATAAAATGCTTCACACGTCCGCTTACAATCACCCGATAAGGGTTTTTACTTACAAATTTCACTGTATCTCCGAGGTTATATCCCCAAAGACCAGCATTACTGTTGATGATCACTGCGTAATTTTTGCCCACTTCCACATCGCCAATCTGTATACGTTCCGGCTGATCCTTATGTATTTCATCCAGCTCTACAAACTCAAAAAATATTCCTGAATTCAGCAGCAGTAAGAGTCCTTCCTCATCCTTTCTGTCCTGATAGGCTATAAACCCTTCCGATGCAGGGTAAGTCTCAATGGAATCGATTTCTTTTCCGATAGCATCAAATAGCTTTTTGCGGTATGGTGAAAAATTTACACCACCGTAGACAAAAACACTGAAATTTGGAAATATTTCAATGATGGACTTCCCTGATTTTTTTATCAGTTCGTCAAAATACATTTGTACCCAGGGTGGGATGCCGCTGATCAACCGCATGTCCTCGTTAAAGGTCTCATCGGCAATCGTTTTCACTTTTGTTTCCCAGTCCTCTATACAGTTCGTATTGTAGTCCGGCATCTGATTGGATTTCAGATAATCAGGCACATGATGGTTGACGATACCGGAAAGCCTTCCTGTAGGTACGGCATGCTGATGATCCAGTACGGGACTTCCGGAAAGAAAAATGAGCTTCCCGTCAAGAAAACTGCTGTTTCCCGAGTCATGGATATAACTTAATAATGCATTTCGGGCACTGTTGATATGGTTTGGTATCGAGTCTCGGGTTATAGGAATGTATTTTGTGCCGCTTGTGGTACCACTGGTTTTCGCGAAATAGATGGGTAGACCGGGCCACAGTATGTTTTCTTCACCCTTTACCACACGGTCAACATATTTTTTCAGTCCCTCATAATCCCTTACCGGTACCTGCCTTTTAAAATCTTCATATGATTTGATCGTTGCAAACTGATGATCCTTTCCGAAAGCGGTTTCCCGGGCTTTTGAGATAAGATGCCGGAACGTTTTTTGCTGGTATTTTTCTGCCTCACGAGCCCATCTGTACTGTTGCTGTACGATGATGGAGGCAAGAGGTCTGCTTAGAACTGATCGAATTCCCATAACTTGAAATCAGTGTCAAAGTTGTATTTTTTTTATAACATTTAAAACTGAATATAGCATTACCGCGTAGAAATTGTGTAAATCGAAAAATCTATGAAGCGACTGATCCTTTCTTTAATTACAGGTTTTTTAGGAGGTATACTGGGCACATTGCTTATCCTAAGCGCTTACCAGTTTACTCCCGAGCAGGCAGAAAATACCCAAACCAGCAAAGAGGAGCTTTCTGTTCAGACAAGCTACGAGCCTGAGTCATTAAAATCTGACCAGTTATCTGCTGCAGGAGAGATTGCGGATGCCGGCGCCAATTTTTCCCTGGCATCAGAGAAATCCACACCCAGCGTTGTTTATATACGAACTATCACAGAAGGCAGATATGCGCGTTCATGGATTGAATTGTTTTTTGAAGGCGGCACAACTACTCAACAGGTGAGTACAGGATCAGGTGTGATATACACAGCCGATGGCTATATAATAACGAATAACCACGTCATAGAAGGAGCTGACCTGATACAGGTGATCATAGGTAAAAATGAATATGACGCTACAGTGGTCGGTACTGACCCCAGCACTGATCTTGCTGTACTTAAAATTGAGGAAGATAAGTTAAACGAGATTGAAATTGGCAGCTCACGCGAGCTCAAGGTTGGAGACTGGGTGCTGGCAGTAGGAAATCCTTTTAATCTTAACTCTACCGTTACAGCTGGTATAGTAAGTGCTAAAGGCCGGGATATCAATATATTGAAGGGGCAGTTTCCACTGGAGTCATTTATCCAGACAGATGCCGCCATTAACCCGGGTAATAGTGGAGGAGCGCTTGTAGATATAGAAGGTCGTCTTGTCGGTATTAATACTGCTATCTTGTCACGAACAGGATCTTATGCAGGGTATGGCTTTGCCGTTCCTGTAGATATCGTGCAAAAGGTTGTGGACGATATTATTGAGTATGGTGAGGTACAAAAAGCCTTCATCGGGGCTGATGTGATTGACATTGACCTGGAGGTCGGGGAACGTCTTGAGCTCGACAACCTCGATGGGGTGCTGGTGTATTATTTGCAAAAAGACGGGGCCGCGGACAATGCAGGACTGAAAAAAGGTGATATCATCGTAGGTGTGAACGGCTATGAGGTGGACAACAGAAGCGCATTTGAGGAGCAACTAAGTTATTATTCTCCCGGTGATAAGATCACTTTGACGGTGAGACGGGAGGGAAAAAATAAAACGATCGGAATTACTTTAGTGAATCGCGAGGGGACTACCGAGGTGTTAAAAAAAGAGATATACACCAGTACAGCTCTGGGCGCTGATTTTGAGGTGGTATCCAAAATTGAAAAGGATATGATGGGCATTGAAAATGGGGTACGGGTGATCAAAGTAGAAGACGATGGGTTTATTCGCCGCCTTAAGATCGAAGAAGGCTTTGTCATCACCAAGATCAACAACATTACCATCAAGTCACCGGATCAGCTTACTGATATTCTATCCAGAATAAAGGGACGAGTAATTATCGAAGGAATAAATAAGAGAGGGCAGAAAGATTATTATGCCTATTATTTTTAGATCACCTTCATTTTTATCTTCTTTCGAAGCACCTGAATGGAGGAATTGAACTTGTGGTCCACGTCGATCATATCGTTGACAGACTGAACGGCATGGATGACAGTGCTGTGATCCCTGCCGCCGAAGTAATAGCCGATAGACTTTAAGGAATGGTTTGTATATTCCTTGGCGAAATACATAGCCACCTGACGAGCGATCACAATTTCCTTCTTACGTGTTTTGGCTTTGATATCATCGATGTTCACTGAAAAATACTCAGCTACCACTTTTTGGATATAATCGATACCTACTTCTGTTTCGATATTATGGATTATATTTTTCAGTGTTTGTTTTGCTAGCTCCAGATCTATTTCCCTTTTATTGAGAGAGGCCTGCGCTATAAGTGATATCAAAACACCTTCAAGCTCACGCACATTTGTATCAACGCTGTATGCCAGGTATTCTGTCACGTCTTCAGGTATTCTGATGCCGTCACTCTGCATTTTTTGTCCAATAATAGCCATCCTGGTCTCAAAATCTGGTTGTTGAAGATCAGCTGTAAGCCCCCATTTGAAACGTGACAGCAGACGCTCCTCCAGCCCTTTAAGGTCGCGTGGCGGACAATCAGAGGTCATGATGATCTGCCTGCCGTTTTGGTGCAGGTGGTTGAAGATGTGGAAAAATATCTCCTGCGTTTTTTCCTTTCCTGAAAGGAACTGCACATCGTCAATGATCAGTACATTTACCTGAAGGTAAAAATTCGAGAATTCCTGTATCTTATTACTTTTCAGGGCTTCGATAAACTGACTGGTAAACTTTTCGGAAGACACATAGAGTACAAATAGGTCAGGGTACTTCTCTTTTATCGCATTACCAATACTTTGTGCAAGGTGCGTCTTGCCAAGTCCAACACCCCCGTATACCATGAAGGGATTAAAAGAATTGGCTCCCGGTTTTTGGGCTATGGCAAAGCCGGCAGATCTCGCCAGCCGGTTGCAGTCTCCTTCTATAAAACTTTCAAAAGTATAATTACGATTGAGGTTGGAATCCATATGAAACGGATCGAGTTGCTGGATAGAAAAAGGGGACTGGTACCCACTATCCTTTGGTTTTGTTTGATTTGGGTTGCCGGGAAGGTTTACTGTATAGGGCTGTGACCCTTTGTTGCCCTTATCGACGATAACGGAATATTCCAATTTCCCGTGTTTTCCAATTTCCCGGTCTATGGCATTCCTAAGCTGGCGAACGTAATGCTCTTCCAGCCATTCATAGAAAAACTGACTGGGTACCTGTATGGTCAGTGTGTCCTGTTCATATTTCAGAGGCTTAATAGGAGCGAACCATGTATTGAAACTTTGCTCGTCAACCTCTTTTTTTATGTGCTGCAGGCAACTTTCCCAGATAATATGACTGTCAGTTTCCGTTATCATTAGAACAATATTTCAGTTGGTTTTTTGAAGGGGCATCAAAGTTGTGAAAAAAATACAGATAATAAAAACCGATTTCCTATTGACTTTTTCCTATCTTTTTTAATTAAAATTCCTAAGCCAACCAAAGGTAATAAATACCCCTTCTTCCTGTATTTTGTAATGATTTATTATCAGATAAATACAATTGAAAAAAAAATTGTAGCTTTAAAGAATTAAATATCCTGATTATGCGACGCATTACTTTCCATTTATTTTTTGTTGCTATCGCCTTTGCCACTCTCTCCCCGGCATATGCTGTCAACTGGGAAAAGCTGGTCAATAAAATCGAAGAAGCTGAGCAGGCGGGGGACTATGCAAAGGCAACCAAATTTATAAACAAGCTGGCAAAAAAGGCGGCCAAGAAACTTGGTGAAAATCACCAGTATACACCCTACATTTCACTCAAGAAAGCCGAAATCGCTCTCTATTGCGGCGAGATAGTTTTATTTCAGGAGAAGGTAGAAGATGCTATAAGCAAAAGCATTACTATTCATTCAGAAGACAGCCGTGCACATGCCACATTGCTTATCCAAATAACCGAAAGTTATATCACCTATGGCAATCCGCTAAAAGCGCTGGGCTATTTTGAGGAAGCTGTGGATATCTTATCAAGGCAGTCCGGCTATGAGGACTCTGCTGCCTATCATCTTTCCATGCTGAAAGCGGAGATCCTGATGCAACAAGGCGAATACCGCAACGCCATTCTGGAACTGGCTTCATCTGAGGAATATTTTATCAACAATACAGCGGACAGGATCAGCTATGTCGATGAATCAGGTAAGCTTATAAGCGAAAAAATAGATAAAGACAGGCTCGAACAAAACCTGAGAAATTATGCGGAATGGCTCAACCTGAAGGCCAGGGTGCTGCATTCGAAAGGAGACTTTATATCAGCAGACTCAGCTTTTCTGTATGCAGGCAACTGGATTGACGATAAGTTAGGGAAGAGGGATATCAATTACGCATTAAATCAATATTACCTGGGCAGAATGCTGGCAGATAATGGAGTAGGTGACATATCCACCAAATACCTCGAGTCATCCTATTTTGACATATTAAAAGTAGTGGAACCAACACATTTTCAGGCCATTGAGGTCCGTTTGAGCCTGATCAAACATCTTATACTTCAGCAAGAAGAAGGTAAACTAAGTACCCTCACCAAAGACACAGAAAAAGTATTTCTTAAAAATCTCGACAAGGAAAAGAGCCTGTGGGTAAAATATCTCAAATACCTGTCGGCATTGTATCGCATTGAACAGGGGGCTAAGGTTCAGGTGAATATCCAGCAGGCGGTGTTCTCAGATGCCTCTGGCTTTCTGCTGGCCAATGCACATCCGTACGGACTGGAGTATAATGAGCTGATCTACCAGATGCATCTTGCCAATGAAGACATGTCGGCAGCTATGAATACCTTAAACCAGAATGTGCAGTTTGCGACAGAAATCACAGGAGAAAACTCCCTCATAACCCATCTTCATAAACTGTATCGTGCTGAGCATCTTTCACGATTCACCGACCAGATTGCAGAGGCAACCGATTATTTCAATAATTCATTTCAGGAGGTTGTTAAACCAAGGATATCTTTTGGCCATAAGGACTATGTGCGCCTGATCACGGATCAGGCATATATCTATCAGATCAATGATCGTTTTGAGGATGCTGCAACCTATCTCGAAGAAGCCCTGCTGGCTACTCGACGAAAATACGACAACAGAGACATCGAGTATGGTAAAACCCTGGAGAAGATTGCAAGACTTTATATTGATATTGGCGAATACCAGAAAGCAGGTGATATAATAAATGATGCGATCGATATTCTGGAAGGCTACGGCAATAGCGATCAGTCTATATACACGGTAATGGCTTACGAAACCAAAGCCCGGCTTTTAGGTATTCTGGCAGACTTTGACGCAGCAGAAGATATGCTTAAGGATGCTGAAAAGTTGAAAAGGAGATCCAAGACGAATAAAGATTACAATGAATATGAGTCGTATGAGCTGCTAGCCAGATTGAATATCGAATTGGGTAAGTACATTCAGACCGAATCGTATCTTGATCAGATAATTGACCAGAAAATTAAGGTATTCGGCGCCAGAAGCCGCTTCCTTGTCCGGCCGCGGGCAGACCGCTCCCTGATCCACCTGGCCAAAGGCGAATATACCGAGGCGGAAAATGAAGCTCTGCTGGCCTATGATGTCGCAAGTAATATTTATGGCGACAATTCCACTCAAACAGCCTATGCTGCCCGTTCACTTGAGGCCATTTACAATGCTTTAGGAAACTATGAAAAGGCAGAAGAGCTGATTCAGCAGATCCTACCCATTTACAGGGAGAAATTTGGAAAAGACCACATTGAAGTAGGTAATGCATTGAGTGACTTTGGCCTTGTACAGTACTATAAAAATGAAATTCCACCAGATGAAATCCTGGTGAGCCTCAATACTGCCGATAAAATAATAGCAGACGCCGTCGGAAAGCAGACCACGCAGTATGCAGAACTGCTGAAACGGCAGGCTATGGTATATATCAGGAAGAATAATCCGCAAAAAGCACTGGAGCTGCTTGAAGCGTCAGAGCGTATCTGGAAGTCGAAAGCAGGAAAGCGGAATAATATCAAAACAGCAGATATATCCATGCTGATCGGTGATGTGCACTATTTTCAAAAAGACTATCGTGAGGCCGAGAACTTTTATAAAGAAGCTGCCAAATTATTTGAGG
The DNA here is from genome assembly GCA_964514385.1 of uncultured Cytophagales bacterium. Taxonomy (GTDB): domain Bacteria; phylum Bacteroidota; class Bacteroidia; order Cytophagales; family Cyclobacteriaceae; genus CAZEQJ01. Next base: position 43,368 of record CAZEQJ010000009.1, read on the forward strand.
ATTACTTCAATGACGATAACCCCGAATACGTGAAAGCACTTTCCAGACTTAGTAAAGTCTATTATATGCAGGGTGATAAACGCAGAGCTAAAGCCAGCCTGGATGAGGTGCTAGAAAAATACAGGGAGTTTATCAAGATATATTTTTCATCACTAAGCGAACGCGAAAAGACGAAATACTGGAATACGATTAAAGATGACTTTGAATTCTACGCCACCATGGCATTGGAATTGGGCAATGATTTTACGGAATTGATAGAGGGATTATATAATAATGCCTTACTTACCAAGGCACTGCTTCTCAATTCGTCCATTAAGATCAGAAATCAAATACTCGGAAGCGGTGATCCCGAACTGATCGCCAAGTATGAGGAATGGGTAAGCAAAAAGGAGTTACTGACCACTGCCTTGTCTATGAGCACTGACCAGCTTTCGGAGGAAAGGATCAACATCAACAGTCTGGCCGGCGATGTGGAGCGAATTGAAAAAGACCTTTCAAGACTTTCGGATGCCTTTGGAAAAGAAGAGGAAGCGCGTGAGGTCGTAACATGGGAAGAAATACATGCTGCGCTGGAAGAAAATGAGGTGGCAATGGAAGTGATCCGGTTTCGATATTTCGACCATGTATTCACTGACAGTGTGCTTTATGCACTTGTTTATGTGCGTGAAGGAAGAAAAGAAGAGCCACGACTGAAGGTGTTGCCTTACGGAACCGAATTAGAGGGACGTTATCTGACCTACTACAGAAATGTGATAAAATACAGGGTAGAGGACAGCTATTCCAATGAAAAATACTGGCAGCCCATACGCCAGGAGCTTGGAGACTTCAGTAAACTATATTTTTCTCCTGATGGAGCCTACACACAGATCAACCTTGAGGCTATCCCGATTGGAAGGGGACAATATGTATTAGACAGTGCTAATATTATCCTGGTAAACAATACTAAGGATCTCTACAATACAAAAAATAAGAGCCGCGAAGAGGGACCCTTGGTAAAGTCAGCCATGTTGTTTGGTAATCCCGAGTTTTATGTAAAAATGAATAACCCCAACCCTGCCAATACGCTGAGAGGTGAAGTAATATCAGATCTGCCTGGAACAGAAGTCGAGATCAAGAGCATTTATTCGATCCTCGAAGAAAAAGGCTGGGATATCAGCTTTTACTTGGATACGGCTGCCAGTGAAGACCGTGTGAAAAGACTTATGAATCCGCGTGTGTTTCATATTGCAACACATGGCTTTTTTACACCGGCACCGGAAATAGAGCAGGGCGTTGGGGGCATGAGTGAAGCAGCGGCCATGCAAAACCCGTTGCTTCGATCCGGTTTATTACTTACCGGAGCTGGTGATTTGCTGGCACAGACCCTGTACAACTATAATATTGAAAGTGGTGTACTTACGGCTTATGAAGCTATGAATATGAGCCTTGACAATACAGAACTGGTGGTGCTGTCAGCTTGTGAAACCGGGCTTGGCGACGTGACAATAGGTGAGGGAGTATACGGACTTCAGCGTGCCTTTCTGGTCGCAGGAGCTGAAAATCTTATCATGAGTCTTTTCAAAGTTTCCGATGAAGCTACACAGGAACTTATGACAGCCTTTTATGAAAAATGGCTGGAGACCGGTGATAAGCGAACGGCTTTCATCGAAGCTAAAAAAGAAATACGGGAGAAGTTCAAAGATCCTCTGTTCTGGGGCGCTTTCGTGATGATCGGTATATGATACTCTGCCCGAAGTTTATAGAAAATTATACTTCAGACTGACAAGCAATATCTGCGTCTGCCATTTACGGGATGATGTCTGCAGAAAATCGCCGCCGAAATTTTCACCACGATATATACGGGTATCAAAGACGTCACGTAATGAGACGTTGAGACCAAGCTTTTCGTTAAAGAAGTCACGCTGTACGCTCAGATCCAAGTAATAAACCTCACGATCCTGACCCTGGGCTTCAATCTCAGGCGCCTCATAGTTGCCTGTTATCTGTACATCTATGTCGTATGGTAACTGGAAATCCGAATTGAATTTCACATACCAGCTAAGCCCGCTGTTTGTGAAATTCTGGTCGAGGTTGGTGCCATCCACCTGTACACCAAACCCTGAGTAGCTACCATTTATCTGCCACCAGTTGAATATATCCCATGTTCCGATCACCTCGATTCCATAATTATCTGATGAAAGCAGGTTTTGTGGCCCCCGGAAGGATATGCCGTCAATTACCTGTACAATCCAGTCCACCTGGTTTATGACGCGACGGTAAAACAGATTGGTCGTCAGACTTACTCTGCCCGGATTATACATATGGCCCACTTCAAACGAATTGATGTACTCCGGCTGAAGGTTGTCATTACCTATACGTACATTCAATGAGTCGCTGACATCCGGAAATGGGTTTAGTCGCCATCCTCCGGGACGATCAATCCTGCGGGAGTATGTAATCTTAAATGTATTGAATTCATTTGTGTTATAAGCAAGTTGCACGCTTGGGAAAAGATCGAAGTATCGCTGCTGGTTACGCTCACCCGTCTGTACAAGCTCCGTATCGATAAGTGTACCCTCACCACGAACACCCGCTGCGTATGTAAAGGCTCCCAGGCTGTCTTTGTAAATAACATAACCGGCATGTACGGCTTCGTCGTAAATGAAATAATTTGTCACATTTTCCTGGTTTTCCCATACTCCCGAAGCACGGTTTAATATTTCGTATCGATAATCTGTTCCGATTTCCCGGAAGGTTGATTTATATCCAGCTTCAAACAATCCGCCCCTTAATGGTTGGGAATAATCTGCCTGAATCACAGAGGTGGTACGATAGGTGTCGTTGAAGGAGCGTTCATTACCTGTTGATGCACGACCCGGATTTTCATCGAGGTTACTGATGCCCTGATATACCTCTATTTCCTGGGTTTCATAGCCATCGCGATAGGAATTACTTGCGAGTACACGGAATTGGCGATTGTCATTAAACAAATATTCGTAGATCAATGCGTTGTCATAGGTGTAATTGTCTTCCCCTTCGGTGTTGGCACGTACATATTGGGTAATGATATCGTTGTTATCCATATCAGAAAGAATCGCGCCATTGGTTTGGAAGTCAGCTTCACCCTCGAAATTCAATACCCCTTCGTAGCTTATTTTATGCTGACCTATAAAAAAATCTGCGCCAAGGTTGATGGTATGTTCTTCATCTTCACTTGTGCCTTCACTTTCCTGTAGAAGACGTTCATTGTCTGAATAGGTAACACGTTCAGTAGAACGTGAACTTACCGATGGGAAATTCCGGTAGCTATATCCACCAAAAATATTGAGGTTGTCGAAAGAATGGCTCCCCCTTGCATTAACAGAGGTTCTGCCCAGCGTCCCGCCTGTAACTTCAAGTGAAGCACTACTTTGTTTTTCTGCACCCCTTTTCAGCACAATGTTGATAACACCCCCGGCAGCTGCTGCATCATATTTCGCGTTCGGGTTGTTGATGATCTGAATTGACCGGATTGCGCTTGCAGGAATCTGCTCCAGATCAGCGGTGAGGGATGAATTCCGGCCGTTAATCAGCACATTGGTGCTACCGCTGCCTCTTATAGAAACACTTCCGTCTTCACCTACGCGCACTGAAGGAGACACACGTAATATATCGAGGAGGGTACCGCCGGTGTTGGATAAAGTCTGATCAGGTCTGATTTCCATACCATCCAATGTTGCCAGTACAGGTTTCCTGACTTCAGTCGCCTGCACCACCACTTCATCCATCACTTCTACATCCTCAGCCAGAAATACCTTCCCCAGATCAGTGTCCTGCGTTACGTTTTTCGCCACGCTGACTTTTCGATAGCCTACATAACTGAATTCAAAATCATATTTCCCGGGCTTTACCCTGATTTTGAAATTGCCGTCAAAGTCGGATGTAGTTCCGGTGACGAGCTCCTTGGATCCGGCATCGTAAATGGCCAGCTGAGCAAAGGGGATCACCTCGGCAGCTGCAGAATCAATGGTTTGCCCCGTTATTTCGACATAAGATTGGGCGAAGACGAATTGGAAACTGATGGTAAGAACTAAGGTTAGCAGATTTCGCACAGACATAAATGTTTTTTTTACACTTATGCATTACAAGTTGTGAGGGTAAACTGTTTCACAATAGGCCAAATAATATGCTGAAAACATGTTATTTTTATGTTATATCATTATTGCTCCAGTTCTTTTTTCAGTAAAGGCCAGTTTTTATTGGCATCATGAATAAAGGTATCCTGGTTATTCTCCCATTTTGACCTGATGCGGTCATTGTAGTTGAGGTAGAGTTTGCCATCCACTATTTTCCATGCAAGAGGGTCAGATTTCGCTGTGTAATTGTTCCCCACAGCATAGGCACAATATCCGCCATATTGCGGAATAAAGCTTTCGGGAGACTCCTGAAATCTTTTTTTATTTTCCTCATTTACAAAATGCCAGATGACTCCGTTATAAGTCGCGGTGAGCGCGGTCTGGCCTTTTCGCGGGGAACCGTCAAAATAGCTTACAGGGTCGTAACCCTGAATAGCACCGTCTGCAGTTTGATAAATTTCCTGGGCATTCATGAATGCCGGGATTAGCAGAAAGGCAATACAGAAATACTTCATGTTTTTTCCGTCAAGCTACATCGGATTTTTAAATCGTGCCTGATAATCTACTCCGAATGTAAGGAGGAAGACATAAGGTTGAAGCGTATATCTTCTATTTGAATTAAAATATATTTGGTCTATTATATGAAAATTTCAATACCTTCGTTTTAATTTACAGCATCAGAAAGCACTTACATTTGATTATGATACGTATTACAACCACATTATTTGTACTCCTTTTCAGCCAAACTGTATTATGCCAGACCCCGGATATCGCCGGCGCTCTAATTGATTACCATGAAAGAAACCCGATAGAAAAGGTTTACCTTGATCTGGATAAATCAGTATATGTATCAGGCGAAACCATCTGGTTTAAACTTTACAGTACTGCCGGCCATACACATCAGCTTTCACCACTGAGCCGTGTGGTTTACGCTGAGCTGATAGGTCCTTCCGGTGAAGTTGTAGAGCAGATAAAAGTGAAGTCCGACTTTGGTATTGGCCTTGGCTATTTTGAGCTGCCTATGTCATTAGAAACAGGTGTTTATCTACTACGCGCTTACACCAGATATATGACAAACGAGGGCAGCGATTTTTTTTACCAGCGAGAACTTAATATTTACAACATGTATGAGGAGGGCGAAAATATCTCGCCTCCTGCTGAAGAGAATCAAGGCATTCGGTTTTTCCCTGAAGGTGGTAACCTTGTGGCCGGAATAACCACTCAGATGGCTTTTCAGATCACCGATGACAACGGAGTGCCAGTTGATGGATCGGGTAAGCTGTTTGGAGCGGATGATACGCCACTTATCAGCTTCGAAACCCAGCATCAGGGAATGGGAAGCTTTCCATTTACCCCGCAAAATAATAAATCCTATTACGTTTTACTTGAGCAGTCGGAAGATACTTTCTACTTGCCACAGGTATATGATAAAGGTACAGTGCTGAATTTCACCAATGTACCCACATTAAAGACGGTAAATTTTCAAATCACTTCTTCTGAGGGAATAGATAAGGTATTGCTTGTGGGCCATAGTCGCGGTATGCCAATCGTAAGCACGGAAGTAGTTTTACAACAGGGAGTTGCAGCCGGGGCTATACCCCGTTCGCTACTGCAGCCTGGAATAAACCATTTTACCATTTTCAATGAAGGTCAGCCCATAGCGGAACGCCTGATTTTCAGTGACAGCTATCAGCGTCTGGATGTGGAGGTAAAACCCGATAAAAGCCGGTATGGAAAGCGGGAAAATGTGGAATTGACACTCACGGGTTTATTTGAAGGTGATGAACCAGCATATCTCTCCCTTGCGGTCACTCATGATGCTCAGGAAATAATTGATCCGTACGAGCCAACTATTGAGAGTGAACTGCTTATGACCAGTGATTTGCGCGGGTACATACATAAACCAGGCTCCTATTTTCAAAACAATGACCCTTTGGCATGGAAAAAGAGAGACTTACTCATGATGGTGCATGGGTGGAGTCGGTTCAGATGGGAAGATATGATGGATGGGGATAAAATGTATGACCAGCCTATTGAACAGGGAATAAGCGTCGAAGGGGTTTTGAAATCTGATCTGTTGCGACAAGGTATAAGTGAGGGAAGCGTGAATTATCTGTTTAAAGATAGTATTAACTATTTTGATGAGGTAGTGACGGATGAAAATGGCCGATTTGTAATCAATGACATACAGATTGAAGGGGAGAAATACCTGATGCTGACAGGAACTAACAAGCGTGGAGGCTCATCCGTGATATTTGATATCGACACTGCAGCCAGCTGGCTTCCTGAAACACAGATAGCTTCAGGCAT
>CAZEQJ010000009.1:49781-126421 GCA_964514385.1 uncultured Cytophagales bacterium
TATAGTATCTCTTGAGGACTGGCAGCAAAATATGATCAGTGAGGCATATAAACGAGCCGAGTACAATGCAGCTTTTGATCCCGACGCGATAATGCTTGATGATGTACAGATATCATCATACCGTGAAGATGACTTTAAACGGATTGAAAATATTTACGGGCAAGGTACACATTCGCTTGATATGGATGAGGTGCCAAATGCCGGTTCATTTTTACACCCTATGGAGCTCTTGCGAGGCAGGGTTCCAGGTGTGAGGATAGTAGGAGGTCTGGGGCAGGGCGGAACCCAGTGGAATATTCAAATGCGGGGCCCTGGCTCAATAAACGGAGGGCAGGAGCCGCTGATATTGGTTGATAACATGCCTGTCCCTATTGATGTGCTCAATTCAATTCCACCCTCCACTATTGACAGGGTGGAGATTTACATGGGCGGTGAAGCCGTGATTTTTGGTGCTCAGGGAGCAAATGGTGTCATCTCGTTTTTTACAAAAGTTGGATTTGATCCACCCAATGTGTATGCGGCTGAGAATACCACCTATGTGAGAGTACAGGGTTACCAGGAATATCAGGAGTTTTACTCACCCGACTATTCCACTTATCGTCCTGAAAATGCAAAACCAGATAATCGCGCCACAATACTTTGGGAACCACTGATCACCCTTGAAAGTGGAAAATCGAAGCAGATCTCATTCTTTACTACCGATGAGGTGGCACCAATGACAGTGATTGTTGAAGGAATGACAAAAGACGGGCGTATGCTAACGGAAAGGCTTAAAATCAATTAGATTTAATAAAAAAATGCCGAAAGTATATCTTTAATTTATTCGCAAAACATAGTTATTATTTTGCATAAAATGTAAAAATTATAACCTTATTTTAATTTTTTGTGTAGTTATTGTTAATTTAGTTTGTACCACTTTAACATAATTACCATGCCCGTTTTTTCAAAACTCTTCTTAATCATTTCGCTCTCCGGCATCGCCACTATGGCACAGGTCACAGACCTTGCCAATACAGTGGTGGATTTTCACAAAAGAAACCCGATAGAAAAAACATATCTTGACCTGGATAAATCATCCTATGTGTCAGGTGAAACGATCTGGTTTAAACTTTACAGCACAGCCGGACATTCACACCAGCTATCTCCATTAAGCCGTGTCATTTATGCTGATTTGATCGATCCTGAAGGTGGGGTCGTTGAGCAGATCAAGGTTAAGAATGATTTCGGTATTGGTATGGGGTACTTTAAATTGCCCGTTGGATTGCAAACAGGTACATATCTGCTTCGATCCTATTCTCAATACATGGCCAATGCCGGAGATGAATATTTTTTTCAGCGTGAACTTAATATCTATAATGTGAAGGAATCCGGGGAATCTATTCCTACAGCAGAAGTCATACCACAACTGGGACTTTTCCCTGAAGGAGGCAATTTGGTAGATGGTATTCCGACTCAGATTGCCTTTCAGATTACAGATCAGTACGGAAAGCCATTAAATGAAAAGCTTGTTATCATTGACGAAAATGGCACACGAATCTCCGAATATGAGCCACTACATGAAGGTGTGGGCAAATTCCCTTTCGTTCCTTCACTGGATGACGAATATTATGCAATACTTGAAAGCGATCCCGAAGTAAAATACCAGATGCCAACCATTTATGAGAAGGGTACTGTTTTCAATATCATACAAAAATCGGTAAATGAAGATATAGCGTTTGAAGTAAAAACAAATGAATCACTTCAAAAGGTTTTCCTCTTCGGGCATGCCCGTGGGTTGCCAGTGTTAAGCGTAAACCTGCCGGTTGAAAATGATTTGGTAATAGGCACCATCCCCAGAGAAGCACTGCAGCCGGGTATAAACCATTTCACCATTTTCCGGGAAAATGGTCAGCCCATAGCACAACGTCTCGTGTTTAACTCCAGTTACCGGTCACTTGACGTAGAATTCGCGTCAAGTAAAAATTCCTACAGCAAAAGGGAACAGGTCGATTTAAATCTGCTATGGAATACGTCAGAGAGTGACACAGCCAAGGCTTACCTGTCCATGTCTGTAACGGATGACCGACAGGTTACGCTTGATACCTACGAGCCGACTATTGTGTCAGAGCTGCTGCTATCAAGTGATTTGAGAGGCTATATCCACAATCCCGGTTCTTACTTTGCTCAGGACGAACCTGAAGTATGGAAAAAACAGGATCTTTTAATGCTGGTAAATGGCTGGAGCCGGTTTAAGTGGGAAGACCTTATTCAGAATGCAATTGAATATAATCTACCTATTGAACAGGGCATAGGCATAACAGGAAGGTTGAAAGGTGACTGGTTTAGACAAGGTGTTGATAACGGTGAGATTAATTATTTTCTCATGCAGGACAGCCTGATGATGTTTGACAACCTCATAACAGAGGCTAACGGTACGTTTGCCATTACCGATATCGATATAGAAGGAGAAGGATACCTGGTTTTTACAGGAAATAAGGAAAATGGAGCTAAGGGTGTGGTTTTTGAACTGGATACAACCATGCAGTGGCTGACATTAAACCAGCAACCCGTATCTAAAATGGAAAGGTTTGAAGACCGCAATAAGTATATGGTCGAAGAGTCATTCAAACAAAGACAGTACTGGGCTGATCTGGATGAAAATGCGATTATGCTGGAAGAAGTGGAATTAACAGCACAACGAGAGGAAAAACCCTGGCAGCTTGAAAATATCTACGGTCGGGGCACCTATAATTTCAAAATAGACGAGCAGATTACCAATCCGGCATCGTATATGCATCCGCTGGAACTTATCCGCGCCAGAATACCGGGTGTACTCATCACAGGTGGACTAGGTGTTGGAGGCTGGGTCGGAAATGTATCCATGCGGGGGACATCCAGAGGGGATAGCCCATTGATATTGCTCGATAATATGCCGGTGTCCCTGGCTACATTAAGTCTGGTACCACCAAGCATGATCAGAGAGGTGGAGGTGTATGTTGGGCCGGATGCCGTGATATTCGGACCCCGGGGATCAGATGGTGTTCTGGCGTTCTTTACACGAATGGGGTTTCAGCCGATGCCGTCATACCAATCGGAATACACAACCTTTATGCGATTAGAGGGATATCAGGAATATCAGGAGTTTTATGCACCCGATTATTCAGTCTATAATGCAGAAAATGCCCGTCCTGATAATCGTGCTACCATTCACTGGGAGCCCATGATCGAACTCAGAGCAGGCGAATCTTTAGACCTTTCGTTTTATACAAATGATTACCCAGGTCCCATGACCGTTACCGTAGAGGGTATCACCCATGATGGGCGGCTGTTTCATCAAAAATGGAAATTGAATGAATAAAAAAAAGCCCGGTTTTACCGGGCTTTTTTTGTGATTATTTTCTCTTATCTCTCAGCTTTTTCAGGCCGTAAGCACCACCTGCTGCAAGGAGTAAGCCAAGTCCCCCATCAATTGGAGTGGCGGGAGGAGCTCCAGGACCTGCCTGCGCAAAAGCGATTTGTGCTGTTAACACTAAAACTGAAGTTAGAAGTATGGTTTTAAGTAAAATATTTTTCATGACTTTATCTGTTAAATTAATCTATTAGAATCTTTTGGGTAAAAATGCCTTCATCAGCCATTACAGAGATGATATACAGGCCGGTTTCAAAATGATTAGAATCCATCAGGTAATAATTGCCGTTATGCTGCGGATGTGTAATCTCGCCAACCATTTCACCGGATATTGTCGTCACCGTTAACTTCCGGATGTTATTTACACCGTAAATTCTACATTCATTTTCAAGCGCTACAATTTGAAGGCTGCTTTGGTTTTGTAGGTCGGTGATTCGGCTTTCACGTAATATGATGGCAAACCGATCCTTATCCCCGGTACTGACCTTCACGGCTTTATCCGATGACGACAGATTATGATACTCATTCAGTTTGCTATCAAACAATATGATATCATATCCTTCGATGTTTTCAGCCATACCAATGGAAAATACGACCATGGCATCTTCCATCACCTCAACTTCCAGGTCTACCGGAATGCTGCTGATTTCCGGTAATCCCTGAATAGCAAAGGAAGACTCACCAATTTTTGATGCAATATTGATGTGTCTTTCATTTTTGAGTTTATACGCATCAAATAGTCGGTCCACATCTTCCGTAGCATTTTCATGGTAGCCGATCAATGTTTCGCTCGTAACACCTTCAGATGATGCCATGATTTTAAATCGCTGAATACTGCTCTTTGTACGGATAAACGCACCATTACTTGAGCTGGTAGTTACTCTGTACCCGGGCTTGAAAAAGAGTGATGACCCGTCGTCGGCGATGGCGTTTAATTTCACGAAAAATCCCTGACCTGAAGCAATATTGCCACTGAACGAAGCGCCATTGCCTCCACTGGTACCCATGGAATTATAAACGAGATAATCGGCGTTCGATCCTGTTCCATTTATTGAGTTTCCGCCGTCATCCCATAGATAAATAGATCCGGCTAAGTTGGTATTATCATTTAGGAATGCATCAGCATCAATAGCAGCGGTATACGGGTTTGATACCAGATGCCATCCTTCATTGTCATCAGAAGGTGCACCATCTGTCCAGGTTAAACCAGATACTTCAACCATATCAGCTATTGGGGTACCAATCAGGTCTATTTCATCGGCCACTGAAGTATACCCAACACCAGGGACTAATTGATCAAAGGTAGCATCTACCCATCTGGCCGAGCCGTATGTTTCAGTCTCGTCGTATTTGTATACAAACGAGCCAAGTGCAGCACCAATAATAGATGCACTCTGCTCCACCACAGTGCCGGCAAAGCTATAATCACCGGTAGAGGCAGCAGAAGGAGCAGTTCTTGAGGTGATAACATCTCCAAGCGTATTATTACCAAAAACGATCAGACTTCCACCTGATGCAATTTCTAATGTTCCACCAAGGTTTTCGATATCGCCATAAATGGTGACGACATCTCCATCTGCGATGGTAAATCGAACAGCACTACCTATGGTAAGGTCATTCATAACCACATTTCCCGATGTGGTCACACTTGAAGCCAGTGTTAAATCGGTTGATGCTGTAGCACTTCCAAGGGCAGTAACTTCGGTTGTTGAAGCTGTACCTGAAACCCTGATGTTATCAATTCTCCATTGTCCATCGTCAGGATTTGTAGCATCTGGCTTGTAGTAGAAAGCTAATGTTACAATCTGATTATCATATGATGTTGAGAGATCATACAATCCAGATGAAGTAAAGTTGTCATCTGAAGCTAATGTAACTGAAGATGTGATATCAGTCCATGTGGCGTCGCTAAAATCGCTTACGGTATGGTAGTCTGTCGATATTTGAAGACTTAAAGCATCACCATCCTTAAATCGTACGGCAGAGGTAAAAGATAGAACGGCATCATCAAATGAGTTCAGATTTATCGGAGGTAATAAAAACCAGTCTTCATGGGTATAGTCAGATGAACTGTCAAAAAACTCTGACATTTCAGCAAAGTTTGAACCGAAATTATTTATTACCCAGTTATTTGGTCCGCCTAGATCTACTGATGTAAAACCATTTGAATTAATAAGCTGACCATCAGTAAAACCTTCAAAATCTTCAGCAAAGATTTTTGAATTAGTGGTAGCTGAAGAAGAAGGGGCTGAAGTGACATTAAAGTCAATATCTGATCCAGTATTTGTATAGGAATAAATTGCAAAGTTGTAGGTGGTATTTTCATCCAAACCTGATATTTTCAAATTATCTGCACCTACAAAACTAACTTTAAAGACCCCGCTACCATCAGAGAGGTCGGAATCTAACGCTGGATCCGTACCGTCTGTTGGGTCACTGATAGAAGATGTTGAAACCAGTATCAAATATCCATCTGGAGCTTGCGTTCCCTCAACAGCATCAGTCCATGATAAATCAGCTATATCAAATTCTTCTGATGATACTGTGAATCCGCTTGGTTGGTTCGTTGGTTCATCTTTAATTACATCCGGTTCAGCACCTATCCATTCACCTGGATCAAAAACACCGTCGGCCACATCTACCGGATCATTGGTGACACAACCAGTGACCTCATTATCTGCCTGAACATTCCATTCATCGCTATCCCATGTAGCACTACCTGTGGTAACAGTTGCTTTTCTTTCGGCTCTTCCATCTTCAAATTCATGACACGTTCCGGAGCCGTCAGTACCGGGAACTCCATAGACATCAATCACTGTGCCACTAGGATCAAGCAATTCAATATTATCGTCACCATTACTATCAGATGATCCACCCGTAGCACCATCCTGATCTGCTACGACCCCAAAAGCTGTTTGAAACGCGGTAGGATTTACAGCAATTACATACGTCCCGTTAGCTGGAATTACACCAGTAAGATTATCAATCGTAGATTCAGTAAAAGTAGAACCTCCATTAGTGTATCTTCTTAAAAGATATCCATCACCAGTTGATAAATCGACATCTGATTCGCCTGCATTGAAAAGTTCAATGTATCTGGCAATATCATTATCGTTCGGGTCTGCTACCTCTGTTATAAAGATCTGGGCAATAGCTCCGGTAGGAACTATTATCATCGCCAGGAAAGATATAAGTACTTGTCTCATCATATAAGATTAGGTTTTATTTAAGTTGTTAATGTACAAATATGAGATGGTATAGATCGTGTCTTTTGGGTTATGAAAATGTTAACTGGTTAAAAGGTAATAAGCATTCGTTTCGAAATTGACTGTTCTCCATCAAAGAATTGTATTATATACAGCCCGGGAGCTCCTGAAAATGTTAAATTGCCATCTTCTTCCATGCTGCCTGTTTCCAGAACCTGTCCGCTGCTGCTTAATACCCGATAGGATTCAGGTGAAAAGGAGAGCCTGATCGCTGTCTGGTTTATGTAAAAAACGGTTTCTTCCAGGTTCGCCGTGATGACATCCGGCAGATTGTCTTCTGTAAACCATGCCAGCTCCACCAGTTCCGGAAAGGCGATATACGGATTTTGATTGCCCTGATAAAACTGTATCAGCCCATTTCTTCTGCTTTCGCGGCTATCTACTTCATCGCTTTCGTGCCAGTCCAGCAGCACCTCAATATCGGCTACCTGGTCAATGCCCCGGGTGACAAAGGCATTATCTTCATACATGGTATAAAAATAGAAGATGGACCGCGCCACATTTCCCTTATGATCTTCACGCGGCTCAAATCTATTGCCGCCGGTACCGGTGTACTCGCTGTAAAGATCAATGTCGGATACCGGAATGCTGCTCTGGCTGTTATCGAGGTACATCCAGAGGCTGGTTTGGTTATCATCTATTTCATCGAAGGGATAATTGAGCCTTACCGAATTCCAGTCGCCATAGGTAGGGTAGAGGTGAAAAATATCGGACCGCATGGGCTCACGGCTGTCATCTTCACCGGGCGGGCGATAAAAACTCTGGGGTACGGTATGCTCGGCATTGATCGGTTGTGGATTTGTTTCTGTACCACCAAAGGACACCGATACCGAAAATCCGGAATACACACAGGTGATGGTATTGTCATCATTATCGATGAAATTATACATCAGCCCTCTGGCGCCGGTAGCCCCATTGTACCCCAGCGTACGGTGATAAGGTTCATACCAGTTTTCGCGCAGCCATTCACGCAGTGGTTTCCCGGAATATCCTTCAGGCGGATAGGGCTGTGCCAGAGCAAATGTACCGACAAACAGTAGACAGAAGAGAAGAGCCTGTTTCATCATTGGATATCCCCTTCAAAGAATGGCATGATCTGCACATCATCTTCAAACCTGCCGAGGTTGCCGATCAGTGTAAAGGTTGCAGGTGGTGTCGGCGACCCATCATAAAAGGATTCGCCACGGTCGATACGAATAGTAAACGTCACACCATTTACAGTAGCGTCAACGCTCAATCCGGAACTTGTACTTATTGGGGCTGTCGGCCAGTCGCCGGGGTTAACCAATGACACACCGGACAGGCGCACTCGTGTGCCCTGAAGGGAGCTGTTGAGTGTAAGGTCAGATGAAGTAATATCAATTGGTGCAGGTACATTACCAGAGCTGTTTACTGTAACTGAGGATGGCGCAATCTGTATCTGACCATTAAATTCACCGATAGTCCCGGTTATGGTGACATTGTCTCCGGCCTCTACAATACCAAAGTTTCCGGCATGAAACACATTGATGCCGCCGGTGCCATCCTGAACGTAGTACTGGCCATTGTTAAATCCATAATCGTTTGAGGATACCACACCGGATATCGTAACGGTTTGTCCGTCCTGACTACGTGCATCTGCTATATGTACAGATGGTCCACCGCCACTTCCTCCTCCGTTACCGGAGACAGCGAAATCATCCAACCGGAAGAGTGAAGTTTGTCCGCCACCTGTTCCAACCGACGTTGCCCGGAAGGCAATATAAACTGCTCCACTGCCTCCGCTAAAACCGGAAAGGTCAATATTTTCGACATTCACAAATCCATTGTCAGAGGTATTGTCATCCCAGGCTTCTGTAGCGTCTGCAAGGTCAATCCAGGAAGCGGATGCAAGATCGCCCGACCCGGCATAGTTATTTGATAATTTCACTTCTATTGTTCCTCCCGAAAACTGTGTAAAGGATGCAAAAGACAAAGCGGACGATGCGCTTAACTGAATCGGCGGCGAGATCAGCCAGTCATCTGCTGCAACATCAGCTCCAAAATTATCCATCTCCATATATCCGTTGGTGCATTCCCAGTCGGCATTGCTGGCGACGCTGAATATCGTCCAGTCTTCCGGCGGACAGCTACTGAAGTTTTCTGAATACGGTGTCGATTTGACACTGCCGCCACCTCCAACAGGGTTACCACCTGACGCGCTGAACACCACATCATCCAGCTGCCACTGTGTGCCGTCATCCATACTCAGGGCTTCAAAGTGAAAGGCGATGTTGGCAATGCCTGAAACATCCGACAGGTCGATAGTGCCACTGGATACAAAGCCATCTCCAAAGCCAGCCCCGCGGTGCGGGTGAAGCGTAGGATTCAATGTTCGGATAACCGTAGGATTGCCGGACGTGTAATTTTCTACAATCACAACCTCCAGCAGATTTCCATCATTGAAAGCGGTAGAGGTAGTGAAGGTTAATCGTTCAGATTCCAGTTCATCGAAATTAAAGGCAGGTGAGATCAGCCAGTCATCGCCGGCCTCATCGTTTTGGAAATTGGAACATACCGCATAATTATTATCATTGAAATTTCTGATCTCCCAGTCGTTGGTTCCGGCTACACTGTAGGATGTCCATTTCGAGAGATTTCCAAGCTCAAAATCATCTTCAAAAATGGGGAGCAGGTCATTATCCAGTACGGTAAGCACAAACTCACTTGTACCGATAGACCGGATGCCGCCGCTAACTTCCGTTATCCGGAATATAGATTCATAATCACCGGCGAGCTGCTCATCGTTGGCACTTACAGTGATGGTATCATAGAACGCATTTTCATCAAAGCTGAGTTGTATGATACCGTTTTCGATGGGCGGGTTTGTCGTGAGGTTTTCCCAGTTCGTCACATTGACCGTTGCTGATCCGCCACCTGAAATAAATCCGGATGATTCGATGATCAGTGTTGCTGAGCCTCCGCCCTCTGTGATGGTGGCCTTGTCTGTAGGATAATAACTGATGGTTGGCTGTTCATATAATGCGTCGTTTTCACAGCCTGCCATCATGGCGACAACAAATAATAATGCTGATAGTCTTTTCATATCAATTAAAATTGAACGGATAATGTGATATTAAATGTGCGTGGAAAACCAAATCCATCATTGTAGTTGCCATTGAAGTAGCTGCTCCATCTGACATAGGTGGCATCTGTGACATTTTGCACCGAAACGGACAGCCGTCCGGTAAGATCATCCGAAATATCAAAATAATGGCCGGCATAAAAATAGCCTATGACATAAGGATCAAGCTCTCTCAGAATCTGCTCTTCAGTTATAAAGCCGTTGATCAGGTCTTCCGGGCTCCAGCTTGGGAAGAGGCGGTCGGCGTAATTCCAGCGCATACCGACATAGGTAGACCGGATGCCGGAATAATGGAAGCCGAGACCCGCGGTAGTCTGGGCACTGTTGCTGGCCGGCAGCCCGTCGATATCAACCACCGACACAAACTGCTGATTGAGGTCATATTCATTCAGGTCAATATTTGTGGCAGCCGAATCAGTCCAGTACCAGTCTCCCAGCGACACAAATCCATTCAGCTCAAGAGAGGGCAGGATATTCCAGACAAAATCCACTTCAACACCCCGATGCGTGGCCGCAAGTCCCGTAATGGCTCTACCGGGAAGTAAATCCAGGACTACCTGACTGTTTGGATCATCGCCCAGATCAGACTGTGTTAATGCCGATGAGGTGGTGCGGTCGCGCCAGATGGTATTGTAGATGTTGGCATTTACCTGCAGGTTTCCACTGCGGTAATTGTAACCGGCTTCAAAGGCAGTGACTTTTTCAGGTTCAAGGCCATCTACAAATTTGTTGGAGTAGCGGGTGTCTACAAAAGAGTTTACAAGGAAAGGCGGACGGGTGAAATATCCTCCATTGAGATATACTTTATGTCTGCCGGTAATGCGGTAGCTGGCACCGGCCTTCGTGGTGTAGGTAAGGAAATTAAAGGTTCGTGATGGCCCGAGCGAATTGCGCTGAAAGCCACCAAAGTCTCCTCCAAACCAGAAATTGCCGATACGCTGGTAATTGATATTGGATAAGGTACCGGTGGCAAAAATGGTAATATCATTATTCACTTTATATTCTCCCTGTGCAAAGGCTGCTGCCCACATTACTTTTCCATCGTAGTCATAATTGATCTGGTCGCCCACCTGAAGTGTGTCATTCAGGTTGAGTTTGTTGAAGGGATCACCGAAGCGATTTTGGTTGATGACGTAGTCTGCACCTAAAAGATCGTAGACTTCCACAAAATGCTTGCCGCGGTAGGCTCTCAGGTCAATACCGGTAAGCAGGCTCAGGTTATTGATGTCTTTGCGCAGGTTTGAAATAACTCCGACCCAGTTGTGGTTGTTGAAGCGGGCTTCCATATAATAATCTGCAGCGCCCTGCATCTGGTTGTGGGCTTCAATGGCATCCCATCGTATAAGTCCGTTTTCATCGTACCCGGCAAAATCACCAAAGTTGGGATCACTTTCCGGATCCAGGAAAATGCCGGAAACATTGCTTCGCGGCTGCGTGGAATAAACGTCAGCATAGGAATAGTACAGCGAGGTAGTGAGCGAAGTGTTTCTGTCGATATTCCAGTAATGTGTTAAGGCGGTTAGCGGCTTATTTATCCTGTTTTGGCGTGCGTTGAACAGTTCACCATTACGGTAACCGAGCGCTATATTCGTTGTGCGGCTGTCAATATTTAATTCTTCCCGGATGTCTTCACCGGCAATAAAGGCAGAGCCTCTGTTGAGTGGTGCTCCAAATCCCCAGAACTGAAGCGAATGGCTTTTGTTAATTTTTTTGGAAGCAGCCACATAATACGACCATCCGTCGACGAAGGCACCCGGTATTATGCTGTTGAGTGCAGATTCTCCGTAGCCAAGTCCGCTAAGTCCGTTACCTGTGGTGGTGCGGACGCCCTGAAAGCTAAAAGCCCATCCACGGGAAGATTCACCCGTGTTGTAGGTAAACCGGATACGCTGATTATAGGTACCAGTGCCTACACCGTATTCTATGCGGCCACCCTGGTTTTTATCGGCAGGTTTTGTGATCATGTTTACCGTACCGCCAATGGAGTTGATGGCTAATTTGGAGGCTCCCAGCCCACGCTGTACCTGCATATTGCGCGTCACTTCGCTCAGTCCGGCAAAGTTTGACCAAAACATGCGGCCATTTTCCATATCATTGATTGGGATGCCGTTTACCATAAAGGCGACATTCGTCTGGTCAAATCCCCGGATGTAGATCTCGTTATCACCAAAACCACCTGCACCCTGTGTGGCAAATATTCCGGGCGTGGAGGATATAATATCGGGGATGGCGATGTCAGCAAACCGTTCGTCGATTTCATTAGCCTTAATATTCGACACGGCGATGGGCGTATTCCGGTCTTCTACCATTGATGCAAAAACCTGCACCTCTTCCAGTCCGACAGTGGAGGGTATGAGTACGATTTTACCAAGGTCTACTTCCTCTCCCGAAACCTGAACGGTTTTTTCAATTTTCTCAAAGCCAACAAATGAAAATTCCAGCGTTTGCTGACCCTGAGGAACATTCGTGAGAACGAAATTGCCATCCAGATCGGAGATAGCGCCTTTGGTAGTATTCTTGATCAGGATGGTAACACCTACCAGCGTCTGGTCTTTATCATCGGTGACGGTTCCTGAAATAATGCCGGATTGTGAAAATAGAGGCATTGCGGCTAGTAGCAGAGCCAGAGATAAGATGGTTTTCATAGGTCGAATTTTTCGGACTACGAAAGTATCACCTTTAATGCCTTCCGATTTCGTTTCCCTGTTAAAGAAATGTTAAGTTTTCCATATTATTCTTTGCGATATATAACAGGGTTTACCTTCGCACCAAATATCGGATTATGAAATACACGCTTGTTTTATTCTTTATATCAACGGTAGTTTTCTCACAGGTACATACTGTGGCGTTTTATAATCTTGAAAACCTCTTTGATGTCTATGATGATCCTGCCAAAAATGATGAGGATTTTACACCGGAAGGCTCATACGGTTGGACGGAGGATCAATATCTGGAAAAGCTCCGTAACCTGGCTCAGGTGATCTATGAGCTTGGGGATGTAAACGGGCCTGAGATACTTGGCGCATCAGAGGTTGAAAACCGACAGGTGCTGGAAGACCTCATCATCCGCACGCAGCTGGCCGATCGCGGTTATGGTATCGTGCATTTCGAATCACCTGACCGCAGAGGCATAGATGTTGCCCTGTTGTACAAAACAAGATTATTTACACCGCTTGCCACCAGCCAGGTGGTGGTCAGAGATCCGGATAATCCAAACTTCAGGACGCGAAACCAGCTGGTGGTAACCGGAACCTTTGAGAAGGATACCATCACCTTTATTGTCAACCACTGGCCCTCACGATATGGCGGAGGTATGGAACTGCGCGCTCTGGCAGCAGAGGCGGTTTCGGAAGCCGTAGATTCGTTACAACAGGCACATCAAAATGCTAAGATCATCATCATGGGCGACTTTAATGACGACCCCAACAACAAAAGCATCAGGAAGATCTTAAATGCAAGAGGCAAGCGTAGTAAGCTCAAGCCCGAACAGTTGTATAATCCACTCGACAATCTTTTCCGGGATAATCAGGGTACACTGGCTTACAGGGGAAGATGGAATTTGTTTGATCAGCTGATTCTTTCTCAGTCATTGCTGGGTGTACCTGAGGGCAGCTACGGTTATGTAGATTATTCAGCCAGGATATTCATTAAGGATTACATGGTGGAGCAGGAAGGAAACTACGCCGGTTATCCCAGGCGTGCATTTGTAGGAGGAAAATGGAATAATGGCTATTCTGACCACTTTCCCGTATTTCTGTATTTGTCCAAAACAAAGGTTACTGTTCCCCCATATTAAAAAAAAGCCCCTACGGGGAGCAGGGGCTGCGTGATTTACATTATTTTATTCCTTTATTATCAGCGTTCTGGTGGTGCTGTCGTTGTCAATCAGTTCCATTATGTAGGTTCCGGCTGACAATGAGGATACCTGCAGCGAGCTTGTGTGGGTATACTCAACCAATAACGCACCATTCATATTATAAAGCCGGGCTATATCCACTTCTTCCCGGATCATGATGACATCCCTGGCCGGATTGGGATAAACCATTCCGTTTAGTTGTTCGATGGCTGTGATGGGAGGATCAGTGATGATATATTCAGCAGTCACCACATCACTGTCAAGGAATCCTCGTGCCCGGGCAAAAGCCTGTACGGTAAGTGATTCTTCCACCAGTATGGGGCGATCCAGTATAAAACTTGCATCGGAAGGTGTAGTGCCGTCTGTAGTATAATAAATAACAGCATCAGCCGTCGACGTAGTGGCTGTGACTTCCTGAGTTTCGAAATAGGTACCCGCAGCCGGGTCGAAAACAGGATTAGCTACCTGTTCTGTAGGCGTGATTTCCTGCACGCCATCTGCATCTACAGGCAATACCTGATAGTTATCATCAAACTGACCCAGAACTCCGGTAACGGTTACAAAATTAAAAGGTATTACAGTGCCCGTCAGCGGGTGGCTGCTGGTGGCAATCCTCAGGTCAAGATTTTCAGAGCCGTCCGTAATGGTGTAATTTGTACTTCCCTCAAAGTTACCTTCATCCGTAAAGTAAACATCCGTAATGGAGATCAACTGACTTTCCAGAGATTCTTCAATCTGATCGAGTGATACTTCTGTTGGCGCAGGCAGATCATTTGCGGATGAGATGACTTCAATCTTAATGGTGCCCGAAGATATCTGCAGCAATCCGCGAAATTCGCCCAGTTCACCACTTACAATGATACTATCACCGATTTGCAGTTCATCAGAGCCGCCACCACGAACCAGCAAGCCGCCTGTTTCATCCTGGAAGGTTCTGTTGAGTGAGCTTAAGGTGCCGGCGCTGGTCACAATACCCGTAACTTTTACCTGGCTACCCACACCTGCAGCACGGGCATCAGCAATAGATACGGGTGCAGAAATATTATAGGTAACAGCAGAAATCGGGCTGGCCAGATATCCGGACGCGTATCCGATGGCTTTCACTTCTGTGGTATCGGTCAGCTCAAATGGGGCCGTGTACTGTGTGCCATTTCCTACATTATCAGGATCAGTACCGTCGAGAGTGTAGTATATTTCCGCATCAGGAGTCGAAGAGGAAAGTTCAACGGTCACCGGGCCGTTATAGTCACCGCCCATGGGTGAAAACTCAACCGTATCAACAGTCGGTTCGATTACGGTATACGAGGCCTCGGATATATTGCTGGGGTTAAACCCGACAGCATAGGCAATCGCTTTTATGGTAGCGGATTGCTTCAGCCGGATGGGGGCAAGGTATTCTATGCCTGAGCTATCGGGTGTAGTACCGTTGGTCGTATAAAATATGGTGGCATCAGGAGTTTCTGTAGCTAAGGTTACATCTACGGAGTCGGTGTAGATGCCGGGAGCGGGTGTAAAGGAGGTAGCGGCTACCTGATCTTTAGCCTCGAAGGTTACTTTTATGTCATCGATCTCATAACTGGCAGAGTTACTATTAGAAGCACCGTACCACCGATAGGCAATATATATTTCATTATCCAGCGCTGCGGCAGGCACATCAAATTTGATTTCAGTATAAGCATCCGACCCTTTTTCAGGGAGTAATGTATCAAATCTACCCACCCTGAACCATTCTACACTATCGATGGACCATTGGAACGTCAGTTCGCCATCACCGTCAAATTCAGAGCTAACCCACTGCGAAATTTCCCCGGATCGTGCATTGGTGAAATCCAGTTTTTCAATCAGCACCAACCATACACTGTCAACACCTGTGTCACCGCCAAAAGAGGATGCACGCATGGCTACACCACCGTTCCGTCCATACCGGTTATCGCTGCCAAATCCGCGGTCTGTTTTTGAATTCGGAAGAAACACCTCGTTCCATCCGTCCGGTACAGTAAACTGGCCATCGTAATTTAATTCGAACGATTCGGAGAAGAGAACACCGGGCTCAAGCGTTGTAGGGATCACGGTGTAAGTAGCCGTAGCCACAAAGCTCGTATCAAAACCATCGGCTACAGCGATGGCGTTTAGCGTGGTGTCAGCTTTGAAGGTGAACTCGCCAGTGTATTCAGTTACCGGATCTTCGTTTCCGAAAGAGTAAAATATAGTGGCGCCTTCTGTTGCTGTAGAAATTGAGACGACCACAGAGTCAGCATAGGCACCTCCTTCGGGGCTAAATACCGGAAGGGCTGCACGGGGCGTTGCCTCTCCCGTTGCTGAATACGTTCCGACAGGAAACGGAGTGGCTGCAGTAGCATTGGTTGATTCACCGTCTAAAGCGTTAGGTCCGCTGAAGGTCCAGTTTTCAATAACGAATGTAGAGCCGTCAGGGCCCGTGCTGTTGACACGATAGGCCCAGCCGTCGAGATGTTCCCACGGCTGACCTGTACCGTCGACATTGACATCACCAAATACATCGATAACAGCGCCATCTTTGAACAGCTCAATGGCGTCATCACCGTTGATATTGGCTGCATCATCAGTATAATCGGGTGCAAAGCCGAAAAAGACTTCGAACTGAGGAGATTCTGAAGCCACATAGATCAAATCACCTGCTGCAGCACTGCCAGCAAGGGTAAGTTCCGGATTACCTGTAGCACCACCACCGTTGTTGGCGGAGCTTACGCCATAAATGCTAAGGTCGGGAATAGATTCTGTCGCGTATAGCTCAATGGCTTTCGGGGTGCCACCGCTCAGGGGTCCATCGATCACCCCCGTGATTATTAGCTGACCGAAGGAGCTGGTAGCTAAGAGTATCGAAAAGATAAGTAAGTAAAGGTTTTTCATATAACTGGGATTGTGTTTGACTTGCGAAGCTAAGCATCTGATATGGCCGTAACGTTATGGTTTGATTGCGATAATGTTACTAAAAAGTTAATAAGGTGTAACGGGCATGCTGCCATCGATATAATCTCTGAGTTGCGCTATCTTCATTGCTGCAGAGCTGGAAAAAATAATATTTCACCCGTTTTGGGGATTCAGTTTAGGTAAGAATCTTATTTTTTTGCCGGTGCAATAAAATCGGGTTGAATCAATGGAAAGCAAGAGATATACAATCCCTGTAGCCAGGAAACTGTGGGCCAACGCATCTGTAGCCATGCTCATATTGTTTTTATTGACAGTATCCATCATGGCCTTTACAGGGCCTGCGACCTTTTTGATGACGGTGATGTTTACCTCGCTGCTGGCTTGTGTTGTCATGGTCGGACTTTATATTTTCAATTCGGGAAAACTTACAGTTGTCCTGGATGAGAATGAGATAAAGCTCAGCAACGGCCAGAGGATGCGCTGGGATAGGATGGTATATTACCGGATTGACCGGTATACCAATACCCGTAGTGATACGCGTCGGATGGTCATTAAATCGGCAGATCAGAAAATACGGATTGTCGCGCGCAGCTCCGATGATTTTCAGATGTTGCTGGAGCATTTCCGGGCAATCATAGCCGTGAAGAACCCTGAGGCGGTTGATTTTCATAACAGCAGGTATAAATGGGTGGAGTTCGCCCTGTTTTTGTCCCTCCTGATTTCGGTCTGCAGCGTCTTTGGTGTGAAATTCCTGTTGGACGCAAATATTGGTGTTGCTGTTATCATGTTCGTGATACTGCTTGTCGGCGCATTTGTACTTTACGGCGAGTACGGCAGGAAAACTGTGGAATAGATATCAGATTATAAAACATAAGAAATATGTAACATATTTGCGATTTATTTACGTTATTGATGACTAAAACCCATCAATATCCAGAAATGTTATCCAGAATTGCAATAGAGAACTTCAGATCGATTAAGAATAGGGTAGAATTCTCCTTTGAAGCAACAACATTCAAAGAGCATTACCACAACATAGTCGAATTACACAACAAAAAGCTACTTAAGACGACAGTCATATATGGTCCAAATGCCTCGGGGAAGAGCAACATCCTTCGCGCTTTTTCAGCAATTGATTTTCTTGTCTTAAGAAGTGCAAAATTTGAGCCGAATGAAAATATAGGTCCATATGAGCCCTATCTGCTGGACAGATTATCCAGGGATCAACCAGTAAAGTTTGAGCTTGACTTTTTTATTGATGATATTCTATACACGCTCTTTTTAGAATTTAAGAAAAATATAATTACCCGGGAGGAACTGGTTTTTCGGCCAAAAAGACAATCATCGGTTATTTACTCAAGAATAATTGACGAACCAATTGTTTTTGGTGAGCATTATAAAGGTGATCGTAAATCTATTGAAAAGAAGCTGCTTCCAAATCAACTGTTTTTATCAAAGGCAGTATTGGATAACGTTGAAGTATTAATTCCGGTCTTCAATTTTTTCAAAGAAAAATTAGCGTCCTATCCATTTTTTGAAGAATTCCACGAAAGCAGAATCCAGCAATTATATGCGAAAAGACTTGCAGATACGGAAGACACTGAATTTAATAAACAATTCAACCGAATCATTTGCGCTCTTGACACTGGTATCTCCAGGGTAAAATCAGAGGTAATTGATTGGGAGAAGAGC
Organism: uncultured Cytophagales bacterium; assembly: GCA_964514385.1. GTDB lineage: Bacteria > Bacteroidota > Bacteroidia > Cytophagales > Cyclobacteriaceae > CAZEQJ01. The sequence continues at coordinate 67,997 of CAZEQJ010000009.1, forward strand.
CCCCTGCCTGAGGATATACCCGATTCTCTGGCAGAAAGAATAAAAGATGACTATAAATACAAAATCAAAGCTGTTCACAATGTCTATGGAAATGATTCCATAATAGGGGAGACGGAGTTTGATAGAAATGAGGAATCAAAGGGTACTCAAAGCTTATTTATGCTTACGGGCATCATTCTTGATGCTTTTGAGCGTGGCGCAATTCTCGTTGTGGATGAATTTGAAAAAAATCTACACCCTCACATAACAAAATCACTTATCAAACTCTTTCACAATCCTTTGATTAATAAAAAAAACGCCCAGTTAATCTTTGCGACGCATGATCTTTCACAACTTGACAGTGATATCTTCAGACGTGATCAGATCTGGTTTACAGAAAAGAATGAAAGAGGTGAAACCGACCTGTTCAGTATGGCGGACATTAATGGCGTCCGGTCTAACATCCCGTATGACAAATGGTATGATAGTGGAAAATTCGGTGCGACTCCAATTATTGATGAATTGGAATTGACGTACTGAGATGGCAAGATCAGGAAAATCAAGAAAGCTCAATTTAAAAGTCCTGATCTTATGTGAAGGGCAAACAGAAAGGAATTATTTATTAGAAATAAAGAGCCTGTTACCTCGTGAAAAGCAGCGGGGAATTCGTATAGATGTTGAGGGTTTTAAAAGAAATGACCCTCTCAATCTGGTTAATGAAGCAATAAGGAGAAAGCAAAAAGCAAGGAACGAAGGAGCTTCTTACGATCGTATATGGGTGGTTTTCGACCATGACAACCAACCGAATAGAGACAAAGCATTTCTCAAGGCAGAGTCCAATACAATAAACATAGCTTACTCAAGCCTGAATATTGAGTTTTGGTTTCTTCTTCATTTTCAGTACTCATCAAGATCTTTCACAAATGGCGATGATTTGAAAGATTTTCTCAGGCAATTCATCAAAGACTATGCGCCTGGTAAGATGAGGTTAATGCCGTTTTTAGGAGACAGATTTGAAGATGCTGAGGCTAATGCCGAACGACTTCAGATAGCCAGACAGGTGGATATTGATGAAGGAACCCCTGTTTGGGATTTAAATCCATACGTAACAATTCATAAACTCGTCAGATTTATTATCGAATTGAAATACTGATGAGTTTTGAGAACCGGGATGATGCTTCAAACAAACGCATCGCGAATCTGTAATCACATCACAGAGTTGCGCAATTGCATCGAAAAGGTGCGTAATCGTATAGAAAAGTCGCGCCATCGCATCGAAGAATCATGTAATCGTATCGAAAGGTCAGGTAATTGTATCGCAAGGTCGTGTAATTGTATCGAAAGGTCATGTAATCGCTTCGAAAGGTCACGCAATCGCTTCGCAAACTTGTAATCGCATCGCGAGCTGACGTAATGACAGGCCAGACTGACGTAATTGCAGACGTGACTGACGTAATTACAGAATGGACTGACGTAATTACAGGCTGACATGACGTAATGGCAGTCTGGTGTGATGTTATTATATTCGGGCCTGGTGCAAAGACAGATGAGACCAATGCCACGACCGTTTGGCTTTGCGAATGCCCTAAATCCGAAAAGGTATTCGTTTCAATTAGACACTAAATAGTCCGTAGCCTTTGATTTAACGTGATAAATACACAATTTACCTTAGAAAATGGGATTGGGGATATATCGTTATTAACGATATATTCGCGTTGTGGGGAATTCCTTGAGAGTGAATATATTACTTAACTGTATATATTTGTCTAATGAAGAATCTTTACATTATTGCAGGGCCAAACGGGGCAGGAAAGACAACGCTTTCCTACACCATTCTTCCTGAAATATTTAAATGTGAGGATTTTGTCAATGCTGATGAAATAGCAAGAGGGCTATCTCCTTTTAATCCAGAGAAAGCGGCCATTAAAGCAGGAAAGTAAATGCTAGAACGAATTGCAGAACTTCTAGAAAATGGTCAATCGTTTGCATTTGAAACCACCCTTTCTACCAGAAGTTATGTCAATATGGTTGAACGAGCTAAAGCCAAAGGCTACGAGGTTATCTTACTTTTTTTAGCACTTGAATCAGTAAACCTGGCTATAGAAAGAGTAGAAATAAGAGTCAGTGAAGGAGGACATAATATTCCCATCGAAACGATCAAACGCAGGTATGAAATTGGATTAAGAAACCTGTTTCAATTGTATATTCCAATAGTAGACAAATGGATGTTGGTTGATAATTCGAGTGATAATTTTGAATTTATAGCGGAGGGAACATCCACGGAACTAATTATTAGAAGTGAGCAAAAATGGTCATATTTGAGTAGAGATTATGATGGAAACTAGAGAACAATTAAGGCAGCTTGAAGAGAAAGTAACATTGGGACTTGAAAAAGCCTACGAAAAAATGGTGGCATTCAAGAAAGAAAAGAACTCTCCTCTAGTAATTTCCAAAAATGGAAGAATCATTCGAATACCGGCTGAAAAAATACTCCCCACAACAAAAGCTGTGAATCCATACCCCGCAAAACCATCACACGGCCAAAGTACGGATCATAGCTAGTCGTTGTGGCTAATTAAACTATACCCGATAGGGTATGCCTCTTACTAAAACCTAATCAATTATACCCGAACGGGTATTGTTTATACTATAACATGCGATTTTATACCCGAAAGGGTATATTTTCATTTTTATTAGTATATTTATACCCGAAAGGGTATAAAACTATAATGGAAAAGCTAAGCCAATTTGTAAAAGAAAGACGTAAAAAACTCGGGTTAACGCAAGAAGATCTATCGTTTAAAGCAGGTGTTGGACTAAGATTTGTTCGCGACCTAGAACAAGGAAAGAAATCATTAATGATTGATAAAGTCAATCAGGTCTTATCATTATTTGGCCATGAACTTGGACCTATACCAACAGAAAGGAATGAAGATCGCTAAAGTGTACATGCATAATAAATTGGCCGGAAAATTAACGGAAGATGAGAATGGTTATCATTTTCAATACGAAAAATCATATCTGGACCAACCGAACGCAGAGGCAATCAGCGTTTCGTTTCCACTTACAAGTGATCGATACGAAAGTAAAATCCTATTCCCGTTTTTTGACGGGTTAATTCCTGAAGGGTGGTTATTAGATATCGCACTAAAAAACTGGAAACTAAATCCACGGGATAGAATGAGCATATTATTAAAAACTTGTCATGATTGCATAGGGGCAGTATCAATACAACCACAGGAAGAAAATGGAGAGTAAATGTCTTTATTGCTATAAGGAAATTGATATAGAAGAGTTAACTACTGAGACAGGTATAAAAGGTTATCATCAAAAATGCAGTAAGAAATTCTTTGGTAAAATAAATCCTCCAGAATTGAATTTTACAGAAGACCAAATACTAGAGTTAGCTGAACAAGTTATTAAAAGTCAAAAAACGGTTACAGGTGTTCAACCTAAACTATCCCTTGGACTAACGGAAAATTCATCAGAACCTGAGCGATTTATAATTGTAGGTCTTTGGGGTGAATATATTTTAAAGCCCCAAACAAAAACATACTCAAGTTTACCAGAAATCGAAGATTTAACAATGCACTTGGCTGAAGTCAGTAAATTAAAAACTGTGGAGCATTCACTGATCAGACTGAAATCCGGAGAATTAGCTTACATAACAAAAAGAATTGACCGGGAAAAAGGAAACAAGCTTCATATGGAAGATATGTGCCAAATAACTGAACGAATGACGGAGCACAAGTACAATGGTTCGTACGAGCAAATAGCAAGAGCTATAAAAAAGCATACTGCAAATCCGGGTTTGGATGTAACGGATTTCTTTGAATTAGTGCTATTTAGTTTTTTAACTGGAAACAACGATATGCACTTAAAAAACTTCTCTTTACTGAAAAGGAATTCAGAATATGGGCTATGCCCAGCTTATGATCTAGTCGCTTCGGAATTAGTATTCGAAGGAGATGACGATGATCTTGCTTTGAACTTAAATGGGAAGAAAAAAAGCATCAAAAAGAAAGATTTTGAAATTTCTATGAAGGGTGCTGGTTTGGACTCAAAGGTTATAGACAACATATTTAAAAAGTACAAAAAACTAATTCCGAAATGGAACAAATTCATTGAAAGTAGCTTCTTAAATGATTCAATGAAAGAAGAATACAAATCACTACTTGATAATAAAGCAGCACAAATAGAACTTTAAAACTAGCTACAACAGGACCTGTCCTTGCTCCGTTCTCTTTGGATTGCCATGTCCTTATATCCGGACCTGATGCAAGGATATCTGAGACACATGACCGTTTGCTCGTTGCGATAGCCTCACCGAAAAGGTATTCGTTTCAACTACACACTAAATAGCCCGTAGCCTTTGATTTAATCCGATAAATGCACAATTTACTTTTAAAAAATGGGATAGGGGATATGGCGTTAATGATGATATATCCGGGTTATGCACAATATATATGTATGAGGATTCTTCCGCTTTTTCTTATGTTAGCCTGCTCAACACGAACAGAACTTCTAATTCCAGCTCTCGAGGAAAGGTATCAAACTGCAGAACAGATAATTCTAGACACCTCTAACAACCTATTTGATCATCCTTTAATTTTCTCAAATAACAGCCTTTTGGGGCCACCGACCTACCCAACTCCAAGCGAACGGGATTTCTTAATCAAACTGCTTAATATTAAAGATTCCACTTACTTGCTTGAACAGCTTAAGGAGCGTAGAACGCTGGAACCAACTAGATTCAAAGATTCAAGAATACAAATCCTGAAAACTTCTGAAATCGAAACTGAAGATTTTTGGAATCTGATAAAAACAGACAGTATTGAAGGACTTTATTCGATTGAACTTCCAATTTTTGACGAAACCAAAACAAAATGCTACCTCCGAACTGGCTACTTATGTGGTGAACTTTGCGGTGGACAAGAAGACTACCTTTTTCAACTAAACGAGAAAACTGGAAGCTGGGAAATGACTGAATTATTAGACGGATCCGTTTATTAAAAATGTGCATAACACACGCTGCTATGAAAAGCCATAAGCGTTTCAGTCCAAGTCCTTGCTCCGTTCCTTTTGGAGATCGGGGATATGGGGTTAATGATGATACATCGGTGTTATCGGCAATCCATTCAAACCGAAATTGGCTAAAATCAGTATATTTGAATAATGGTAACTGTAATTAAAAGAGGCGACTCTCCAGAAGAGATCAAAAGAAAGGTTAATGCAGCTATTTCAAATAGACGTAAAAGTGATATTAATAAATATGCCGGCTCTATTAAACTTTCTGTGGATCCATTAAAATGGCAAAAAGAAATTAGAAATGAATGGGAATAAATTATTCCTGGACACAAATATCATTTTATACTTTTTAGGAAATGATCCAGATGTAGTAAAAGCATTGGAAGAAAGTGAAGTTGTCATTTCATTTGTTTCAGAATTAGAACTATTATCCTATCCAAAAATTTCAGAAACTGAGGAAGATCAATTTAGAGGTTTTTTAGATTCATCTCAATTAGTCAACATCAATCAAGAGATAAAAGAAATCACTATTGATCTTAAAAGAAAATACAAACTGAAGCCTCCAGTCGCTATAATTGCTGCATCTTCCTACTATTTTAATCTTCCATTATTTACTGCCGATTCTGATTTTAGTAAAGTTGAAGTATTGGACGTCATTATGTTGGATGTTTGAATGGAAAATTATTAGCATTGTGCATAGTCCATACCTGGCTTTGAATACGAGAGCGTTGACGGTAATTTGGAAAAAAAACCAAGATGAATATTAAACAATTAACATTCGCATTTCTGATGGTTGGACTTATAAGTTGCTATTCGACCTCAAATGAAAAAAAACCTGCACAAACAGAATCCTATCCGGATATTCAAATTGTAGGTGCAATGAAAAATGTAATGTGGAAAGGCGAATTAGGAAGTAGCCTTGACCTTGACACTATTTCGGATAAGAATGGACTTTACGGACTTGGACCTGTAAGCTACTTAACAGGCGAATTGCTGATTAACAACGGACAGAGCTATATGTCTGAAGTGACCTCGGACTCGACAATGACCGTTCAAAAAACGTATAAAACATCTGCACCTTTCTTTGTTTATGGAAATGTAACGGAATGGGATGAACTGGATTTGCCATCTGACGTGAATACAATTCAGGATTTAGAGATATTTATTGACGACAAAACAACTGATTTCAAAAGGCCTTTCGTCTTTAAATTAATCGGACAAGTTTCTAGTGCAATTATCCATATTCAGAATCTACCCAAAGGAACAAAAGTATCCTCACCAGCCGAAGCCCATCAAGGACAAACCAATTACAAAATTGAAAATGAAGATACAGAAATAATTGGTTTTTTCTCAACAGAGCACCAGGGGGTTTTTACTCATCACGACTCATTTTTGCATATGCACTTGATAACAATGGACGAAACTAAAATGGGACATTTAGACGAATTAGAGATCGGAAAAATGAAATTATATCTACCGAAAAAATAAAAGCTACCTACAACAAATGCTGCTAAAATTGAAGGCTTAATGCTCCTGTTCTTCCTCCAGAACCATTACCGACCAGCTCTTTTATGATCCTCTATGCCCTTAGCTATTCATTCCTTTAAAATCACTAACCTTAGCTACCATAAGTCCTTGCTCCTTTCTTTTTAGTTTTGTTTGCAAACCCTGATTTAAGAAGATAGCAGTAAAGGACTTATGAATTTACATAGGTGCTATGAATGAATGGTTCTTTATTGGTATGGTAAGCCAGTTGGTATTTGGGAAGTCCGACACGAGTTGTAAATTTATACTTATGTATGGCCTGTTGCAGCAGGAAGGGTTGTTGGTTCGCCAGTAGGTTCCCACCCATCATAGCTGGGTCGTTTTGCTAGCCCTTCTTTATTTACTAAGTAGACAATTTGAAACTCTCTGTTATCATCCCCACGTATAATGAGGCAGATTATATACGATCTGTGATCAATCATCTTCGAGATAATCTTTCTAATGATGCCGAAGTGATAGTGGTAGATGGCGGTAGTACGGATGAAACACTTAAGATTGTTGAGGAGTTGGGTATTCAATTTGTATCATCTCCGATCAAAATGCGAGCAGCTCAGATGAATCTTGGCGCATCACATGCTAGTGGAGATATACTATATTTTTTACATGCTGATAGTTATCCACCTGTTAGCTTTGAAATGGATATTAAAACAAGCTCAGCGCAATATCAGGCAGGATTTTTTTGGATCAAATTTGACTGGGACCACTGGCTATTACAATTCAGTGGCTGGTTGGCAAAATTTAATATCAACGCTTTTCGGTTTGGTGATCAGAGTATGTATATCGCAAAAGAATTATTCGAGAAGATAGCAGGGTTCGATGATCAGTATCAGGTCTGTGAAGATAATGAGATCGTGTACAGAATCAGGAAGCATACTAAAATTACAGTCATCCAAAAACGGATCATCAGTAGCGCCAGAAAATACCGAAAAATCGGGGCATGGCGTTTGCAATGGGTCTACCTACAAATTTATTCACTGTACAGACTAGGCTTATCTCAACAAAAGCTGTTTAACATTTACAGAAAAAAGGTCAGGTAATCTACATTTTCCCTAATCCGATTTTAAATGCTTCCAGCGCTCTTTCTCTACCCAGTTTATGCTCCACAATGGGCTTCGGATAGGTAAGTTCCTGAAATTCAGGCACCCATTTCCGGATGTATTTCAGGTCCTTATCAAATTTTTCTGTCTGGGAATATGGATTGAAAATTCTGAAATACGGCTGTGCATCGGTGCCGGTGCTGGCAGCCCATTGCCATCCACCATTATTCGACGCCAGCTCATAATCCAGCAGCTTTTTCCCGAAATAGGCCTCTCCCCATCGCCAGTCAATCAATAAATGCTTCGTTAGAAAAGAAGCTACAGTCATCCGCACCCGGTTGTGCATGTAGCCGGTGTTGTTCAGCTCCCGCATACCGGCATCTACGATGGGGTATCCTGTCTCCCCGTTACACCATTTTTCAAAGGATTCAGTATCATCGCGCCACGGGATGTTGTCGTATTCCGGTTTGAATGCATGGTCCACCACTTGTGGATTGTAGTACAATATCATCATGTAAAACTCCCGCCAGATCAGCTCTTTGAGGTAGGTTTGATTCAGGTCTGCCGCTCTTTTTGCCAACTTTCTGATGCTGATGGTGCCATGGCGGAGATGTATTCCGAGTCGTGAAGTACCAACAACCGCCGGAAAATTTCTGGTTTTGTCATATGTGCGAATGATGGATTTGTTGATATCAGCAGAAGGAATGTCGATACTACTTGCCTTAAACCCCATCGATTGCAGCGTATGAACGGTATGATCACCTGTTTTATAAAAACGGGAATAATCGGTCGCATATTCCTGTAGTTGAGTTTCAGCAAAAAGCTTCATCCAGGAGTTTTTAAAGGGGGTGTAAACTTTGTAAAAACTACCTGAACCGCTTTTTATTTCGTCCGGTTCATGGATAACCTGATCTTTAAAATCATAAAACGGAATTCCTTTTCCGTTCAGCAATTCACTTACCTGCCCGTCTCGCTCTCTAGCGTAGGGTTCATAATCCCGGTTGGTGTACACAGCATGAACCTCATATTCGTCAAGTATTTTTTTAAAGGCTTCGATGGGCGTGTCATAATACGTTTTTATACCACTATCACATTTTTCCCTGAGAGACTGATCCATCGACGACACCCGCTCCCGGATGAATTGTACGCGGGCATCTGCCTTTTCCTCCAGCTTATCGAGGATATTACGGTCGAAAATAAATACGGGCAGGACAGGATACTCATCCTGCAGGGCATAATGTAGCCCGGCGTTATCTTCCAGGCGAAGATCACGACGAAACCAGAATACGGATACCTTCTTTGACATGTAGTGGTAACAGCAATTAAAAGCCTAGGTTTGATTTATTCGGGATTAACTGCAAATAACGAATCTGGCACTGCAGTTGATGGTGGAAAATCAAGGCCAATTAATTATTTTCTTCTGTTTCTTCACGACGCAATACGGCTCCGGTGTTTTCCGGGTTTTCCGGGTCTCCTCGCTCTTCCTGTCCCCGCTGACGTGCCTTTCTGAAGAGCTCCCTGACATTGTCGAAATTTTGCGACAGCTCGATACTAAATCCGGCAACGGTATTGGTTTGTTCAGCAATGACTGTTGCCGGAGTGGTACGGTTATACATTTTGGCTTTCAGCTTACCATCCGGGGTCAGCAGATACTCCACCGTCCAGTCGCCGGCAATGGTGGCCACACTGGTTTCTACAGGTACCTGTCCGGTTTCGGTGGCGGTAGTTCCGTTGGTTACACCACCGGCGCGGGTGATGCGAAGCCGACCATCCAGAAAAGTGTAGGAAAGCCTGAGCTGGAAGGTGTTAAACGCCTCTTCATCCAGTGCCGCAAGGTCGATATCTACTTCCAGGTTCTGATCCACCTGACTTATCCAGTAGCTGAGCTGGTTTGAGATCAATTCCGACACTGAATTTTCAATAGCATTGACGTTGCTGTTGGCAACACCACTGCTGAAGGCATTGGGGTAGGAGAGCCTGCGCAGAATCAACAAACTGAATATCTGGCGTTTCAGCTCCTGCTCATCATTTTCAAGGTTATTGATAAACTGATTCACCAGCAGGTCGAGGTTTTCGGTGCTTCCATCCGCGAGGGTAATGTTATTGGGGTAATCGGATATTCCTACTGTGAAGTCAATTTCCGGCGACATCAGATCACCCTGCAGATCCAGGATTACCTGAGCTGGGTATTTGCGCTTCAACGGAGGTACGTCATAAATATCATCAACTTCACCATCGCCGCTGCCCTCATCTGCCGGGCTTACCTGGGGAAGTACATATTCAAGTGACGTAAGCTGGTTGTAAGATGCTTTAAGGTCCAGCTGCGCATTGTATGGGTCACCGCTCCATGTGATCGTGCCACCGGGTAACAGTTCAAATTCCTTATTGATAATATTGTAAAGGGTAAAATTATACCCACCACTCTGTATGGTGTGGTTACCCACCATCGAAAATGCACCTTCGCTGTCGATCTGAAGATTCAGGCGGCCATCGCCACGAGCCCGGATGATATCACCCGTTTTGATATCAAAGATGATCTCGGTGTAGGCGTCGGGTGTTACATTCAGGTCCAGATCGAGGTTTATGCCACTCAGGTCGACGGTCTTCACTACAGGCTCATCGTTTTTTTCTACATATGTGGAGTCTGTAAAGGACACAAAGGTGATGTAATCCTTCTGCTGCACATTCTGGCTGTAGTTTACCGGGATAAACAACCGGGTGCCACGGTTGGAAGTGGCCTGTGCACGGATCAGCAGGTTGTTTGCCGGACCGGTGATCGACGCCGTGCCGGTGACCTGAGCCGACCCGTAGAAGTAATCATTCAGGCGAGCGGTTGTATTGAGAACTGAAAAATTGGTCATGGAAGCATTCAGGTCGAGCCTGATATTATTAAGGTCATTAAAATAAATGCTGCCACCTAGGGTGCCGCGATCACCTTCCGTATCGGTGACGGCAATATTGTCAAGGGTAACCTTTTGCCTGTCAAAGAAAATCGGACCATCTAGCTTGTAGCTGGTATTGAGGTAGTTTACACGTATGTTACCCTGTTGTATTTTCCCGTTTCCCTCCACAATCGGGCGGTTGGGGCTCCCTGAAATAGAAAAATTGCCTGTCAATGTGCCGGCCAGATTAGTGAAAATATCGTCGATAAAAGGTTCAATGATGTTGAGGTTGGCATCCTGAAATGTGGCATTCAGTTCAAGCGGATTATCCCCATAGAGGCGGTAGTAGCCCTTTGTGGAGATAATATCTGTCCCTTCCCTGTTGATCAGGTAGTCAATATTGAACTGCCGGGCAGCGGTATCAAGATTGACATAGCCATTGATATCGCCGACAAGAAAATTGGAAACGGATAAGCCGTATACATCGATTTTATTATCAAGTGAAATCCCATTGTACACATTACGAAGCGAAATGTCGGCATTAAGTACACCGGACAGTTCTTTCCTTACCAGTCCATTGAGCACATCAAGTTCAAGATTTTCAATATTAATATCGAGCACCTGGTCCGCATCCTCACTGATTACTCCATCGATCCGCACTTTTTCTTTGCGCTGGCTGAATTGCAGATTCGAAATATTGATTTCCCTTCCCCTTACCGTGATGTTATTTCCAGGCAGCATCTTCCACGGAGCATCAAGGGCAAATATATTGCTGGGAGCGAAGCGAATCTGAAGGGAGTCCTCTCCAAAAGTAAGACCCCCCTTGAGGTCAATAAAATGAGCCGAATCAAAAAATATTTCCTGATCGAAGGCTATGAGGGAGTCATTCCAGAAGGCATCTACCAGCAGGCTCCGGCTTTCATTGAGTTCACCAAGCTTTTGTGATTCTGAAAAGAAAAAAACCGCTGCCAGTACATCCAGATTATTCCGCAGCTTCGATGCGTTGATGTCCAGTTGATTATTGTACAGGGCATAGTTTTCGTAGCTGATGGTGTCAATGTTGCCGTAAAAACGAAGGAAGTTTTCATCTCCTGTGATGAGCGTCCCCTCAAAGCTGGCATTTTCTGAAATATATACCGGGATATCCAGAAGCGACAGTATAGGATCGATATTCTTCAGGTTCAGCGTGTAATCAAGCTCTATAGACTCAGCTGCTTCGGCAATGGTGGTCACACTATCCGGGCGGTAAATGAAAACATTCAGATATTCCCGGATCAGGGCTTCCAGCGAAGGGGCCACATTGCTGTATGAGAAGGTGCCGGCAATATCTGCATCGAGGTAACTGGACCCTAAATGAATAGATTTGCTAAGTCCCTGCTGCTTTTCAATACTCAGGCTTAATGTATCAATGTAGAGACTTCTGTCAGGAAGGATAATCTGACTCTGGGACAGATAGGCTTTACCCTCGATACTGTCCGGCTCAAGTCCCCTGAAGTCGATATCGACCAGCGAACGGAAAAAGATGGTATCTTCAGTCAGGTTTATTTTATGAAAATTGACCGTATCGAAATTACCCAGCACTGATACAATTTCATTTCCCTCACGCAGGTCGATGACAGCATTGGACACAAAACTCAGGTTGGGGTCTCGTATTTCCAGGTTACCATTAAAATAAGATTGGGCAAAAGAAGCATCAGTGCGGATATTGCTGTATGAATAATCGAGCAATTCGAGCTGGTCAAAGCTTGCCTCCAGATCAAAGCTGGCGTTTTCCAGGGTAAGGCCGCTGCCTGAAATATTACCTTTCATCGTGACCCGGCCCAGTTTGGGAAAATCCAGAACCTTTCCAATCTGCAACTGATTGGTTTCCACATTTCCGCTGTACTGAAAGGGTGCTTGTTCCAGGATCTTTATGTTTACGTCGGTCGAAAGGTTACCCAGCGGGCTGGTAAAGTCACCGTAAGCCACGAAGTCAGTAAGAAACCCAACGTATTCACCTTCAAATTCCAGTTCAGGTATACCTGCAACAAACTTACGAGCATCAGCAGGCACAAAAGGAAGTAAATCAGGTTGTTCAAGGTGAGAGCTGGCAATACGCGCCTGAATAAATAATGCATCCGTCCGGGGCAGGCCATCAATCCAGAAATTCCCGTTCAGGTAGGATTGTCCCAGACCTAATTTTACAGACTCGGTACGGATGTTACTTATCGGCCCGTAGATATCACCTTCTACATACAGCGTTTGATCCAGTCCGTCAAAAACCGGTGTGAATGCTGCAAGATCCTTCGTTCCGATAAAGTCGCCGGCGTTGAGGTGCAGCTCCAGTGCCGCACGGTTGATAAAATCCGCATAATCGTCCTTATCAAATACCTTTATCCTGAAGCTATTGGAAATGGAAGAGTTTGGCGTAGTAAGCTGCAAAGAGTCAAACCATATACCATCGTCATGATGCGTAAAAAGCGTTTGCATGGAGCTGACCTGCACTCCCGAATATTTTTCAATGGCGGAGAGCGATTTCAGGAAAAAGCGGACGCTGTCTCCATATACATGGAGGCCACTGATTTCAGCCGTGATCTCATCTACAGTAAAAAGACTGCCATTGAATTCTCTGGTCATGCGGCCATTCCAGCGGTTGTTAAATGCATAGGTGGCCTTATCTAATGCAATATTGTCAATAATGACGGGCATAGGATCCTTCCTGACGCTGTCACTACTGGCAAAGGCCTTATTAATGAAGTCGAGAAAAGTGAAATCCTTTTGATTTTCATTTCGGATAAAATCAATTTGCGCATCCTGCAGCCTGACAGCGTTGATATGCAGCCTTTTCCCCACCATCAGCGAGATGAGGTCCAGGTCAGCATTAAGCTGATTGACCTCTACTACAGACGAATCTGACGGGTCATACAGGTAGATCTCCGTCGCGACCATGCGGTCAAACCACGTTAGGTTTACATATCCTATTTCGATACGATAACCTGTATCACCTGCTATGCTTTTGGCAAGTTTTTGTAAAATTGTGGTTTGAACATACGGTATCTGGATGATAAGTATAGCGGTAAGCAGCAAACCAAGGAGGGAAGCCACTACCCATAACAGTATCCGGAACACTTGACGATATCGTACGTTTGTAGTTTTTATCGCTTATGAGTTTAACAATTCTTGCTATCGAGTCATCCTGTGATGATACCTCTGCTTCAGTAGTGGTAGATGGTGTTATAAAGAGCAACTTCATTGCCAATCAGAGTATACACGAATCCTATGGAGGTGTTGTTCCTGAACTGGCCAGCAGAGACCACCAAAAAAATATCGTACCCGTCGTTCATCAGGCCCTGGCGTCGGCAAAGGTAGCGAAAACTGATGTAAATGCGGTAGCTTTTACTCAAGGTCCCGGGCTTTTGGGGTCTCTTATGGTGGGTGCCAGCTTCGCTAAGTCGCTTGCCTACCGACTGGGCATACCGCTGATCGGTGTTCACCACATGAAAGCCCATATATTATCACATTTTATTGATGAGCCGCATCCGGAGTTCCCCTTTCTCTGTCTTACCATAAGTGGAGGGCATACGCAGCTTGTGATGGTCCACGACTACCACCAGATGGAGGTGATCGGGACGACGCGGGACGATGCCGTAGGTGAGGCTTTCGACAAGGGAGCTAAACTACTCGGGCTACCCTATCCGGGTGGTCCCCATATCGACAGGCTGGCAAGCAAGGGTGACCCTTTACGCTTTGAATTCCCGCAAAGTGAAATGCCCGACTATGACTATTCTTTCAGTGGCATAAAAACGGCGCTTCTCTATTTCATCCGGGACCAGGAAAAGAGGGATAACGCCTTTGTACAACAACACATACATGATATTGCCGCTTCTTATCAGCATACCCTCACACTTATGCTTACACATAAGCTCAGGAAGGCATTAGTGAAATTTCGCCCAAAAGGACTTGCCGTAGCTGGTGGTGTTGCGGCCAATAGCTACATACGAAAGGAAATAAAAACATTGGGCGATTCGCTTGATATTCCCGTGTTTATACCAAAATTTGAATATTGCACGGATAACGCAGCCATGGTGGCCATAGCGGCGTATTATCTTTATCAGAAAGGTATATTTGAAGGGTTGGAGGCCATACCGAAACCGAGAATGCAATTTTAAATGGCGAAACAGGAGAGATTTAAAAAGGATATTTCATTAAAAAACAGGAAGGCATCGTTTGACTATGAATTTCTGGATACCTACACGGCGGGCATACAGCTGAGAGGTACGGAAATTAAGTCAATACGTGAAAGTAAGGTGAGTTTTCATGATGCTTTTTGTGTGTTTTTCCGGGGAGAGTTATATGTTCGCAACCTTCATATTGCGCCGTACACGGAAGCCACTCACTTCAACCATGAGGAAACCCGTGACAGAAAGCTATTACTCAAGAAACAGGAGCTCAGCAAGATTGAGGCTAAGACGGAAGATAAGGGGCTGACGATCATTCCGACCAGGATATTTATCAATGACCGCGGACTTGCAAAGATCAATATTGCAGTAGCGCGGGGTAAAAAGAAGTTCGACAAGCGGGAAAGTATAAAAGAGAAAGACGTAAAAAGAGAACTGCAACGAATGAAATTGTAAATGGAACTAAACCACGGCATCACTCGCATGAGTGTCATCTGCGTTCGCTCCACACCGAGTGATAAGGCAGAATTAATAACCCAGCTATTGTTTGGGCAGATCTATACTGTGATTTCCTATTCCGACGACAGGAAATGGCTTTACATCAGGATCGAAGAGGATGGAATGGAAGGATGGATTGATGTGAAGCAGGTCCATTTCATTGAAGAGGCCTTTTTTGAATACCAGAAATCTGTAGAACATAAAATATCGCTGGACATATCGTCTACGTTGCTTATCCGCAAGCAGTCTATACCCATCACGATGGGGAGTATACTTCCCTTCACAGAAAGCGGGCTGTTTCAGGATGAGGTGCAGGTAGCCTACAACGGCTTGTCCAAACCGGATTCACAGCGACGCGACAGCGAATTTCTGCTTGAGCAGGCAACACGACTGCTGGGCGTACCTTATATGTGGGGAGGGAAAACGCCCTTTGGTATCGACTGTAGCGGATTTACACAGCTGATATACCGTGTAGCAGGGTATAAGCTGAAAAGAGATTCGTACCAGCAGGCCGAACAGGGAAAAACAATTGAGACGCTGGATGATGCCCATCCCGGTGACCTCCTTTTCTTTGCCACTGATGGAAAAGTGAATCACGTGGGAATTTTTTACGGTGAAGGCAGGGTTATACATGCTAGCGGGATGGTACGGCTCGACGAAATTACGTCCGAAGGTATCATCCACACAGAAACCAAGGTTTTAACCCATAATTTATTTCGGATTAAACGCCTTTTGTCGTAATTTTCACTTCTGATGAGTTTGAAAAGAAATGTATTGGTTCTTAATCAGGACTATTCGCCGATGTCTATCTGCAATGTAGAAAAGGCGTTTATTTTGATATTTCTAAAAAAAGCAGAACTCATCGCCGAGGCGGAAGATGCCTCCCTGCGTACCGTTGACCGCTCCTTTCCCATGCCAAGTGTTGTCAGGTTAAACCGGTATATCAGCCTTCCCTATCGTGGCGTTGTGCTGAGCCGACATAATATTTTCAAAAGGGACGGCTTTGAATGCCAGTATTGCGGCACCTCCAGGGACCTGACCATTGACCATATCATTCCGCGCAGTAAGGGTGGGGGAGATGGCTGGAAAAACCTGGTAACGGCGTGTCGTCATTGTAACGCCAAAAAAGGTGATCGCAGCCCGGAGGAAGCAGGTATGAAACTCAAAAAAATACCGGCCAAGCCATCATATATCATGTTTTTAAAAGAGCTGGGCAATGGCAACGGAGCCATAAAGGACTGGGAACCATATTTAAGGGTAAGCGCCTGACAAAATGGTACTTCTTAATTTCAGAATCAGATTTTAAAGCAAAAGATAATGAATATGGCATCCAATGAGAATGCACGGATTGAACTACCGCTTAACGTCACAGCACCTGATTTTTCACTTGTTGACATTTATGACCGTGAGGTGACATTAAGCAAATACCGTGGCAAGAAAATGTTTATCGGCTTTTTTCGGCATGCCGGATGCCCTTTCTGTAATCTTCGGGTGCATTTTCTGCAAAAGCAACGCGAAATGCTGCAAGAGCGCAACATGGAAATGATTTTCTTTTTCCAGTCCTCCGCATCCCTCCTGAAGTCCAGTATTTTTCACAGGGAAATCAACCCTATTCCCGTCATTGCAGACCCTGAAAGAGTGACGTATCAGACCTATGGTATTGAGGATTCCACCCTCAAATCCATCCAAAGTCACCTTACCCAGTTCCTGGTAACGGCTATTCGGGCAAGACAGCAAAAAGTACCTACCCACCTGATGAAAAGCGGTGAGTCTTTTGGTGCAATGCCGGCGGAGTTTTTGCTGGATGAGGAGTTGATCATCCGAAAACTCCATTATAGTAATGGTTTAAATGACCGGATGGAAATCCGGCATATCCTAGATTTTGCTGAAGGTACCTAAAACAATGATTTTGCCGAGCCAAAAGCAAAGCCAAAGGTAACCTCTACCATGCCAAATACGGTCAGGGATGAATCCTCTCTGGGGTCATTGTCATTCTGTGCCCATGAACTTGAAGGATTGGCATAATCCCAGTTGTAGAAATCGCTGGCGCCGCCAAAAAAACCACCAAGATTGATGAAAAAACCATCGCTCATGTTAAAACGGTAGCCGCCGTTAAAGGCATAGATGATGGTGTTGCTGTTGCGATACCATTCCCAGTCCTGACCTGATGCGTATACATTGTAGGAAGGTTCATACTCCAGTAAAAAACCGAAATAGGGCCTGTTCTGGCCGTCACCAAGCAGCCTGATAATGCCACCGCCGATACCAATTCCGGTTAGTTCATCCAGGGGATCCTCCGTGGCCCTCACCACATAACTCAGCAACCCGAGCGGTGTAGCCCGAAGATGTGTATTCAGGATCAGGTTGTCAGATAACCCGAATTCTGCATTAAATATGGGGCCGAACTGAACAAAGCCCAGCGGATTTACCGAGGCAGCAAACTTAGGCGCATCGCCGTCCTGTGCCATCGTGAGGGAGGAGCAAAACAAGGGTATCAATAGAATGAATAGTCGTTTCATAGCTGATTTTTTCAAATAAAAATAATAAATAATCCGTTGAGATGTGTATCCCGGGCAGGAAGTAACCATTTCTTTACATGCGGACATTGTAAATCCACGGATAGAAAACGAGCTGTAAAGAACTTCCATTATGTGTTTTTGATCAGATTTCCGGCATCTCGAAGCCTGCATTATTAGCTTCAGGTGTTTAAAATCTAGAAATTTTGCTACCTTTGCACTCCCATTTGGGTAAATGGGTCCGCGAAGCGGAATTGTAGGACAAAACCTGATGTCGAACTCATCCGCCGGCATCTGGAAATAAGGATGAATTTACATTATGTCAGAAGAAGAAAAAAAAGCTCAGGAGGCAACGGAAGAGGCCAAAAATGAGGAACAGCAGCCGGTAGAGGAATCAAATGCTGCTGCCCAGCCTGAAGAAACCAAAAAATCAGAAGAGCCTGTTGCTGAAACTGAGGAAAAGGCAGCTGCTGAGGAATCAGAAAAGAAAGATCCTGTAGCTGAAGCCAAAAAGGTGGATGCGACTGAGGCTGCTGAAAAAGAATCCCGTACCCCAGCTCCTGTTGAAGAGGAATTTTCATGGGATGACGTCTCTGCCAAAGGTTTTGGCGGTGATTATTCCAAAAAGGAACGTGAGCAGATGGCTGCGATGTATGAGGAGACTGTGAACACCATCAACGAAAAGGAAGTCGTGAATGGTGTCATCGTGGGTATTAACGACCGGGATATCATTGTAAATATTGGATTTAAGTCAGACGGACTCGTTTCTGCTTCTGAATTTAAAGATATTCCAGACCTCAAGGTAGGCGATGAGGTAGAAGTATATGTTGAAGAGCAGGAAGATGCGCAGGGACAGCTGGTACTTTCACGGCGTAAGGCCAAGATTGTCGGCGCCTGGGATAAAATACAACGCGCTCTGGATGAGGATACCGTAATTGAAGGCTTTGTGAAACGAAGAACCAAAGGTGGCCTTATCGTAGATGTACATGGTATTGAAGCTTTCCTTCCGGGTTCACAGATCGACGTGAAGCCTATTCGCGATTTCGATGTGTTTGTGAACAAGAAGATGGAGGTGAAAGTAGTGAAGATCAACTACAGCAATGATAACGTGGTTGTATCGCATAAAGTACTGATTGAGAAAGATCTCGAGGCACAGAAGAAGGAAATTCTGGACAACCTGGAAAAAGGACAGGTACTCGAAGGTGTTATCAAAAACATGACCAACTTCGGTGTATTCATCGATCTTGGTGGTGTAGATGGCCTGCTGCATATCACAGATATCAGCTGGGGCAGGATCAGCCATCCGGAAGAGGTGCTTTCACTCGATGAGAAGGTAAATATCGTAGTGCTTGACTTCGATGAAGACAAGAGACGTATTTCACTCGGTATGAAGCAGCTTACCGAACATCCATGGGATTCGCTTTCCGAGGTTATCAAAGAAGGGTCACGTGTGAAAGGTAATATTGTAAATGTAGCCGATTACGGTGCATTCCTTGAAATACAGCCGGGAGTTGAAGGGCTCATCCACGTTTCTGAAATGAGCTGGTCGCAGCACCTGAGAAATCCACAGGATTTCATCAATGTAGGAGATGAGCTGGACGCTGTAGTGCTAACCATCGATCGCGAAGAGCGTAAGATGTCACTGGGCATCAAGCAGCTTACGGAAGATCCATGGACCAAGCAGGATGTATTGACCAAGTACGCTGTAGGCACACGACATACCGGTATTGTACGCAATCTGACCAACTTCGGATTATTCCTGGAGCTGGAAGAAGGTATCGACGGTCTCGTTCACGTTTCAGACCTGAGCTGGACGACCAAGATCAAGCATCCGTCAGAGTTTGTAAAAGTAGGGGATGAACTTGAAGTACAGGTACTGGAGCTGGATGTGGAAAACAGAAGGCTGGCCTTAAGCCACAAGCATCTGGAAGAAAACCCATGGGATACCTTTGAGTCTGTATTTGAAGTGGGCACTGAGCATAAATGTACTGTGATCAATAAGAATGATAAAGGTGCTATCCTTGAGTTACCATATGGCATCGAAGGCTTTGCTGCTACCCGTCACCTGGCGAAGGAAGACGGATCCAAGGCAGAAGTTGGTGATACGTTAAACTTCAAGGTGCTTGAGTTCAACAAGGATGAAAAGCGTATTATCCTGAGCCACCTGGCTACACATACCAAGGTGAAGGAAGACAGCCCCAAGAAGAAAGGCGGCGGTAAGAAAAGCACTATCGACAAGATCAACCAGGGTGGTGAGAAGGAGACACTCGGCGATCTTGAAGCATTAAGTGCGCTGAAGGATAAGATGAAAGATTCTGACAAGTAATAGTCGGATGAAAATAAAGGCCTCACTATATTTGTGAGGTCTATGGTGCGATGGCCGAGTGGCTAGGCAGAGCTCTGCAAAAGCTCCTACAGCGGTTCGAATCCGCTTCGCACCTCTGGTAATATAAGCCCCGTGAATAGCGTTTCGCGGGGCTTTTTTTTGATTTTACTATCTGCTCTGCGATTATGACGCTTCAATGGCCACTTTTTGAAGGTTGAACAAATGCAAAAGTATCTCCCCATGCCCAGGTGATTTTATTTTCAGGATTCATGTGTTGAAAATAAATTAAATCGCTACTTATCAATAAGTTATGCTTTTTTATTTCCGTAATCATTTTTGGTTTATTTTCTTTTAAACTCATGCACGGTAATCCATTTGCCATTCAAATGGTCAAAATCACCATCAGTAGTTACGAGCTCAGCTTTAGCGGTATGTGTCAGGGCGGCTATCCAAACGTCATTCTGTCCAATACCTATAGATTGCCCTAGTTTATCACCGGGTAGGGCGTTTTTACTGTAGTTCCACAAAGTGGCGTAGGCATTCATAAGTTGATCATCTGCAGCAGAAATGTCAATAACGGCTATTTTTTCCACCAGCTTTTTAAGGCGTTGGATTTTGGCTTGGCCCCATTGCTGGCGTAGGACAAAGCCTTCCATTTCACCTATACTCACCGAAGCAATGATTGGTATGGCCTCTTTTGAAAGCAAGTTAAGTTCAGCCTCTATCCGTTGAGCGAGCTCAGACTGCCTTACATAGTGCAACAAGATGTTGGCATCCAGGACGAACTTCCGCATTAGTCAAGCGCCTTTAGCATTTGCTCAAACTCCTCATCGGTTTCATCTCCTGGCCATTTCCCAAAAATCTCAGCCAAAGGGTTGCTGCCTTTTTCCCTGATTTGCCTTTCCAGTTGCATTTCAAACGTTTCGGATTTGGGCCTTTTTGAAAAATAGGTGTCGCCCTCGCCCGGCTCAAAGACGCGCTCAATTTCTATGACTGATTTTCCTCTGGGCTTAAAATGGCTGGTACCGGTAATGGTCACTTCCTTTCCCCAGTAAGGTGCTATATCTTCCGATGAAATGTCATCTGCAAGGAAGCCTTCCACGATGCCTTCTTCCGTTTTGATCTTAACCTTGAGTTTTGAAAACTGAAGCAATTCCACTACTCCGTTGAGTACCACAGGTTGAGGATCGGGTATTTCATCTTCCAATAATTTTATCTTCCTGAAGTCCTTTGATGTGAGTTGCAAATCCGGCAAGCTCCCCTGATTGGAGAATATCATCGTTTCTTCTTCGCTGAAGAAGGCTTTTTTAAGGTTCTTCAGCTCCCGAAGTAGTGGTTTGTCCAGCAAGTCCTGATGATCCTCATCCGTCAAAGCATCCTGGAAGGTCTTAATGATTAAAGAAATGGGGTTTTCATTAGGCAGCTCGGCTTGAGCTCCTGCCCGAAAAATATCGATTTGGTAAGGCTCAAGCGTATTTTCAAATTTCTCCGTCTCGAAACATAGTATGGTGCTCCCTTCTTTGATGCCGGTCAGGGTAACCCTGAGGGCATCTTGCAATGAAACCTTTTTTCTGCCTTTGGTAAGACTTATTCCCTTTAGGCGTATTTGCAATGCGCCTTCGGAAATCTTCTTGATCCCATCAGCAATTTTTGTCAACCTTTCTAGGTCAATAGCACCATTGGCTTCCTGCGCATGTTCTATTTTTATCTCGTACTTCATGATGCTGAATTTTCTTCTATTTTCAATTTAGACAAATTTTCCAAAATCCGCCGATTCAACGCTGACTCCTCCTTCAATTGCGCTTCAAACTCGGCTTTCAGGCTGCTAAAGCGTTCGGCAAAGTCAAAGCCATCTTGTTCCTTTGCCACGCTTACGGATCGACCTGAGTTAAGCACCTAGTCCAGGCTACCCGTTCTTTGGTGGCAGAAGCACAGAAGCCTTTTTCATCTTTATAGTTGCCATCGGTATTTCGCCAGTTGTGGTAAGTGTTTGCGATTTTTGCCATACTATCCGACATAAGCACCTTGGTGTGCCTACATGAACTCTTATACCTGCCAATTCGTGTTAGTGTCATGGTGTGTCAGTGCCATGTCACATTATAGATATAATGATATTAACATTCGCCTAAAAAGGCAATAATATTTTAATCAAAATATGGAGTGGGCGGCGTAGTATGCCACCTTGCAAATCGTGATATAATTAAAAATATCCGCCCGTACTAATTCCTGCTGAGCGCCTAACCGGCCATGAAGTAGAGTTACAACAACGGAATTTTTGCCAAAAAAAAAGCCGACATCGCTGCCGGCTCCTGACCAAACGTTAATTATGCCTTATCTTGAGTGAAGTGGTCTGACCTTCCATGTTTTTAGCCCTGAGCTCGTATTTCCCCTCCGGCAGGTCGGCGCATTCAAATGCGTAGTTGTTGATGCGTTCTATACTGTAGGTGTTGCCCAGCTTGTCGACAAGCTCCAGACTGGCAACCGGCACACTGGCTCGTATATTCATTTTACCATTATTGGAATAGGCTACCACACCTGCCTCCAGCGTTACTTTTGTGGTGACCTGACCAAGTACCACTTCACGGCCGTTCATGCCAACCGCCTTAATCCTGTAGTGATTCAATCCGTTTACAGGAAACTCATCGATAAACTGGTATCCGTTGCTCTTGTAGGAAAACAGGTTGCCTTCCATGGTGCCAATGGAAGTGAAATTAAAACCATCGTAGCTGCGTTCGATCACATAATGCTTAAGGTTCTGCTCCTGTACAGATCCCCAGTTGATATAGGCCATGTGATTGTTTTGCTCAATATATACATATTCTGCGATGGCCGGGATGGTGGTGTCCTCATTCAGGATCAGCTCGGACTGTGCCCGGACTAGCCCGGTGAGGCAAAGGAACGATGTGAAGTAAACCAGCTTTTTCATTTTATTTCTTTCCTCTGTTAGATTTTATGTAAATGTACGTCAAATTAGAGCCAGCTCGCTGCGTTCTTCGACCATATGCAGTGTTTTTTCGATATTATGTCAGTTTATATCGATTTTCTGATATGTAAGAAATGGCCCAAAAATGTCTAAAAATGAGAAATGTTATAAAAATTATGAATATATTACATTAGTGTAGTAGGCTACTCATTATCCGGCGTGGGGATATTTACGATTGTACCCTGCGCTCTGATATGGGCTACAATGTCATTGAATTCCTGTCCTTCAAAATAATGACGATAAAAGGGTATCCTTTTCAGGTTAAGGTATCGCAGCCGGTCCAGCTCGGTCAGCCGGGAAGAGATGGTGTTAAAATCGTTGCCTGAAAGATCGAGCTCTTCAAGGGTTTCGATGCCTGTGATCATATCCGGAAACTCCTGAAGATAGTTGTCATTTATCCGCAGCACACGCAATGGCAACTCACCCAATGAAGCGGGTAGGTTGGTCAGCTTATTGTGGTGGAGGTACAGTTCTTCCAGCCGGCGTAAATTTCCTATTTCATCCGGGATCCGCGTCAGCTCATTATAGGACATATAAAGTATTTCCAGGCTGTCGAAGGTGGTGAAGAATACAGGCAACTCCGTAAGCTGATTATAGTACAGGTCCATTACGGCCATCAGGGTACAATTGGCCATGGCCGGGTCAATATAGGTCAGGCTACCTTCATAAAAGCTGATATCCTGAAGTTTACTCAACTCACCGATCTTAGCTGTGATAGTGGGTATGGCACTTTGACGGAACTTCAGCACTTCTACCTGCGGAAATACGTCGATCCATTCCGGAAATACCGCACAGGAGGTTCCGTTCAGTTCCACTTCTGTCAGGGTGCCGTGCCCGCTGAACCGGTCTTGCTGAGGTGACAATATATTGTGGGACAGGTTGAGTGTCTGCATTTTGCTGCACCGGTCAATGCGGAATCGCAGCTCTTCTATTTCATTATGCACCAGGGTCAGCTTCTGTAGTGATTTTTTATGCTTATTGAAATTGCGGGGTATCAGCTCAGGTGATGCATAGGAAATCATTAGCTCTTCCGGCCGGGCACCCCATCGGGAGAATCTTATTTTACGGTTTGCCAAAGGGCCATGGATGGCAATAAATTCTAATTTTTTATTCTTCCTGAGCCAAAATGGCAGCACTCTGATCTCACTGTTGATGATTTCCAGTTCTTCAAGATTCTGAAAGGCCGACAGATCAGGCAACCATCTCTTATCCAGGCTGTCTATCGTAAGCTTTGTTATCTTTTCAGGATTTGTGATCGTATCAGCATACAGTGTATACCCTTTGGTGGGTACGATCACCGTTTTATATTTCCCTCCATTTGCTCTCCAGCGGTCGATAGCCTCATTGTAAGCCCGTTTCAGGGAGTCGGTCAGCAGATCAAGGTTGCCTGACGAATATGCCTCATATACCTTGTCACGGACCGATTGGTCTTCCTCATTTTCAAAATACCGGGTTTGCTGTATGGTTTGCCCGTAAACAGATAAGCTCAGCAAGAAGGAAAAGAGTAGATATCGCATATGAATACAACTAAATGATTAGTTACTTATTGTGTAAAACTAACAAATTAGTTTACTCATACCTAGTTTTTGAAGTTTTTAAGAGCTTCGCGTACGCTGCCATACGTTTTCAGTAAATCAGCAGCTGATTTTTGATCAAGATGCAGCTCTTCCATCAGCATGCGGATACCTCTGTCTACCAGTTTGTTGTTGGAGAGCTGCATATCCACCATCCGGTTGCCTTTTACCCGACCCATTTTCACCATCAGCGAGGTCGAGATCATATTCAATACCATTTTTTGAGCCGTGCCTGCCTTCATGCGGGTGCTGCCACTCACTACCTCCGGGCCGACCACCACCTCAACAGGGTAGTCCGCTTCCCGGCTTATCATACTTTCAGGGTTACAGGAGATAGCGCCGGTTAGCAGTCCGTTTTTTCTTGCTTCCCGGATCCCGCCGACGACGTATGGGGTTTTACCTGAAGCCGCAATACCGATCACGGTGTCACGAGGCGTCGGCTGGTAGGGCTGAAGGTCCTTCCAGGCTCCTTTGATATCATCTTCGGCAAACTCAACAGCCTTACGTATGGCGCCATCCCCACCTGCAATAAGGCCAATGACCAGATTGTGAGACACACCAAAAGTAGGCGGACACTCGCTTGCATCAAGTATTCCCAGCCGGCCGCTGGTGCCTGCGCCGATATAAAAAAGCCGGCCTCCCTTCTGCATACGTGGAAAAACAGTGTCAATCAATTTTTCAATTTGCGGAAGCACTTCGCCTACGGCTTTTGCCACCTGCTGATCTTCCTGATTTATAGCCCGGAGGAGTTCTGAGGTTGACAGCTGGTCCAGATTGAGATACTCCGATGACGATTCGGTAATATCAGTCATACCTGCGATGATAGTCTGTAAGGGCTATGATGGGTGTTTTGAGGATGACGCCGGTTTCAAAGCCTGAGCTTTCGATCACCTCCTCCAGGATAGGGCGAAAGGCATCGGCAATAGATCCGACGAAATATAACGGCTGTCCCGGTACGGACTTCAGGGGCAGAATATTTTCTGCAAAGAATGTAATGAAGGAGTTGCGGATAAGGTTATTGATGAAGCTATTGTTTACATGCTGGTCAAGGAAGTAGACGAGCGATCCGAGGAAGTGGCTGGGTTGGGGCTTATGATAGACGCGTTCGATTACATTTTCGATATTGATCTTGTATTCAGCCTCAAAAATATTGCGCAGCCGGCGTGGCATAGTTTCCTTGAAATAGGCGAGCAACAATTGCTTGCCAAGGTGTGCTCCGCTGCCATGGTCGTCGAGAATAAAGCCAAGGCTGGGCACACTTTGTGTGATTTCTTTTCCGTCAAAATAGCCACAGCTGCTGCCTGTACCCAGTATCGAAATGATGCCGGGTTCGTTTTTCAGCGTTGCCCGTGCAGCACCCAGCAGGTCGGAGTGTATACTTACTTCAATATCCGGAATGATCTGGCTGAATACATCTGCCAGCTCATTGCGGTGATACTCATTTTTACAGCCTGCACCATAAAAATAAATTTTCTCTGGCCTGCCTGAAATTTGCTGGCTTAATACTTCCTGGATTACAGGCTGGTATACGGATGGCGACATGGTAGAGGGGTTGATTCCTGATGTGGAAGCTACCACATTTCCGTCAATGTCGGCCCAATCGGTTTTGGTTGATCCGGCGTCGGCAATAAGTATCATGGTGCTAAGTTAAAACATCACCCATAATTTCATTCACTTAATTACCAGAAACTGCCTTCACTTTGCTGTTCTATGTAAGCACGGAGGTCTTCTACCTGCCTGTCCGGCATTTTTTCCTGTGTATACAGTGGCATATAGGGGCGGTGGCCTGCTGCCGGAGAGGTGCCATAACGGATTACCTGGTAAATGGAGCGTTGATCGTGATCGAACATATGTTTTTGGAGCCACTTAAAGGTGGTCTGGCTATTGTCGAGCACCAGATCGCTTTCACCGTATGCATGATGGCAATGCTGGCAGCTTTGTTCATAAATGATTTTTCCGTTCCCGGGATTGCCTTCATAGCCGTAGCCATCCTCTTTTGAGTAAGGCGCATCTGTAAACGAGGCCTCATATTTCAGGGGGTATTTCGATTTAAGCAGTGCTATGGCGCGGCCGGGATCGGATGAGCTCCATTTTTTCAGATTATTTAGCTCTGCCTCATTCAGCTGAAGGTCATCAAGTGTCCACTCCAGTGTCCATAAATATGCGGTGATGTTTTCCAGCTCCCATGGTTCGAGCTTTCTTCCCTGCGAACATTCCTGAGCACAAAGCTGGATACTTTCAGCAAGACTGTTACGTGCGGCTTCCACCATTGTACCATATTTTTTCACGTAGTCACCATTGTACCAGCTCTCACGGTTGACAATACCACGAAAGGTTGACCCCTGCAAATACGGTATATCCTGTTCCTCTGCGTACTGGAGGCGTATATACGGATCGGTTTCCATGATATCCGCTGACTCCTTCACCAGGTTGTGGCAGCTCGTACAGGCATAATACGGACTGATCACGCGCCCCTTGCGCAGGGTGGAGCGGCCTTTTTTTACCAGCTCCTCGCCAATGGCTACCTGCGTGGAATCAAAGGGAAGATAATGTGCAGGCCTGGGATCACCCAGTTTAGATAGAATCTCAGCAACGGGCTGTTCCCCTGATATGATCACAGGGTCGTCTGGTGCAGGATAAAGCAAAAGAAGCAGGATAAGCAGATACCTCATATTCAATAGTCGCCGGCAGCGATTTTAAAGTTCCTGGAAATATTAAAGCCAAAATGAATGCCCCCATCAAGCCACCTATCGGTAGTGGCGGTAAAATATTGCGGTTCCACCATGGAGGCGGCATTGGTAAAATTGAGCTGAAACACGTGACCTTTGGTTTCAATTTCCACCCCTATGCTGAAGACGGATGCAATATCTTCTTCAAAGCCTTGTGGAGGCACATAGTCATATTCAGCGCTGATAGCGAGAATGCGGGTAAGCTGAAACCTGCCCGCAATACCGGAGGTGAGCAATATATTTGCATCTCCTGCCGGCACAAAATTACGGTGGATGATGGTGGGAGAAACCTGAATACTTATCCTGTCATTGAAGCGACGCGAGGCAAGCAGGCGGTAGGCATAGGAGAGTCGGTTGATGGGAAGTGCCTCATCTCCGGTTAGAAAGTTAAGGGTATTGTAAGCGGAGGAAAGGTATAATCCAACCGAAACCGGTGCATTTATGCCCTGGCGCAGCGGTACAGCTTTCACATAACCATCATATGTTTTTCTGAACGAGTTTCTGCCCACGCCGACATCCAGCCACGCATTCACTCCATAATCCAGCCCCAGCCGGATATTGGCATTATCGAGGCCGAAAAGCTCGTAAAAGCCACCGTCTAAAGTGCCAAAGCGGTGTGAGATGATAAATTTAAGCGTCCCTTTTGGTACCGATTCTGTACTGTGACCATTTATTATGCGGTTATCCCTGAACGTTTTCACTACTTCCTGAGCCTGCAGCATGGCTGGTAAAAGGAGTATAAAAAGCAGATAATTTTTCATGTATATAAGGTGTAGATTATTAATACTATTATACCAGCCAAAGTGTTAAAAAAAGGATGAAAGTTATGGTTTGTTCAGAATAAATTAAAAATTGCATTAATTTTTACAAGAGAATCCTATGATTGTTGCGAAATTTGGTGGTACATCCGTTGGTTTTGTTGAAAATATACAAAATATAGGCAGCATTATTTCCGGCTATCCCGCTGGTGGCCGCGTCATCGTGGTGTCTGCGTTTAAGGGAGTTACCAACTTACTTGAAAGAGCAGGCAGGCAGGCCTCGCTATCTGACCCCGCATATCAGGATATTTTTAAGGAGATTGAAAAAATTCATATTGATCGTATCCAGCAGCTTATTGAGGCGGATCAGCAGACAACATTGCTGGCGGATGCCAAACGCATACTGAACGAACTGGAGGATCTTCTGCATGGCGTTTTTTTGCTGAAGGAGTTGAGTCTCCGCTCGATGGATCTTATTTACAGTATCGGTGAACGCCTTTCTGCACGAATTCTAACAGGGTATTTCCAGCAGGAATCGCTGCCGATGGTATATGTTGACAGCCGTAAGCTTATCATCACCAACGAGCGGTTTGGTTCTGCAGCAGTACGTTTTGAGGAAACAAACAAACGAATCCGGGATTATTTTACCGATGTTGACACGGTGTATATGGTCACCGGCTTTATAGGGTCGACACCACAAGGTGAAACGACTACACTTGGCCGTGGCGGATCAGATTATACAGCATCCATTATTGCTGCTGCGCTGGATGCACAAAAAATAGATATCTGGACAGATGTAAGCGGAGTTTATACAGCTGATCCGCGTCGTGTACCATCAGCATTTCCGTTAAAGCAGATCTCCTATCAGGAGGCTATGGAGATGTCGCATTTTGGTGCCAAGGTCATCTATCCCCCGACGATACATCCGTTGATACGATCGGGCATTCCTATTTTCATACGAAATACATTTAAGCCGGAAGAGGAGGGAACCCTGATTTCTACCCAATCCGCACAGGACAGGCCGGTAAAGGGCATTTCCTCCATTGATGAGATTTCCCTGATTACGCTTCAGGGCAGTGGACTGATAGGCGTGCCCGGCACTTCCTCCAGGTTATTTGGTGCGCTTGCACGCTATGATGTCAACATCATCCTGATCACACAGGCTTCTTCTGAGCATAGCATCACCTTTGCTATTCGACCTGCCGATGCTGAAAAGGCTATCGATGCCATGCAGGAGGAGTTTGGGCTGGAGATACAGTCCGATATCATCGACCAGCCTGTAGTGGAAAGCAACCTGAGTATCGTAGCGATCATCGGTGACCAGATGCGTCATCGTACCGGCATCTCTGCCCGGCTTTTTAATGCACTTGGCGTGAACGGCGTAAATGTTGTGGCCATAGCACAGGGCTCGAGTGAAAGAAATCTGTCAGTGGTAATATCACGTCGTGATATTGAAAAAGCATTAAACCTCATTCATGAAGCTTTCTTCCTTTCCGACAAAACAACACTTCACCTATTTATGATAGGTGCTGGCTTAATAGGAAAAACATTACTCAAACAGATTAAATCCCACCAGGAGTACCTTCTGAAACATAAAAACCTGAATCTCATTCTGCATGGGCTGATCAACACCAGAAAAATGCTGTTGGATGAAAATATCCCGTATGGTGAGGCTATGGAACGTATCGAAAAACAGGGAGAACCAGCTGATCTGAAGGTATATACCGATCGGATTATCGAAATGAACAAGCCCAACTCCATCGTCGTAGATGTGACCTCGAGCATGGAGGTGGTAAAGCATTACGGCAGACTTCTGGAGCATAGCATCTCGGTCGTCACCCCAAGCAAGCTGGCCAATTCTTCCGACTATAATACCTATGCTGAGCTTCACAAAATCGCAAAAAGCAGGGGCTCCAGATTACTTTTTGAAACCAATGTAGGTGCAGGTCTTCCGGTCATCAGCACCCTGGAAAACCTGAAGCTTAGCGGAGATCGCATTATCAGGATTGAGGGCGTGCTGTCCGGAACTTTATCGTATTTATTCAATACGTTCGACGGCTCCAAGCCTTTTAGTCAGCTGGTGAAGGAAGCACGGGAAAGTGGATATACGGAGCCAGATCCACGCGATGACCTGAATGGCCTTGATGTGGCCCGCAAGATATTGATTTTAAGTCGCGAAGCAGGTTATGCTATGGAGCTCGACGATGTATCGGTAGAAAACCTGATCCCGCAGGCATTACAGGGTGACAACATCTCAATTGATGCTTTTATGAACCAGCTGGCTGATTATGATGATACTTTCCTGCAGAAATATCAGGAGGCTGCAGCCCGGGGGTGTAAGCTATGTTATATGGCAACGTTAGATGAAGGTAAGGCATTTGTGAGCCTTGAATCCATCAGCCCAGACCATCCGCTATATCCGCTTTCAGGCAGCGACAATATGATTTCATTCACTACCGACCGATACCTTGACCGCCCGTTGGTGATAAAAGGTCCGGGTGCCGGCGCTGCTGTTACAGCAGCCGGAGTATTTGCAGATATCATCAGTCTTCAGAATATTTACAGCTGATGAAGAGCATACACGTTTTTGCGCCTGCTACTGTAGCCAATGTTACCTGCGGATTTGATGTTCTGGGCTTCGCCGTGGAAAAGCCCGGCGATGAGGTGGTGATAGAACTGAAACCCAGGCCGGGTATAACCCTTGAGGTCGAAGGCGACGGAGGCAAGCTGCCGGTTGATGTCACGGAAAATACGGTTTCTGTTGCCGTCGCAAAATGGATCGAGCATCAGGCTTATACGGGAGGTGTTCATATCAGACTCATTAAGAATATGCCGTTAGGAAGCGGGCTGGGAAGTAGTGCTGCAAGTGCAGCAGCAGGTGTATTTGCCATGAATGAGCTTTTCGGCAGACCATTATCAGCGCGTGAGCTGGTACCTTTTGCGATGGAGGGTGAGCGACTGGCCTGTGGTGATGCCCATGCGGATAATGTGGCACCCGCATTATTAGGCGGATTTATTCTTATACGCAGTTACGACCCGCTCGACATAATAGAATTGCCTGTGCCTGACGACCTGTTTGCCGTAGTTATACATCCCAGGATCACCGTAAATACAAGAGATGCACGTGATATCCTGCGCAAGCAGATACCGTTGTCGACAGCATCAAGGCAATGGGGAAACCTTGCCGGTCTGATTCATGCCCTGCATACACATGACTATGCGCTAATGGCGCGTTGTATGGTGGATGAGGTGGTAGAGCCTACACGTTCTATCCTGATTCCCGGTTTTGAAAGGGTAAAGCAGGCTGCACTGGAAAGGGGAGCGCTAACATGCGGTATTTCTGGTTCCGGCCCATCCCTTTTCGCCCTTACCAGAGGTGATAAGGACATAGATGGCATTGCTTCCTGTATGCAGGATATATTTAACAAGTTGAAAATTATGTCTGAGGTGTATATTTCGAAAGTGAATACATCCGGACCACGTATTCTGGACCTATGAGATTTCACAGTACATTACATCCTGATCATATGGTACCCCTTCGGCAGGCGGTACTGGAAGGGTTGCCGAAAAACGGAGGATTGTACGTTCCGGCTTCCATACCACCAATCGACTTTACGGCGTTGAGGAAAGATAAAAATCTGCCATTGGATGAAATAGCAATACAAATTCTCACCCCTTACCTTGAAGAGGATCTGCCCGCAGATGTAATACGTACTATTTGTGCTGAGGCGTTCAACTTTAACTGTCCTGTTGTGAAGGTAGAAGAAAATATCTTCAGCCTTGAATTATATCACGGGCCAACCTGGGCGTTCAAGGATTTTGGTGCACGCTTTATGTCCCGGCTGTTTGCCTATTTTCTTGAAGGCACGGGATCGAAAACAAAAATACTTGTGGCTACTTCCGGTGATACAGGAGGTGCCGTGGGACATGGGTTTCTTAACAATGCCTTTGCTGACGTAGTGATATTATTTCCGAAGGGGAAAGTAAGCGAACTTCAAAAAAGACAGCTAACAACTTTAGGTCATAACATCGAGGCAATAGAAATTGACGGCACGTTTGATGACTGTCAGGATCTGGTAAAAAAAGCTTTTCTTGACTCCTCACTGCAAAACCTCAATCTGTCATCCGCCAACAGTATCAATATTGCGCGGTTGTTGCCTCAAATGGTGTATTACGTTCATGCAGCGGTCCGTATGGAGGAGGATTTTGTTTTTTCTGTACCCAGTGGAAATTTCGGGAACCTTACGGCAGGTATCATGGCATCTATGATGGGCATGCCGGCTAAAGCATTCCTTGCGGCAACTAATATCAACCATATTGTACCCGATTACCTCAATTATGGTGCATTTATGCCCGCGTCTTCAAAACGCACACTCAGCAATGCCATGGATGTAGGGGCGCCGAATAATTTTCCGAGACTGCATTATTTACTTAAAAACTGGACACATTTTCAACATCGGCTGAAGGGGTATTATTATCAGGACCAGGAGGTATTGGCGACCATTAAAAAAACACATCATGAACATCAGTATTTACTGGAGCCACATGGAGCCATTGGCTATCAGGCGCTGAAGGATTATCTTTCAGAACATCCGGGTGTGAAGGGCGTGTTTCTTGAAACGGCGCATCCCGTCAAGTTTGCTGATACTGTTTTTGAAGCCACAGGAATACAACCTGGCCACGGCGATGCTGATGCCTTGATGAAAAAGAAACCGGAATACCATACTTTATCATCGTCCTACAGGGACTTCCGGGAATGGCTGAAGGCCTAAAAAAAGCCGGTACTTTTTTGAGTGGCCTCTTCCTTCATTTTCTCAGATAGATCTTTTCCCAGGTATTTATCGATTGCATAATGCCCGAGGTAGAGCAGAGGCGTCAAAGCTATGGCGATCACAAATTTATAAATGTAGTTACCTGTTCCTACGTTTACCACCTGCAGGGCGGTCCAGTTGCCAAACAGAAAAAAGGCAACAAACAATACCACAAAGCTGTCGATAAACTGTGAAATTAAAGTAGACCCTGTAGCCCTTAGCCAGATCATACGGTCGCCCGTAATACGTTTCAGACGCTGAAAAACAAAAACATCAAGCAACTGCCCGAGCATAAAGGCAATGACAGAACCTATAATGATCCCGAGACCCTGGCGAAATATTACCCGGAAGGCATAGTTGATGTTAAAGGCATTACCCTGGTTGTCCGTCCCATTCACCTCTTGCCAGAAATCTGCCGGCGGCAGGGTTGTCACAATGTATATGATGGCAAAAGCATAGATGATACAGCCGACTGTGATGAAGCTGATAAGCCGTACACCCGTTTTTCCGAAATACTCATTTATTATGTCGGTAGTAATAAATACCACCGGCCAAATCACCACACCTGCAGTGAGGTCAAAATTGAAGGTGTATCCACCAAATAGTTTCAGCCCTGCAGGGGGCAGGTTTAGCGTTGATTCGCCTGAAAATATTTTCACTCCGATCAGCTCGGCAAGTATGGCATTGGTAAGGAATATGGCACCCAGCACAATGAAAAGCCGGTTTCGCTTCACATTTTCACTCCTATTCATAGATTTCAAATTTTTTCCCTTCCATGGCCAGGTGTGAGGCAGGGAACACTTCGCGTGCCTCTTTCAGCAGGGGTGACAAGTCTTTGTACCGCGCGGAGTAGTGACCAAGGATGAGGCGACTTACATTGGCTTTCATGGCGAAGGTCGCTGCTTCTGTAGCTGTGCTGTGATAAGTTTGTTTTGCTCTTTCGCGGTGTTCGTTGAGGAAGGTGGATTCGTGGTATAACAGGTCACTGCCTTGTACCTGTTCGATATATTGCTCGGAATACCTCGTATCCGCAAAATACGCATAAGAGCGTGACTTTTTTGGCGCTGTGGTATAATCCAAATGGTTATATCTGATGGTTCCATCTTCGTTATACACATCCTTTCCAGACTTGAAATGGTTGAAATAAACGGTGGGGATATCCGGGGTAATCGTTTCCCGGTTGAGCTTTCGTTTTTTCTTTTTTTCTTTGAAAAAATAACCATAACAGCGTATCCGGTGATCCATCGGAATACAGGTTACCGATATCCGGTTATTTTCAAATATGACCTCCGCATCGTTGGTGTGCACCTCTTCAAATGAAAGCGGGAAGTTGAGCACGGTTTCGGAGTATCTGAACTGCATCGTAAGCATCTCGTCGAGACCACGCGGGCCGAAGACGTGCAATGGTGTTTTCCTGCCGTGAAGGTTCATTGATGATATCAGCCCGATCAGCCCGAAGAAATGATCTCCATGGAGGTGGCTGATGAATATATGGGTAAGTTTGTTGAGCTTGATGCCATAGCGCTGTATCTGCATTTGCGTACCATCCCCGCAATCCAGCAGCATATGCATATTTTCAATTTGCAGGTACTGTGATGTCTGGTGCCTGCCATACGCCGGGGCGGCACTATTACATCCCAGGATGGTCACTTCAAATGGGACAGACACTATTTATTACTCAGAAGATTGCCCGAGATCACGCTCCAACTCATTCATAAACACAAGGTCTACAGATTCTTCCACCGTGGGTACCATTTCGAGCACCTTGTCCAGTTGTGAAATTTTGATGAGTTTTTCGACAAAATCGCCCACACCGGTAAGGATAAAGTCACCATTACTTTCAGTAGCTACACGATGGCCTACCAGCAGGGCACTCAGACCGGATGAATCTATGTATTTGACAGCTGAGATATCAATGATAATGTTCCGGTATCCCTCGGCATGAATGGTAAGGATCTCCGATTTGAATCTTGGTGCAAGGGATGAATCCAGCTTTTCTTCATCCAGCTTAATCAGACAATATTTTTCCTGTTTATCTATACTGTATTTCATATCTTATAATCTCAGTGCTTTCTCAACGTTTTTTTCTATGCGGTTCAATGGGTTGTCACTGTAATCCTGCCCTTCAAATGTACGACCTGTAACTTTCTCAAACAATTTAATGTACTGCCGGCTGATTTCCATTACCTTTTCTTCGGTAAATGCCGGCATTTGCTGCCCATCTTTGCCCTGAAAACCTTCCGATATCAGCCATTCACGTACAAACTCCTTGGACAACTGTTCCTGAGGCAATCCTTCAGCCTGTCGCTCCTCATAGCTGTCCAGATAAAAATAGCGCGAGCTGTCAGGTGTATGTACCTCATCAATAAGATAGATCTGATCACCGCGCTTACCGAATTCATATTTGGTGTCCACAAGAATGAGTCCACGGTCATGGGCTATCTGTGTGCCTCTGGTGAATAATTCGAGCGAGAATTTTTCCAATAATTCATATTCCTCTCTTTCGACAATGCCCTGAGCAATGATTTCTTCTTTGGAGATGTCTTCATCATGCCCTGAAGTTGCTTTTGTAGTCGGTGTGATGACAGGCTCCGGCAGTTTATCATTTTCCTTTAGCCCTTCCGGCAAAGGCACACCGCAGAGTGTACGTTTTCCGTCACGGTATTCACGCCACGCATGGCCGGCCAGATATCCGCGGACGACCATTTCCACCGGGTAGGGCTTGCATATCAGACCTATGGTGACATTCGGATCCGGACTGCTGATCACCCAGTTGGGCACAATGTCTTTGGTCAGCTCCATAAAGTTGGCTGCGATACGGTTTAGTATTTCACCTTTATGGGGAATAGGCATAGGCAAAATGACATCAAAGGCGGAAATACGGTCGGTTGCTATGAGTACAATTTCATCGTCAAAAAAGTAGATGTCTCTCACCTTGCCACGTGCAAACCTGGTCTGACCAGGGAAGTTAAACTGAGTTTCCTTTATTGCATGCATAATTACGGATGGTTTAGCGATTCGCTCTCTTTGAGTTTTCCTCGCTGGTAGATTTCTTTTTTTACCGGAATACCGTTTTGGTTGTAATAAATCCATTCTCCGGCCATAACATTCCCCTGGTAAAGTCCTATGGTTTTCTTTTCACCATTAGGATGATACTCTTGGTAAGGCCCGTGCTTTTTACCGAAGGAGTATGCTATGATTTTCCATTTGCTGCCACCCGGATAGTACCAGTTTTCAGCTTCAACCTGTACATCATTTTTAAACACCTGCTGTCTTTCCAGGCCACCATCGGCATTATACGTGGTGACGGTGCCATTCACCCTTCCCATGGTGTAGGGGGTTTCCATGTAGAGTTTACCACTCTCGAAATACTCCTGCCAGATACCATCAGGTATCTCATTTGTGAACACCTCTTTCTTTTTAGGATTGCCATTTTCCCAGTAGGTGATACGCTCTTTATTTTCTTTTCGGAACGTTAGTTTTTCTTTGATATTTCCATTCGGGTAGTAGTAGAGATTTTCTCCTTTCAGCTGTCCAGCAGCATACGTCAGCACCTGCTTGAGTGCGCCATCGTCATACCAGCCCCGGCTGATGCCATTGAGGGCGCCGTTTTCATAGGCACCTTCGAGCACGAGTATTCCTTCAGGGTTATATTTTTTATAAAAGCCGCTTTTTCTGCCATTGGCATAGTTATATTCAGTAGCCAGCTGGCCGTTTTCGAAATAAGTCTTGAACACGCCTGATATTTCACCATCACTGTAGCTGGCCTCGGTTTCGAGCCGTCCATTTGGATAGTAATTCAGCGACATGCCATTTTGCTTGCCGTTGCTGAAATAGGTTTTCTGACGGAGGGTGCCATCGGCATAGTATTCTGTGAGCAGTCCGTCCGGCTTGCCACCGGTGAAATAGGATCTACTTTTTACCTGTCCGTTGTCAAAATAGAGGGTGAGTGTGTCGGAAAGGGTATCGTTTTTGAAAAACCCTCGCTGAAACAGGTTGCCGAGGCTGTCATATACAACAAAAGGACCGTTTTTACGGTCA
Source organism: uncultured Cytophagales bacterium (assembly GCA_964514385.1). GTDB lineage: Bacteria > Bacteroidota > Bacteroidia > Cytophagales > Cyclobacteriaceae > CAZEQJ01. The sequence continues at coordinate 104,861 of CAZEQJ010000009.1, forward strand.
TTTTTAAACTGCAGCACTCGTGATACCCTGCCATTGGGGAAATACTCCGTAAATTCTCCGTTTTTTTCTCCCCGCTCAAAATGCCCTTTCATAGCAGGGGTTTCGTTCGGGTAGTTGCGCACATAAAGTCCTTCCAGCTCACCCAACTCCGATACAAAATACTCTTCTTTAATAGTCTGAAGGCTATCGTAGCGGACCACTACCTTCTGCTGCGCCAGCAGAAGGACAGGGGACATTGCCAGAAGAAGGACTATTTTTTTCATACACGTTGCAGTACCAGAGCTGAGGCACCACCTCCGCCATTGCAGATGCCTGCGGCTCCAAATTCCTGGTCTTTTACCTGTAACGCATTTATGAGCGTGTTCAATATACGGGAGCCTGAAGCGCCCAGCGGATGACCCAGGGCAACAGCGCCGCCATGCACGTTAAGTTTTTCGTAAGAAATGCCCATCTCTCTGGCATTGGCTATTGCTACCACCGCAAAAGCCTCATTTATTTCAAACAGGTTGATGTCCTCGGGCTTCAGGCCTGCCCTGTCCAGAGCTTTCGGCAATGCAAGGGACGGTGCAGTGGTAAACCATAACGGATCTTGTGCAGCATCAGCAAAGGACACAATTTTGGCGATAGGGGTGACACCAAGTTCCTCTGCCTTTTCCTTACTCATCAGTATCATGGCGGAAGCACCATCATTGATCGTAGATGCATTGGCGGCAGTAACGGAGCCATCCTTGTTGAACGCCGGCCGGAGGGAAGGAATCTTATCAAAATTCACACGCTTAAATTCCTCATCTTCGTCCATGATCACCGGATCACCTTTGCGCTGAGGTATTTCGATTGGTATTATTTCATTTTTTAATGCGCCGCTTTTTGAGGCTTCAGCGGCACGCTGGTATGACATGATCGCATATTCATCCTGCTCTTCGCGGCTGATACCTTTTTCTTTTGCCGTATTGTCGGCACATGATCCCATGGGGAAATTGTTATATACCTCCCAGAGCCCGTCTTTTGCCAGTCCGTCTACTACCTCGCCATGACCATAGGTATATCCAAAACGTGCTTTTGGCAGGTAATAGGGGATATTTGACATGCTTTCCATGCCACCAGCTACCACCATGTCGTTGTGGCCTAGCATAATGGATTGAGCCCCTAACATTATGGACTTCATGCCGGAAGAGCATACCTTATTCACGGTAGTGCAGGGAACATTATGCCCGATACCGGCACCTATGGCTGCCTGGCGGGCAGGTGCCTGGCCAAGGTTAGCGGATACCACATTACCAAAAAAGACCTCATCTACATGGCTGGCGCCTTCAGGTATGCCACTGAGTACAGCCTGAATAGCTTTTGAGCCCAGTTCTACTGCTGAAAATCCGGCTAAAGCGCCGTTAAAACTTCCTATAGGTGTTCGTCGTGATGCGACAATATATACTTCTTTCATTTTACCAATCGGGTTTGCTTGTATCCGTTTTTTTAGTTGCCTTACGTTTCATCTCCTGGAGATATTGAATTTCTGCATTTTTCATTGCTTCCAGGATCATTTTGGCTTTCTCTTCCGAGATATTCATTTCCTCCAGTTTCTCGGCTATTCTATCCTGTTCAGATTTATTAATTTCTTCTTCTTCGGGCTGTTGTTGATCCTGCTCCTGCTGTCCCTCATTTTCCTGCTGCTCACCTTCTTCCTGCTGCTCTTGTTCCTGTTGATTTTGCTGTTCGCTGTTTTGCTCGTCCTGGTTTTGCTCCTCTTCCTGTTGATTCTGCTGCTGGTTCTGGTTTTCCTGATCTTGTTGTTGATTTTCCTGCTCCTGCTGCTGGTTTTCCTGTTGCTGCTGCTGATCCTGTTGCTGCTGCTCTTGCTGGTTTTGTTGCTCCTGATCCTGCTGGTTTTGGTCTTCCTGATTTTGTTGATCCAGTAGCTTTTTGAGAAGTTCGTAGTTGTAGCGTGCCTCTGCATTGTATGGATTGGCCTTCAATGCCTTTTTCATGAGGTCAAGGGCTTCCTGATTCTTTTTCTGCTCGTGCTGCATGATGCCGAGTTGCTGGTAGGCTACAGATTTCAGTGCATTATCGTCCGAATTATCCAGAATATCTTCATATAATTCGGCAGCCTTTTCATTTTCCTCGATATTGAAGTATGCATTCGCCAGGTCAATTTTAAGCACATCTTCGCTGACCTGCATCGAGTCGATGAGCTGGTGGTAGATTTCTATGCTTTTTTCATAATCTTTAGATAAAAAGGCCTCCTTGGCTTCCTTTTTGAGCTTGTTGATTCTGGAAATTTCATTGATCCCTGTACCGAAAACAGCGAGCATTATCAATACGATATATTTCATATGCTTAGTGTTTTGATGGGAAGCATAACATCAATAAGTAATAAAACTATGGCTCCCGCAAGGAAGTAAACGTACTTATTTACGGCAACGTTCATCATTCGTGATTCCCTTAATTCACCTTCAATGTTGTTGATAGCATTGATAAGTCTTTCTGTATCATTTACCCGCTTATTGATTTCGAAATATTTTCCACCGGTATCTGCTGCAAGCTTTTTCAGCGAGCGGCTTTCCAGTGTGGTGATCACTTCATTGCCGGATCGGTCAGTTTTATTTACACCTCTTCCTATAGGAATAGTAGCACCTTCTTCGCTGCCTACACCAAGGGTAAACAATCGGATGTTGGATTTCTCAATCTCGCGAGCCTCTTTTTCTGTTTCATCCCCAAAGTCTTCACCATCGCTGATCAAAAGTATTATTTTTGAAGAAGGGTTAGGTCCCTCATTTTCCTGACTCATGAGTTTTTCACGTGCCATTTTCAGGGCCGGACCAAAATCTGTACCGCTGCTCGGCACGAGGGAGGTTTGCAGGGTTTCAATAAACAGGTTCAATGCACTCTGGTCATATGTAAGGGGGCATTGGACGAACGCTTCATTGGAAAATATCAGGATACCGATTCGGTCAGAACTAAAGGCTTCTACCAGATTTTTAAGTTCAAACTTCGTTTTCTCAAGGCGTGAGGGTTGGATATCCCGGGCATTCATCGACTGTGAAAGGTCAAGGGCAATCATGATATCCTTACCTATTGATTTGACTTCTTCTTTACTTGACCCAAACGAAGGGCCCCTCAGGGCAAGGAATATCAGGACCACTGCAGCAGTTCGGATTATAAACTTTGGTATGAGTGCCAGCAGGCTACCTCCGATTTTATGGGTACGCAGTACATACCTCACTGCAAACAGGATGTAAAAAAGTCCCAGCAGGACGATCAATAACCACTCAAATGACTGTAACTCGCGTAACCAGCTCATGTCTTTCTCCTCCGAATACGCGAAAGTATTAGATTTGACTATTTTCTGAAAATATTACTGCAGTGTATTCTCATTGCGAAGCACCCGAACTGTCTTTTTAAGTATTGCTTCACCTGTTTTTTCTTTTATGGTAGGCACATAATAATAGTTTGCCTCCACGTAATTGGCCGTAATCTTCAGCATGATGTAGCCATGATCCTTCAGGTTAGCATATTTCAGGTGCGGGTTAAACTCCTCCTGAAGCAGCAGCTCTTGTTTTGCCAGCATCTCTTCCTCTGTGTCAAAATATTCACCGGAGCTTTTACTTGTGACACTGGGTGTTCCAAATTCAACTGCATGCACCTGGGTTGTATCGCCATTGAGATATTTACCTTTTGCTTCCCGGTTGGCCAGCACTTCAAAGGCCCACGACATATGAGTATCGCCGGTGACGAACACGATATTGCGAAGGTCTGCAGAATCAATAAAATGGATGATATCTTCCTTTTCAGCGGGGTATCCATCCCATGCATCTCTGTTTAGAGGCTGGTCGGGCGCATAATGTACATTTTCGTGGTAGCTGAATAATACCGGATTGCCTACCACCTTCCAGATTGCTTTATTTTTCAGCTCCTGCTTGAACCATTCTACCTGGCCTTTTCCCAGCATGGAGCGGTTTGGCTGGTACAATGATGCACTGTCGCCATCATACAGCTGCTCTGTCCTTCCTTGAAGCCGGCCATCCAGCATAATCAGGTGAGCCAGCCTACCGAATGGGATATTCCGGAAATGAAGACCTTCGGTAACAGGCAGCCACTCCTCGTACGCCTGCTTCGACGCCTGCTTGCGTAATTCGTAATCTCCTTCGTCTTCCTGATGGTTTTGAGCTCCTGAAACATAGCTGTTATTGGCTGTCTCATGGTCATCCCATATGGTGATGAATGGATGTCGGGCCCGGGCGAGCTTAAGGTCTGGATCACGGTGGTACTGAGCATACCGCGTCCTGTAATCGTCAAGTGAGATAATTTCATGAGGTGGCTCATGGGTTCTCCCAAGTGTGGTGTCTCCATACACTTTTGCACCATATTCATAAATATAATCGCCAAGGTGCAATACAGCATCCAGGTCGTTTCTGTTGCCTATATGGCGATAGACATTGAAATATCCGGCTTCATAATTGCTGCAGCTGACCACAGCGAGCCTGATTGTGTCCGGTGAGAAGGCAGGGGTGCTCATGCGTCCTATTGGGGAATAGCTGTTTTGGTATAAAAAGCGGTAGTAATATGAGTTTCCCGGCTCAAGATCATAGACAACTCTTTTAGCTGTATAGTCACCAGCAGCATCAATTAGGATGGTATCATTTTGTATGACTTGTTCAAACAGGCTGTCCGTAGCAATCTCATACAGTACGTAGGGCTCATCAGCCTGATGAGGCATCACCTTTGTCCATATGATCATGCTGGTATGGGTGGGATCCCCGGATGCGATACCATAAGGAAAATAATCTGTGGTTTCTCTGCCACTTTCACAGGCAACGAGAATCAGAAGAATCAGCGAAAGTATTTTTACAGTATATTTCATATTTGTAGTTTGGTAAAGCTAAAATAGATTATCTATTCTTGCAGCGCAATGATGACAATGCAAACGGACGAAATTCATAACATCCGGGTAACACAGCGAAAGTATTTTCTGGATGGTCATACCCGCACCTACGCCTGGCGTAAGGCTAAGTTGAGGCAGTTGAAAAAGGCTATTCTGGATAATCAGGACGAAATTCTCGCTGCGATAGAAAAGGATATTGGAAAAGGGCCGGCACTTGGGTTTATATCAGAAACCGCTTTGGTGATCAAAGAAATTGATCATGCCTTGCGTAAGCTGAAAAAATGGATGAGGCCTGCGCGTGTTTCCAGTCCTCTGGTTACATTGCCATCTATATCCCGCATTTACGCCCAGCCAAAAGGCAATGTGCTGGTCATCTCCCCATGGAATTATCCCTTTCAGCTGGCATTAAATCCCGTTGTAGGAGCCTTTGCAGCAGGAAATACCGTTATCTTAAAGCCTTCTGAGTTATCGCCTAACACCTCTCAGGTACTGCAGCGTCTGGCTGAATCATATTTTGAGCCGGAATACCTTGCTGTGATACAGGGTGACGCTGCAGTTTCGCAGGAATTACTGTCAGAAAAGTTTGATCATATCTTTTTCACCGGTAGCATTCGCGTTGGTAAAATTGTAGCTGAAGCAGCGGCAAAGAATCTGACACCGGCCACTCTGGAGCTGGGCTGGAAGAGTCCGGGTATTGTGGACAGCGATGCAGATATTGCGCTGGCCGCCCGCAGGATTTCTTTTGGGAAATGGCTTAATGCCGGGCAAACCTGTGTAGCCCCAGACTATTTGTATGTGCATGAAGATGTTAAGTCTGACTTTATCCGTGAGCTGGAGGAGGCTATAAAAAAGCAATATTATCCGATAGAAACCACAAAGGATTTTGGCAGGGTTATTACAAAGGAGCATTTGAAGCGGCTGGAGCAAATGATGTCCGGAGCTGACATTTTGATTGGTGGTAAGATCGATTATAACAGTCTGCTCATGGAGCCTACCGTTATTGACGGTGTGGACTGGGATCATGCGGTAATGCAGGAAGAAATTTTCGGGCCGGTGCTTCCGGTGCTTTCGTTTTCTCATCCCGATGAGGTGGTTGAAACACTGAAGACAAAGGAAAAGCCACTCGCGACTTATATTTTTTCAAAAAATAAGCAGAATATACAAAAATTCAGAGATGAACTGACCTTTGGAGCAGGCGCGGTGAACGATGCCCTTACTCAATTCACGAGCACATCGATACCTTTTGGCGGCGTTGGCATCAGTGGTTACGGGGCCTATCACGGTAAATATTCTTTTGATACATTCACCCATTTTAAAGGCATCTTGTCATCGGGCTCATGGATTGATTTTCCCTTGCGCTATCCTCCATTTACGGCAGGAAAGATGAAATGGATAAGCCGGTTGTTTGGTGTTAGAAATCACTGATAATGGCGCCTTTTATACCCGGTATCATCAATGCTGTTGTTCTGATTTTGGTTGGGTTATCCCTGGTTTTCCATACAGAAAACACCAGTATTTCAACCTGGATACCTGTAATTACAGGGCTGGTATTGCTGCTTTTAGCTCCCGCGCTCCTGAAGAAAAGCCGTTTTGCCATTTATTTATCTCACCTCTTCAGTATTCTGTCGGTATTGGCATTATTCATTCCGTTGCGTGCTGCAATAGAAAACATCCAGGTGAGTATAATTTTAAGAACATCGGTGATGATGTTCACATCCATGTTTGCTGCCATTTCATTGATACGCGCAACCGGCAACGAGCACTAGAAGTCGATGTCCAGCTGCATGCCACTTTCCATCGGATTGAGATTGGACACACCTGCACCGACCAGTCTTACCGGAAGAATGAGCTCTTCTGATCGCAGTATATCGTTCATCAGCATGCCCATGGTTGTGGTGTCATTGAAATAATAGCTGATGCTTTTGCTTCGTGTAATAACCGTAAAGTCATTATACTTTATTTTAAGGGTGTATGTCCTTCCTTTTCTATTGCCTGACCGGAGACGCTTTTCTACTTCCTGGTGTATCAGGTGTAATTGATCTGACAGTTCCGTTTTGGTTTCAATATCATTTTCGAATGTTTGCTCCGCACTGACCGATTTTCGCTCACGGTCAGGATTTACCTCCCGATTGTCTACGCCCCTGGCCAGGTGGTAATAATATTCCCCCGACTTACCAAAATGGTGTGATAGTGATGCCCTGTCGAATTTCAGCAGATCGATTCCTTTAAAAATACCCAGCCTATGCATTTTTTCTGCTGTCTTTTTGCCAATACCATGAAATCGCTCAATGGGAAGGCGTTCTATAAAGGAAGGGCCGTCTTCAGGTAGTATGGCGAAAATTCCGTCAGGTTTATTAATGTCGGAAGCCATTTTCGCCAGAAATTTATTGTAGGATATCCCTGCTGAGGCTGTAAGCGCTGTGCTGTTTTTGATTTGTTTTTTTATCTCCCGGGCAATGAGTGTAGCAGAAGGCGGACCAGATAGTGGCTGTGTTACGTCCAGGTACGCCTCATCTAATGCCAGTGGCTCTACCAGGTCGGTATAGCGATAGAATATTTCCCGTATCTGATGAGATACTTCCCTGTAAACCTGAAATCTGGGTTTTACAAATATCAATCCGGGACATTGGCGCGCTGCTGTGACGGAGGGCATCGCAGACCGCACCCCATATTTTCTGGCCTCATAGGAAGCAGCTGCTACAACGCCTCTGAGCCTGTTTCCACCTACCGCAACGGGCTTACCCTTTAAATCAGGGTTATCCCGTTGTTCTACTGACGCATAAAAGGCATCCATATCCACATGGATGATCTTACGGTAGGAGGCGTGATGCTGCATTAACCGGTATGTCGCATGGCGCTGGCGATAGCGTTTATAGTAAGCAACAACGAGAGCAGCATATGATCAGCCTTTTCCACGTCCAGCTCCCGTGCCACACGCCAGTCTTTCAACAGGTTTATTTGTTTGCGGTGCAGCGGCTCCATCAGGTCGGCACGTAACAGACTGGAGTAATAATGCTGTGATCTTCGTTCTTCGATAGGTTTACCCAGCAGACTGGCCAGATTTTCCTTGCTGCGGTGTAGCTCATCAATAAACTCATTAAAAAACCTATTCCTTACCTCTTCCTCCGGCACAAGGTCTGCATAGGATTTCATGATATCCTCATCGGTTGATGCCAGGCTTGTATCTACGTTGGTCAGCACATACCGTATGAATGGATCCGTTTTGAGCATTTTTTTAAACTTCGTGTACTCTTCGGGGCGTTCGTTTTTCAGTGCTTCCAGTGTGGTGCCTACACCAAACCATGATGTCATATTGTAGCGGCACTGGCTCCATGAAAACACCCAGGGTATGGCACGCAGATCATCAAGGGTATGCGCTCCGGTTCTTCGCGATGGCCTGGAACCGATTTTGCTGGATTCTATAGCATCTATAGGCGTTGCCTGGCGGTAAAATTTCATGAAGTCCGGCATGTGCAGCAACGACTGGTATTTGTTGCGGCTTGTTTCTGCCATCCATTCCAGGGTGTCGCTTAGCGGATGTTTACCACTTTTCCTGTCTTTGAAGCTACTGCCAAATACACTTGCTGACAAGAGCTCCAGGTTGTAGACAGCATTTATTTTATTGGCATACTTCTGTTCAATCGTTTCTCCCTGCTCTGTCAGGCGCATGTCGCCAAGTACGGCGTTTGCCGGCAGCGAATCGACAAAATAATGAGTAGGCCCTGCACCTCGGCTTATGGAGCCACCCTTACCGTGGAAATAACGGATCTTCACTCCGTGCTTTTTTCCCACTTCGCTAATTTCATCCTGAGCCTTGTGCAGCCCCCATTGCGATGCCAGGATTCCGCCGTTTTTGTTGCTGTCGCTATAACCTACCATGACCATCTGCACGGGCTGTTTGTCCTTTCGCTGGTTTCTGATAAACTCAAGACTGCGCTTTACAAGGGGATGGCTAAGGTATTCATCAATTATTTTTGGACCTGCATGCAAGTCGTCTATCGTTTCCAGCAGGGGCACGACAGGAACAGGCATGATGATGCCCTCCTCTGAAACTCTCAGCAGGCCCGCCTCCCGCGCGATCAGATATACAGCGTATAAATCTGTGGCTGAACGGGTCATGCTTACAATGAAAGCACCAATACCCTGAACGCCATATTTGGATACATACTTGTCGACCACCTGGTGGACAGCCTTCATATTTTTTGCCTCGAGAGGCAGCGGAGTTTTGGTATGTGTAAACGGGCGAAGTGATTTAAGTTCCTGATTGACAATATCCAGCCGGTATTTATCACTGCCATGAAGGAATTTATCTCCATCCATGCCTGCAGCCGTCATAAACTGGGCTATTACCTTATCGTGATATGAGCTGTTTTGCCGGATGTCTACCGCTGCTGCATGAAACCCGTATGACTCTATAAGGCGAAGGGCAACATCGACATCTCCGTAGGCCACTGACCGGGCTCCGTATTCAATCAAAGACTGCTTCAGGATACGAAGATCTTCGAGCAACTCATCAGGAAAGCGGTATACATAATCTTTATTACTCAGGCTTATTTTTTCGCCATCTCCGACTTCAATCGGGAGCTTATGCACCACAAGGTTCAGGTACTGCCGGAAAGCTTCTCCCCGGTTTCTGTTGTAGGCAGCTGCACCTGCCTCACCGAGCTCAATTTTCATCTGCTGTCCTCGGTGCTGGAGTGCCAGCGGAGCCTCGGCAAAATGAAGCTGAAAAGATAGCGTACGGATAAGCTTGATAAGCTCCCGCCGTATGGTTAGCAGGGCGGTATAGCGAAGCTGCAGAAGTGTGTTTTCGGTAATCTCAGGTGTCACCAGCGGATGCCCGTCACGGTCACCACCTACCCAGTTTCCAAATCGTACTTTCGGGTAGGCAAAATTTTCCTCGAGCAGCCTTTTATCAAGACCGGCATTAGCCCATGCCTGTTTAAGTCTTCTGTCCATCAACGGGATGATCAGCGGAAATACATTGCTGAAATAATGCAGCATATTTCGCAGTTCTGACTCCACATCCGGTTTTTCAACAAAAATCTCACCTGTTTTCCAAAGCTTGTACAGGTTGTTTTTAATCTGAGACCGGATGTCCTCCTGTTCAAAGGTAGAGTACATGGAGTTTTCGCGCTTTACCAGCAATAAATACAACTCCCGGTGATGCTCCAGCACAGTCGCTCTTTTGGCCTCTGTAGGGTGAGCAGTAAGTACAGGCTCAATTCTTGAGCTTTGAAGTGATTTTACTATCTGATCGACAGATATATCCTTATCTAGCAATCGCTTTATCTGATGGGCGTAAAGGCCATGCACCGACGTCAGGTCCTCGTTTTCTCTGGCCCTACGGGATTGGACGGCATGGTTGATCTCCACCAGGTTGATCAACTGAAACAAGATCGAAAACAGCTGGATATGTTTATGTGTAAATTCAAGCTCTTCATAATTAATATCATTGATGAAGGGTATTTGCGCCGCCATGTAGGCTTCGTTGTTGTCTTCAAGAGATTCTTTTAATGCCAGCATCAGGAATTCAAGGTCCTCATACGGTTTTCCGATTGCTGTTTTTACTTTATTTAGTGCCATTATAAAAAACGTTGGTTTTGATAGTAAAACTTTCAAATAAAATTAGCTAACACTATTCAGATTTTAAAAATTACCACCATTTTTTATTTCTCTTTTACGAATAGGCATGGCATCGATCTGTTCAAAAACGTGGTTGAGCTGTAGTGGAAGTGTATCTGTCCACTTTAATCCCCCGTCAAGACCGAACAAATAAATATATTCCGGATTGCTCTTTACAGCCATCACCTGGTCAACCTGCTGCGGGTCGGCCGTCTGAATGGTGGACGAATAAGTGAATACAGTATCTTTTGTACGAATAAATACACGAAGTTTTCTTTCATTCAGTGCGGGTTGTGCCCGGGCGAGACTGTCAAGTATGGGCTCAGGAATTTGATCATCAACCAGATGTATTACCAATACCCTGGACTGCCAGCGCATTGAAGGGAAATGCTGTGCTTTTGTGTGCAATGAAATAAAAAAGATAATTTTGACGACGAGAATTAATGTTTTGCTCATTATTCTTCAAGTATTTCGCCTTAAAAATGTTTTGATGATCCCATTTGATAAACTAAAACCCGGACTGATGAAGCTTTGGGAGAGTATTGAATTTCCTGCTACAACCAATCAAAAGGTACTTCAGCATAACCACCCGGATGCACACGCCAATGCCATTGAGGAACCGCTCCCTGACAACGGCATCGAAATGGAGGAGCTTCTGGAAGAGTTCTCAAAACGCATTTTACCGGGCATGAATCACAACCTCTCACCCGGCTACAGTGCATACATTACCGGACGTGGTAACCCGGCAGGAGCCCTGGCAGAATCAATAAAAGGTATTTACAATCAGAATGCACTAAAATGGAACAACTCACCTGTTGCTTCCGAGCTTGAAAAGCTGGTAGTAAAGTGGGTTGCCAACTTTTGCCTGTTGCCGCAGCACACGCACGGGTTTCTGACTTCCGGAGGGTCGATGTCCAATTATCTATGTCTTCATCAGGCATTGATAAACCGCTACCCCGCTGTGGAGCATGAGGGTATCGCCGCATTGCCAAAGATCAGGATTTACGGTTCGGACCAAACCCATAGCAGTATTGACCGTGCCATGGTTTTTCTCGGGCTTGGCCGCAACGCTTTTATTAAAATAAACACCATTGATTACCAGATAGATCTGGATGCTCTTCAGCGGCAGATTGAAGCAGATATAAAAAATGGATTTACACCGATGATGGTAGTCGGTAATGCCGGCACCACCAACACTGGAAGTGTAGATAACCTTGAAGGGCTTGCCGAAATCGCTGGTAGGTATGACTTGTGGTTTCATGTGGATGGGGCATACGGGCTTCCTGCTATTCGATTAAACGAAAAGCGATCATTATTTAATGGTATAGAAAAAGCAGACTCAGTGATCATTAACCCACATAAATGGCTGTATGTACCTTTTGAGGCCGGATGTGTGTTATTACGTGAGCTCAGGGACGTGACAACATTTCAGCCGGATTATCTCAGAGATCACAGCTCCGGAAGGTGGGAATCATCCCGTCATACGATCGAATTATCGAAAGAGTTCAGGGCATTAAAAGTTTGGTTTACCCTAAAATATTATGGTGCTGAACAAATCATTTCGTTTATTAGGCACGATGTTCATATGACCGAACTTTTTGCCCGAAAACTTGTAGAAAAAGGATATTGGGAAGTGGAACCCGTCCATCCATTGTCCATTTTATGTTTTAGGTATCATGACTCCGTGCGCCCGGATGATGAAAATGAAAATATCAACCGGGATTTACTTGTAAATATCGAATCGGATGGTGCCGTCTTTTTTACAGGCACCAGACTGCATGACACTACTTATCTGCGTGTTTATTTTGGCAACCCGGACAGGAGGGAAGAAGACCTGGATTTTATGATCCACCAGATAGACCGCTTGTTAGCGACAGTTCTTCATTGATTTGTTTTCATACCCTTCGATTTTAAACTAACTTTCCTCCCTTTTATGGGCATATGAGCACTACCGATCCTCTTTTAGAAAGAAACCGCCAGTGGATAGCGGAGATGAAAACTACTCATCCTTCCTTATTCGACAAAATGGATGCAGGACAGCAGCCTGAGTTTCTTTGGATCGGCTGTGCAGATAGCCGCGTGGCGCCTGAGGTCATCACCGATTCGCTACCCGGTACCATATTCGTACACCGAAATATAGCCAATATGGTGGTGCCAACGGATTATAATTTACTTAGCACCATATACTATGCTGTATCTGCTTTAAAAATTAAGGATATCATTGTCTGCGGCCATTACGGATGTGGAGGAATACATGCGGCATTGTCACACGGGTCGTATGGGCTGCTGGACAACTGGCTCGGCCACATCAAGGATGTATATTGTCATTATAACGATGAGCTTAAAGAGATAGATGATCCCGAGCGGAGGGAGGACCGATTTGCTGAAATAAATGTGAAGGAACAGGTACGTAATATTGCCAAGCTCAATTTCATTCAGGAGGCATGGCTAATCCGGGGTTATCCCAGGATACACGGCTGGATTTTTGAGCATTCGACGGGCCGTCTGATTGACCTTAACCTTACAATATCTTCCGAAAACGACGTAGACGAAATATACCGGCTGCGAAGAAGCTGAATCAAACAATTTTTTTATTGCGATTAAGCGAAACAAATCATTTGATAAAGCTGTTTACCACCGCATAGACCAAAAATGTTAACTATGCAAAAATTTACCCTAATCTTTCTAAAAATTGCCATATTCCTATTTGGACCGGCACTTTTTGCACAAAGTACAGTGGTAGATAGTGTGGTGGCCCGTAATGAGCTATCCATACTTGAAACAGCTTTGACAAGAGAGACTTTGTCAACCGACTTTGTAAGTGTTCTTTCCGGTGACGGGCCGTTTACCGTGTTCGCACCTTCCAATGATGCTTTTGCAGCTCTGTTGAGTGAGCTAGGCGTCGCTTCCCTTGATGATATTGATGATGCAACACTTGAAAGCGTATTGCTTCATCACGTATTATCAGGCGAGGTTTTATCTACCGGCATCACAGAAGGCCTTGTTGCTGAGACGTTATTCGGTGAAGAACTTACCTTTTCATTGGTTGGCGGAGCATCGCTCACCGATGAGAATGGAAGAAAAAGCAACATTACCGAAGTTGATATTCAGGCGGGAAATGGTGTTATCCATATCATAGATACCGTAATATTACCGAATCAAAACGATATCGTGGATATTGCTACCGGCAATTCTGACTTCAGCATACTTGTTGAGGCACTTACACGACCTTCATTCGGAACGACATACACAGATTTACTATCCAGTGACGGAGACTTCACCGTATTTGCACCAACGAATGCAGCATTTGGAGCATTGTTGACGGAGCTGGGTGTTGGATCATTAGACGATATCGATGATGCCACTTTGGGTGCGGTGTTAGAGATGCATGTATTCGATAGTGAGATCAGAGCATCAGGATTATCTGATGGCCTTGTGGCACAACCATTATTTGGTGAAGACTTGGAATTCAATGTAACAGGTGGTGCAACTGTGACGGATGAGAATGGCAGGGAGAGCAACATTACAGCTACTGATATTCTGGCAAGTAATGGGGTTGTACATGTGATCGACCAGGTGATCCTGACCAATCAGAATGATATTGTAGATATCGCTACGACAACAGCAGGCTTTGACTCGCTGGTAGTTGCATTGACGCAGCCTGAATTCGGCACTACCTTTACTGATCTTCTTTCAGGAGAGGGTCCATTTACGGTGTTTGCCCCGACAAATGCAGCTTTTGAATCATTACTAACCGATCTTAGCCTGGGTTCAATCGCTGAAATCGATATTAACCTGCTGGAAAGCGTGTTGCAAATGCACGTATTTGACAGTGAAATCCGTGCAGGAGATCTTTCAGATGGTCTTGTAGCTCAACCGCTGTTTGGAGAGGATCTTACCTTTAATGTAACAGGCGGAGCTACAGTAACGGATGAGAATGGACGTGAAATCAATATCACGGGTACAGATGTACTGGCCAAAAATGGTGTGGTGCATGTAATCGACCAGGTGATCCTGACCAATCAGAATGATATTGTAGATATCGCTACGACAACAGCAGGCTTTGACTCGCTGGTAGTTGCATTGACGCAGCCTGAATTCGGCACTACCTTTACTGATCTTCTTTCAGGAGAGGGTCCATTTACGGTGTTTGCCCCGACAAATGCAGCTTTTGAATCATTACTAACCGATCTTAGCCTGGGTTCAATCGCTGAAATCGATATTAACCTGCTGGAAAGCGTGTTGCAAATGCACGTATTTGACAGTGAAATCCGTGCAGGAGATCTTTCAGATGGTCTTGTAGCTCAACCGCTGTTTGGAGAGGATCTTACCTTTAATGTAACAGGCGGAGCTACAGTAACGGATGAGAATGGACGTGAAATCAATATCACGGGTACAGATGTACTGGCCAAAAATGGTGTGGTGCATGTGATCGACCAGGTGATCCTGACCAATCAGAATGATATCGTGGATATCGCTACAACCACACCTGGATTTGATTCACTTGTCGCAGCGCTTACCCGTCCTTCGTTAACTACTGACTTCGTATCAGTACTTCAGGGTGAAGGACCTTTCACAGTATTTGCACCTACAAATGATGCTTTTGCAGCCTTACTTGACGAGCTGGGTGCTACATCACTTGCAGATATTGATGATGCTACACTTGAAGCCGTATTATTAAACCATGTCCTAGACGGTGAGGTGCGATCAGGTGCTCTTTCTGATGGTCTTACAGCTGAAACATTATTCGGCGATATTTTGGAATTCACCGTTACCGGCGGCCCATTCCTTACAGATGAAAATGGCAGAAAAAGCAACATAACCTCAGTTGATATTCTGGCGAAAAACGGAGTAGTGCACGTCATAGATACGGTGATACTGACCAATCAGTCCACAATAGTAGATATTGCTACAGGTAATTCTGATTTCAGCATACTTGTGGAGGCACTTACACGACCTTCATTCGGAACGACATACACAGATTTACTATCCAGTGACGGAGACTTCACTGTATTTGCACCAACGAATGCAGCATTTGGTGATTTACTTACAGAGCTGGGCGTTGGATCATTAGATGATATCGATGATGCTACATTATCAGCTGTGTTAGAAATGCACGTATTTGACAGTGAGATCAGAGCATCAGGATTATCTGATGGTCTCGTAGCACAGCCATTATTTGGCGAGGATCTTACCTTTAATGTAACAGGTGGTGCGACTGTGACAGATGAGAATGGCAGGGAGAGCAACATTACGGCTACTGATATCCTGGCAAGCAATGGCGTGGTACATGTGATCGATCAGGTGATCCTGACCAATCAAAGCGATATCGTGGATATTGCTACCGGCAATTCAGACTTCAGCATACTTGTTGAGGCACTTACACGACCTTCATTCGGGACGACATACACAGATTTATTATCCAGTGACGGAGACTTCACTGTATTTGCACCAACGAATGCAGCATTTGGTGATTTACTTACAGAGCTGGGCGTTGGATCATTAGATGATATCGATGATGCTACATTATCAGCTGTGTTAGAAATGCACGTATTTGACAGTGAGATCAGAGCATCAGGATTATCTGATGGTCTCGTAGCACAGCCATTATTTGGCGAGGATCTTACCTTTAATGTAACAGGAGGTGCGACAATAACAGATCCAAATGGTCGAGAGATAGGGATTACATCAACTGACATACTGGCCAGTAATGGTGTCGTTCATGTGGTTGATAGAGTAATACTCAACGAGTTACCTCCCGCAACAGTTGTCGATATTGCTACAGGAGATGCAAACTTCAGTATACTTGTAGAAGCATTAACAAGAGAAGATCTGTCGATAGATTTTGTCAGTATACTGACAGGTGACGGACCGTTTACAGTATTTGCACCTACCAATGCAGCATTTGCTGACCTGCTTACAGAGCTTGGCGTGTCAAGTCTGGACGATATAGATGCGGCTACATTGGAGGCCGTTCTTCAAATGCATGTACTGCAAGGTCAAACCTTAGCTGGAGATCTGACGGAAGGACTAAGCGTTGCGACGTTATTTGGTGAAGAGATAGTTTTCTCACTAGATCCATCTGCAACCATAACAGATCCAAATGGAAGAGAGAGCAACATCACTACCACCGATTTGTTAGCGCAGAATGGAGTTGTACATGTTATTGATAAGGTAATACTTCCTGATCAAACACCTGCAACAGTTGTCGATATTGCTACAAGTGATGAAAACTTCAGTATACTTGTAGAAGCATTAACTAGAGAAGATCTGTCGATAGATTTTGTCAATATACTGACAGGTGACGGACCGTTTACGGTATTTGCACCTACAAATGCAGCCTTTGCTGATATACTCTCATATTACGGTGCAGCTTCACTGGACGATATCAGTGATGCCACCCTTGAAGAGATACTCTTAATGCATGTGCTGGAAGGTGAGGTGCTTGCTGGTGATCTTCAGGATGATCAGAGTGCAGCAACCTTGTTTGGTGAGGATATTACATTTGATCTTACTAACGGAGCCCAGATTATTGATCAGAGGGGACGCGTAATCGACATTTCAGGCACAGACATTCTGGCAAGAAATGGAGTTGTGCATGTAGTAGATCAGGTGATTCTACCTTCATTTCCTACTGTTGTAGACGTAGCATTGGTAAATCCTGATTTCAGCATATTGGTAGACGCACTTACACGAGGAAGCCTTGAAACTGATTTCGTAGGTACATTGACAGGTGAAGGACCATTTACTGTGTTTGCTCCGACTAATGATGCTTTTGCTGCATTACTTACAGAATTAGGTCTTGCTTCTCTCGATGATGTAAGTGATTCTGTACTGACCGAGACGCTGTTAAATCATGTACTTTCAGGTGAGGTTCTTGCAGGTGACTTGTCAGAAGGTTTGGTTGCCCAGTCACTTTTCGGTGATGATCTTACGTTTTCACTTGATCCTTCTGCAACTGTGACAGATGAGAACAGCAGAACAAGTAATATTACCGTTACTGATATTACTACCCGCAACGGAGTAGTACATGTTATAGACCAGGTATTATTGCCAAACCTGCTGCCTAATAACGCTGTGGAAGTAGTACAGGCTGATGCAAACTTTAGCATACTGGAAACGGCGCTTACGCGCACCGGTCTTGCATTTGATTTCATCGGCTTCCTTGTGGATGACACACGAACAGTTACCGTATTTGCTCCTACAAATGAAGCATTTAGTGCATTGCTGTCTGAACTTGGTGCTTCATCACTTGCAGACATCGACGATGCAACACTGGAAGCTGTACTTAAGATGCATCTCTTAAGCGGTGAAGTATTAGCAGGAGATCTTTCTGATGGTCTGGAAGTCGCTACTCTGGAAGGTGAGTCCATCGTGTTTGACCTTTCTTCAGGTGCAGCTATTGTAGATCCAAATGGAAGAGAGATTGGTATAACTGCCACAGATGTACTTACTCAGAATGGTGTAGTGCATGTGGTGGATCGTGTAATCATGCCATTTACACAGGCACTTATCACATCTTTGGATGGCATAGCATCTGAGGTAAGTGTTTATCCTAACCCTTCCAGCGGATTGGTTAAATTTGGCAAAAAAGTAAATGCAGTAGTGTATGATGCTACAGGTAGCGAATATACCCGTATCACAAATGCATCCGAACTTTTAATTTCTAAACCCGGACTTTATATGATTCAGTTTGAAGATAACAGCGGCGTACGTGTTGTTATTGAATAATAAGTAATCAGATAAATAAATAAATAAGGCGGAGCGTTATGCTCCGCTTTTTTTGTTTCATAGAAAACATTGAATTTTAATCCGCGTAATCTTAAAATTAAGCGGTGTTTTTCTTACACCCTGGCTTAAACTGCCTGAGAAAGAATTTACAGCTAATAACTAGTATTGATGATCAGTGAATATCAAATAGAGGGAATGACATGTGAGGGATGTGTGGCCACCGTCAAACGTATTGTGGAACAGGATCCTTCCATACAACAGGCCGATATTCAGCTGAAATACCCTCAGGCCAGGCTGGTGACAGATCACACACCTGATCTGGCTGCCATCAATCAGTTACTTCAACAAACCGGTGGATATTCCATTTCCCCGATAACACAGACCAATAAACAATCATCCGATGGATTACCTGAAAAATCGGCTACAACCTATAAGCCACTTATTCTGATCGTAATATTCATTTCAGGTACATCTGCATTGTCCCAGTTCCAGTCTGATGCATTTTCCTGGATGCTATGGATGCGCCATTTTATGGCTGGCTTTTTTATTGTATTCAGTTTTTTTAAGTTTCTTAATTTAAAAGGGTTTGCCAATAGCTACGCCATGTATGATTTACTTGCCGGTCGGTGGGGAACATGGGGATATGTTTATCCCTTCATTGAGCTTTCTCTTGGTATATTCTATTTAATTGACATAGCTCCACAGGTTACCAACTGGGCAACGATAATAGTGCTCGGTTTTAGCAGCATTGGTGTCATCAAGAGTAACCTTGACCGCCGTAAGATAAAATGTGCCTGCCTGGGGGATGTCTTTAATTTGCCAATGAGTGTGGTTACTATTATTGAGGATCTTCTTATGGTGGGTATGGCAGCAGTAATGCTTGTGTTATGAGGCAGTAGCTGAGGCGTTTTTTATTAGTGACAGCTGGAATTTAATTGTTATTTCGGGGCTGGTCATTTTTAGGGATTTAAAGGACCCGTCACGATATTAAATCAATGAATATTTTTTATGGAAAATCACTCATCATCCCCTACGGATCACCATCATACAAATAATCACAGCCATCATACATCAGGTGGACATCACCATCACATGATCAATGAGTTCAGGGTTCGGTTTTATATCAATACATTTTTTTCCATTCCGGTTCTCCTGTTTTCACCGATGATACAGTCATTCTTTGGTTTTAAAGTGGAGTTTTCCGGTATGGAATATGTTTCATTTGGATTGGCAACAGGTATTTTTTTGTATGGAGGCTGGCCATTTCTGAAAGGATTTATAGAGGAAGTAAAAGGCCGGAGTCCGGGAATGATGACATTGATAGGGTTGGCGATAACCGTAGCCTGGAGTTACAGCAGTGCAGTTACATTTGGATTAGAAGGCAAAGAATTTTACTGGGAGTTGGTAACCCTGATTGATATTATGCTGCTTGGTCACTGGTTAGAAATGCGCTCTATCATGGGCGCCTCCAACGCATTGGAAAAGTTAGTGCGTTTAATGCCTGCTGAAGCTCATAAAATTGACCATGGTGAAATTTCGGAAGTATCAATTAATGATCTTAAAGAAGGGGATATTATATTGATAAAGCCCGGTGAGAAGGTTGCTGCGGATGGCAAGTGCAATTACAGGTGAAAGTAAACCGGTTAATAAAACAGCAGGAAGTGAGGTGATCGGTGGATCCGTAAATGGCGACGGAAGTATTGAAGTCGAGGTGCTGTCTTCCGGGGAGAATAGCTATCTGAACAAGGTGATTCGACTTGTGGAGGATGCACAGGCTACTAAATCGAAGACGCAGAATTTAGCAGATAAAGCAGCTGGATGGTTAGCCTATATTGCCATTGGTATAGGCGTAACAACTTTTATTATATGGGCTTTTTTTACCTCAAAAGGCAATGATTTTGCTCTGGAGCGAATGGTGACAGTTATGATCATTACATGCCCGCACGCCCTTGGCCTTGCCATTCCACTTGTTGCCTCCATATCTACAGCATTATCAGTAAAAAACGGATTGCTGATACGGAACCGTACAGCATTTGAAGGAAGCAGAAAAATCTCTACTATCATATTTGATAAGACAGGCACATTGACTACCGGTAAATTTGGTGTCAGGGATATTACCCCTTTAAAAAATATTGATGAGCATGACATTCTATCTATTGCAGCTTCTCTTGAGACGCCTTCAGAGCACCCAATAGGAAAAGGGATCGTTGCTTTGGCAAAAGAGCGTAAAATTGCCCTCAAGGATGTTACTGATTTCACCGCTGAGAAGGGAACAGGGATTAAAGCAAAGCTGGGTGGAGTTACATACCGGGTTGTCAGCCCGGGGTATTTAGATGAACATAATATTCCCATAGATCCTGCAGTATCTCTGGATAATAACCGTACTACGGTTTTTTTGCTGAAGGGGAACGAGGCCTTAGCTTGTATTTCACTAACAGACCAGATCCGTGAAGAGAGCCTGGAAGCAGTTAAAGCCCTGAAAGACCAAAATATTCAGGTATGGATGGCTACCGGTGATAACGACAGTATAGCTAAAAGTGTAGCTGAAGAACTAGACCTGGACGGTTATGATAGTGAAGTTAAGCCTCATGAGAAATTTGAAATCATCAGGCGGTTTCAGCAGGAAGGGGAGTTTGTAGTCATGGCTGGCGATGGTGTAAACGATGCACCTGCTTTGGCTGCTGCAGACGTTGGTATAGCCGTTGGTTCAGGTACAGATATTGCGGCAGAGACCGCTGATGTGATACTGACCAATAGTAGGCCTACAGATATTTCCGCCATGATTACATTCGGTAAGGCTACCTATCAAAAAATGGTTCAGAACCTGATATGGGCTACCGGATACAATGTTGTTGCCATACCCCTTGCCGCAGGTGTACTTTATTATCAGGGTATAATGATCAGTCCTGCTGTCGGGGCAGTGTTGATGAGCATCAGCACGATTGTATGTGCTGCGAATGCACAACTATTACGATACAAGCTAAAATGAGGTAACAGGAAGAGCCTCTTACAGGACTTGAACCTGCGACCCACGCTTTACGAAAGCGTTGCTCTGCCAGCTGAGCTAAAGAGGCCTGAGGATTAAACGAAATGGAGAAAGAAAAGTGACAGTGGCTTCGAATACTTACCCTTAGCTACCAGCAGTTAAAAAACAAAACCTCAGCTTTCGCTGAGGTTTTTTAATGTCGGGATGGCAGGATTCGAACCTGCGGCCCCCTGGTCCCAAACCAGGTACACTAACCGGACTGTGCTACATCCCGAACTATTTCCAGTGATTCGCCCAGGACTCGAACCTGGAACCTACTGCTTAGAAGGCAGTTGCTCTA
>CAZEQJ010000010.1:0-119519 GCA_964514385.1 uncultured Cytophagales bacterium
AGAAATTATAATTACGGGTTTCATTGCCAAAGTTATTAACTGTCGTTACTACATCATTATTAAAAGTAAGGCCCGAAAAGAATACCTCAGAAAAAATGCTGTTGCCCTCAACATCTTCTGCATAGACTGCATAATTAATTCCTAGTTCGTCAATTTTTGAAGACGGCAACGAATAAGAATACAATGATCCCGATAAACCAACCTCTTCTTCCAGCAAGGATGGTGAAGAGAATGGATTTTTTTTACCCACTTCTGATATGACGGAGACATAGGCAACCTCTTTATTGTCAGATACAGAAAACTGGAGCAGGTTGTCTGAACCATTAATGATGGCATCCGGACGGGAAACAATGTCTATCACAGGGGGTATGGTATCCCTGCCGGGTAAATCGCTGGTCACCAGCGCTTCTATTTCAGTAAAGCTCAGTGTACCACTGTAAAATCTGAAATTCCCCAAGTCTCCTGATAATGAACCGGACCAGAATCCACCTTCTCCATTATCTTCCTGACCAATCAAAAACTGAGTCCTTTCAGAAATAAATGGACTGGCCCCACTAAATATAAAGGAGTCCATAAATACACCATCGATGTATAAGTCATACCGGGTGCCGGTTCGTTTGATGAT
The DNA here is from genome assembly GCA_964514385.1 of uncultured Cytophagales bacterium. Classification (GTDB taxonomy): domain Bacteria; phylum Bacteroidota; class Bacteroidia; order Cytophagales; family Cyclobacteriaceae; genus CAZEQJ01. Next base: position 626 of record CAZEQJ010000010.1, read on the forward strand.
CACATGGTGCCAGTCTCCATCTATGATTCCGGTATTTTCCACCCACCAGAGCACATCATCATTTTCACTAACTATTACGATACGGTCATCACCAGGCTGATAGCTCACAAAAAGTGAAGGCTGGAAGTCAAAAATTGCATGCATATCGCCTGGCACACTTATGCGGATATAAGCCGCAAGAGAGAAGTCTTCCACTCCTGCAATGGCTGACGACGGCCCTATGATCACATCCTCAGACCCTGATCGAATGGTGAGATATCCTTCGAAGGTCGGATTACCACCAATGGCTCCATCATAACCGTTGCCCGACGCGTCAGTTGCATCTGATGTAAAGGGGTAGTGAATGATCTGTGTCGCAGGTTGTGTCACAATTTCAAAGGCCTGGAAGGCTGTATCGCTCAGCCCTTCTCTTTGCACAATTATATCGTAAAGTCCCGGATAAAATGAAGGCACAACTACATCAATTTGTGTATCAGATACAGAATTGACTTCTACTGGATTTGTATCCTCACCAAAGAACACAGTAAGCGCCCCGATATCAGAACCAAAATTTTCACCGTTAATTGTTACAACCAAACCTGCCTGAGCTGAAGCCGGATTTACAGAGGTTATAACCGGAGGTTGGGGCTGGCTTACGCTTAATGTATAATCTACTGTATGTCCAAACCTGTAATCGCCAAATCCGTCATCCGTGATGTCCTCGTTTAAAATAAGTCGCATTCTGTATTCTCCGGATAAAGTAGGTGGAACTTGATAATTTACATTGATTGTATCATTGCCAGGGGGTGAGCCGGATGACAATATCCTTTCATTAGATGCAAAGCGGTTGTCCCGGTCAAAATCAATAAATAATGTAACAAATTTACTGTTGTCTATTCCGCAGGTACCCAACCCGAGGCTTAAAGGATAGGATGTACCTGCAACCACTTCGATACTAGCATTGGTGATATCAGAGTATGTAGTGCAGCCGGATCCAAAGCTGGTTTCAAAGTTGCCCCAAAAAAAGAAATTGAATTTTGAGTTGTCACTAAAATAAGCCCGGGAAGACGGGTAATCATCTTCTATGAATGCCTTCCCAACTGCCACGAGCTGACCGTTGTAGAAAACGTTGTAATCATTTTCTCCTGCAGGCAGGTCTGGTATTTCAAGAATATCATTATCGCTGTAAAGCAGCTGAAAACGAGGGGTTGCACTAAACTCAATTTCTATTAATGTCGGGTCATAGCTGAACAGGTCGATGTGACTCAACCCTACCCATTCTCCCGGAAAAACTACAGATCTGTCAAGGCCCACTATTGTAGGACCGTCTGTTGCGACACGGACCGTATAGTCTTCCGATTCTCCATATATATAATCGCCAAAGCCATCATCCAGGTTACCATTACTTAGAATCACCCGTAGCCGATAGTCTCCCGAAAGTGTATCGGGTACAGCAAAGGTAAAAGTCACCTGCTCACCATTCTGCGTGATAGTCCCGGAACCAATTCTTTCTATCGGACTGAAGCGATTATCTCTGTTGATATCAAGAAATGCAGTCGCATACACCTCAAAAAAATCGCCGCATGTGCCGGCCGTAATGGAACCGGTAAATATTTTACCCGCGATAAGTGGTATGACTTCTCCAGTATTATCGGTGTATGTAGCACATTCATCCGGAGATTTAATAGCATATGCACCAAAAGAGAGACTGTCAATACGGACATCACCCTCATAATATGCCTGAGAAGAAGGGTAGCCGGACAATACCTCAATCGTAGTAGAAAACACCGTAATGCCATTAAACCGGACAGTAATAGTTTTAATACCTGCTGAAATGTCAGGCAATTCAAAGAAGTACTCACCGGCAAGCGCAATCAGGGGCACGGTATCGGTATTGTTAACGATAATATCAAAATTTGCCACATTAAATTCCGCCAGATTTGAGTTGATCAGGTTAATCCATTGCCCGGGAGAAGCCTGTGATGCAGATAACCCTGATATTTCAGGTGCATTGTAATGGTAAACGCGTATTTCTCCTTCATTAAAAGCAGATACATCATGATAAGGTGCCCCGACGACTATGCGCGTACCATTCGCGTTTAGGGCAGTGGAGGCTCCAAATACTTCACCTGCCTGATCTGAGGTTAGCGCAGAGGGCCTAATATTCCAGGTGCCATTCCAGTACCATGTATTAACAGATCCGGTTTCCGTGTTTGTATCGGTATATGGTCTGGAGACAATCACGGTATCTCCATTATTTGTTATGTCCACACTTGTACCCATGTATTGGAATGGGAAATTCCCACCGCTTAAGCTGAGCTCCTCATTCCAGGCTGAGCCGTCCCAGGCGTAGATAAATAATGCTCCTGCATCACTTGATGTTGGGGGGGTATCTACTCCCGGGGCTCCGATTACTATACGGTCACCTCTGCCATTCAATGCTACATCATTGCCGAAAGCACCATCATTATCACCTCTGATAAGGTCACTGCCACGTTGTGTCCATTCTGATCCGGTCCATTCAAATATTTTGACCTGACCAAAAAATGCACCTGAAAAGAAATGGAAAGGTGCTCCTATAGCCAGTATATTTCCATCCGCATTCAATGAGAGCGACGAACCCAACTCATCTCCTGCAGCATCACCATTTACAGGCTGCCCAAGCATCGACCATCCAGTGCCATTCCAGCGGTATACCGTTACCTGACCTGCAAAACTCCCATTTGCATCATTTCCCGGTTTGCCCACTGCAATAGTATTACCGTCATCTGAAATATCAACGGCCCAACCGGTAAGCTCTAAAGGCAAATCGCCAACAATTTGCTGTCCGAGTATATTCCATTGAACACCATCCCACTCAAATACCACGGCTCTTCCTTCGAGATTTCCGGTAGCATCATAATAGGGCGCACCTGCAATGATACGGTCACCATCAAAATCAATAGCGACATCCCATCCCAGATATTCAAGTTCGGTCAATCCCAGTATGGGGCTGCCAATTTGATTCCATGACGCCCCGTTCCATTCATACGTTCGTACTGCACCTTCACTGTCCAGGTTGCTGGTGTTAAACGGAGCTCCTGCTACGATGCGGCTGCCATCGCCACTGATAGCCACTGAATATCCCAGGAGCTCACCGGCCTGCCCACCGGATAAGATTCCTCTCAAATTCTGTGCGCCTAATGACCCGCTGACCAGAGTACCAATAAGGAGTATAATTTTCAGGTTCATGATTTCATATAATGTCAGAAGTTGGGAAATGGTGGAAACGGAAGATCTTCATCTGTTTCACCTGGTCCTGGATTGGGGTCCGGGTTTTCCGGGTTACTGAGTACTGAAGACCATAGATAATAACCTCCTCCGATGACCACCCCGGCAACCAAAAGCAGTGGTACCGCAGATGAAGGTCTTTTGATGTAATAGTTGTATGATTTCACTGGTTCATTGTAGGGTGAAGAACCGCTGATCTGGATAAAATAATCCTGTCCTGTTTCCATTTTTGCTTTTTCTCCTGAAGGAGTAATATATTTTTTTGGAATGGTCCAGTCATACGTATTACCGTCAGGTGTATTGACTACTTTGCCAATCTCAATCACCTTGCTTATCCCTGAACCGGAGTCTCCACGGAACAGATTCAGCGTAATCGATTCATCGGTACCCCCACCTGTCCATTCGATTTTCATTTCCTTTCCTGCCTTGAATCGTTTTAATCCATCCTGCCCGATAACACGGTTTGCGGGTCCCATTATCCTGACCGGATTATAAATGAGGTTTGCTACTACTTTAAAGCGTATATCTCCGGTGTAGCCGCCTATTTCGTCCATTATCCTCCATGTGATTGATTTTCCTTTTCCGGGCTTCTGAGGGCCATAGTCGCCTGTTATTTCACTCAGTGGTTTGTTGAAGTTGTCTGCCGATGAAAATAGGGAAATGGTATATACCTCATTTGGTCTCACTCCATTCAGGTTATATTCAATCAGAATATTCTTCCCTCTGAGGCTAGCTTTTACATCAGAAATACCTTCCTGTGCGTAGGTTAGGTTTAAAGAAAGGATAGCGAGATAAATAGTGATTTTCTGAATCATGAATTATGTCCAGGCTAGATAACCATAATGATAAAGATATATTGATTTGTGGACATTTAAAGGAGTTAAGCGAAAATAATTGAAAAAATGATATACTTTTTGTTTTCAATTGACGTAATTTAAAATAGAACTTTTTTGGTAAGTAGTTTGTACTTTTTGCAGCTTACCCGTGTCATACAAATAGAGGATAAAAAAAGGACATGAAAAAATACCGCACCAGCCTTAAAAATGTATTTCTGATACTATTGTACTTCGTGTTTTTATTTGCGTTGCGTGCGTACAATATGAGGAACGGAGATACAGAACAACCTATCTTTGCAGACAGGGAGTCCAATGTTGAAAACGTATTTTATATTAAATAACATAGCGTTTTACGTCATCTTCTGATATTTCCTTTTCGCCCATAATCACCAGGCGTTCCACTACATTTCGCAATTCTCTGATATTTCCCGTCCAAGGATTCTTTTTGAGTAGCTCAAGTGCTTTTGCGCTTATCGATTTTTTAGCTGAGCCATATTCTGTCGCTATATCTTCAAGGAATTTATCTACCAGAAGCGGAATATCATCTGCTCTATCGGCAAGTGTAGGTACGCGGATGATGATGACACTCAGCCGATGGTAAAGATCTTCCCTGAATTTTTTATCTTCTATGGCTTTCTTCAGATCCATGTTGGTCGCGGCGATCACCCGTACATCTACTTTAATGTCTTTGTCTCCTCCGACACGTGTGATTCGATGCTCCTGCAACGCTCTCAGTACTTTTGCCTGCGCCGAAAGACTCATGTCTCCGATTTCATCCAGAAAAAGTGTGCCGCCATTAGCCTGCTCAAATTTACCAATCCGTTGTTTTACTGCCGATGTAAATGATCCCTTCTCATGGCCGAAGAGTTCACTTTCAATCAATTCTGATGGAATGGCAGCGCAATTTACTTCTATCATTGGAGCTTTGCTGCGATTGCTTCGTTCATGAATTTGCCTTGCAACCAGCTCTTTCCCGGTTCCATTTTCACCCAGAATAAGCACACGGGCATCGGTAGGTGCGACCTTTTCAATATTTTCCATCACCTCCATCATTCCCGGTGACTCACCGACCATTTCGTATTTCTTGGAGACTTTTTTCTTCAGCACTTTGGTTTCCTGTACCAGCTGGCCTTTGTCAAGTGCGTTTCGAATAGTAAGTAGGAGCCGGTTCAGGTCGGGTGGTTTGGATATAAAGTCAAATGCGCCTTTTTTGGTCGCTTCCACGGCCAATTCTATCGAACCATGTGCCGTAATCATGATAAATTGTGCTTCAACGCCCTTTTCCATGGCCATTTCAAGCACTTCCATGCCATTGAGTTTTGGCATCTGCATATCACACAGTACCACGTCAAAGTTGACTTCCAATACCTTTGACAGTCCTTCCTTGCCGTCTGTGGATTCTTCTACTTCATATTTTTCAAATTCGAGGATCTCACGCAGTGTGGAGCGTATAGCGGCCTCATCGTCGATGATCAGTATTTTTGCCATGGGGTAAAAATAGAAAAAAGGATTGTAAACCGATAAGCCGGGTTCTGTCGTGTCCTATCATTTGTCTGGTGCTTCCATCACTGGCAGCATCTGGCAGCCTACCCTCCCGGATCGGGCGAGCAACCCTCAGGCCCGGGTTTATTTGGCCTTACAACCCGCAAGGTTTACCATGCTCCCAACTTCACAGTTGAGACGGTGGGCTCTTACCCCACCTTTTCACCCTTATCAATGACAAGGCAAGCCTATCATTGACGGTATATTTTCTGTGGCACTTTCTGTTTCCTGACAAAATTGTCAGGACCCTTCCCGTTAGGAAGTGCGGTGCTCTGTGTTGCCCGGACTTTCCTCCTTCCTGTGCATTATATGCAAGGAAAGCGATAGGATGGTTTACAATCCATTAATACAAAGTTAATTCATTTCTATATTTATTTCGTGCGGAAATCAGGTTTGGTTACCTTTGTATATAAACAACAGTCACATGGAGATTTCAGGAAAAGTAGTTCAGATATTACCTCTTCAGTCTGGTGAAGGCAAAAACGGCACCTGGAGAAAACAAGAATTTGTGATCGAAACACAGGGCAATTATCCCAAGAAAGTATGTATTACCCTCTGGGGTGATAAAATTGATGAAGCCAGCCTGATGGAAGGAAAGGAGGTAAAAGCCTTTATTGATATCGAAAGCAGGGAGTTTAAAGGGCGATGGTATACCGATGTTAAAGCCTGGAAGGTTGAGGCCGGAGAACAGCATCAAGGTAGAGATATGGCCGGGGAGACCTTCACAGACAACTCCTATGATGGCATTGATGCAGAGCCATCTGATGATGATCTTCCGTTTTAATGTACATCCATGCCCGTCAGCCGGTATTCCCATTCATCGGCTGTATTGGCAGTTTCTTTGATGATTTCTTTCAGTAAGTTGGCAGTGGCATCTTCAATAAAAAGGCTGGCCTCGACCTTGATGAAATTATCATCATCAATCACAAACTTTACATAGCTAAACTTGGCGTTGGATTTAAGCAGCTCGGCAAGATCAAGATCCTGGGTGTAAGCACATACTTTTGATGTGAATTCAATACCTGTCCGGTTATAGCGCTCACTGTGTTTTACAACCCCCACCACGGCCTGATACCTGTGGTCTTCAAGTGGCACTATAATAACCGATTTGTTCTTGTCATACTCTGAATACTGACCGCCAATTTCTGCGGCATAATCTTCCATGAAACTGTTTAAATCCATCTTTTAAAAATTTTACATAAGATAGGTATTTACTCTAAATGGCGCAATGTTTTTATCAATCTTTAAAGATCACCCTGGCTGCACCTGCTCCGAATCTGCCTTTATTGGCATCTTCATAATACCTGACATGAGGATGCCGTGACAAAATACGTTGAACCTCCTTTTTGAGTATATGATTGCCAATACCATGGATGACGGTGACTTCAGGCAGGTTATGTACCAGAGACTGATCAAGGAAATAATTCAAATAATTCAACTGATCTTTTAAATGTTCACCTGTTTTAAAATTATCCGGAAGCATTTCCCAATGCAGGTCTACCACAGAGGAGATAGACACCATTTCTGATGAGGGCGAATCATGTTCTTTTTCAAAAAGCGCTTCTTTGATTTTCTCCGGGTCTGGTGTGTCTATGGCTGTTTTATGTATTTTGCCGGAATCTTTCTGATCCAGATAAATGGTATAGCCATCTGTATTCAATATCGGGAGGTTGGCTTTTTTACGGGTAAGAATTTTCTTGGAAACCTTAATACGTACGGCCACAGGAGCTATTGCCGGGAAGTTACCTTCGTCATAAAATGAAATATACTGCACCTCATATTCAGGCCATACATTATGATCACGTATCATAAGTGTGTCTGTAAGTTTATATTCCTGTGGCCGGATATGCCCGCTGTTTACCAATCGAAAATATTGACCTTCAGCCCGATTCAGGCTGAAATAAATATCCAGATCAGTGTCGTTGATCAAATAACACTCCAGACGGTCATTCTTTTCGATCATAGCCAGCAATACTCCCGATGTATTGATATGTTTTTCAGGGGATCTTTTTGTTTTCTGCTGCGGTACTTCACCCCCCTGATTGAAATACTTCAGCTCATGGGCATCTACCTTAACCAGTTCGTGAACACTTACTTCCATGCCGAAGCCATCTTCAATTTCAACCTCCACGGAATGTTTGCCGAGGATTCTTGTGACTACAGCTTCCTCCCTGCCGTGCAGAAACCTTACTTTTTCACCAATTTTAAACATCAGAAATACAAAGGATAAAATGTTAAACTTCCATTGCGCCACCCAAGTGTAGGCAACGGCATCTTCAGCATATTCAAAATGCGCAGCAAAGGTGTAAGTTTTGGATATAGGGTTTTAAAATATCCCCAATTTATACCCGGACTTAGATACCACTCAGTTCCCGGGGTAAATCCACGGGCAACACTTTGTTCATTTCGTGCTGCAACCATACCATATGCACCATAACCAATATCTACTGTCAGCCAGCCCGGCCAGTCACCGAATATACTACCCGGCTGGATGCTCATCCAATAGGTCTGTCCGTTATAATCCTTTAGCCAACGGTCGTACCACGATTGTCCCAAAAGAGAAGGGCGTTCTGCTGCATAGGGTGTATGCTGAAAGGAAAAACGAGGCACAATCAAGGGGCTTTTCATGTTGTACTGAACCAAAAAAAGGCCAATGCCAGCCGTATTTGCGATCAGGTCGTAGGCAGAAGCACCATAACCTGGCGCAAAACCATCCAGCACTTCTACCATCCCGACTCCGGCAAAACTCAATCCGGCTGCCAGGTATTGGGGATTATTATATCCGGCCCATTCCAGTGCGTCAGACAGATTGTAGGATACATGATAAGATGAAAATATATGGCCCAGTTTATCGAGCCCATACCATTCCTCTCCATCATTGAACCACCGGAAACCGGTGCCTGCAGACTCGTACCAAGAAAAAGACAGATAACCCATAGTGGCTACATAACCGGTTCCAGCCGTCCATCCCACAATTCTTTTCCTTTTTTGCAGTGAATCGATATCTTGTGCAATCAATGTGTGATAGATAAGCATTAAGGCAGTACATATGAGTCTGTATCGCGTCATTGATGGTATTATATACAGCAAAACTAAATCTTACCTGATGAAAAACATAGTTTTCTTTTTAGTGGGCCTGCTGCTCCTTACGGCAAGCACTGAAGCCCAACGACGCCGGTCATCTTCACCTGCGGCGACACATAGTTATGATACCTCCCTATACAACGCTATTGAATGGCGATTGGTAGGCCCTTTCCGTGGAGGCAGGTCTGCAGCTGTGACCGGTGTACCTGGCAAACCCAACCTTTTTTATTTTGGTTCTACGGGTGGCGGCGTATGGCGTACCGATGATGGTGGAAATACATGGGAGAATATCAGCGATGGATATTTCGGCGGTTCGATAGGTGCCGTTGCCGTAAGTGAATATGATCCTAACGTTATTTTCGTAGGGGGAGGAGAGAAAACAGTTCGCGGAAATGTATCCTATGGTTACGGCATGTGGAAATCGGTTGATGCAGGTAAATCCTGGCAACAGATTGGCCTTAAAGATTCAAGGCATATTTCACGAGTCAGGATACACCCCAAAAATCCGGATATTGTGTATGCAGCCGTTATGGGCGATCTGTATAAAAGCAGTGAGGTCAGAGGAGTATATAAAAGTACCGATGGAGGTATTACCTGGCGCAGGACATTGTTTGCCAATCCGGATGCAGGTGCAGTAGACCTGCTGATCGACCCGAACAACCCCAGGGTACTGTATGCCTCAACATGGCGAATCCGACGAACGCCCTACAGCCTGGAAAGCGGCGGGGATGGTTCAGCCTTATGGAAAAGTACCGACGGAGGAGAAACCTGGACAAATATTGCTGACAGGCCGGGCTTACCAAAGGGCACCTGGGGCATCAATGCGGTAGCGGTGTCACCTGTCAATTCCGAGCGAGTTTGGGCAATAATTGAAAATCAAAACGGCGGTGTATTCAGGTCGGAAAATGGCGGAAATACCTGGCGTAAGGTCAACGATTCGAGAAGCCTGAGACAGCGGGCCTGGTATTATACACGAATTTATGCAGACACTCAGGATGAAGATGTAGTGTATGTAGTCAATGTGAATTATCATCGCAGCAAAGACGGTGGTGAATCTTTTGAGTCTTTTCGTGCTCCCCATGGGGACCATCACGACCTTTGGATTGCGCCGGAAGACAACCAGCGCATGATCATTGGCGATGACGGCGGTGCACAGGTGTCTTTTGATGGGGGTGAAAAATGGTCAACCTACAATAACCAGCCTACAGCACAGTTTTACAGGGTTACAACTGACAATCATTTTCCATACCGTATTTATGGGGCACAACAGGATAACTCTACCGTAAGAATTGCACATCGTAGCGATGGACGCTACATTACAGATGATGACTGGGAGTCAACAGCCGGCGGTGAAAGCGCTCATATTGCCGTCGATCCGGAAAACAATGACATCGTGTATGGGGGCAGCTATGGAGGCTACCTTACCCGTGTGAATCATGAAAATAACCAGGCCAGAGCAATAAATGTATGGCCCGACAATCCAATGGGCTATGGTGCGGAAGGCATGAAGTACCGCTTTCAGTGGAATTTTCCGATTTTCTTTTCTCCACATGATCCGGATAAGCTTTATGCCGCCTCCAACCATTTGCATGCGACCACTAACGAAGGCCAGTCGTGGGAGATCATAAGCCCTGACCTTACTACTAACGATACGACTAAACTCGGCCCATCAGGAGGTCCTATAACAAAAGATAACACAGGGGTGGAATATTACTGCACCATATTTGCAGCGATTGAGTCGCCGTATGAAAAAGATCTGCTTTGGACCGGCTCGGATGACGGCCTGATCCATGTTTCAAGAGATGGCGGCAAAAACTGGAAAAATGTAACCCCGCCGGATATGCCGGAGTGGATGATGATTAACAGTATAGACGCCGATCCATTCAACAAGGGAGCTGCATATGTAGCCGGTACCCGCTATAAAATGGGGGACTATCAGCCATATCTTTATAAAACAGAGGATTATGGTAATACCTGGAAGAAAATTACTACGGGTTTTCCGGCTGACCATTTTACCCGCGTAGTCAGGGCTGACCCGGATCGAAAGGGACTGCTCTATGCCGGCACAGAATCCGGTATGTATATTTCATTTGATGACGGAGCAAGCTGGAAGCCGTTTCAGCTGAACCTTCCGGTAGTACCCATTACCGACCTGGCGCTAAAAGATGGTAATCTGATAGCAGCCACACAGGGACGTAGTTTTTGGATTATCGATGACCTGAGTCCTTTGCATCAGCTGAAAGACGATATTGCAGATAAGCCTGCATTTATGTATACCCCAAAGCCTACTTACAGAATGGGAGGTGGAAACGGACAAGCCAGCCTTACGGCAGGCGGCAACCATCCTCAGGGTGTGATGCTTTATTTTTATATCAGGGACACCAGCAGCACGGATACCCTTCGTATTGAGTTCACGGAGCAGGACGGAACACTGATACAGGCATTCAGCACCCACCCTGACAGGGAAAAGAAAGAGTCAAGGCTAAGTGTAAAGCGTGGCATGAATATGGTGCGATGGGATATGGAATATCCGGGGGCCACTACCTTTGACGGGATGATACTTTGGTGGGGCAATACCGGAGGCCCTTCAGCGGTACCGGGTGAATATCGGGCACATTTTACCGGTTTTGGATTAGAGCAGGAAGTGATGTTTGAAATTCTCAGAGATCCGAGGAGTGAGGTTACCGTGGATCAGATGCAGGAGCAGTTTGACTTCTTGATTGAAATCAGGGATAAACTTTCGGAAGCACATCAGGCCATTATCGATATCCGGGATATCCGCAGCAGGATAAACGCCCTGACACGTGATCTCGATGAGGATGAATATGAAGAGCTGAAGGAGTTGGCCAAAGAAATCAACAAGGTCATGTCAGAGGTAGAGAAAAACCTGTATCAGACAAAAAACAGAAGCGGGCAGGATCCGCTTAATTTCCCGATCAAGCTTACCAATAAACTGGCGCATGTTTCCAGCCTGGTAGCTATCGATGATTATCCACCTACGGCGCAGGATAGGGCAGTGAAAGAAGAGATGGAGCAGAAAATAGATGAGGAGCTCGCTAAGTTTTATAAGGTGAGGGATGAAGAAATACCACGTTTCAACGAACTCGTCATTGAAAAGAAAGTGCCACTTATACAGCTAGAAAAGACCGAAAACTAGACCTTGAAAGCCTTCCGTAACTGGAAGGCTTTTTTTGTCACATAACATCTGCTTAACATACAGTTGAAGTAAAACCTGCTCATAAGAAGGATTACTACCCAAAGCACAATATTATTTTTTATAATTGTTAATTAATCTCCTGTAATGACATTAAATTTTAATATTGAGTTAAAAACATTCAAAAATACTTAACGCAAACAGTTTCACTAATCGCACTCCATCCTCCTAATTTTGCATCAAATCAAAACTCTTACCTAAATCATGAAAAACTTATTCATTCTAATTGCTTTTGTGGTTGCCTCGGCTGCTTTCGGTCAGGGTACTACGACAGCTTCATTCCGCGGACGAGTGCTGGATGATGCAGGAGAACCACTTCCTGGTGCAACTGTTATTGCTTTGCACGTTCCTACAGGTGTTGAGTCAGGAAACGTAACTGATGTTGATGGGTATTTCAGGATACCAAACTTACAGGTGGGCGGACCTTACACTGTTACCATTTCGTTTGTCGGTTTTCAACCCTATGAGAAAACAAACATTTATCTGACGTTGGGTCAGATTTACAGCTTAAATGTTGAACTGACTGAGACATCAACAACCCTGGAAGAAGTTGTTGTTACAAGCTCTCAGGACGATAGCAAAACAGGTCAGGAAACAATGATCAATGAGGAATTGATTAATAATACCCCAACCGTGACCCGATCTCTTGCTGATTTCACACGTCTTAATCCACTGGCTACTGTTTCAGAGGGTTCAGATGGCTTTTCTGTATCAATTGCAGGACAAAACAACAGATATAACGCCATCTACATTGATGGTGCGGTGAATAATGATGTGTTTGGTTTGGCAGGATCAGGAACTAATGGTGGTCAGACTGGTGTTCAGCCAATTTCTATCGATGCAATTGAACAGCTTCAGGTATCTGTAGCACCATTTGACGTTAGAAAGTCAGGTTTTGCAGGTGGTGCAATCAATGCGGTAACACGATCCGGTACAAACGAGTTTGAAGGATCTGCTTACTATTTCCACAGAAATGAGTCTCTTGCTGGTCTAACCCCTACCAATGACCCTGATGAGGAAAGAGAAAGATTAGCTGATTTTACAGCAAACACTTATGGTTTCCGTGTTGGCGGTCCGATAGTTAAAAACAAAGCGTTTTTCTTCTTAAATGCTGAGCTTCAGCGTGATGAAACGCCGCAGCCTTTTGACATTAACGATTATGCGGGTAACTCATCTGGTGCTGACCTTAATCAACTTGAGCAGTATGTGCAGCAGACATATGGATATGATCTTTTAGGTTATGATAATAACACGGCATTCCTTAACTCTGATAAAATACTTGCCAAATTTGATATTAACCTGAATGACAATAACAGACTTACGCTTCGTCATTCTTACGTAGGTGCAGAAAACCTGGAGGCCAGAAACTCCAGCCGAAATAGCATCAACTACCTTAACGGTTCTGAATATTTCATCTCAAGCACAAACTCTTCAGCGATTGAGTTGAATACATTGATCGGGAATACCATGTCTAACCGTCTTATTGTAGGAGCTACAATTGTTCGTGACGACCGCGATCCTTTCAATGATGATAACCCTTTCCCTACAGTTAGAATATTCGATGGCCCGGATCAGTCAATCAATTTTGGTGCTGAGCGATTTTCAACAGCGAACAGACTGGATCAGGATGTGATTACGCTGACCAACGACCTTGAGATTTACAAAGGTAAGCATACATTACTTGCTGGATTAAATATCGAGTATTTCCGTGCGGCTAACCTGTTTATCCGAAATAACTATGGTCGTTACACTTATTTTGACCTTGCCAGCTTCCTCAATGGTGACCCTGCTGATCAATATGAAAGAAGCTGGTCACAGGTTGACAACACTGCAGGTGATGAGTCACAGGCTATCGCAGCCTTCTCTCAGATGCTTGCCGGAGCATATTTCCAGGATGAGATTCAGGTGAATGAGGCCCTTCGGGTAACTGCGGGTGTTCGCGTTGATATCCCGCTTTGGTTAACTGACCAGCCTGAGAATGCTGACTTTAACAACAATGACCTTCCTGTAATAGAGCAGGTACACGATCTTAAAGGTGCTCGTACAGGTCAGTTCATCTCTCCTCAGTTGCTTTTCTCTCCTCGTGTTGGATTTAACTACGAACTCAATGAAGGAAAGACTGTAGTTCGTGGAGGTGTTGGTATCTTCACATCACGTCTGCCTTTGGTATGGCCAGGTGGTGCATATAACAACTACGGCCTCAACATCGGTGGAGGTGGAGGTACAAACGTACCTTTCGTAGCTGACGTTCAGAATCAGCCGCTCAGAGCAGATCTTAATAATCTTATACCTTCAGGTCAGATCGACCTTTTCTCTGAAGATTTCAGATTACCTCAGGTACTTAAACTGAATGTTGCTGCTGATCATAACTTTGGTGATGGTTTTACTGCTTCTGTAGAAGGTTTATTCTCTAAAAACATCAATGCTGTGCAGTACGACAATATAAACCTTGCTGGTTTTAGAGGACAACTTGATGGTTCACCTGATGATCGTCCTCTGTTTTATGGTGCTACTCCTGAATTTGGAGACAGCGTTCTTGCACCGAATTACAATTATATTATGCTGGCCAGCAACACAAATCAGGGTTATTCTTACAACCTCACTGCTACCTTATCAAAAAGTTATAGCGGTGGCTTCCAGGGCTTTTTGTCCTACTCATACGGAGATGCATTCTCTACATATGATGGAACATCATCTCAGAATAACTCACAGTGGAGAGGTTACTACCCAGGTCTTGATGTAGAAAATGATGAATTCAACGGAGCACGAAATGATTCTGAAAATGCTGTTCCTCAACGTTCTGCCTTTGCTCAGGGACATCGTATTCTGGGTCAGGTATCTTACAGTGTAGATTACTTCAACTTTGGCCGTTCTTCTGTATCCCTAAACTTCCAGGGTCAGACAGGTGGATTCTTCTCGTACGTGATCGGTGCACGACAGTTCCTGTTCACTGATGAAGGTGGATTCGATAACAACGAACTTATCTACATTCCTTCTACGGCTACCGAGATTAACCTGGTTGATCTTACAGCTGATCTTGATGGTGATGGTAATGATGAAACATATACACCTGCTCAGCAGTGGGATCTTTTAAATGCTTACATTGATAATGATCCTCATCTGAGCGACAGAAGAGGTAACTACGCTCAGCGAAACGGTGCTAAGCTTCCTTTCGAAGTGACTGCAGATTTCCGATTCCTTCAGGACTTCTACATTGAAACTCCAGGTGGAAAGAGAAATACACTTCAGCTTTCAATTGATATATTCAATTTTACAAACCTGCTTAACCCTGACTGGGGTAGAAGAAGATTTGCCGGAAGCTTTGGTAACTACGCTCTGTTGAATCTGGATAACGTAACTCTTTCTGAAGGAGCAAATACTCCTGAATATACTATCAATACTGACCTGATCCAGGGTAATGATCCATGGACAGACAATATTGATGATTCAGGCTTCAGAAGCTCAAGATGGCAGGCACAAATAGGTGTGAGATATATTTTCCAATAAACTATTTTAGTAGATTCATAGGTCATAAAAGGGCTCCACATCGGGGCCCTTTTTTTTATTCCAAAGATTTTTATTCATTACTTTTACCTCTCTTACCTAAAGCCTTAATCTATGAAGTTGATTTCTCTTGCAAGTGCTGCTGTAACCATTGTGATGTCCCTGAATAACTTGTATGCCCAGGGTCACTTTTTTATTGCCGATCCTGTCCTGTCACCAGATGCTACTACCATTTACTTTAGTTACGAAGGTGACCTTTGGAAAATGCCCGCATCAGGAGGGAATGCCTTTCGTATCACATCCATGGAAGGAGAGGAAACACGACCTGCTGTATCGCCGGACGGTGAATGGCTGGCTTTTACCTCCAATCAGTATGGAAGTGAAGATATTTATATCATATCTACCGGCGGTGGTGAGGTAAAACAACTAACCTTCCATGAATCTTTCGATCATGTCGACGCCTGGAGCTGGGACAGCAACACGATATATTTCACAAGCAACAGATACAACCGGTTTTCCGGATATGCGGTTTCAAAAGATGGTGGTACACCAAAACGTATTTTTGGTCATTATTTTAATACCGTTCACAATGTATTTCCTCATCCCTCATCCGGAGAAATATTTTTTAATGAATCATGGGAAAGCAAGAATTTTGCCCACAGAAAAAGATATAAAGGGGATTATAACCCTGACGTAAAATCATATAATCCGGAAACGGGTGAATACCGGGAATACACAGATTATAACGGCAAGGATTTTGGCGTAACTATTGACCGGCAGGGAAATATCTACTTCAAAAGCGATGAAGCCAATGGTGAATACAATCTATATACCTTTGAAGGCACTACTAAAAAACAACTCACTGATTTCACCTCCTCTATAATGTGGCCAAAAGTAAGCGCCAATGGACAGAAAATCGTGTTTACCATAGATTATCAGCTGCATGTCTACGATGTAGCATCAGGAGAAACAACCAGACCGAATGTCAGCCTATATAGTAATTATACCCTTGACAGAATGCAGGATTTTCAGGTTTCAGGTAATATCACCTATTTCGATGTATCACCTGATAATAAAAAGCTGGCATTTGTCTCGCGAGGCAGACTATTTGTATCCGACACTAAAGGTAAATTCATTAGACCTGTTGAAACCCAAAGCAACGAGGCAGTAAAGGAAGTGCATTGGGCTGCAGACAGCAAAACACTACTGTTTTCACAATCTGTCCGTGGATATTATAACTGGTTCACCGTTGTTGCCAACGGCTCTGTCACGCCTACAAAACGTACAAATGACCAGCAAAACAACCGGCAGCTGACCTTTAATTCAGACCGTACCAAGGCTGTTTACCTGAGTGGCAGAAATGAAGTACGCATCATGGACCTGGATAATTTTACATCTACGACGATTGCTGAGGATGAGCTGTGGGGATTTTATAATTCCTCACCTGTCTTTTCTCCGGATGATAAATATATCGCATTTACCGCGTACCGGGCTTTTGAGGAGGAGGTGATGATTTACAATACAGCATCAAAAAACATCACGAACCTCGCGCACTCAAAAGTATCTGAATCTACCCCTGTTTGGTCTCCCGATGGCCGTTATATCTACATTACAGCCGACTTGCTTAATCCATCCTACCCTTATGGTGCAGATAATATCAACATTTACAGGATACCACTTACAAAACTAGAGGATGAGTTTGCTGTAGACAGAGCCCAGAAACTTTTTGAAGAGGAATCAGAAGAAGAGGGAAGAAAGAAAAAAAAGAGAGAGGGTGAAGAGGAGACGGAAGAGAAAGATCAGGTTTCTGTTACCATTGATTTTACTGAGATCATGGACCGTCTAGAGGTTGTAGGCCCTGTTTTTGGTAGTCAGCAAAACCCATATGTAGCTCAAAAGGATGAAAAAACATATGTGCTGTATACCAGTAACCACGATGAAGGCAAGTCAGGGCTTTGGAAGACCGTGTATGAGCCTTTTGAATCCATCAAAACAGAAAAGGTGGGCGATGGTATTGGCAGTTACCTCCTGAAGGAGGCAGATGGCAACTATTATCTATGGGCAAATGGCCATATCCACACCTTAAATGGCGACTTCAGTAAGCTTGAGAAAATTGACATGAGCTATACATTTCGCAAAAATTTGGAAAATGAATTTGAGCAGATGTTCTATGAGGCATGGGCCGGAATGGAGCAGAATTTTTACGATGAGACGTTTCACGGAGAAGATTGGGCAGCATTACGCGATAAATATGCTGCATTTATACCCCATGTCACCTCCAGATCTGATCTCAGGCGCATACTCAACGACATGCTGGGTGAGCTCAACACTTCCCACTTTGGTTTTTCATCCGGGGGTGATGAAGAAGATGTATTTCATAGTACACGCACCCTGGCAACAGGACTATTATTTGAAGAGGATGACCCGTATCTGGTCCAGGCTGTCGTTAAAGATGGCCCTGCCGACATTACCGGCAAAGACATCAGGATCGGTGACCGGCTTGTCGCCGTAAATGGCAAACGAGTACAGCCTGATACAAACCGTGAGTATTATTTTATGCAACCCTCATCCGACAGTGAAATAGCATTGACACTAAGCCGGGAGGGTAAAGAGCATACTGTAAATATTCACACCACCTCCTATCGTAATATCTCTGATTTACTCTATGATCAGTGGCAGGATAGCAATCAGCGATATGTTGATGAAAAGTCCAATAATCGGATTGCCTATATCCATATGAAAAATATGGGCAGGGGTGAGTTTAATATATTTAAACGCGACATTGTGAGTGAGGGGGCCTACCGTGATGCACTTATTCTGGACCTTCGGTACAACACAGGAGGTAATGTGCATGACGATGTACTTCGTTTGTTAAGCCAGCGCACCTATCTTCAATGGAAATACAGGGAAGGGGAGCTGGGTAATCAGTCCAACTTCGCGCCGGCTGACAAGCCTATCGTGCTTTTGATCAATGAACAATCCCTTTCCGATGCTGAAATGACCTCTGCCGGATTTAAAGCTCTCGGCCTGGGTACCATTGTGGGTACTGAGACTTATCGCTGGATCATTTTTACTTCCGGTGCACAGCTTGTAGATGGGTCTTTTTACCGGCTTCCATCATGGGGTTGCTACACATTGGAAGGAGAAGATCTGGAGGTGACAGGAGTCTCACCGGATGTTTATGTTGCCGAGGATTTTGATGATCGCCTGAACGATCGCCAGCTTCAGCTGGATAAAGCAATTGAAATAATCCTGGAACAGCTAGACTAATGCGTTGCGGCGCGCATCGCGCGCCGCAACGCACGTTTTCATATACTCATGATATCAAAAATCGGATTCGGCGGTGGATGTCACTGGTGTACAGAAGCGGTGTTTCAACCGGTGAAATCAGTCCTTAAGGTGGAGCAGGGCTGGATTTCCAGTAGCCCACCGTATGATAACACCAGCTGAGGCCGTTGTTGTGCATTATGATGCGGGTGTTCCCCTGAAACAATTGATTGACATACACTTAATGACTCATTCATCGTCATCACACCACGCGCTTCGCAACAAATACAGGTCAGCCGTTTATTATTTTACCGAAGAGCAGCGATCCGAAGCTACCTTGGTCCTGAAAAATAAAAAGGTGATTACAAAGCTGCTCCCTTTTCGTGATTTCATTTTAAATCATGATAACTACCTCAATTACTATCGAAACAAGCCTTCAGCCCCTTTTAGCAAGACCTATATTCGCCCCAAACTGATGCAGGTAAAATGCAGCCTTGGAGAGCACTACGATTGGCATGATCAATAATCAACCGACTAAGGTTGTGGATTTTTTGCTACATAATTCACCAATAATCAACAATTCCATCGCGATTATTTGCCCGACAGGCCTCCAAACAGATTGGTATAATGTTTTCACTTACGATGAAAAAAATAAATAACATGAAATTATTTTATTCTTTAATTTTTATTCTAATCGGTTTTACTTTTTATGGATGCAATAACTCCAACAATGAAAACGAGCAGTCAGATGCACTTCGTGATGAGATAAATCAGCAACAGGAGGAGTTGAAAGAAGCTTTCTCCAGGGTAGAAGAGGATATTGATGATACCATCGACGATTTGCGTGATGAGTTGGATGGCGATCCTGAGTTAGAAGATCGTATTAATTCTGCTATTGCAGATCTCGAACAAAGTAAAAAGGAAGCACAGGAATTCTTCTCACGTGTAGATAATATAACAGAAGAAAACGTGGATGAGCTTCAGGCAGAATTAAGGAGTGGCTTAAATCGCCTTGAAAACGAGGTGAAAGATTTTGAAGATCAGATGTCAGATCTTTTTGATAAAGACAGTGAGAAAGAAAACGGTTAATAAAAAAACCCAGCCTATGCTGGGTTTTTTTTACATAAATCAGATCATCACTCTATTACTATCTTCTGCATCAGTGACTTGTACCCGTCAGTGATTTCCAAGAGATAAACACCCGGATTCATTTCACCAACTTCTACTCTGTTCTGTTTCAACTGTCCTGACAGCACCTTTTTACCAGATAAGTCAGTTAAGCTGTAATAAACATCATCGCGGTTCATATCTACATATACCACCCCATCTCGTACAGGGTTGGGGTAAATATTCACATTTACCGGTGAGCCCTCAGCTATTGTGTTTACAGCATAGCTTGCCACTGTAGTGCCATCCAGACAGAAGTTTGTTGTTTCACTCGATCCAAAGGCTCCTCCTGATGCAAGCACTGTGGTGCCGTTATTGAGACTGTATGACCCGGAACCAAAGGCACAGCAGATACCATCACCATATGAATCAAAAATCACGAAGTTATAACATCCGTCAGGAAGGGTAATATTTTCTACTACAGTAGACCCTGCGCCGGAATAACCACTCCCTGAAGCCAAAATAGTGGATCCATCATCTATTCTCCAGCTGGTTTCACCCGGATAGTTATCCAATACAATGGTAAGGGTAAGATTATTCAGGTTGCCTGCCGTTAACGACATATCGTCTACGGCAATATCACCCTGCCATGTGTTGGTTGTGGTACCTGTCATTCTCAATTTCACCACATTACCCGTATAACCGCTTAAATCAATGGATGCTGTCTGCCAGCTGCTACCCTGGTTACCGGAACGTGACCAGATATTTGTCCAGGTATTGTCATCAGTAGATATTTCAATATTCAAAGCTCCCATTGATGAAGCACCCAGCATATGATATCTGAAGCTGAAGGTTGCGGATGTTACTCCGGTAAGGTCAAAGCAAGGGCTTTCCAGTGTAGTTGACTTGCTTGGATAATTTGGGCTGGAGGCCTCTACGTAGATGTAGAAACTACCCGCTGCTGCTCCTGAAGGCCCTGTGTTACTAGATGGAGTACCACCAGACCGCCTTACCCAGTCAAAATCATCACCCGTGATATTGGTCCAACTTCCAAAACCAGATTCAAAGCTTTCAGCATAGGGAGCGGTAACTGTAGTGCCGCATGAGATCGAAGCAGATGGAGTTGTAACATTCACTGTATTACTGAACGCTGACTCGTTACCTACAGCATCTTTGGCTTTAACACGGAATGAATAAGAAGAACCGGCAGTAAGCCCTGTTATATTGGCTGATGTACCCGTTACAGTTCCAAGATTGGCTGATCCCTCATATACATCATATCCTGTCACGCCCACATTGTCGGTAGAGGCATTCCAGGTGAGTGTAAGGGTCGTCTCTGTAATATTGGACGCTGCAAGGTTGGCCGGAGCAGTAGGGGCCTGGGTATCGACACCACTACCTCCTGTGATTTCCACATTGTCTACCGCAATATCTCCATCCCATGAGCTTCCGGATATACCGTTAAAGCGTAAAAGTATACTTCCTCCTGCATAGGCTGAAAGGTCCACTTCTGCAAGATTCCATGCAGAGCCCTGATTACCTGTTCTGCTCCAGGCGGTAAACCAACTGTTTCCGTTGTCATTACTTACTTCGAGTGATAATGTACCTGTTGAGTTACCCAGCATATGATAATTAAAACTGATGCCGGCAGCGGACTCCGCACCTAAATCAATACATGGTGAATTCAGTATTGCCCGCTTTGTAGGAAAACCTGTTCCCTGCCCCGACACTTCCATGTAAATGTAGTACGTGCCATTGGCAGCACCTGAAGGGCCCGTATTGGATGAAGGTGTACCACCTGAGTTGATTGTCCAGTTGATATCATCAGCTGTCGATTGTGTCCATAGGCCCAGAGTGTTCTCGAAACTCTCTGTATAAGGAAAGCTGGATATTCCACCAGCACAATTTGAAGAGGAAGTGGTAAAGAATACTGATGCTGAATAAACCGATGTAGTGTTGTCAGGGCAACGGCTTCTTACCTGTGCCTCATATTGAGTGTCTCCGGCGAGGCTTGTCAGGTCAACTGAAGTTGTAGCTGATGAAACGGTTGTCCATCCCGTGGTGCCACTTACGCGATACCGGACATCGTATGATGTACCCGCCACGGCATTCCAGCTGAGAGTAGCTGTAGAAATACCAACATTACTCGCAGCTAATCCTGACGGAGTAGTTGCAGTGCAGGCGACTGGAGCACTGGTAATTCCGGTAACAACCAGTGAGAAATTCTGGCTGCCATTCGTAAGGGTGCCTTCATGCGTTACTTGTATTGTGTAGGATCCGCTAGCGTTATTTACATTGACCCGCTCAAAAGGATCTACATCATTATCACCCAGACCGTTGCTGTTCACTCCTGTGAGCCGGAAGGGAAAAAAGGTGTTGCCTCCTTGTATTACCCGAATATCCAGATCATTTACAAGTACTGGTGTTGTGTTGTTAGTCGTTCCGGTGTTGGCAACTCCGGCAGGGTCTGTCCATGATATGGATGCTATCAATGGGTTTACCCCATCGGCATCAACCGTGATGGTATAAGTTTGGCCGGGTAGTAAAGTAAGCTCTTCTACTCTTGAGGTTACACCGTTATTACTGATGGCTTCTGCTGCTGCTTTGGTATTTAATAAACCCCAGCCATAAATAGCATCGGGACCGGCTATACCGGCATCATCTGCTGTGTGCAGGGCCAGTCCTTTTAAAGTAGCAGCCCGCATAAAGGTGCCGTTCAGGTTATTGAAATGCTGCTGTAGTAATAATAATGAACCGGCCACGTTTGGCGAAGCCATTGAGGTGCCTGATATGGAGTTGTAAGCTGCATCACTGTTGTCATATGTGGAGTAAACACCTGTACCATTGCCTGTGATATCAGGTTTTATACGATAATCATCAGTTGGCCCCTCGCTGCTACTGCTGTTGATCAGTACTGAGTTGAGTGTTCCATCCGGATTCACATTGGCATCCTGGCCATTGGCAACTACCATATTGTTTTTAGATGTTGAGTGGCCGCTTAATTTATCAAAGGAAGAATTACCTGCCAATGGTGCTGCATTTGCCGAGTTGTTGTTACCGTCATTGCCTGCTGCCACCACCATCAGATAAAAAGGTGAATTGTACATCAGGTTGTCCCAGTCTCTCGACTCAGCAATGTAGGCGCCAAAATACCAATCAGGTAGAAACTGTGCATTGTAGCCATATGAATGATTGGAGATAAGCATACCGCTGGCCGCCTCTGCTGTAGCCTCTGCGAGGTCATTGTTCCACTCATGCGTGAATGCTGCAGCCTGAGGTGCCATCCCTTTTGCCTGTGCTACGACTCCTGAGGCAACGATGGTACCAGTGACATGCTGAGCGTGAAAGCTATTGCCATTTAATGTTGTCACACCATCGTTGATGGTCACCCTGTTGTTACCACCAGGACCATCAAACTCCTGATGAGTAGGGCGTGTAGGCCCGCCGTCCCAGACATGAGCCGTCATGTTCTGACCGTCGAGGCTCAACCCCAGCGAACCACCAATATTCAGGTGATTTGCACGTGTGGACCGGGCTGCATCGACGTTATAAATAGTATAATATAAAGGCCGGCCATCCGGTGTCACATCCATGAGCTCATCTACCGTGCCGTCTGGATTGGCTACAAAAACCTCCCATCCATTGACCTGAGCAAGCTCCAACGCACGCGATTTTCTCTCGATATTTCGGGTGTTATAATCACGTTCAAGCATTTTAAGTCTGCCCTGATCATAAGAATCGATGATTTTCTTTTTTTGCTCCAGTGATTGAGCAAAAGCAGATTGTAGTGAAATAAGCAGTAATAACATCAATATCCCTGCATTACGCAGTAAAAGTTTATGCATAAAGGTTTTGTTTAAGTTAAAAAAACTAAATAATGAGTAGTGCCAAAAAACATAGTGGTATAGCTCTCATTATAATAATAGTCGAAACAAAACAAAAATCAAATTTTTTTATGCAGAATTTCATTTCATATAACAGTAAATGTAATGTTAACGGTGTTCACTGTTGCATTTTAGCAAGAAATCGGGCATCGTGATGCTGTACATCCGCTAACTGACAATTTTTTACTACTTTTGATGTCATTATCAGAATCTTTAACCTGTACGAACTATGAAAATTGAGATTTTCTATAAATATATGGTGTTTTTTGCCGTATTGATAATTGCCCCGGTCTTAGCTCAGGATGAAGAATGGGATGATTTTGACCCGAGTCAGTTTCAGGAGGCCGGTGAGACCTTAGTGCCGTTTTGTACCAACAAGGTTATGGGGCAAAGTCCGTCGCCACTTATATCTTTCGGATTTGATATTCAGGGAGCTGCTACCGTGTCATCACCCGCTGTAGGTACAGCACCAGCTGAAAATGCGGAATGGGGATATTCACCTGGCTTCAGGTTTATAAGCAATGTGCCGGTGATCTCAAAAAACAATATCCTGGTTAACTGGAATGTAAATTATGTGCAGATGGGCTACAGGAGTAGTCAGGATATACAATATGCTAATCCGCTAAATAATAATTTAAGTAATTACAGTTTAAAATGGGCAAATACAAACCTTACTGTTTTTAAACCGCTTAATGAAAAACGTTGGATATTAGCTCAGGTGGGGGTTGAGCTAAACGGTGATTATAATTTCAATAATCTCCCCTCTTTTTCAAATGCACGGTTTCCACTTGCACTACTTTACGGATTCAAGCTCAATGATAACTTTATGTGGGGATTTGGTGCAGTACAAACGTATTTAGGCGGATCATTGAACTACCTGCCCGTACTTTATTATTATCAGACGTTTAAAAACGAACATTGGGGTGTTGAAATGCTGTTACCCTCGCGCGCCTACCTAAGGTATCGGGCAGACAGCCGCAATCTTTTCCTGTTTGGTTTCAACGTAGAGGGAGCTACCTACAGGTTAAGCAACTTTAATGCGCAGGAGAACTTTAATCCGTTGGATAATACAGAATTACGTCGGTCAGAAATCAGGGCTGGGCTTACTTATCAGCGGGGTTTCAATGATTTCATTTACGTCAGTGCCCAGGCAGGCTACCGCATAAATTATATTTTCAGTGTTGATCAGGGAAATGAGCGTGTTGGCTTTGATGACAGTCCTTATTTTATGGATTCAGGGCTGACCAATACCTGGTTTGGTCAGATAACCCTCAGCCTAGTCAGCCCCTGATCCGGAAATTATTTTTTAACCATTCGGGTCCATACATCGGTGCGTCCAAATACAGGCGTGCCGATGTATCCCCGGATATCAATAGTATTTTCGTCGCGTAGCTCTATTTTACAATTGTATGTGCTACCATTGTTAGGATCATAGATAGTACCATCCTTCCATAAATTTTCCTCCTCGTCAAAAACGAAGTCTTTCAGGATACGATACCCTTTCAGTGGAGTTGAACGAAGTGACTCATCCGGGTTGTTGACATCCGTGCGGGGGTTACCATCATCATCATTTGGGGTTTCCAGCCAAACAATACGGCCGTAAAATTTATTACCGATTTTATCGATTTTTACCATTGAGGTGCCTTTGCTGGGTTTCCAAACCCCCACCAGCTCGTCACCACTTTGCGCGAATATCCCCGTGGAGATCAGGGCGAATAATGCTATCCAGATTGTATGTTTCATATAGAGATTATTATTTATGTTCAACGTTTAACAAAAATGAGGCCACAGCTTTCAGCTCATCCATATCCTGCGATAAATTGACGTCTATGACCAGGGTACGGCTATCATCTTTCAGATAGGGTAGAATATCGGTATCACTGCTTACCTCAAGTGTTACGGGACCGGTGGCATCCAGTGGCGACTTTGTGGCAACAGATATAAGTTCCAGCTCGTCGCTTACCCACTGCACCAGTACACTTTCAATAGCTTCTGATAATGTATCGGTCATAAAATCGACGTTTACTTCACTCACATAAATATGTTTGATATCGGAAGCTTCCACACCTGCCTGTGTGGCAATATCATCCAGAGAAACATCAGGTTGACCCTGCAAAGTGTTAGGGCCACTAAATAAAAATTCACCTGATACTTCCAGGTTGTTCATGTTGACAGGTACTGACTCGTAATTTGGAGAGCAGGCCCAGAGAAAAAACAGAGATAGTATTATCGAAGAAACTCTCATTTTTATGTTATTTTTTCGCTAAAATAATAAAATCTTCATTTCATTTCGGTGGATTTTGGGATATTTAGAATAAATCAAGTGTATGCATCCTGAAGATTTCAATTATGTTTATCCGGGATTCCATGTAAATGCGGCTGTATATTATTTTATCTTCGTAGCATTAAATCAGGCTTCAATTGGCGCATATTATTGTTATAGGTGGAGGAGCTGCAGGCTTTTTTGCTGCTATACATGCAGCAGCTGATGGAAATCAGGTGACCCTTCTCGAAAAGACTTCTAAGTTGTTAAGCAAGGTGAAAATCAGCGGTGGTGGAAGATGTAATGTTATGCATGACATTAGCTATCCCTCTGCGTTAGTTCGCCATTATCCCCGTGGACTCAAAAAGCTGAAAAAGGCATTTGACCATTTCGGCCCCTCCGAGACACGTCAATGGTTTGAGCAGAGAGGAGTAACGCTGAAGACCGAAGCTGATGGGCGCATGTTTCCGGTTACAGATGATTCCCAAACGATTATCGATTGCTTAATGCGTAGTGCAAAGCAGCATGGTGTGGATATCCACACATTGCAGGAGGTCATCTCAATAGAGATAAAAGAAAAGGGTTTTGATGTCCTGACTAAAAAAGGTAACTATTCTGCTGACCGGGTGATCATTACTACAGGAGGGCACAACAAGCGTACAGCATACCACTGGCTGGAACATCTGGGAATAAAGATTGTTGATCCTGTGCCTTCATTATTTACTTTCAACGTGCCGGATTCCGGTTTTCAGGAACTTCAGGGTGTATCAGTGCCTAAAGGCGAAGTGATCATTCCGGGTACATCATGGAAAATGGCAGGCCCGATACTGATTACACACTGGGGATTCAGTGCTCCTGCTGTATTGCTGTTGTCGTCATGGGCTGCACGCGATCTAAATGCAAGAAATTATGCTTTTCCTATACTCATCAACTGGACAGGTTTATCTGAAGAAAAGGTAAGGGAGGATCTGTTAAAATATGCGGAGATACATCCCCGTCAGCAGGTAGTAAAGCATTCGTTATTTGATTTACCTCAGCGTCTGTGGGATAAATTGATTATGCTGGCTGGCATCAGCGAGCAACAACGATACAGCGATTTACCTAAAAAGGATCGAAACCGCCTGATGGAGCTGCTGATCCGCTGCCCTTTTGAGGTAGATGGCAAAACCACCTTTAAAGAGGAATTTGTGACATGTGGCGGCGTTGCATTAAGTGAAATCAATACGGAGACATTTGAAAGCAGAGCTATCCCCGGATTATATTTTGCGGGTGAGGTACTCGATGTAGATGGCATTACCGGAGGATTTAATTTCCAGTTTGCCTGGACAAGCGGATACCTGGCAGGCCGGCATGCAGGACATAACTAGTCAATCCATTCAGATGTCATGGTATTCCGAATATTCATGGGCAGTTCCATACCATCAGGTATCTGCGCATTTGGTAAAATTTCCATGCTGCCACCGATTTCCTGCGTGATAGTCGAGGATATCGTCCACCCTGTATCACGATCGATGACCAACACGCCGGATTGGGTTCCTTCCAATGAAACCACCATCTCCATTCCCTGCATACTCATTGGCTCCCCATCAAGGGTTTTAACACTTGCATTTACCGCAATTTCAACCGACTTATCGGTAATACTTTTAATGGTATAGCTGCTGTTTATCATCATAGGGAAGCTCATTTGCGATTGTGTGGTAGTAGCCCAGCCATCTCCAACTGATACAGCTTTTTCCGGAAATACTACACTTATTCCTGTCATCTGGCTTTTCAGACTTTCATCGCTGATTTGATTTTCAAGTGTTGCCCGAACCTGTTGTCGCTGAGCTGGGTCATTCACATTATACATATCCAACATATTATCAAGCAGCTTGTCGATACCACCAATTTCATTTATTTCACCACGGTCAGTCATCACCATCTGTAACTGCTGATCGTCCATGGCGGCATATGCCATCGTCTGCATGCCAGGAGATGAATTTTCATCCTCTGAATCATATTCTTCACTTCCCTGAGGGGTCTGCACGGAAGCTTTTACAGACTCGAAAATCAGGTTCATCGCCATATCTCCGTTGCTTTCAACATCGGTAACGTCATAAATATAAACAAACTCATACTTCTGCGTAGTAGATTGCTCAACGCCCATAATAGTTTGTGTAATATCATTTTCCATTACGGAAAGCACCTTATAGGATGTGCCATCACTCAGATTAAGGCGTAATTTCACTGGCTGGGCAACAGAGAGGTTTGAAATCAGGAATAATATAATAAAGAATGGAAACAGGATTCTGTTATGGTTTGACATAATGCGGTTAGTTAATTAATAATGATTAAAGGTAGTAATTCTTTAGTAAACACCTCTTCTGATGAATATAAAATCACCACCTTCGTCACCGGCACTCTGTATGGTACCGTATTGCGGGATATTGCTCGTGTTGTTGATGACGGCAGTTTCTATCTGGAAAAAAAGCTGCTTTGCAGTGAGGAAGTCCTCCGCATTGTCATTCAGGCGCTTGACCATATATTCCATAAACTTGCTTTGGTCCGGGACAGTGGTAAGCGTACCGCTGGTCATGGCCTTCCGGCTTGGCAGGCTGTAAAGCCGTGTAAACCCACTAGCATCTAATGACTCTACCGACCGGGTTTTAAAGATGCTGCCACTGAAACAGGCATCGCTGACAAGAAGTGTGTGTTTAGACTTAATACCCGTTATATAATCCCGCAAAACACTATTCGAAAGCCAGTTGGCCTTACTCGACATTGAGGCATCGGAGGGTAGCCAGTAGCCGACATTCAGGTTTGCATCAAATATTCCGTGCCCGGCATAGAATATAAGCAGATTGTCTCGGGGCGTTACTTCACGAGACAGGAGTTCGAGATTGTCAATAATTTCTGACCGGGTAGCATTTTTTAACGTAAATACATGTTCGTCATTGAAGGTGTAATTTCTTACGATGGCTTCACGTAGTTTTTCAAGGTCATTAATCGGCTCATTCAGGTCTACAATGCCATCCTGATTAAATTTATACTTATTAATGCCTATCAGAAGAGCAAAATAGCGAGGTTTTGCATAGACGATCTCCTCTGTATTTTCAGCCGGCGCTGCGGTGATAACAGGACGGGCAACCTGATTGGCTCGCAAGTCTATTTTAATGGGGTTACTTACACCTTCATAGGTTTGGGCGAAGGAGTAGACGGAGCAGAACAGGAGAAGAATTATCTTTTTCATCAATTAATACAATTATTAGTAACGAATATACAATTTTTCTAATTTCAAAACTAAATCTTCTCTATTTTCTCGCTGCTCATCAGGTGTGCTGAAATTCTGATCCTGTTTAGCTGTCGTTTATTCTGAAAATCAATAAACCAATTTCAACGAATCACGAAGATATTCGTGTTTATTGCGGTTTTTTCGCCAGTAGTCCGTCATTATTTGTTCCTTTAGCTCCGCTGTGGAGACCAGCCCCTGATACCTTTCTTCCCACCCCAGTATCTGATAAGGGAATCTGTCACTAAACAAAATGGTCATACTGCGGTCATCATAGGTCAATTTATATTTTATGGTGTTTTCCAGACTATCCACCACATCCATTGTTGCAGTGGCCGTTTTTAGCTCAAAATCCTTGTGTCGAAGCTCTGTCAACAGTAAAGAGGGGATGATCCTAAGCTCACCCGTGGGCAACAGTTCCGGATCAAATCGTATGGTCTGCCAGATCTCATCTTCCAGCCATACACCTTCCAGGGTGGTTATCTTATCGGTCTCACCTTCGAAATACGAATTTTGTGAAATGGTATATTCCCCTTCATTCAGCTCAGTTACGGTAAGAAATTGACCACACCACTCCATTGAGGAGGTTGTAACTTTTACAGCATGCGGATCCCTGAACACCTGTACCGGCTTGAAGGAGGATTCCATGGTGTTGTATTGGTATATACCCGTATTGTAAGTGGTGGTGCGGTTAAACTTCATCACATTCATTTTATCCTTTTCTGCGACACGTATCGGGTCAGATAATTTTACAAGCTTATCGCGGCTAAAATCCTCCGTTACAAAAATGACGACAGCCTCTCCCTGATGCAGTTGACCATACCGTTGCTGTACCACATCATAGCTCGATACTTCGGCTACTCCCTGATACCAATATGACCCAAAAAGACTATCAGGGTACCAATCAGGCCCTTTTTCGGATGTGATGCCATCCGTAGAGGTACAGCTGCAGAAGATGAGGGTAAACAAAATGAACCAAAATATCGTAACTGATTTCATAAGATAGATGTTATAACATTTAATTAATAGAATACTAGTAATACAACAGATAACTTATTAAATTGATTAATAACAGAAAGCAGTAAAATGAAAACTATTATACATAAAGCCGGTACAAGAGGCCACGCGAACCATGGATGGCTGGACTCGCATCATACCTTTAGTTTTGCAAACTATTATGATCCCGAGCGCATTCATTTCGGAGCACTTCGTGTGCTGAATGACGATCGTGTGGCACCAGGCCGCGGTTTTGGGACACATCCGCATGAGAATATGGAGATTATTTCCATTCCGCTTTCCGGTGATCTGAAACATGAAGACAGCATGGGCAACCAGGCGGTAATCCGGGAAGGAGATGTGCAGGTGATGAGTGCAGGCACCGGCATTTATCATAGTGAGTTCAATAACAGCAATGAACAGGAAGTCCGGTTTTTACAGATCTGGCTTTTTCCTGACAAAAAGGATGTTTCACCTCGGTACGATCAGATTTCCATCCGCGATGTGGCAAAAGAGAACCAATTTTATCAGGTTTTATCCCCGGATCAGCATGACCAGGGGGTATGGATTCACCAAAATGCTTGGTTTCACCTTGGCGATTTCAAGGCAGGAAGTGAAGACCTGTACACACTGAAATCAAAAGTAAACGGTGTGTATGCCTTTATGATCGAAGGGGAAGGGGAGCTAAATGGCCAAAAGCTTGGTCGCCGGGATGGCTTTGGCATCTGGGATGTTGAGGAGCTCAGATTTCAGGCAACGAAAGATGCCCGGATATTGCTGATGGAAGTGCCGATGTACAACTAAACAATCCGGTTTAGTTTATGGTAAACCCATAAGTTTGTATTTGATTTGCAGGCTTATGGGTTTCTCATTTAAAAATATAGTTTTTGACCTGGGAGGTGTGGTCATTGACCTGGAAGTTTCACAGACCATTGGTGAATTTGCCAACCTAGCCCGCCTCTCAGTTGAAGAGGTGATAGCGCATTACCATCATCCGCTGTTCAGGTCGTATGAAACCGGGCAACTTACAGATCAGCAATATCTGCACCAGCTACGCGAACTTTTGAGAACAGATGCCGATGATATACAGCTTACAGCGGCATGGAATGCTATGCTGAAGGGTATTCCAAAAGATAGAATCGAGCTGATAAAATCACTACGTCGTGAATTTGGGCTGGCTGTATTAAGCAATACCAATGGTATACATGAGAGAAAATTCAACGAACAACTGAAGGCAGTTTCCGGCCATTCCTCCCTCCATACTCTTTTTGACAAGGTTTATTTTTCCCATCAACTAAGCATGCGCAAACCGGATAAAGATATTTTTATGCACCTGCTTGACGATATGGGCTGGAATGCAGCCGATACTTTATTTCTGGATGATACCCCTGCTAATATTGATACTGCCAGAAACCTAGGAATGCAGGCGACGTTGGTTAATGACGACAATACAGTCATCAGGATATTTGAAGCATGGAACAGGAAAGCATAAACGAAGAGCAGGAGCAGCCGTCAAGGCCGGTAAAAAAGTCGAATTCGGGGCGTAGAAAGCTCATCCAGCTTATATTACTGGTGGTTACAGTGATCACCACGACCATTGCCGGTGCAGAATGGATGCATGGTAAATCGATAGTGTATTCCGAAGGCTTCACCTGGGAGATGGTGGTGAGCGGCCTTCAGTACTCCATTCCTTTCTTGCTAGTACTTACCATTCATGAGTTCGGTCATTACCTTATCGCACGCTATTACGATATTAAGGTAACCCTGCCGTTTTATATACCATTGTGGTTTCCGTCGCTGGTGCCGCCAATTGGCACTGCCGGTGCTTTTATCCAGATCCGAAGCGTGATGAAGTCAACCAGGGAATATTTTGATGTGGGTATTGCAGGCCCGCTGGCCGGATTTGTCGCAGCGTTGATTTTATTGGTTTATGGTTTTACCCATCTGCCTTCACAGGATTATGTGTTTAACATCCACCCTGAATACAAGGGTGTATTGGAAAAGTACGGCTGGGAATACAGCGATGTGTCTACCTCGGTTGAGTTCATAAAAGAATCGGCCTATTATCAGGACTCGGTAGCTTTTACAGCCAATAATCCGGATGAGGTGTATGAGCGTGTTGAAATTCCGAAAGGCCAGTTTCAGGTAGTGGCGCTCGGGTCAAACCTGCTGTTCAAAATCTTTGAGAATACGTTGGTAAAGGATAAAAGCCTGATGCCAAATCAGTTTGAAATGATCCACTACCCATTTCTTTTTGCCGGGTTTCTATCATTGTTTTTTACAGCACTTAATCTACTGCCCATAGGGCAGCTGGACGGAGGCCATATCCTTTATGGCCTCGTAGGCAGGGGAAGGCATAATATTGCCTCTCAATCCATATTTCTTCTATTTCTGGGTTATGCAGGTATTGGAATAAGCAATCCTTACATGATGAGGGATGAGTTGATCTGGGCGATACCATTTCATGTTTTAATACTCTACGTGCTTACATCAGGCCTGCGCCGGGATATGAAAAACCGATGGATGATCATTGCCATACTTTTTGCGTTTCAGCATTTAAGTATCATGGTTTTCCCAAATATAGAGGGATACCCGGGATGGCTGTTATTTATTTTTCTGCTCAGCAGAGTGCTGGGTATTTATCATCCACCTGCATTGATGGAGCAGCCATTAAGTCGTTCAAGACAGGTATTGGGGTGGATTTCTTTGATAATATTCCTGCTCTGCTTCAGTCCTCAGCCTTTTCAGATCGTTAATATTTAATAAAACGTTCTGTGGCGGATACGCCTGCTGCATTCACAACCCGAATCAGATACATTCCCTTGACCAGATCGTATACGGAAAGCATTAGGGTTTCATCCTTCCTGCGGCCTTGCATGATGCATGCACCGGTTAAATCGTAAACAGCATATTCGAGGAAATCTCCCTTAACAAACAGCGTCTCATTTACAGGGTTTGGATATAGCGACAGTTCAAACCCGGATTGCTCCCTGAGACTCACAGTATCCACTACCGGATCGAAAAGAGGGCGCATCATCAAGGCTCCGGCGTCTGTATTTTGAATCCATTCTTCACGGAAAAAATAGAAAATATTGCCTCCGGCATCGTTATTACGATCGAAGCCAATGGCTGTAGATACCCCGTTATACTGCTCCCAGCCGATGTAAAAAGTATCCCTTACTTCTACCGGTGATGAAAGCTGGTAATGGGAAAATTCATCAAAAGAGGAGGCCCTGCTGATGGATATCGTTTCGCGGTACAATTCATTTTCATTTAGTGACCCGGTTACAAAAAAATCTAACGCAGACGACCCGTTCTCCTGAAATACCTGAGGGAAGTACATGCTGACACCTGTAAGGGCATGTGGCTCGTTTACAAAAAAGCGATATGCGATTTTTCCACTACCGCCAAAACGATAAATCGTCTCGGCGGTACCATCATCATAGGCATAATAATTCCCCAGCCTGAACACAGCATCCAGCGTATCGTTATCGGCAAGCGGGAATTCAGTGACCGTTTTATTTTCGAAAGCGGGAAAATTGTCATTCTCCCAAATGGCTGTTGCCTGCCAATAAGCAGCTGTATTAGTCACGAGGCTTCGCTTTTCCGCTATGATAATACCGTCTTCCGTCTCGATTGTATCGCCCGGGCTAAGCATTTCCGCCGTAATCAGCGTACCGGAAATCACACGTGAAGAGTCTTCCTCAATAAGGCGCTGTGGGATAAATGAAAATGTGGGGCCTACAATTGTATCTTCAGTGAAAGCAATCGTATTGGTGCTGGAGAAGGAGGTGTCCTGATTTTTGAGAAAGAAAATTACTTTCATATCGACCAGCTGCCGCGTAGTATCCAGCAGACTCCAGATGTTTGTATTCAGGGGTATGTTTACGGTGGCACGCTCGGTAAATGTGATGACCTCTTCATTGTTAAAACTGGAAAAAAGCGTGTCAGTAAGCAGTCCGTTGGCCGTGATGGTGGCAGCATATTCTACCGGCCTGATCTGACGCTCATTGTTTGACAAGGACATATTGAACCCTTCGGTAGACAAATAGGATTGTGGATTGGAGATAAAATGCCCAAAAGGAATAGCGGTGTAATGCTCAAAAAGGCTGCCGGAATATCCGGTCACACTGCGGTCAGGGTAGGTGCCATTATTCAACTGAGGTGCCCGGCGAATGGAAATATAATCGATGAGCCATACATCGTATGGTCCGCTGAGCCTGCTGTAGAGAAGAAATTTAAACTGAAAGCTTTCCGTCAGAAAATTGGCAGGAATCGGAACAACTTCAGATTGAAACGACCGCGTAGTCGAGTCGGTAGGTGCAGTAGGCCATACACTTACCCAGTCACCGCCATCCGTCCTGAACTGCAAAACAAGTGAGTCTTCTGTTTCAGGAAATTCTGCCAGTCCCTGCTTTTGCCAGAAAAACTCAAAATTTACCTCATTTGATGTAACTGAGCTCAGATCTATGGGTTTTGAGATCAGACTGTCAGCCCGCCCCCGTGCTGTCTGGGCAGATGTATACGGGATACCGTTTCTGGAGAGCGCGTCAAATACTGCAACATTTTTTGATGGTGGATTTATGGCAATGGAATTGCTTATTCGGATTTCCGAATATTCCTGATATTTTAATGTATCATCGATGATATCTTCATACCTGGAAAAATCATCAAAAAAGAAAGGCTTGTCCTGAGCTAAGGTCAGGTTAGCCAGAAAAACACATATCAAGAGGTATTTAATCAATCCAGTATTGTTTCCTTTTCGCTGGCGGCCACCCATAAATCAACTTCCTGGCCATTTCTCAGGCTCTGGTCTTTGTCCGGGAACTGTTTGATTACAGTACCTGCAGGTTTATCTGAGGTGTAGTCTTCTGTGATCTTACCAACCTTAAGACTACTTCCTTTGATGATAAACTCTGCTTCTTCCAGCATTAATCCCACCACATCAGGAACGGGGAAAGGGTTGCCCGCATTGTCTCCGACAATTAAAATAATGGATGAACCTTTAAAGATATCGTCACCGGGATTTAGTGTTTCGCCATCTTTTTGTATTTCAAGCACAGCATTTTGATAGGGGTAGGGCCTGTAACGGATATCCTCCACCTCAATACCTATGCTTTCCATTACTGTAAGGGCATTTCTCAGGCTGCTGCCAATGATATCCGGTATTTTTACTGCCGGTGGGTTGATGGCATTGAGGTTCAGGTATATTTTTCTGTACTGCTTTACTTTGGAATTAGGTTTCGGTACCTGCTGCAGTACGGAAAGTGGTGGTTGTGAAGCGGAATAACCGGAGTCAGGCAGTATTTCATACCTAAGGTCTCGCTTTTCGAGAAACTCATCCAATTCAGTGTAAGGCATTCCCACTATATCGGGCACCGTGATCGATTCACCGTGATGTGTATACACCGGCAGGTAGATGTAAAAAAAGATAAAAATGAGGACAAAAAACAGTACTGCCATAAGGGAGATGTGAATAAGCGCACCCTTTACAGTATTTGGCTTAGGCAATTGTCGCAGCATTTTTCTTTAATCGTTTAAATCCGAATTCTATTATCTTATGAATAAACTCATGAGGCTTATAACCCTGTAAAGCAGCCTGATGAAAAATGACCGTAGCAGGTGTCATGCCGGGTAATGAATTGATCTCAATTATCACCACTTCTACATCCTCATCATCATAAATACGAACAAAGGCATCTATTCTCGCATACCCTTCCACACCTACGGCTTCCGCTACTTTTCTCAGTTCCTCTTTTACCTTTTCAGATATACGTTGCCGCTTTTCAGGGTCGGAATGATATCTTGCGGGTGTAATATTCTGTCCTTCACCAGCCAGGAATTTTTCTTCCAGGCTTAGCACGCCCGCAGTAGCCAATGCTTCAGAAGCTTCGAATACTTCATATTGTAACGTGCCATCAGCTGCATAATCGGTCATCAGTCCACCTGTAATTTCAAAAAATAGGGATGATTTTTCGCGCGTAATCAACGATTCTATAAGAAACTGGTCTTTTACCGGAAATTCCTCATTAGGTTTTAGTCCCAGATCGTGTGCCAGTTGTGTATCCAGTACGTCGCTATCACGAAAAATGGCCTTGCGGTATGCTTCAAGCATGTCAGCGTTCTCAATTTTTTTAACAGCAGCGCTGCAGCCATCATCCACTGGTTTTGCAATGAGGGGATACAGGATACCAGAGGTGTCTGTCACTTCGTCTGTTTTTTCTATTAATGCATGCCGGGCCACATGGAAACCATGCTTTTTAAGTAATTCGTTAGTTTCGTATTTATTTATAGTGAGCTGAGAACTGCTCACACCTGAGCCGTTATATGGCAGTCCCGCCTCTTCCAGTGCCTGTTGTATCCTGCCGTCTTCCCCTGGTCGCCCGTGGAGGGCGATAAATACAAAATCGACATATTCTTTTAATTCATGTAACCTCAATACTCGTGATTGTGCATTCGGATGACTTACCACTTCTGATGCTATTCCAAATGCTTCGTCACGAAATGTATTTCGCCACTCAAGGTTATCGCAATCGTGGTACAGCTTATCCCGGATATCATCGGCATTATCTTTTAACAGAAGCCGGGGTGGTAGTTCATGAAAGGCAAATCCGTCCTTATCCTCTGTAAGAAAAAAGGGCAGGGGTTCATATTTTCCGGCGGAAAACAATTTCTCAAAAATGTTGCGCCCGCTCTCTACTGAAATATGTCGTTCTGCGCTATATCCTCCTAGCACAACGGCAACATGAGGTTTTTCACTTTCATGATCTCGCCTGGCATGGAGTTTTTCTGACAGAATGGACTTCAAAAATTTAGCCTTTCCACTAGTATTTGACTGCCGGATGCGTGCATCAAGGCTGCGCAGCACAATGTAGGTAAGAAACTGACTTGGGTTCATACCTGCCTCGGCAGCCTGATGAAAAAAGAAGGATGAGGGCAGCATGCCACTGGTAGTATTGGGGTCATTGAGATAAACCTCACCATCTGCGGTTAAAAACCCATCAATTCTGCAGTATACCTGACTTTGCATTAAAGTGAATAGCTCAGCACAGCTTTTTCTGATATGCCGTATCTGTTCGGCATCTGCATGAATTGGTGTCTGCTTACGGCTCATGCCGGGCAGGTACTTCGAGCGGTAGTCAAAGACCTCGCTACCTTTTTTTATCTCTGTTGGGGGCAACGCAAATGGTTTGCCATCCTTATCTTCAATTACAATACAGCTGAATTCACGACCGGCAATATAGGTTTCAATGATGACCTGAGTCTCTACATTTACAGATTCCAGCCATAATTCTTCTTTTTCCGTGTTATCAAGCTGCTGCCATAGCGACAAAGGATCGTACACAACCTCACCATCGGCATCCAGCGGAAATCCTATACCTGTACGGATATCAGTAAGCCGGATGAGGAAGCGTTGTTTTTCTTCTTCATTATACCCCTGCCAGATGCTTTTTTTCCAGTGTGATTTGAAAAAAGCCTGGTTGACAGCTTTTTCAAACTGTTCATAATCACCAGGAGGAATAATGGATACACCTACAGAAGATCCCTGTGAGGCCGGTTTAACGACCACCTTATTTTTCAGTTGCAGCTGACAGGACTGAAACACCTGCTTTGGGTCTTTTTCCCATTCTGAACGTTCAATTAAAAAATAATCCGGAGAGGGTAACCCAGTATTTTTAAAAAATTTTTTCTGTATAGCTTTGTTGATACCAAAGGATGATCCGTAGATGCCTTCACCCGTGTAGGGGATTCCATACCACTCCAACAACCCCTGCAGTGTGCCATCTTCACCTTTAGTCCCATGCAGGGTAAGAAATGCCATGTCAATGATATCCGCAAGTTCATCGGGTCGAACAAGCCGTCCTATTTCAGGATGTTCTGCCGATTGCAGGTCAGGCAATGACTCAGCATATAACTGAAAAGGATAATCTGCAGATGGATAAGCGTTTACAGGCGGATAAAAGTCGCGGATGCTGCCCTTGTAAATATAATGCCAGTCGATTTCAATAAATCGATTAAAGCTGTCGATAAACAGCAATACCGGTTCAAATAAGGATTTATCTAAATTGTCAAATACTGTCCTGCCACCAGCAAAGGAGACTTCACGCTCTCTTGAGGAGCCTCCGAAAAATATCCCGATTTTTATTTTACTGTCAGTCATTGGCAGGTACAAATATACAGTTACACCCGGGAAAAATCAGTATCGTTGAAATCGTTTTACAAGAGAGCCCCCCTCTGTCTGAATAAATATCAGGTACATGCCGGGCTCCAGACCTGTTACATCTAGTCTGTAGCTCTGATTCAATGTGTTTGGAAAAGAGTAAGACCCCTTGGCTCTTCCGGAACTGTCAATGATCTTGATCTGGGCATCCTGCTTTTTATTGGTATTGAAGGAGATAAACAAAGTGTTGTCATAAGTGGGATTGGGATATATCAATATCTCATTTGGTTCGGGGATTACCGGAGAAGGATTGTTGCCCAGAAAGAATTCGATGCCGTCAAGGTACATATCATTGCCATAACCCGATGTGGCAACGAAAGCGACGCGCGGGTTTTCAAGTGCCAGCAAGGGCGACAGGTCCACATATTCACGACGCCAGTAGGATGTGTCAAGTGGCTGCCAAAGTTCATTGGAAGGTCGTACGGCAAGTTCTTCTCCTCCCTTATTGTACAGTATGACAGGGTTATCAAATAAACATCCATCCCAGCCTATGATTTTCAGTGAATCTGTGAAATTCTGATTACTCCCGTAAGAGATATCAAAAAACATACTGAGTGTATCTTCTGCATTAATTACCGGACTGACCAGATAGTCCTGATTGCCAATGGCATCATTGTTGAAATAATTGAGGCGAAGTGATCCACGGGTCAGTGCACGACTTGAACGGGAAGAAAGATCCCACCGCGTTTCGTCGTAAAGATTAATTACCGACCAGTTGTTAAAGGAGTTGTCACTAAATTGGTACCTATCAGGAGGGAATATCGAAGACTCGGTGTTGCGCTCTACATATCCGCTAAGCTGATTATCTTCTGAGGTTAACTCACCTGCTGAAGCAGGTAAATAGCCGGTCACGGATATATTTATTCTATTGTCGCTACCTGCATAAGGCTTGCTGAATGTGTAAATCTCCGAAGGCTGAAGGTTAAGCCCGGTCAGTGTATCATAGATCCTCAGGTTATTTAGACGGGTAACCAGGTATACCGTATCAATAACATAGGATGTGCTCTTGTTTTGCAATACCACATTCATGTAGGGCTCATCACAGGTGATCAGTGGTTCAAGTTCCAGCGATGTAAGCTGCAGGTTTACAGGCGACTCGTTGAATCCCAGAATCTGGATATCATCCAGAAAAATATTATTACCAAATCCGTTATATCCGATAAAGGATAAGGTGATATCTCCGTTCGGAATATAATCACTCAGATCAACGATTTCTGTGCGCCAGTCGAACCTGGTGGACGGGAAAAATTCGGATGTTTTGGTTTCCGTGGTGCTCAGCTCAGGTCCGATCTTGTCATATATTGTATTGCCTATAGCGAAGCTATTGCCGCAATCTTCGGATACCACGATACGCAGGCCATCAAAATTACCAGGAAAAAGGGCATGCGATACTCTGAATTTCAAAATTACCGAATCGAATGATGAGATATCTACCGTGGGTGAAATCAGAAAATCTTCTTCATTCAGAAAATCATAATCCCATGTATTGTACATGAGGACCTGATTTTCAACCTGGTCTTCGACCACCGGCCGTACCTGCCAGGTTATATTATTATCTACATTGATCACACTCCATTCTTCTCCGATGCCATTTTCGAAGTCTTCAATTACCGGGATCTCACCCTGAGGCACAACTACTACCTCCAGACTGTCTGCGTTGTTGCTGCTGTTTTCATCCGTGGAATCGCCATTGATTAAACTGATCACAGCTTTAAATTCATTAACGCCGGTTTTTTGGAGATTAAGCTGAGAAAACGAGGTGAGTGATAGCTCATACTGCGACAGGGACACAGATTGGGTAACCGATTCAATAAGAGAGTCATTCAGGAATATCGAAATCTCATATTCATCGATTGCATCCGAGCCGTAGTTCCTTACCTGAATAACAGGGTTTACTACGGTGTCACACGAGCCCTGCTGGGGTGAAAATATTGTGCGAATACCCAGGTCGAGAGCATATTGTTCAGGCTCGTTTAGTCCGGGTGAGGTGAGCAGGCTGATTCTTCTGGGACTATTTTCCAGGATGGTATGCATGCGGTCCCGCTGTCCATTGGTAAACATGTTCATGCATACATCGTCTGTATAATCCATGTAGTTTTCAAACATATCCCGCGTGCCGCAAGTGGATTTATTGGAGGGACATCCAAAGGTAGAACTGCTTGCCTCGGGGGTATCATCTACAAAGTCATCTTCTTCGCAATTGTTGCTGTCGCCCCAGATATGGCGGAGCCCCAGATAATGGCCTACCTCATGCGTAGTGGTGCGTCCCTGGCTGAAAGGTTCTGCATTAAAACTTGTGCCAAAATATTCAAAATCAACAACTACGCCATCGGTAAATTCACTTCTTGGGCTTGGGTCAAGTCCGCCAAGGCCTGAGGTGGGAAGCTGGGCCCAGCCGATAACCTCGCCGGCAAGATCACCCACCCAGATATTCAGATAATATTTACTCGGCCAATACGACTGGGCAGAGATAATAGCAAAATCGGAAATACTCCAATTGCTTTTTGACCCTTGTACGCGGTTGATACCGGTGGTGGGCAGTCCTTCCGGGTCCTGTTTTGCCAGTATAAATTCTATCCGGGTATTGGCAGCATCCGGCATGAATACCTCCGGTGTATTTAATGTATCCGCATTCAGCCGCTTAAAATCTGCGTTTAATGTCTCCAGCTGAGAATAGATCTGTTCATCCGGAATATTGGATCCTTCCCCATAGGGCTCTCCCTGATGAATAATATGAAAGACAACCGGGATCTGGTAAATTTCGCGGGTTTTGATGCGCCCTTCCCACTGCTTCTGCCTACCTTCCAGCCATTTTTCAAATTCGATCCTGTAGTCTGCATCGCGGCCATTCAATTCTTCCCACTTCACTGTTCCACATTTTTCCTGTCCGTAGCTATACAGACTGAAAAATATGGGAAGTAAAAAGAACAGGTGACGCATTGATT
The DNA here is from genome assembly GCA_964514385.1 of uncultured Cytophagales bacterium. GTDB lineage: Bacteria > Bacteroidota > Bacteroidia > Cytophagales > Cyclobacteriaceae > CAZEQJ01. The sequence goes on from CAZEQJ010000010.1 coordinate 42,006, forward strand.
CTCATTTTTCCGGATTGATCGCAACAACAGAGGTGATCTCTGGAACCATTCGTTTAACCGCTTCTTCAACGCCAGCTTTCAGGGTCATAGTTGACATCGGGCATGTGCCGCAGGCGCCGAGGAGCTCAATTTTCAGTGCCATATTATCATCTATTTCAACGACCTTCACGTTGCCGCCATCAGCCTCAAGATAGGGGCGGATGGTATCGAGGGCATCTTCAATTCTTTTTGTCAGTTCCACGGATTACATTGTTTTTATTTCCACCCGCTGTGACTTGGGTTGTGTTGCGTTTCTGATCGCCACTTCACGAGCCATGGATTGTGCTAATTTACTAAAAAATTCGGCAATCACTCCACCCTTGAAATATGCAGGGTATCCGCTATCGCCACTTTCCCTCACACCCTGTACAAGAGGTACATGACCGAGAAAGGGCACCTGGCTTGATTCTGCAAGCTTCTCACCGCCCTTTTCTCCAAAAATATAATACCTGTTATCAGGCAACTCTTCCGGAGTAAACCATGCCATATTTTCCACTATTCCCAACACCGGGACGTTGATCTGAGGTTGTTTAAACATGGCAAGCCCTTTTCTTGCATCTGCCAGTGCCACCTTTTGAGGTGTAGTGACGATCACAGCACCTGTTACCGGCAATGTCTGTACGAGCGTAAGGTGTATATCGCTGGTGCCCGGAGGCAGGTCGATGAGCATATAGTCCAGCTCACCCCAGTCTACATCCGATATGAATTGTTTCAGGGCACTCGATGCCATAGGCCCACGCCAAACTACTGCACTTTCGGGTGGTGCCAGAAATCCAATGGAAATAAGTTTTACACCATACTGTTCTATAGGCACTATTATGTTTTTTCCATTTTCTTCACGCACGGAAGGTTTTTCATTTTCACAATTAAACATAGTGGGCATGGAAGGTCCGAAAATATCCGCATCTATAATGCCTACCTTTGCTCCCTGTGCTGCCAGGGCTACCGCCAGGTTGGAGGTGACGGTAGATTTCCCTACTCCACCCTTACCGGATGATACAGCGATAACATTTTTTACTTTTGGTAGTAATGGCGTATTGTCACGTACAGTGGTTACATTTGAACTCATGTTGATATCAAGTCCTATGGAGCCAAAGTCGCTGAATATTGCGTTTTCACAATCCTTGCGGATCATTTCCTTCAATGGACAGGCGGGCGTGGTAAGTACCACTGTAAATGCCAGATGGTCATCCTGTATGTTTATATCCTTGATCATCCCCAACGTCACCAGATCCTTTTTTAAATCGGGATCCTGTACTTTTGAAAGGGATTTTAATACGTTTTCTTCGGTTATTAATGACATCTGATTACTATGTTTTTTGTTCTTAACAATTATAGTCGGCAAAAATATTCGGATTGTTGCTAATTTCATGTATTATTTTCAAAATGTACAGCGGTTGTGGCTATAAGCGATAAAACGATAGAGCAGGTAAAGGATATCACGGATATCCTGGATGTTGTATCTGACTTTGTGAACCTGAAGAAAGTCGGACAAAGTTATCGTGGTTTAAGCCCGTTTAACCAGGAAAAATCACCCAGTTTTTATGTATCACCCGCCAAGGGCATTTTTAAGGATTTCAGTAGTGGCAAGGGAGGGGATGCGATAAGCTTCCTGATGGAACATGAAGGCTTTTCCTATATCGATGCTATCCGGTATCTGGCCCAAAAATATGGCATCCAGATTGAAGAAACCCAGACTGACGGTCACCAGGAGGCTCAGAATGAACGGGAATCCCTTTATATCACACTTGGGTTTGCTGGACGCTATTTTCAGGAACAGCTGTGGGAAACGGATAGCGGTAAGGCTGTCGGGCTTTCGTATTTCCGTGAAAGGGGTTTTTCAGATACCATCATTAAAAAGTTTGAGCTTGGCTTTACTCCGGATATCTGGGACGGCCTTATAACAAGGGCAACACAGGAGGGCTACAGTATGGAAAGTCTTGAAAAGGCAGGACTCATACTGAAGAGGGAACAAAAGGAAGGTTATTATGACCGCTTCAGGGGCCGTGCGATATTCCCGATCCATTCCATTTCGGGAAAAGTGATTGCATTCGGTGCAAGAATTCTGCGTCAGGATAAAAAGCAGCCCAAATACATCAACTCCCCGGAAACGGAGGTTTACCATAAAAGCAATGTCCTCTATGGTATTCACCTTGCCAAGCAGGCGATACGGCAGCATGATAAATGTATCCTGGTTGAAGGCTATACCGACGTCATATCCATGCACATGTCAGGCATAGAAAATGTCGTCGCCAGTTCCGGCACCTCATTGACAGAAGGACAGATAGGTCTGATAAAGCGATATACTGAAAATGTAACCGTGCTCTATGACGGTGATCCGGCCGGGATAAAGGCCTCACTTAGAGGGGTAGAGCTTATCCTTGAAAAGGGCCTGCAGGTAAAAATTGCCTTATTGCCGGATGGCGAAGATCCGGACTCTTATGCCAGAAAACATGGGAGCGACGGTATACAATCTTTTCTGGAAAGGGAAGAAACTGACTTCATCAGCTTCAAAGCAAAACTGGTACTACAGGAGACCGCCAGTGACCCATCAAAGAAGGCTACAGCAGTACGTGAAGTTATCACCTCCATTGCCCGCATTCCTGATCAGATACAGCGTATGGTATATATTCAGGAGGCCAGCAGGATTTTCGAAATCAAGGAACAGATTCTCGTCAATGAACTCAATAAACTGTTGCTGGGCAACAGAAAAAAGAAGCAGCATGAGCAGCAGGAGCCGGAAATAGAGCCTTCAGCAGGGATGCAGAAGCTGGAAGAGCGTGTAAAGCTGGACGCTACGGAGGCATTATATCTTCAGGAAAGGGAATGCATCCGTATATTACTGAATTATGGTGACGAGGAAACCGAAAAGGACTACCACCTCTACGATTACATGAGGGAACAGCTCGAAGACATCGAATTTCATCATCCCGTCTACAGTCGCATCTACCATGCATTTTATCAGGAAGTACAAAAAGGGAACGTACCTGCATTTGACCTTTTTTTAGATATTTTTAACGGCGAACAAGAGGTGATCAGTGAACTTGTAGATCTGGTGACGAATAAATATGAGCTTTCAGCAAACTGGACAGAGCGCTGGAAAATATATGTGGCAGATGAAGTAAACCCCGTTAAAAACATCCTGAGGATAAAGTTCAGAAACATTAAACGTCTAATCGAGTATAATCTTGAGGATTTGAAAGAGGCAGAACAACTGGGTGAGCCAAAAAAAGTCGATGAAATCCTTGCTACTCATAAGGAATTAAAGAAATTGGAAATGGAACTGGCAGATGCCCTCGGCAATGTAATAGCATAATATGGAAACTCTAGCAAAAGAAAAGATTAAAGTAGATACAATAGAAGAAGCTATTGACGCGATCAGAAATGGCGAGGTAATTATCGTAGTAGATGATGAAAACAGGGAAAATGAGGGTGACTTCGTATGTGCTGCCGAAAAAATAACACCTGATATCGTCAACTTTATGGCAACTCATGGCCGCGGCCTGATATGTGCACCATTAATTGAGGAAAGATGTGAGGAGTTGGGGCTTGAACTTATGGTGGGTAAAAATACTGCCGTGCACGAAACGCCTTTTACCGTTTCGGTTGACCTGTTGGGCTATGGCACTACCACAGGAATAAGTGCTTCAGATCGGGCAAAAACCATCAGGGCATTGATTGATCCGCAGATAAAAGCTGAAGAACTCGGGCGACCGGGTCATATTTTTCCATTAAGGGCGAAAAAAGGAGGGGTGCTGCGCCGGACAGGACATACCGAAGCCGCAATCGATTTTGCGCGGCTGGCAGGACTGCAACCTGCTGGGGTACTCGTCGAGATTATGAATGAGGATGGCACAATGGCGCGATTGCCTGACCTGCGCAAGGTGGCCGACAAATTCAACCTGAAACTTGTAACCATTGAAGATCTGATTGAATACCGGCTGAGTAAAGAAACGCTAATCGAACGCGTGCATGAGTCGGAGCTTAAAACACCATTTGGCACTTTTGACCTCATAGCCTATAAACAGCTCAGTTCGCAGGATGTACACCTCGTTTTGAAAATGGGAGATATCAGTGAAGGGGATGTGGTGCTTACCCGTATGCATGCCGCAACCGTCGTGGAAGATGTTTTCGGGGTTGGTACTGAAAAACATAATAAGATACACAAGGCACTTTCCATCATCGCGCGTGAAGGTAAAGGTCTTCTGGTGTATATGAATCAGGATGTCAACGGTGAGGGTCTTATCGACAAAGTGAAATTATATGCTTGCGATGAACATCCACAGGTGAAAATGGATAAGCGTGACTTTGGTATCGGAGCACAGATTTTGCTGGATCAGGGCGTTCGTAAATTAAAACTTATTACAAATACCAAAACAAAGAGAGCCGGACTGACCGGGTATGGCATTGAGATTGTGGATTCGGTCGGTATAGAGGAGTAGTATACCTATGCGTTATATTTTTATTTTTTTTCTGCTTTTATCCATATCCGGATATGCTCAGACCATGCCCAATGAAGTTTGGCATCCGGGCAGGGCTATACTTACCTCCGGTGAGGTCATAACAGGCAGGATCAAATACGACCTGGAGGCCAACCTGATCCAGGTGCAGTTGGCAAGCGGACAGCTGCTTTCATTTCCATCTCAAAAGGTTGATTTTTTTGATATTGAAGGTGCCGTATTACGGATCAGACGACAGTTTTACAGCCTCCCTTTTGATTTTAATGGAGATGGCTATGCGCCCAGCATATTTTTTGAAGTATTGTTGGAGGATTCAGTCAGCCTGCTTTGCCGGGAGTATGTGGTGACCCAAAATGTCGGGATATATACCGCCCGAACGGTCAAAATACTTGAATTCAGGTATTACCTGCTCGATCAGAAGCAGGGTATCCTATATTTCACAGGAGGGAAGCGTCAGTTTTTCAACCTGATCGATCGTCGGTATGTAAGCGATATCAAACAATTTATGAAGAAAAACCGCCTACGTACCAACGAACGACAGGACCTGAGGTTGATTGTGGAAGAATACAACCGGCTGCTCAGTGAAGGGGGCTAGAATATATAACGTACACTTAACGCACCGCCATCACCAATAAAGCCTCCTCCGATGACGTTAAAGGTAGGCTTGTAATCCAGTGTCACTGCCAGGGGTATTTCGGCAAACACATACTCCAGCGCGACAATCGCATCAAGCCCTGCAACTACCCCGCCACTTGCCTCTGTAATCCATGGCGCTGAGTTGTTGGAATAGTATCCTACATGACCACCAACACCCCAGTACCAGTAGAATCCCTCTACATCGAAAGGATAATAGTTGAACTGATAAAGTCCGGTCAGGTTAAAGCCACTGAACCGGGTAGTAAAAATCCCTTCCAGTGAGTGTTTGTCGCTCAAACCCTTTTTATAGGTCACTCCATTATACAGTCCGAGACGGATACCGAGTGATGCGGGGTATTGTTGAGCAAATGCTGATCCTGCACTTACGAAAAGTAACAAAACGATGATTGCTGATTTGTAATTCATACCTTTGATTTTAAATATTTTTGTAAAGCTAATAAATATAGAATGAAAAAAAGACCACTGATATTGGTATCCAATGATGATGGCATTACGGCCAAGGGAATCCGCACACTTGTTGAGTTAATGAAGAAAATCGGGGATGTAATTGTCGTCGCTCCTGACAGTCCACAATCGGGTATGGGCCATGCCATTACCATCAGCTACCCGCTGCGGATGGCGTATACCGATATTTTTGAGGGTGTAGATGCCTACCAGTGCAGTGGTACTCCTGCCGATTGTGTCAAACTGGCTAAGCATCAGCTGTTAAAAAACAGAAAACCTGATCTTGTGGTATCGGGGATCAATCACGGAAGTAATACGTCCATCAGTGTGCTTTACAGTGGCACCATGTCTGCCGCAATAGAAGGAGCTATAGAAGGCACACCTTCTATAGGTTTTAGCTTATGCGATTACGATAGCGAAGCAGATTTCTCGCATGTAGAGGAGCCTGTACTGAAAATAGCAAGTGAAGTATTGAAAAAGGGCATGTCGAAGTATGTGGCGTTAAATGTCAATATACCCAAAAAGCAGGAAGAGCCATTGAAAGGAATAAAAATATGCAGGCAGGCGCATGCCAGATGGCAGGAAGAATTCAGCGAGAGGAAAGACCCCAATGGCAGAAACTATTTCTGGATGGCCGGTAATTTTGTAAACTACGATAAAGGGGAGGATAACGACGAATGGGCAATCGCCAACAACTACGTATCGGTAGTACCGTGTCAGTTTGATCTTACAGCGCACCATGCCTTGACGGTAATGGACGAGTGGGATCTCTAAGCCGGGTCTACATCGATGGCGATACGTAGCTTTTTATGTTTTTTTGTCTGTTTATCCAGCGTCTGACGAATCACCTGTTTGATTTTGGATGGATCATCTGTGTTACGGTTAATTTTAACAAAGAATTCCATCATGTGTATGCCCCGAAGGTAGGATAGCATTGGCTGCTGAGGGCCCATCATCCTGTGTTTTCCCAGGTATTGCGTCAACTCCTCGAAAGCCTGATAACAACTTTCATCCGCCAGATTTTTTTGCTCATGCTTAAAAACAATTTTCACCAGGCGTGTAAAAGGAGGGAAGCCATATCTTTTGCGCTCCTCAATTTCTACCTCATACTGGGTTTTATAATCCTGATTGATCACGCGTTGAAAAAGCATATGCTCCGGCTGATGGGTCTGTATGATCACCCTTCCCTTTTTATCACTCCTGCCGGCGCGCCCGCTTACCTGCATCAACAGCTGAAAGGTGCGTTCATGAGCCCGGAAGTCGGGGAAATACATCATGCGGTCAGCATCAAATATGCCGACGAGCGTTACATGGTCAAAATCAAGGCCCTTGGTTACCATTTGGGTTCCGACAAGAATATCCGTCTCCCGGTTTTCAAATGATTCTATGATATGCTGGAAAGCATATTTTGATTTTGTGGTATCCAGGTCCATGCGCTGAATGATGGCATCCGGAAACCGGAGCCGAATACCTTCTTCTACCTGCTCAGTACCGAAACCTATCATTTTAAACGATTTTGAACCACATACAGGGCACAGTTCCGGCATTTTTTCACGATATCCGGTATAATGGCAGCGCAGCTCATTTTTATACTGATGATAGGTAAGCTTTACATTGCATTCTGGTGATTCGGGCACCCATCCGCAGACCTCACAGGTGATATAATGGGCATAGCCACGGCGGTTCTGGAAAATGATCACCTGCTCTTTTTTGGCCAGAGCTTCTCCTATCCGCTCGATAAAAGTAGTAGAAAACTCACTCCCTGGCCCTTTCAGTCCTTTCAGGCTCGCCAGCTCCACCAACGGCGGACGAGCGTTGCCATATCGTTCCATAAGCTCTACCCGGCCATAAACGCCGTGCTCAGCCAGATAATACGATTCCATGGCAGGCGTAGCAGTACCGAGAATTACCTTAGCGTGATGGATATTAGCCAGCACGATAGCAGCATCACGAGCCTGATAGCGCGGGCTGGGATCATATTGCTTGTAGGAGGGGTCATGCTCCTCGTCTATAATGATCAGGTTAAGATCACTGAAGGGTAAAAATATAGATGACCGCACACCTAATACTATTTCAATGCTGCCATTCTGCAGTCCCATCCACAGTTCGGCGCGTTCTGCGTCCGAAAACTTACTGTGATATATGCCCAGTTTATCGCCAAACACGGCACGCAGCCTGCGGGTGATTTGCGTTGTGAGGGCTATTTCCGGTAAAAGATACAGTACCTGACCACCATTTTCGAGTGATTTTTTTATCAGGTCGATGTAGATGGACGTTTTACCTGACCCGGTGATACCATGCAAAAGTACTATATCCTTAGAGTTGAAATGTTGCAGTATCTCATCACGTTTTTGCTCCTGAAGCTTGCTCAGCACTATATCAGCTACAGGAGAGCTCTTTGTGTATTCAATTCGGGATACAATTTCACTGAACTCTTCAAATAGTCCGTTACGAATGAGCGTTTTCAATGAGCTGGGGCTGGCTTTTTCCAGCAAATCTGTTTTCAGGGCTCCCTTCTCATTGGCACTGGCATTCTGAATTACCCCTGTCAGCTGGCAGTAGATGATGAGAAGCTCCTGCTGCTTTTGTTTTTTTTCCAGCTCGGTAAACCAATCCTGCAGGGTTTTCTCTTCCAGGGCTTTTTTCTGAAGCCTCACCCTGGTGACGGTCTTCGGTTTATATTTTTCTTTTATTTCCTCGTATAGGTAGATAGCACCTTTGTCACGCAATGATTTTATTACGGGCTGTATGGTTTTGATGCCCAGCAGGTCCATACACTCCTCATAGGTCATATTTTCCTGGTATTCTAGCTGCTCCAGCAACCTGAGCTCCTGATCCTGAAAGGGGTATGTGCTTTCATGTAAATCAAAATCCGGGCGTAAGGCTATTCTCGACTGGCTTGATAGTTTAAAGGCACTTGGTATCGCAGCCTGTATCACATCTCCTATAGGTGCCATATAGTATCGAGCGATCCATTGGAAAAAAGTAAGCTGCATAGTGTTGACCAATGGCAGTTCCGAAAAAGTAAATTCAATGTAGCGGGCTTCGTGATCCTTTGGTGGATTGGCATGTACCGACGACACGATTCCGGTAAGAATTTTCCTTTTGCCAAATGGAACGACCACAGCTATTCCGGTAGAGATGGAGTCTTCCAGTGCTCTTGGTATACGGTATGTAAACGACTGGTCAATAGGTACTGGCAGCAGTACCTCTGCAAATCGTGTTTCAGTTGATGCGCTCAAATTCTTCCATGATCTGTTTTTTGGCAGCTTCAGCATCAAAGACTGGCACTTTGCAATAACTGTCAAAGCAAACATAAACCGTGGTCCTGCCGTCTATGGCATTCCGGTTTTCCAGCAATGGAAGGGTATCAGATGCTAAGGTGCCACTGAATACCAGGTTTTGAGATACATCCCGGGTAAACTCAAGTCGCATCTGGCGATAGTCCTTTCCTACGATAGCAATTTCGGCCGCCGGGTAACTCAACATCTGGTACACATATGCCCACTGCGACAGGTAGAGCATGTCACTTTTGATATGTGGCCCCATGCCATCGGTCATTGCAGTCGCCATACGGAGGTAGTCTTTGTCGCTGAAAATACGGCCCATTTTCACCAGATTCTCTGCCATGATGCTGTTGGATGCAGGGATCACGTTGTCATAAAGCTCTTTTTTTGTGGTGATAAGATTCGTGGCACTGCTGGATGTAAAGTTGAAATAGCCCTCCGATGCATCATAAAACTCCTCAACGGTCTGATCTGTCAGCACTTTGGCAAAGAGGATCCTTTTCTTATCAAAATCGGCCTCATAAAGATGAATAAACCCCTGAATTACAGCTGCATAATCTTCAAGGAAGCCTTTCGTTTTTACCTCCCCGTTTTTGTAAGTTCTGTACAGCGTGTCATTGACGTGGAGGCGGTTTTTTATAAAGGTGGCAAGGTCCTGTGCAGATGAAAGTATTTTCTCATCTCCACTGGCAAGGTAAGCCTTTACGAGTCCTGTCAGCAGCAAGCCGTTCCATCCGGTTACGATTTTATCATCCAGCCCGGGTCTTATCCGCTTTTCTCTCGCTGTCAGGAGTTTTTGCCTGATTGAAGGCCAGTTTTCACCTCGCGATGAAGCCGTAGCATGCCACAACACATTGGTTTCTTCCCAGTTGCCGGCTTCCGTTACCTGAAAATAGTCAATCACCCATTGCTCATCTTCACTGAGTATATTTTCCAGTTCCTCTTTGGACCAGGTGTAAAATTTACCTTCCACACCCTCACTGTCGGCATCCAGTGCACTGTAATAGCCACCATCTTCACTTTTCATTTCGCGCTGAAGAAACGCAATGGTTTCATCCACAACCTCGCGATAGCGTTCTTTTCCGAAGTGAGTGTAGGCGTCAGCATAGAGGCTGATGAGTTGTGCATTGTCATACAGCATTTTTTCAAAATGTGGGACATGCCAGTAACCGTCGACCGAGTAACGCGCAAATCCACCTCCCACATGGTCATAAATACCTCCTGCGGCCATTTTGTCGAGTGTGCGGATAATTGTTTCCTTTACCTCGTCGTTCCCTGTCTGAAGATAATAATACAGCAGGTTATTCCAGATGGAGGGCATAGGAAATTTGGGCGCCCGCTGCTGCCCGCCCCAGATGGTATCCATTCTGGGCATAATAGCTGTAACTGCCTCATGGAGTAATGAAATATCGATAGCATGATCCTGATCCAGATTCATTCTCTTCACCAGGCTGCTGTTGAGTGCCTCGGTCAGGGAGTTTGCCGATTTCTCAATCTCATCCCTACGTGTTTCATAGGCCATATTGATTTGAGTGAGCACATTCATCCACTTTTCTTTGGGGAAATAGGTGCCGCCATAGAAGGGCCGCTGATCGGGGGTAAGAAATACATTCAACGGCCATCCGCCGCCCAAACCCATAGACTGTACCGCTTCCATGTAGATAGCGTCTACATCCGGTCGTTCTTCACGGTCAACCTTGATATTTATAAAATGCTCATTCATTAGGTTTGCTACTTCTTCATCCTCAAAGCATTCCTTTTCCATCACATGACACCAGTGGCATGATGAGTAGCCGATCGACAACAGGATCAGCTTATCCTCTTTTTCTGCCAATGCCAGCGTTTCCTCGTTCCAGGCATACCAGTTGACCGGATTGTGGGCATGTTGAAGCAGGTAGGGACTCGTTTCATTGATAAGTGCATTTGTGTGTTTTTCCATGGTGCAGGAAATAAATGTGATGAGAAGTAATATGTAACCTTTCATATGAAAAAGCCCACCGTAGTGGGCCTTATATTAGTTTCTGTTGATAGCATTCAGGTCTTCAAAGGCCATTTTCAGTCGTTTGACAAAATTTTTCTCGCCTTCACGAAGCCATACACGCGGATCGTAGTATTTTTTGTTTGGAGAATCAGGACCTTCCGGGTTTCCGATCTGATCCTGAAGGTAATCCTTTTTTGCATCAAAATACATGCGTACACCTTCTGCAAAGGCCCATTGCATGTCGGTGTCGATATTCATTTTTATCGCGCCATAATCAATAGCCTCCCTGATCTCTTCCCTTGAGCTGCCACTACCGCCATGGAATACGAAGTTTACCGGGCGATCTCCTCCTGTATTGAATTTTTCTTTAATGTAATCCTGTGAGTTTTTAAGTATTTCAGGCCTCAGTTTAACGTTACCAGGCTTATACACGCCATGCACATTGCCAAAAGCAGCCGCTATGGTAAACCTGTCGGAGATTTTTTTAAGACGTTCATAAGAGTATGCCACTTCCTCCGGTTGGGTATAAAGCAGGCTGTTGTCTACATCGGTATTGTCTACACCATCCTCTTCACCACCGGTTACACCCAGTTCTATTTCTATTGACATGCCCAGTGAATTCATACGCTCAAACATGCGGGTGGAAATGTCGAGGTTTTCTTCGATCGGCTCCTCACTGAGGTCGAGCATATGCGAGCTGAAAAGTGGCTTTTTATTTGCATCAAAATATTTTTCACCCTCGGCTACGAGTCCTTCAATCCAGGGCAGGAGCTTTTTAGCGCAGTGGTCAGTATGAAGTATCACAGGTACACCATAGTGCTCAGCAAGTGCATGTACGTGAAGTGCGCCGGCGATAGATCCGGTTATGGCAGCCTGCTGATTGTCATTGTTCATGCCTTTGCCTGCATAAAAAACACCACCCCCATTGCTGAATTGAATGATTACGGGGCTGTTCACTTCCTTTGCCGTTTCCAGCACAGCATTTACCGAGTTAGTGCCTACGACATTCACGGCAGGAAGGGCAAAGTTATTTTCATTGGCGTAATTGTATAAATCCTGGAGTTCGTCTCCAAAAAGTACGCCCGGTCTGAACTTAGTAGCTACAGTCATTGATTTTTAGTTTGAATTTATGTGCAAATTAATGAACAAATTAAGAAGGTAAAAAGCAGCCTCTATTTATCTGATGGATTGGCCAGTTTATCCATGTTTTTATTGATAATGTTACTCAGGTCTTTACGGGAAATGGCGTTGCCCTCGTAAAGCAGTTTACCGATATGGGTAATAATCTCATCCAGCTCATTACAGGATTTCACCAGGGCATCAAGCAGATTTTGGAGGTTAGGGTCGATCTTTTCGCCTACCAGAATATTGGACAACCCCAGTATCCGTGCCAGCGGAGCTCTCAGCAGATGGGAGTTGATAAAAGCGTATTCGGTAAGCTGTTCGTTTTGATTTTGGAGCTCTCTGGTTCTTTCCTCCACCTTTTGCTCCAGCGACTGATTGAGATTGTTTAGTTTTTCGTTCAGCATATTGAGCTCCCTGAACTGCGTTTTCAGCTGCTGGTTTTGCTTTTGAATTTCATGTATCAGCTCATTGATCTGGCTGTTTTTCATGGAAATCGCTATAAGCTCAGATAACGCCTGCGTGTAAATCACATCTTCATCTGTCCAGCTTTTACGATCTTCATTTTCACAACATATGACGCCTATCACCTCGCCATCAACCACAATAGCACAGTCAAGCAATGACCGTATCCCCAATGGTTTCAGATAGGAATACTTGAAATCACGGAATATATCATGCTCCCTCGCATCATCTGCACGTATAATGCGCTGCTTCACGATGGATTGGATGTAATTTTCAGATTCAAGACGTGTAATCGACTGTTGCTTAAATGGCCGCGCATCTTTGACAGCTACCTGATACATGATAGCATCAGCTTCATTAAAGCGCCAGATGCTGACACGCGAAATGCCCATGATGTCGGTTGCCTCATTACAGATTATTTCGAAAAAAACCTCATAATTACCTTCGATCAGGTTTTTGTCCAGTGAAAGGTGGTTGATATTCTGAAGATAGGATCTGAATTTTATGTTGCGCTGTACTGTTTCTTCCTGCAATATGGATATTTGCTTACGCTGATCTTTTTCATTTTCCAGGGCGTCATTCAGCATGCGGTAGATTACCAACCCAAAGCCAAATATTCCTCCGCAAAAGATCACGGCCGCAATAGCAAATGGTATTAGTGAAATAGTGGTGTCATACCCGGAGTTCATGCCCTGTCCTGCTATCTGTAGGTTTACCAGCGTCGTGAAAAACACAATAATGATCCATATTGTGGCCCCACGGGTGCCGTTTAGCAACAGGGCGCACAGCGGTATATATGCAAACCAGTAACTCATAAAATGGAATGAGTTATTGTTTAACAAAAAGGTCGACTCCACGGCAAAATACAGCAGAAACACAAATAATGTCATCATGATGGACTTGCCCACATTGGCCATATAAAGGAGAAGTATGATGGCGTTTATGGCAAAGAGTATAATACTGGCAAGCAGGGATATTTTTATGTCTACCGTAAGCTCTGCTATGATTATGGCACCAAATATGATGAGTGAAACTAAATTCAGTAGCTTAAAAGAGTTGTCCTTATTGATCTGGTTATTGCCAGATAAACGCATTATAAAGCCATCATTGAAACGATTCAATTTCACTATCTTTTACAAACATTCTAAAATAGGACATGACTGGCTATAATTCAACCGTTTACAGCGATATGTTAAAGTAAAGTGCTAAAATACCAAGTACAAATAATAAGAGCAGCACAATAGGCGAAACATATTTTATCGAAATGTCGATAAATTTAATCATCCACGTCCTGCCGTAACCCGGATAACCTCTGGCTATTTCCTTATGGAGGTTATTGGTTTTCCAGATGTAGGCAGCAAATAGTACGATCAGGCAACCTCCCATTGGCAGCCAGGTATCTACAACATGCCCGGCAAATGTCATAAAATCGACAGGTGTATCACTTCCAAAATAGGTGATGAATTTACTAAAGAACGGGGAGTATCCATTTGCCAGCATGCTCGGTACACCAATTATAAAAATAATGGTAGCCACAATAATTACCGCAACAGGACGACGCATTTTACGAGTCTCAGACAAATATGCCACGGAAACTTCCATAATCGACACGGTGCTGGTGAGTGCCGCAAAGGATAATAAAAGGAAAAATAGGGAGCCTATCACCACGCCTGCACCGCCAATGGATTCAAATACTCCCGGCAGGGTGACAAATACGAGCCCTGCACCACCTGCTACGCCTTCCATCGATCCATTTGTAAGAAAGGCAAGGAAAGGAAATATCATCATACCACTGATAAGTGCAATACCTACATCAGCAAGGGTAATTAGTGCTGCTGATGTTATGAGGTTGTCGTGACGATGGACATAACTTCCATAGGTTATCAATATACCAATACCTATAGAAAGCGAGAAAAAGGCCTGTCCCAATGCACTGGCAGCTACTTTTATGTTGATTTTGGAAAAATCAGGAATCAGATAAAAGGCCAGTCCTTCACCTGCGTGCGGCAGTGTGAGTGCATAGATTACAAGCGCCAGAATGATTACAATAAGGGCAGGCATCAGGATCTTGGAGGCCTTTTCAATTCCACCTGATATGCCTTTTGACACGATAAACCCGGTAAATATCATGAAAACAATAGCGTATAATCCTACCTTGCCAATGTCGGTAACGAAAACGCTGAAGTTTTCGCCTACGTCAAAATGACCCTGGATTATTTCAATGAAATATCCGAAGGTCCACCCTGCAACTACATTGTAGAAGGATAAGATGATGACACTCGCGATGACGCCTGCAATGCCCACGAAATTCCACTTCGGAAAGCCAAGTGTCCCGAATGCCTCCGCAGCATTGGTTTGTGCCTTGCGGCCGATAGCAATAGCCGTAACCATTACCGGAAAGCATAAAAGAAAGCAAAAAGCGAGATACATGATCACAAAGGCCGCTCCACCGCCCTCGCCAACTTCAAACGGAAACTTCCATATATTTCCCAATCCAACTGCTGAGCCTGCTGATGCGGCTATGAAACCTGCCTTGCTGGTAAAAGAACCTCTCGCTGCCATCCTAAAATTTTTAAATTAGTCCGAAAGTTATGTACTTGCCTTTTAGAAGCCAAATTTGATAGGATGAACGGCATTTTTAAAAAACTAAACCTCAAAGATCAAAAGACGCTGGTTGTGCTGAATGCACCGGATAGTTTTTCCACGCATTATCAAGATCTTGACCCTGATGTGAAAATTGTAACTCAGGTGGCAGACGAAGGCATCCGCTTCCTCATACATGTTGTTACACAACAACACGAAATTGAAGATTCGATCAACCAACTGGCTTCTCTGCTGGATGGTGATGCTATCATCTGGTATTGCTACCCTAAAAAGTCGAGCAAAAATTACACTACAGACATTAGTCGTGATAATGGCTGGGATGCCATGGGTAGGCATGGCCTCGAACCTGTGCGACAGGTTGCCATAGATGAAGACTGGAGCGCTTTACGTTTCAGAAAAGTAGACTACATCAAAAAAATGACACGATCTTTCGCCATGACCGAAGAGGGAAAGAAAAAAGCGGGTCAGTAAAGGTGAGGTAAGGAAAATTACACATATGGTAAATTTATTATTTGCCTAAGTCTTAGTTTTGCGCTCCTATGAGAGCATGGATACTATTTTTTATATTAACAGGCTCAACCGCCTTTGCACAATCTGTTGTCGTTGTAGAAAGCAAGTCAAATGAGCCGCTGGCGTATGTCACGGTGAGAGCACTCAACGGTGATATTGTTGTTGTTTCCGACTCTGCCGGAGTGGTAGACTTAAATCAATTTGAAATAAAAAACCTGGTGGAAATCCGGCGACAGGGCTACCAGACTATGATACTTCGGTATAGTGAACTTATAACCCGTGACACCCTGCAGCTGCTGGCTTCCACAGTCAATCTGAGGGAGGTCACTATATCCGCTAACCGTTGGGAGCAATCAGCTGAAAGCCTGCCGGTGCACGTATCTTCGGTAAATGCTGAAGTTATCGATGCTTTTCAGCCCCAGTCCATGGCGGATGCACTTGGTGTCTCCGGTGAGGTGTTTATTCAGAAAAGTCAGCAGGGTGGCGGCAGCCCAATGATTCGTGGTTTTTCGGCAAACCGCCTGCTCTACGTTGTCGACGGTGTTAGAATGAACAATGCCATTTTTAGGGGAGGCAATCTTCATCAGGTCATTTCACTTGATCCTTTTACCATGGACAGGCTGGAAGTGATCATGGGGCCTGGCTCCGTCAACTATGGCAGTGATGCACTGGGAGGGGTGATGTCGTTTCATACCCTGCCGGTAAATTTTTCAGAAAAAAAGGGTGTCTCAGGTAAAACAAACTTCAGGTATTCATCAGCCAATAATGAAAATACCTATCACACTGACTTACAATATCAATCACGTAAGCTTGCATGGACCGGAAGCTTTTCCTACAGTAATTTTGGAAATGTAAGAATGGGTACGCAGGGACCGGAAAGCTATCTGGTAGAGGAGTTTGTCGATATATCCGATGGCCAGGATACCATACTAAATAATCCGGAGCCCCGCTTACAGGTAAATACCGCCTACCGACAATGGTTTCTGATGCAAAAATTGCGATGGGAGCCTGTTCAGAACCTGAATTTTCAGTATAGTCTCTATTTTTCAAATACTTCAGATATTCCTCGCACCGACCGTTACATTCAGCGTAGAAACGGGCAACTCCGATTTGCCAGATGGGACTATGGACCGCAGCGATGGATCATGCATAATTTTGCGATGGAGTGGAATAAACAAAATATCCTGTTTGACCAGATGCAGCTGCGCCTTGCCTATCAGAGTTTTGATGAAATCCGCATTGTCCGAAACGTGTTTGATGATGAAACTACAACCAACAGTGAGGTTGTACAAGCCTACAGTACCAATCTGGACTTCCTGAAATCATTGGGCAGGGAAACCATCCTGAATTATGGCATGGAGCTGATATACAATGATGTGCTGTCCGAAGGAACAGCCAGCATCGGTGACAGTACATTTGAGGTTGCCAGCCGCTATCCTGATGCCGGGTGGACGTCCGCCTCTGCATTTGGCACCTTAAACCACAGCTTGTCCGACCGATGGAGTTTACAACTAGGTGCCCGGTATGCCTGGCAGAACCTTGAAGGCGACCTATCCGGAAACCTGCCATACTACCCTCTGCCATTCAGCGAAATTCAAAATACCAACGATGCCCTGACAGGTAGTGCAGGGGTGGTATATTCACCTACCCACAGGTTGAATATCAAATCCAACCTTTCTACAGGTTTCAGAGCGCCAAATGTGGACGATGTAGGTAAAATATTTGACTCTGCACCCAGTATCGTAGTAGTGCCCAATGCAGATCTAACATCAGAATATGTGTATTCTGCAGACATTTCTGTCAAACAGTCCTGGAATAACCTTACCCTTGAGGGGTCAGCTTATTTTACCTATATGGACAACGCCATGGTAAGAAGGCCATTCACCCTCAACGGTAATGATACGTTAGAGTATCTGGGCGTTCCGAGCAGGGTGAATGCAATACAGAATGCAGCATATGCCCGTATCAGTGGGTTTTATGCCGCTGTTTCCTGGCAGGTGCTGCCGTTTCTGGGAATCGTATCCAAATATAACTGGCAGCGGGGTGAAGAAGTAACAGATGATGGCCAGATAAGCCCGATAAGACATGCTGCACCGCCTTTTGGCATGACTACCATTACCCTGACACAGGATGATTTTGAGATTCGAATAGTAAGTCAGTATAATCAGGAGGTGACGAACGAACGTATGCCAGTGAGCGAACTGGATAAGCCGCATATCTATGCAACAGATCAGAATGGAGACCTCTATAGCCCGGCATGGATGACTTTTTCGCTGCTCGGGAAATATGATTATGAGGAATGGATAGATTTTCAGCTTCAGCTGGAAAATATCACCAACCAGCGTTACCGGTCGTACAGCAGTGGCGTAGTGGCACCCGGGTTCAATGCACGGGCAGTGATTTCTGTCTATTTTTAGATCTTAATGATATTTTTAGCAATGCGACCTTTCGGCCCGGGTACTGCATGATAGGCAACGAGATCCTTTTTTTTGAGCTCGTCTATGCAGGAAGTGATATGAAAAAAGATATCATCGCCACCATCGTCGGGAATGATGAAGCCATAGCCTTCTTCACGTAGAAAAAACTTGATGATGCCTCTTTGTTGTAAATCATGTTCCAAAGCAGAAGGTAAAGAAAATTTCCTCAAACTCAAATCATTATTCCTCTAATGTAGTTAACCAACTGCTATGAGAATTCTGAATCAACTGCACCAGCTTTTGCTATCCGATAAAACAAAGGCGCGGAGTGAGAAATTCACCATTTATATCTCCATCGTCTCCTTTCTTATCCATTTGATCATCATCGAACTCGTGCGGATAGGGGTGCTACAGTTGGATGAGCCGGGGCCATTGCTTAGCAATCCGATTTCGGCCGTATATACGCCTTTTTCGTTCATATTGATTTATGAGGTATATCTCCTTATCTATTATTTACCCAAGTCTACCACGGCTTATATTGCCAAGCAATACGAGATCATAGCACTGATCATTATCCGAAGGTTATTCAAAGACCTGTCTACCATCGAGCTCTCCTCCGACTGGTTTAAAATACAGGATGATCTTCAGTTTACCTACGACCTGCTGGCCACACTCATCATATTCTTTCTGCTTTATCTGTTTTACCGGTACAACAAGCGCATGATGGATAAGCATTACGATGAACTTAAGCCATCTATACGGCGATTTGTAGATGTCAAGAGAGGTATTTCCATATTGCTGGTGCCCATATTTCTTGGCATGGCAGGGTATAGTTTTGGCAGATATCTGTTTCAGTCGGTTTCTTTTCTCAAAGGATTTGTGGTGTCGGTAAAAAATATCAACAACATCTTTTTTGATCAGTTTTTTACCATTCTGATTCTGGTAGACGTGCTGGTGCTTCTGATATCTTTTCTCCATACCGATAAATTCAACAGGTTGTTCAGAAACTCAGGTTTTGTGGTGTCTACCGTGCTGATCAAGCTGTCCTTTTCTGTAGAGGGGCTAATCAATACATTGCTGATCGTTGTAGCCGTATTATTTGGTGTGCTTATACTGGTGATCGGCAATCAATACGATAAGATCAAAGGATATACCGCAGAGATGTAAAAATCCAAAATAAATTTTAAATGCGGTAGTTTGACATCATTCATCAGGTTATTATATTCGGACTAATTTTTATCCAATAACTTAACCTGATTAACAATGAAACTTGATGTCAAATTTCAGGAGAGTTACTCACGAGGTGAGTTGCTGCTCCGAACCTTTTTCGGTGCGTTTTACATCGTATTACCGCATGCTTTTTTATTGATTTTTGTAGGTATCTGGTCTGCCATACTTACTTTTATTGGGTTTCTTTCCATATTATTTACCGGCAGGTACCCGCAAAGTATGTATGAATTTCAGGTGGGCGTAATGCAATGGAGCCTGAGGCTAAATGCCAGGATTTTCAATATCTCAGATGGCTATCCTGCATTTGGAGTCAAAGCGCAGGATGAATTTACCACCTTTGAAGTAGAATACCCCGAAACCTTAAGCCGCGGCACAGCTTTGCTGAAGCTGTTTTTTGGTTGGGCTTACGTACTCATACCACATGGTTTTATCCTGTTTTTTTACGCCATCGGCGTACAGTTCCTGGTATTCCTTAACTGGTGGGTGGTGTTGTTTACCGGTAAAATGAGCGAGTCATGGCATGATTTTATCGTAGGTTACCTGCGATGGAATGCGCGGGTAAACCTCTATTTAAATTATATGACTGACGAATATCCTCCGTTTAACGGCAAACCCTGATACATGACAAAATACTACGACCTTCCCCAGCCTGATGATGTGCCCATACGGGAAAAAGAAGATGCTATGGGTGCTTACTTCATGATGTTTGGAGCACTTGCCGCCGGTATACCTTTGCCGGTGGTAAACCTGATTGCGGCTATCGTTTATTTTTATCTGAATAAAAAAACCAGCCGCTTCGTGCATTTTCATTCCCTGCAGTCGCTACTATCGCAGTTGCCGGTGACACTCATCAACTGGGGAGGGTTTTATATCCTGATACGCATTATATTCTTTGAAGACAGCTTTACAGATGTCTATCAGGGATATGTCATATTCCTGATAGTTGCTAACCTTAGCTATTTTATTTTTAGCCTGGTGGCCGCAGTCAGGGCACGAAAAGGAAGGTTTTTCTACTTCCTGTTCTTTGGCCGGTTGAGCTATCACTATGCCTTCCGTATTGCCGAACATGAAGATCACAGCGTCATGAATAAGCCACCCAAATGAACCGTACTCGTACCTGGCTTGAGCTGCTTATCCTGTTGTTAGTTTGTGCACTGTTGTGGTTTGCCTTTGCATTATGGAAGCCATTTAAAGGAGTTGATCTTTCCGGCAGCATCTCCATAGAGCAGGAAGAAAAACTGGGCAGGATGATGATGGAGTCATTAGGGTCAATTGACCCCATGTACCAGTACCTGGAGGACAGTGTAATGGATGAAGCGATAGCTGTGATCTCGCGGAGGCTGCTCGATAATATTGGTCTCACCGATTATGAATACAACATTCGTATTGTCAAAAGCTCGCAGGTCAATGCATTCACGATTCCTGGTGGTAATATCCTGGTATGCAAGGGGTTACTTGATGTGGCTGAGACACCTGAGCAGGTTGCAGCTGTAATCGCTCATGAAATTGGCCATGTGGAAAAGCGCCATGTTGTGGATAAGCTGGTGCGGGAAATCGGATTATCAATGATGCTGAGCATGATTACAGGGGGCGACCCTTATCTGATGACCGATCTGCTGGAAACCATTTTTAAAAATTCGTTTTCACGTAAAGCGGAAGAGCAAGCAGATGAGTACGCACTGGCCCTGCTGGAACGTAGCCGACTGTCACCGTCACACCTGGCAGGCATCTTTAAAGTGATGAAGAAGGAGAGCTTCACGATGTCTGAAAATCTTGAGTTTATACAGACACATCCCCACATCAATTCACGTATCCGGCAGAGTATGGAATATAAAGTTGAGGATGATTTCGAGGAGGAGACGATCGGAATAGCATGGCCGCTTACCGAAGTAGAAGATGATACACAATAGAGATTGATTTCTAATCAGGAATCCGGGACATATTGGGGATGGCAAATAATCAACCTGTAAAAACTGAGAACTATGCCAAGGTAGAAATCACTTCACGGGAGGCGCTGCGGGCATGGCTTATGAAACATCACAGGCAGCCCGAGTCTGTTTGGCTGGTGACATACAAGAAAAGCCAACCGGATAAATATATCTCAAGATGGGAAGTGCTGGATGAATTAATATGTTTTGGCTGGATCGATGGCATAAGACGTAAGCTTGACGATCACCGGACCACGCAACTGATTTCACAACGGAGGGTCGAACATTGGGCCAGCAGTTACAAGGAGCGTGCAGCTAAACTTATTGAAGAAGGTAAAATGCATGCTTCAGGCCTGGAAAAAATAGAATCTTCCAAAGCAAAAGGACTCTGGGACTTTATGGACGACGTAGATAACTTAGTTGTACCTGAAGATCTTGAAGCAGCCTTATTAAGACACCACGATGCAGCAGCATTCTTTCATTCGATAAATCCATCCAGTAAGCGCTTTGCCTTGCGCTGGCTCAAACTAGCCAAAACAGATAAAACCAGAAACAGCAGAATACAAAAGCTGGTAGAGCTTGCTAAAAAAGGAGAAAAGCTGCCGGGAAGTTAACAGGTAAAAATGGGTACCTTAATAATTACCTGTATCTGAGGGCGTCTGATGAATACGTTTTCAAGCGAATTTGTGTAAATAAAACTATGCCCCTGATAACGGGTTTTATAAGGGAACTTTATTGCGATTTATGTTTCCTAAAAACAGAAATCAGATTACTTGTTTCCTATTTATGGAAACGATTTTAGCGCTAAACCAACTAAAATGATTGAAATTGAAAATATAGAACTGGTCTTCCTCCAGCCTGATGACTATGAAGACCTCAAGAAGGCCATGATTGAGTCCTATTCGCGTATGCCGGAAGCATTCTGGAAAGAAAACCATATTAAAAAACTGATAGAGAATTTTCCCGAAGGCCAGGTGGCCATTAAAATAAACAATGAGTTTGCCGGTTGTGCGCTATCCATTATTGTTGACTACGAAAAATATGACAACCGCCATACCTATCGCGAAATCACCGGTAATTATACATTTAACACCCATACCTCTCAGGGTGATACAATGTATGGGATCGATATATTTATCCGACCGAAGTTTCGGGGCCTCAGGCTCGGCAGAAGGCTTTACGACTATCGTAAGGAGCTTTGCGAACGGCTAAACCTCAAAGGCATTGTATTTGGTGGCAGGATACCCAATTATCATAAATATTCTGCAGAGATTACACCGCGCGAATACATTGACAAAGTAAGAGGAAAGGAGATCCATGACCCGGTTCTTGACTTTCAGATGTCAAATGATTTCCATCCCGTTAAAATATTGAAAGGATATCTCGAGGGTGACAAAGATTCCAATGAATATGCCGTGCTGCTGGAGTGGGACAATGTTTATTACGAAAAGCCATCCCACAAGGCCGCTGTAAGGAAAACAATCGTACGGCTAGGCCTGATACAATGGCAAATGCGCCTCTATAAAAACCTTGATGAGGTCATGCAGCAGGCTGAATATTTCATTGATGCGGTTTCAGGCTACAGGGCCGACTTTGCCCTCTTTCCGGAGTTTTTTAATGCCCCGCTGATGGCGGAGAACAATCACCTATCTGAATCGGACGCTATACGAGAGCTCGCCCGACATACAGCAAGTATTGTCTCACGGTTTTCCGAGCTGGCGATTTCGTATAATATCAACATCATCACCGGCAGCATGCCGGAAGTGGTCGATGGGCAGTTATACAATGTAGGATACCTGTGCAAGCGTGATGGCGGGCTGGAACGCTTTGAGAAGCTGCATGTCACACCGGATGAGGCCAAAGTGTGGGGTCTTCAGGGTGGGAGCTCGCTGAAAACATTTGATACTGACTGCGGCAAAATCGGTATTCTCATTTGTTATGACGTGGAATTCCCCGAATTGTCCAGGCTATTGGCAGAGGATGGGATGGATATATTATTTGTGCCTTTTCTGACAGACACCCAAAACGGATACTCAAGGGTAAGAAACTGCGCCCAGGCACGGGCGATAGAAAACGAATGCTTTGTTGCCATCGCAGGTAGTGTGGGCAACCTGCCTAAAGTGCATAACATGGATATTCAGTATGCGCAGTCAATGGTATTTACTCCCTGTGATTTTGCCTTCCCTACCAATGGCATAAAAGCTGAGGCTACACCCAATACGGAAATGATCCTGCTGGCAGACATCGACATCGACATGCTCCGCGAGCTTAACCAGTTCGGTAGTGTACGTAACCTGAAAGACAGGAGGAAGGATATTTTTACGTTGTCAAGGACCACATCATAACATCATTTTTGAACTGAATAAATGGATCATGTCATGATGAGTGGGAACGGTTAATCCACCGCTGGTATAAAATCATATTAAAATGCCGGTATATTTAGGTAGTTTGATAAATAAACTGATTAATGACATGAAAAACTACCTTATACTGCTTCTCGGAATGCTGGTGGCAACCGGGATCTTCGCCCAGGGTACTCAGCTATTGCGGCAACCTACAATATCATCAAAAGAGATCGTGTTCGTATATGCCAACGACCTTTGGAAAGCCCCCAGGAGTGGCGGCGACGCCATTCGTCTGACCAGCGACGAAGGATATGAGTCCATGCCACATTTTTCACCTGACGAAAAGTGGATTGCCTTTTCAGCGCAATATGATGGCAATACGGATGTCTTTGTGATTCCGGCCAATGGAGGCACACCAATACGGCTAACCTACCACCCCGGTGGTGATATGGTGCAGGGCTGGACACCGGATGGCGAGGTGATCTTCCGCTCTTCCCGTGAAGGACACCCTACAATTCTCAACAACTGGTATGCTGTTGGTATGGACGGTGGCCTGCCACAGCAGATTGGTGTCCCCAGGATGGCAAGTGGTGAGATTTCTCCCGATGGCAAATATGCGGCCTATGAACCCATCACATACTGGGATCCGGAATGGCGAAACTACCGCGGCGGACAGGCACAACCCATCTGGATTGTGGATATGAAAACCAGTGAACTGATGCGCACGCCACAATCTGATAATGAGCGCCACCTCGACCCGGTATGGTATGGAGGCAAAATATACTACCTGTCCGAAAGGGATTACCTGGCCAACATCTGGTCTTTTGACCCCGCAACTAAAACTGAAAAACAGGAAACGTTTTTCAAAACATTTGATATCAAATCACTCGATGCCTGCGGGAATGCTATCGTCTTTGAAATGGGAGGTTATCTTCACCTGCTGGACCCATCAACGGGCAGCACATCGCAGCTGGAGATAAACGTCGCCGGAGATATGAATTTCTCGCGCCCCAGATGGGAGGATGTTACCGCCAGGACGTTATCTGACCCTAACATTTCACCTAATGGTAAAAGAGCTATTTTCGAATACAGAGGCGAGATATTTACCTTCCCGAAAGAGGAGGGAAGCTGGAGAAACCTTACCAATAGCAGCGGTGTAGCCGACCGGTATCCCATCTGGTCGCCAAAGGGGGACAAAGTCGCATGGTTCAGTGACGCTTCGGGAGAATACCAGCTCGTAGTGGCAGATCAGTATGGAGAAAATCAAAGGTCTTTTCCCCTTGAAAATCCAACCTTTTATTTTAAACCCGACTGGTCACCTGATGGAAGCCACATCGCTTATACCGATACTGATTACAATATCTGGATAATCAACCTGGAGACCGGACGTGTAAAAAAAGCAGATACCGATCGTTATGCTCACCCCAACAGGACAATGAACCCTGTCTGGTCACCTGACGGCCAATGGATCGCCTATGCTAAACAGCTTGAAAGCCATTTTAAGGCTATTTTTGCCTATAATGTAAACAGTGGAAAGCGCATTCAGCTTACAGATGGTCTTGCTGATGCCATCACACCGGTATGGGACCAGTCCGGAAAATATCTCTATTTTCTGGCCAGTACAAATTATGGCCTTGCTACCGGCTGGCTTGACATGAGCTCGTATGACCCATCCACCACCCGGAGTCTCTATTGCCTGATACTGGATGATGAAACCCTCTCACCGACACTTGTTAAAAGCGATGAGGAAGAGGTAGAGGCCGAAGATGAGGAAGAAGAGAAAAAAACGAATGGCAGCGGCGACGAAGCTGTTACAGTGACGATCGATGAGGAAGGACTGTCGCGGCGTATCATTGCGCTCGATATTCCCAACAGCAACTATGCTGGCCTTGTGGGAGGACCGGAAAATACCGTTTTCATAGCGGAGTCGGTATCCGGCCAATCCGGACTTACAGTTCATAAATATGACCTCAAAAAAATGGAGGTGGAAGAATATGCCAGTGGCATCAATCAGATGGTGACCAGCAGCAATGGCAAGTTTGGACTTTATAATAAAGGAAACAGCTGGGGAATCGTGTCCACCTCATCAAAACCCGGCAATGACGACAATATCAGCACTTCTGCCAGCATTTACATCGATCCGCAGGCCGAATACGAGCAAATATTCCGGGAAGGGTGGCGCTATATGCGTGATTTCCTGTATGTGAATAATGTACATGGTGCACCATGGGATCAGGTTTATGCGTGGTATGCACCATGGATCGAGCATGTGAGGCATCGTACGGACCTCAACTATGTGGTGGATATCATGAGCGGTGAGGTGGCTATAGGTCATAGTTATGTTTCCGGTGGTGATATGCCAGACCTTGACTATGTGCCTGTTGGACTGCTGGGCTGTGATTTTAAAATAGATAAAGGCTATTATCAGATTGAGAAAATTTATACCGGGGAGAACTGGAATCCGGGCACCGAAGCTCCCCTTGCCACCCCCGGACTTGGAGTATCTGAAGGTGACTATATTACCGCTGTGAATGGACGTGCCCTAACAGGCAGCGACAATATTTACCAGTTTCTGGAGCATACCGCCGGTAGAGTTATCCGTCTTACGGTAAACACAAAACCGTCAGCCGGAGGCCGTGAGGTACTGGTGAAGCCGGTAAGGAGTGAAGGTGAGCTGCGAACGGTAGACTGGGTAGAATCCAACCGGCGTCGGGTGGATGAGCTGTCAGGAGGCAAGCTGGCCTACGTGTACATTCCCAACACAGGCGGAGGCGGATTTACGAGCTTCAACCGGTATTATTTTGCCCAGCAGGATAAAAAGGGAGTGATACTGGATGAAAGAAACAATGGAGGTGGGTCAGCAGCCGACTACATGATTGATGTGATGTCACGCGAAGTTATGGGATATTTCAATAGCAAAGCCAATGACAACCGTCCATGGACCACACCCATGGCAGGTATCTGGGGTCCCAAGGTGATGCTGATCAATGAACGTTCCGGTTCAGGTGGCGACCTGCTCCCTTATATGTTTAAGTTTAAGGACCTTGGCCATTTGGTAGGTACAAAGACATGGGGTGGCCTTGTGGGTACCTGGGATACACCACGATTTATTGATGGTGGCAGGATGGTAGCACCACGGGGTGGCTTTTATGATGTAGATGGAGAATGGGCTGTCGAGGCAGAAGGTGTAGCACCCGACATAGAGGTGATTCAGTCCCCCAAAGCACTGGCTGCGGGCGACGATCCGCAATTGAAGCGGGCAGTGGAAGAGGCCATGCAGATGCTGAAGACACAGGAGTTTATCATGAAGCCGGAACCGGCACCACCGGTAAGGTGGAAGCGTCCGCAGGGATGGAATAAATAACAGATAAGGCCGGCCGGATGAAGCCGGCCTTTTTGTTTGATCCGGGGGGCGAGCTATAGCCAGATGTTTTTCGCTGGTGTATTATATCCATACGTTGGAAGGATTGGATAATAAAGCTATATTTAAAGGGTGGATAATTTTTAACAAATTGAAAAAAGTCAGATCATACCGAAGATGCATAGATTTCAGTGCTCTGACCATTTTTTGTATTTTAAATCAAACTGTGTGAATATCCGCCAACAATGGTTTTAAACCAATCCATTACAGGTAATGACTGCAACTGACCAAAGAAAACAACAAATCAATACCGCAAGAATAACAGGAGTCTGGTATTTGGCCCTGGCAATCTCCGGGGTTTTGGGGTTTTTGATTTTTCACCCTCAGGTGTTCATTTCCGGTGACGCGGAAAAGACACTGGTCAATTTAATGCAAGCTGAATCGACTGCCAGAATCAGGTTATTATTCGAATTTGCTATTGTGGTTTCCCAGGCGTTTGCTGCTGTATGGTTTTATAAATTATTTAAGGGCATTCATGAATCGGCAGCCTGGGCATTAGGTATTTGGGGTATGATGAATTCAATGGCCATTATGGTTAGCGCAATGGCGATGGCATCTGCCATTAGTATCGCAGGTGCCGCCGTACAGCCGGTAGGAGAAGTGGTGGCACACATTAGTATTCTACAAAATTTAAGTTCAAATGCCTGGGGTGTGGGCGGACTATTCTTTGGGTTATGGCTGCTTCCGATGGGTTACATTGTGACCAAATCCAGACGAATGCCGGTCTGGCTGGGCAGAGTAATAATACTTGGTGGATTCGGGTACCTTATCAGTACATTTTTTGAATATGCAGGTATTGATTTTTATTTAAACAGATTTTTGACTATTCCAGCTACAATAGGAGAGTTTTGGATGATTGGCTATTTATTGATTTTTGGAATACGACCGGAAAACTAGTAGGGTGAAATTATATAGGTTCAGCTAGCTGAAAAAAATATACATGAAGAGGAAATTATCAATACGTACAGTAGATATAAAATGATTTTTTTATGGAAACCATATCGGCTATAGTTTTTACTGTTTTTTCAGGAATTGTAATTATTTTTCAGGGATGTTTAGCAGCCGGTGCACCCTGGGGTAAGGCGTCTATGGGGGGTAAATATCCTGGAAAATATCCTCCGAAAATGAGAATGGTTGCTGTTATCAATATGATCCTATTAAGTTTTCTTGTAAGTATTGTATTATCTGAAGCCGGCCTGTTATTTCATCAGCTGAAATCAATTTCAGGTATTGGTATCTGGCTGGTGGCTGTATTTTTTTTCATTGGGACGATAATGAACATCATAACACCAAGTAAAATTGAACGGATATGGGCACCTGTAGCATTCATTCAGATGATTACAAGTATAGTTGTTGCCATAGGCTGAGCCATTTCAATCATTTCCTACAAAATTGGCCCTTCCAAAAAATCGTTGATTCACAAAGTTATTGAGGTTGGAACCAAACCGGTAGTTGAACCCAAATCTGGAATCAATGGTATAGGCGGAAGGCAGGGTTACCCGACCGCTCAAAATGTCCTGTTCAGTAAAATCACCTGATGCCAGGTAAATCTGGTCCTCTACATAATTGCCTTCGAGCCTCACATAAAAGGAAAACCTTCCGGTCACACGTACTTCGGCACTGATGTTCAGGCCGGTAGTCCAGAAACTAATATCATCAAGATAATTTCTGAAGCGATATCCGACCTGCAGGTTACCCCACCGCTGATTTAGCCCAAGGCTGGCCCGCAGGCTATGGAGAACTCTCATTTCTTCCATGGCACCATATATCGTTTCTTCCACATATGTGTTGTTTCGCAATTCAACCCCGTAGTTCACTCTGAGAAACCTCGTGTTCTGCTCCGATTCCGAAAAAAAATTGTACTCTATAGCGGGCCTGAAGCTAAGCTGAAACTGATAGTTTAGCCGTGTATTCTGGCGACCTCCAATATCATATCCATACGACCAGTGTGGGGTAATGGTCTTGACCAGCTGGTGACTGAAGCCATATTCCGACACATCAAAATTATTCTCAATTTCATCTACAATAGGGTCGCCATTAGCATCAAGCACAGGGTCTCCATTGATATCTACTCTGGGTTCCCTTCTGATAGTGGTTCTGAGCCTTTCATTGAGGCTCGCGGATATCGATATTTTCCAGTCATCCGTAATGCGGTTGATATTGATGTCTCCTCCAAAATTGATTTGCCTGCTTAATTCTTCTAGTTCAAGTCTCGCATCACTACCTACATTGAAAACCCAGTAATTCCAGGGGTCAACCGTTTCCTGTACGGGGTCATCCAGCTCGCTCAGGTCCGTTTTCATATTGATGTCGACTACTTCTCCTGCCCGGGTTTTCGCCACAAATGGCGCTAATCCTAATTTGATATACAGGGTTACTTTTTCACGCACTTCAAAATCGGTATCAGTCTGGTGGGTATTGACATATAGGGTGTCGCGTCGCCCGGCATGAAGGTTTTGCTGGCCAATGAAAATCAACTGATACTGACGCCCACCACCACCGGATCTGTTATTGTTAATAAGCAGAAACACATCAGCCGTCACATTATCCAGATAGAAATCAACAGCAGTGATCTCCGTTCGGATGTAATCCATATCACAACCCCCATCCCATCCTTCACAGCCATCGATAAAAACACGGAGTTTGTTGGGTGTATTGTTCGATTTGATCAATGTCTGACCAGTTGCACCCGGGATCAGGTGAAAGAACACAAGGACCATCAAAAGCAGGAGGTTTCTCATTTAATAGAAAAATATACATTTTAATATATTCCAGAGGATTTGCGATAAAGTAATCCAAAAATCCCCTGTAAAATACTAGTACCGGTGCAAAAATCGCAAATTATACATCATCGAAGAAATAAAAGTGTACTTTTTACACGATTAAAATAAGATGCACTTCCACTTTGGTTGACTTAACCTTTTGTGTGGATTTTGAGATAACGCTGCAATCGACTATTTTTATGTATATTTTTTACCAGCATTTTTATGAAATCACGTCTTACTGAAATCAAATGGGCACTGATATTTGTGGCTGTAACATTATTGTGGATGGTCATGGAAAAGGCATTGGGATGGCATGATGAACATATCGATAAACACGCCTTCTACACCAATTTTTTCGCAATACCTGCCGTAGTTGTATATTTTTTCGCTCTTTTCGATAAAAGAAAGCGGGATTATCAGGGTAAAATGACCTATGTTGAAGGTTTGGTTTCCGGCCTTATCATCACCCTCATCGTAGCATTGCTGAGCCCGGTATCACAGTATATTACGTCTACCTATATCACACCTGATTATTTTGAAAATGTTACCCGGTACGTGATTGAAAATGAAGAGATGAGCCGTGAAGAGGCTGAAAACTATTTCACATTAACTAATTATATACGACAAAGCGTGGTAGGAGCACTTTTGATGGGTATTCTGACCTCTTTAGTAGTGGCTATCTTTGCCAAAAAGACCCGTTAGCCGCCAAAAACAGTTTATTGAAATTCACTACTACTAGTAGTTGATTCGCATCGCCATAATTCGCTACCTTTGAATCGTTATCTAGATTTAGTCTAAATAAAATTGAGGTATATTACTATTGAATTAGTATTTATTGCGTTCGTTTCATAAATAAAGCCGCGGTTAGCCGCGGCTTTATTATTTTTCAACACAGATTACAGTACAGGCGGCACCCACCTAAAGCGTATCCATCAGCCTCTGAGTATGTAATCTGCTGTTAAATATTGGTTTCTGCGCGTATTTGGAATCAATTTGCCTGTATTTCCGTTACGATTTTTTAAATTTGCGATTATGTCTAAAGGTAGGGTATTGGTAGCGATGAGCGGTGGCATTGATAGTTCCCTGGCCGCCGTACTTTTACACGAACAGGGATACGAAGTTATTGGCATGACCATGAAGACTTGGGACTATGCTTCTTCCGGAGGTACTAAAAAGGAAACCGGATGTTGTAGCCTCGACTCTATCAATGATGCACGGAACATAGCTGTGTCATTGGGCTTTCCGCATTATATCATCGACATACGGGAGGAATTTGGTGATTATGTGATCGACCATTTTACCAATGAATATATTTCAGGCCGTACACCCAATCCGTGCGTGCTTTGTAATACCCATATCAAATGGGATTCCCTACTACGTCGCGCAGATAAACTGGGTTGTGATTATATCGCAACCGGACATTATGCCAAAGTTCGTGAAGAAAACGGTCGCTACGTTATTTCCAGAGGCAAGGACCTGAACAAAGATCAGAGCTATGCGCTGTGGGGTGTGTCGCAGGCATCTCTAAGCAGGACAATACTGCCGCTGGGAGACCTAACCAAGCCCGAAATACGCGAAATGGCCAAACAAAAAGGCTTTGATGAGCTGGTGAAAAAATCCGAAAGCTATGAAATTTGCTTCGTGCCCGACAATGACTACCGCGGCTTCCTGAAAAAACGGGTTCCCGGACTTGAGGAGCAGGTAGAAGGCGGGGAGTTTGTACTGGAAGATGGCACCGTAGTAGGTCATCATAAGGGGTATCCGTTTTACACGGTAGGGCAACGTAAGGGCTTGGGCATTGCACTGGGCTTTCCCGCCTATGTGGTGGAAATACAAAAAGAAACGAACCGGGTAGTTTTAGGCACCTTCGATGAATTGGCCCGGGATGGCATGTATGTAAAGCAGCTTATCATGAGCAAATATCCGGATATAAGCGGCGACCGGATGGATACCATCACCAAAGTCCGCTATAACGATGCAGGTACACCTGCAGTAATCGAGCAGGTGGGCGATACCATGAAAGTATTTTTCGGTAAAGGGGTTCATGCCATTGCTCCTGGTCAGGCTGCTGTATTCTATGAAGGAGACGATGTGATTGGTGGCGGCTGGATCCATTCATCATTTAACCAGCATCGTGAAAAATCTGCTGTACTTCATTAATGCCGCCATTCTGTTTGGCTGTGCAGACTCAGAGGCCATCCAGCCATATCTGGGGCAGGAGTACGTAAACCTGGATCCCTCTTTTTACCGCATTTATGAGGTGACCTACATCGAATACAATGCAGCCATACCAGAGCCGGACACATCACGTTATTTTATAAGGGAGTCTACAGTTGACACCCTGTCTTTTTCCGGAGATGAAGTGTCCTATACATTGATGAGAGAAAGGTCGGCAGATATGAATCAGTGGGAGGAAGACTCCATTTGGCTTGTTACTTTGTCCAGGTCAGCATTTCACGTGCAGGAAGGTGATATCACCTATCAGAAGCTGGCGTTTCCGGTGCGGTATAATACCACCTGGGACGGCAATGCCTTTAATACATCGCGAAGTTTACCCTACAGTTATGAGGATCTGCATATGCCATACACCCGTCAAAATATTACCATCGACAGCACCTTAAGGGTGGTGCAGGCTGACCTGATCGACCCGCTGGAAATTACAGCGACAGACAGCCGCTATGAAATTTACGGCAAGGATGTTGGCCTGTTAGAAAAAATAGTCGATCAGGTCACTTTTTGTGGTTCACTGGATTGTGCAGGCGAGGTGGTATTTGGTCAGCGGTATTCTGCCTATCTGATAGAGTTTGGTTATGAATAAGCTGCTGATCCTTCTTCTTATTCCGCTGATACCGCTTCAGGCACAAAATTACTATGGTGTATTTTTCCGAGACAAATCCCAAACCACATATTCTCTGGAACGCCCGGAAGAATTTCTCAGCCCAAGAAGTATTCAGCGTAAGCAGACATTTTCTGTAGGTATTGATTCACTGGATCTGCCGGTAAACCACATTTACCTTGAGGCATTACAGTCGCTTGGTTACAGCGTTACGCATACCTCCCGCTGGTTCAACATGGCGATCATTACAGCTGAAAATTTTCCATCGGATATAAACGAGCTTCCCATTGTCGACAGGGTGGAATATCTTGGCCCTCCGATAGTTCCGCCGGATGAAGAGACTATTGTCTATCAGACCACAGATATTGATCGTCAGGTCAGTCGTGAGTTTCTGGACCTTCACCGGATGAATGAAATGCACGATATGGGCATTCGGGGTGAGGGTGTCTGGGTTGCTGTGCTGGATGGTGGTTTTTCAGGTATAACACCCATGCACCCTTATTTTTCTCATTTATATGATGAGGAAAGGGTGTTGTCATTTAATCTCAGGGAAAAAGGACAGACCATTGACCGGTATAGTGACCATGGTACACATGTGCTGTCGATAATTGCTGCCAACGATGAAAATACCTATATCGGAGGCGCACCGGATGCCCGGTATGTATTGATTGTCACGGAGGTTGACGACAACCCCGAATTGTACGAATATCGGGTGGAAGAATATTTCTGGGCCATAGGTGCTGAAATCTGTGACAGCCTGGGTGTAGATATCATTAATTCGTCGCTGGGCTACAACATCTTCGATGATGCTTCTATGAGCTATGAGCGTGATGCAGTAGATGGTAGTACTTCAGTAATTACACGGGCTGCCAATATTGCAGCGCTGAAAAATATGCTTTGTATTACCAGTGCAGGTAATGAAGGAAACAATTCTTGGAATACCATTACCTTTCCTGCAGATGCTCCTGACGGTATAGCGGTAGGAGGCATTGACAGACCTGGTGAAAGGTCGGCTTTCAGTTCGTATGGACGGGTAGGAGACCAGATAAAGCCGGAAGTAGTCAGCTTTGGGAGAAATATTGCACGTGTATCTCCGGATGCCCGACTTACACGTGGCAGCGGTACTTCCTACTCAGCACCGATCATTACCGGCCTTGCTGCCGGGCTGATGCAGTATTTTCCGCAGGCTACAGCTCCTGAGATCCGGGATAAAATCATAAGCTCAGGTACGCAGGCATCCAACCCTTCTGAGGAAACAGGATATGGTATACCTGATTTTATCCAAGCAGCCCTTGGCATCACCTATACTTCACTTCAGGATGACAGGATCCGGGCTTTCCCCAATCCGGCGGACCAGTACTTGATGATTAGCGCAGATCATGTACCCGAAACGGTGGTCTTTACAAATATTAGCGGCTCTCAATTTACCAAAGCAGTCGTAAATGGCCGCATATCGGTAGCCGATCTGCCCACAGGGATGTATGTATTAAGTATTTATCATTATACAGTACGGGTGGTTATTCACCACTAAACATTTTTTTACCCGGTTAGCCCTATATATTTGCATATAAAATAATCAGATAGCAATGTCCCATATAGTAGCTCCATCACTTCTGGCATGTGATTTTTCCATATTAGGTGCTGAAATCGACCTCCTGAATCAAAGCGAATGCGACTGGATTCATTTTGATGTTATGGATGGGAATTTTGTACCCAACATTTCCTTTGGGCTGCCCATTCTGGTCGCTGTAAAGCAGGTTGCTACCAAACCGGTGGATGTGCATCTCATGATAGAGCAGCCTGAGCGCTATATATTTGCGTTTAAGGATGCAGGGGCGGATAGAATTACGGTGCATTATGAAGTTTGCCGCCACCTTCACCGTGTCATACAACAGATTAAAGATTCGGGAGGCAAAGCCGGTGTAGCCATTAATCCGCATACGCCGGTAACAGTACTTGAGGATGTGCTGCACATGGTGGATCAGGTGAATGTAATGTCTGTAAACCCTGGTTTTGGTGGGCAGCAGTTTATTCCGCATACGTTCAATAAAATACGTGATCTGAAGGAAATGATCATTACCCGGGGTCTTCCGGTATTGATACAGGTTGACGGCGGTGTTAATGTCAGGAATGCAAGCGAACTTATAGAAGCAGGTGCTGATATTCTGGTGTCAGGCAACTCTGTATTCAAATCTAAAAGCCCTCAGGATACAATAAAAATGCTCAAAAACGTTAATGCTACGTGAAAGCATGGCTTTTATCACTATTTATACTCCTCTGCCATATCGCATCAGCACAGGTTAGCGGTTATGTTACCGATACGCAACGACGCCCTCTGCTTTCAGCAAATGTAGTGGATCAGCTTACCGGCCGCGGCACCACTACCAATCGTGATGGCTTTTTCCGGTTAAACCTTCCCGACAGCTCCTCGGTGGCTGTATTGCGAATCAGCTATATTGGTTATTATTCCGTTGTGGACACACTTTATCCTCCTTATGGATTGGTCACAGATACCGTGCAGCTGCCATCACGTGCTGAAGAGCTCAGCCAGGTGGAAATTTCCGGCAATCGCTTTGGCGATCCCGGTCTCACCGTCATTCAGCCCCGTGCTGCCCAATACATTCCCAATGCATTAAACGAATTCAATGCCATCACCGCTACACTGGCAGGTGTATCATCTTCCAATGACTTAAGTTCAACATACCGGGTGCGTGGTGGTAATTTTGATGAAAATATGATATTTGTGAATGGCATTCCGGTATATCGTCCCTTTTTCATAAGAGCAGCCCAGCAGGAGGGTATGTCTTTTGTGAACCCCGACATGGTGGCAGGTATTGGGTTTTCGGCCGGCGGCTGGTCTGCACGATATGGTGACAGGCTCAGCTCCCTTATGCTTATCGAGTACCAGCATCCTGATACGCTGGAAGGCCGGGTCAGCGCCAGCGCACTGGGAGGCTCAGTTTATGCCGGCGGTCGAGTTGGCAATACATCCGTTTCCGTTGGTGCGCGGTACAGAAACCTTCAGTACCTGCTGAATGCTATTGAAGTAGAAGGACAGTATTTTCCCCGGTTTGGTGATATTCAGGTAAATGCCAGGCATTTCTTTGACACCAAAGGCAAAGGACTGATGACGCTTGATGTACTGGCCTCATTTTCGGCTAATGACTATGAAGTGTTTCCCGAGTCACGGCAAACTACATTCGGCACCTTTACCGAACAACGCTCACTCTTTGTCGGCCTTACGGGTGCCGAGTCAACATCCTTTCGCGTATGGCAGGGGGGCATGCGGCTGCAGCATGATGTCTCTGACAGGTTTCAGTGGCAGGGAATACTGAGTGGATTTCTTACCACAGAGAGGGAATTTTCAGATGTCGAAGGCGCCTATATCCTGTGTCGGATACGCAGGGGAGGGGACTTTTCGCCGAACCAGTGCCTGCAGACACTTGGTGTGGGCAGCAATTATAACTACGCCCGGAACAGTCTCTCAGCGGGGATAATTACAGCACAGCTGGATGCTACTTTCCTGCCTTCTGATGTTGTCGAAATTGAATCTGGCATTGGTTACCAGTACAGGGCAGCAGAAGATCTTCTGTATGAGTTCAGCTTTCTGGACTCTGCAGGATTTATACGTTTCAATGAACAGGATTTTGCACGTATCGAAAATGAAGTAGCGGCACATCATGTCTATGGCTATGGACAGATCACCTACCAGCCAGGTCGTGATGTAACGCTCAAGGCCGGTATCAGGCCACGTTACAATACGCTTAATCAACAGCTGACAGTAGGAGCGAATATGCGGATGGATGCCGGTATATCTTCCGGTTTCCGCTATTTTATCAGTACCGGGCTATATCACCAGCCACCTTTTTATCGCGAAATGCGTGACTTCAACGGCAGCCTCAATACACGGCTGCTGGCTCAGTCGTCGCTGCATGTCATCACCGGACTTCAAAAAAACTACCGCTTTTGGGGCAGGCCCTTTGTGTTTTCCGTCGAAGGCTATTACAAATACCTGTACCATCTTATTCCTTATGATGTGGACAATGTGCGTGTCCGTTATTATGCAAATAATGATGCCACCGGATATGTTTATGGCACGGATATCCGGATTAGTGGTGAATTCATTCCAGGGGCACAGTCGTGGATCAATCTGGGCGTGCTATCAGCAAGGGAAAACCTGGGCTTCGATGACCGGGATGATATCCGTAGGCCTTCCGATCAGCGCATCAATGTTTCTGTATTTTTCCAGGATTATCTGCCCAATAATCCCACATTTCGGTATACGCTCAACCTCCAGATCGGATCTGGCATACCATTTGGCCCGCCCAATACACTGGCGCTTCGCAATGCTTTTGAGTCTGAAACCTTCCGGCGTATCGATATGGGATTTTATAAATATTTCAGGCCTAAAAACCGGTATATCGGTGAATGGCAGGTTGGCGTAACTATTTTGAATCTTCTTGGTTTTGAAAATGAGATCTCTTATTTGTGGATTCAGGAATTATCTGGTATTCAGGTGGCAGCACCCAATACCATTTCCGCAAGGCTATTTAATCTTCAGACGATATTAACTTTTTGATATGATCTACCGCAAAATTGGAAATGAGCAGGTTCCTGCATTAGGATTCGGGACTTACGAACTTACAGGCGATACAGGTTATGCCTCAGTGCTAAAAGCCCTTGAGACGGGCTACCGGCATATCGATACCGCTGAGATGTATGAAAATGAAGCAGAGGTAGGACGCGCTATTGAAGCAAGTGGTATAAAGCACCGTGATCTGTTTCTAACCTCCAAGGTATGGTTTGATCACCTCAGGCCTCATGATATGCGTGACGCCATCCGTAGGTCGCTTGACAAACTACGTTATCAATACCTTGACCTGTACATGATCCACTGGCCCACCGATGATGTCTCAATGGATGAAGCATTAGAGACGCTTATGAAGTTGAAGGAAGAAGGCCTGACCAAGTATACGGGTGTATGTAATTTCCCGCCCTCACTGTGGAAGAAAGCCATTCACTATGGCGTCGATATGATACAGGTGGAATACCACGTGGAATTATCCCAGCAGCAGTTGCTGCAGCTATGTGAAGATCATGACCGTCTGCTGACAGCCTATTCTCCTCTCGCACAGGGTAATCTGATGCAAAACACAACCGTAGCCGAAATAGGGGGTAAGTACAATAAATCCATACCACAGATCGCACTGAAATGGCTATTATCCCAGACACGGGTGCTGGCCATACCCCGCTCTTCAAAGCCGGAAAATATTGTATCTAATTTTGATATTTTTGATTTTGAACTGGAAAAGGAGGATCTGGATAAGCTTTGGTCAATGAATGGCAATAACCGTTATATCCAGCCTGCTTTTGCCCCAAACTGGAATGCTTAATATGAAATATCTGGTAACCGGTGCCGGCGGAAATCTCGGCAAAGCAGTAGTAAATAAATTATTAAATGAGAACCATCAGGTTGTGGCGATTTACGGCCATACGGATGAAATACCGGGTGATGAGGTGTCGTGTGTGAAGGTTGAGGCTGACCTGATGGACACGGAGGCAACTCAAAAATCCATCGATGAACATGCATCCGGTATTGATGGAGTAATTCATACAGTGGGAGGGTTTGGTATGGGCGATCTGGCATCAACATCCCTTGAAGATGTGGAGCATATGATCCGTCTCAATTTTAATACTTCCTTCAATGTGATCAGGGCAGCGGTGCCCCATCTTGCTAATGGCGGAAAGGTGTTTATGATCGGTGCCCGACCTGCGCTTCATCCGGAACAGGGAAAAGGTGTTATGGCATATGCAATTTCCAAGGGAATGTTATTCCATCTGGCGGAAATGCTGAATGCAGCCTATGACCATATCGATGTAGCTATGGTCGTACCCAGCATCATTGATACTCCTCCCAACCGGAAGGCAATGCCCGATGCGGACTTTTCAGACTGGGTTACTCCTGATCAGATTGCCGATGCTATATTTTTTCATCTGGAAAATGATTATATTCGGGAGTCCGTAATAAAAGTATACGGCAACGTCTGAGATCAATTAATACATGTTAAAATGCAAGTACAGGGTTCACTATCACCTTTGAAGTATCTGCTGGCTTATATTATTCCGGTGCTGGTATGGGTTAGTTTTGTATGGAAAGGTTGGTCGGTTTACCTGCCGGTAATCTTTGCTTTTGCCTTTATCCCACTGATAGAGTTGATATTTCCTCCCGATCATCGCAATGCCGATGATGAAACCCTGGCAAAGGTGAAAAATAACCCCCTTTTTGACATCATGCTCTATCTGGCGGTGCCTGTACAGGTGGCAACACTGTGCTGGTTTGTTTGGGAGATGTATATTTTCGAGGGCCCGTTATGGGAAAGAGCCGGGATGATCACCGGCATGGGGCTGATGTGTGGCGTTATCGGGATAAATATCGCACATGAATTAGGCCACCGCATTAAGTTATGGGAGCGGAGACTCGCCAAAGTGTTGCTCTTTACCAGCCTCTATGTCCAATTTTATTTTGACCACAATAAAGGACATCACCGTTATGTAGGCACACCGCAGGATCCTTCCTCTGCAAAATATAACGAACCACTTTATTTTTTTTGGATACGTTCACTGACTGGAACATTCCGGTCTGCGTGGCATATCGAATCAGAGCGAATGATCAAGTTGGGGCTTCCGGTTTTACACTGGCGTCATGAGATGCTGCGTAGTACGTTGCTTTATATTTTCCTTCTTACCCTGATTGCAATACTACTTACGCCCATGGTAGCAATTTGCTTTGCTATATCAGCACTCATGGGAGGTCTATTGCTGGAAACGGTGAATTACATCGAACATTACGGGCTTACCCGAGAGAAGAAAGGAAAGGTATATGAAAGGGTACGTCCCTGGCATTCATGGAATAGCGATCATGTGGTAGGAAGGCTGGTGCTGTTTGAATTAAGCCGCCATAGTGATCATCATTATCTGGCCAGCAAGAAATACCAGACACTCGATTATCATGCGTCAGCTCCCCAGATGCCCACAGGGTATCCCGGTATGATGGTGCTGGCTACTATTCCTCCATTATGGTTTTATATCATGAACAGAAGGCTGAAAAAAGAAAAACAACGCCTTGCTGAAGCCGAACAAAAGGTAGCCGCTTAATTC
This sequence comes from uncultured Cytophagales bacterium, assembly GCA_964514385.1. Classification (GTDB taxonomy): domain Bacteria; phylum Bacteroidota; class Bacteroidia; order Cytophagales; family Cyclobacteriaceae; genus CAZEQJ01. Next base: position 81,675 of record CAZEQJ010000010.1, read on the forward strand.
CTTTCTCCCGATAGATTACCGGTTATGACCGCATTCAACATCGTATCGGCTTCATTTTCAGCAGCTTGTCTGTAATCATGTATCTGTTCGCAGGTATTCTTATCCATATCCTGGTTAATTTTTATTTCCTCTTCAAGTTCAAATAAATCATGCCAGTCACCTAGCAGGTCGGTTAATTGCTTAATATCGTCTTTATCTGGAAGAGCCTCAGGAAGGGAAACATCGATTTCCTGAAGTATCTTAAATTGCTTTCGTAATGTATGGTAATCCCTGGGTTGTTCATCTAAACGATAGTGAATATTGGTAATGACCTCTTCAGCCAGTTTTTCTGCAGCTTTCGATATTGTATCGGGGTCCAGCTTTTTAACTTTACTGACGATGCGTTTTGAATGTATATGCCACTGATCGGCATTGAACAATTCCAGTCGGTTTGATAATTCCGCTTCCGCATTTTCAACATGTTGATCAAACAGGTCAGCCAATCCTTCATGGGATATATCCTTCTTAGCCAGGACATGTTTGTATACCTGAGGTTCACGAACTTTTCCGGCAGCCTTAAATGGCTTTTTCAGAGGTAATGTGATTGCTTTCACCTCTTCATTCGGTATTTCTGATTTGGATAACACATTGGCTATTGCCCGTATTTTTTTGACCGAAACCCTGAAATTGTGTATATGTTTGGCTTTCATGTCCCGGCGCATTTTGCGATAGCTTTTCATCAGCTTTTTCGAATGCTTTTTAAGGCGTTTATGTAAAATGGGCATATGGATAGAAACGGGACGCTAAATTCACTGTTACACTTAAAGATCACAAAGCTGATCCTTGAAATATAAAGAACTTCAGGAGATTTAACCGGCACTTTTTCCATCTATATAAAAACATGCAGCTTTACAATCCTCAATAGCCTATATTTACTATTAAAACATTGATTACATGAGAGCTATACTTACCGTTTTACTTCTTGTGCCGTTTCTGATTTCAGCGCAGGAGTCCTATGTGCGTGAAAACTACGATAAAAAAGAATTTCAGATCGAGATGCGTGATGGCACCCGTCTTTTTACTCAGGTTTATTTGCCTAAAGATAAAACAAAAAAATACCCTATACTGATGCAGCGTACATGCTACAGCGTAAGACCGTATGGTGAAGACCGATACAAAAGTAGCCTCGGACCTAATCAGTATCTGATGGAGCAGGGGTATATTTTTGTATATCAGGACGTACGCGGAAGATGGATGTCGGAAGGTGAATTTGATAATATGCGACCCCATGTCCCGGGTAACAACCGGCGTAAAAAGGAGGAAATAGATGAGAGTTCGGATACATTCGACACCATTGAGTGGCTGTTGAAAAATCTGGATAATCATAACGGACGTGTAGGTCAGTGGGGGATTTCGTATCCCGGCTTCTACACGGCTGCAGCATTACCTGAGGCACACCCGGCACTTGTTGCCTCTTCACCACAGGCCCCCATATCTGATTTTTTCTTTGATGATTTCCATCATATGGGAGCATTCCTGCAAAGTTATCTTTATGCCTTTCCTGTCTTCGGTACAGAAAGAGAGGGGCCAACTACAGAGAGCTGGTATAATGATGCTTGGGATGCCTTCCGGGAGGCTGGTGATACACAAGATGGATATGCATTCAATCTTAACCTGAAAACGCTCCAGAATGTGACTGAAAATATATATCCCGATGACTTTTTCTGGCAGCAGGTGGTAGAACACCCCAACTATGATGAGTTCTGGCAGGCACGCAGTATTCTTCCTCATTTAGAGGATATCGACCATGCTGTCATGGTAGTTGGCGGGTGGTTTGATGCAGAGGATCTGTTTGGTCCGCTGAATATCTATAAAACAGTAGAAAGGAATAATCCAAAAGCAAAAAACAGTATCGTCATGGGACCCTGGAGCCATGGTGACTGGGCTCGGGAGCGTGGATATCAGGCAGTGAATCATATATATTTCGGCGACAGCATTTCTACCTGGTATCAGAAAAATGTCGAGACACCCTTCTTTGAAGCTCACCTTAAGGGCAATGGTGATGCCGATCTTCCTGAAGCGTACATGTACGATACCGGAATCAAGGAATGGCAGTTGTTTGATGAATGGCCCCCGGCTGATGTCACCCGATATAACCTGCGTTTTGCACGTGGAGGTAAGCTGCTGGTTAATGATCCTTCTAATCCGGACGATGAGTTTCAGTATTACAGTGATCCCAATAAGCCCGTTCCGTACCGTTCGGAAATAGCTCCGGTACGATTTACTCCGCGCCCTTTCATGACCGACGATCAGCGACATGCATCTCAGCGCCCGGATGTACTTACCTTTACTTCTGATGTGCTAACGCAAGATGTGCAGTTTGCCGGTGAAATTATGGCAAAGCTGAAGGTGGCCTTGTCAACCGAAGATGCAGACTTTGTGGTAAAACTTATCGATGTATATCCCCCGGATGCACAGGCAACCGTAGCTACGCCCGATCACGTCAATATGGGAGGATATCAGCAACTTGTACGTCATGAGGTATTCCGCGGACGCTTCAGAAACAGCTTCAGCGAACCTCAGCCTTTCACACCCGGCGTGGCTGAGGAAGTGTCATTTCCACTACAGGATATTCTGCACACATTTAAAGCAGGGCACCGTATTATGATACAGATTCACTCTACCTGGTTTCCTTACATCGACCGTAATCCTCAGAAATGGGTGGATAATATTTATGAAGCTGGTGAAGATGATTTTACCCCTGGCTTTATCACAGTATTTGGTGATAGTGAAGTTGTAGTTGGTGCGCCTTCCACTCTTGGTGGAAAAATTGAATTTAACGATTAGTGTAAATTAGTTAACAAAAGCTTTACATTCGGAAAAATAATGCCTACATTGTGGATGACTAAAGACACAACGATACCGGCGGTTAAGCATACGTTTTTTCCGAGCACTACCAACTAAGAAAATAGAAAAGATTACCGTATTTCATGGTAATCTTTTTTATTTGATGGCAAATGAAAGTTTTATATGCTATACAGGGCACTGGTAATGGTCACCTGAGCCGTGCCAGGGAAATCATACCGATTTTACAGCGTAAATGCGATCTTGATCTTTTAATTAGTGGGATACAGGCGGATGTTTCGTTACCCTATGATGTGAAGTATCGCTTTCACGGGATGAGCTTCATTTTCGGAAAGCATGGCGGGGTGGATTTCATGGAAACAGCCCGACGATCTGATATTTCACAGCTACTCAGGGATATCAGGTCCCTACCAGTAGAGGATTACGATCTGATCATAAACGATTTCGAACCTGTATCGGCATGGGCCGCACGAAAAAAGAAGACACCCTGCGTTTCCCTAAGTCACCAATGCGCAGTACTTTCACCACACGCCCCCAAACCGAAATACATCATGCCGGCCGGGTGGCTGCTTTTAAAATACTATGCGCCGGTAGATGATAAAATCGGATTTCATTTTGATCGCTTTGATCCCTATGTATATACGCCGGTAATCAGGAGTGAAATCCGGCATGCCACCACTTCCAATGAGGGGCATTATACCGTTTATTTACCTGCTTACAGTGACCGTAAAATGATTAATATACTGAAAGAGGTAGATGTAGAATGGCAGGTATTCTCCAAGCATAACAAAGAGATGTTTACCGAAGGTAATGTCACCATTCATCCGGTTGATAACGAAGCCTTTATACGGTCTCTGCTTAGTTGTGAAGGTATATTATGTGGTGCCGGATTCGAAGCTCCTGCTGAAGCATTATTTCTGAAAAAAAAGGTGCTGGCTATTCCTATGAAATCACAATATGAGCAACATTGTAATGCAGCAGGGCTTAGGCATATCGGGGTGCCGGTAATAGCTTTATTGAGTAAAAAATACATCCCTGCCATAACCGATTGGGTAAAAAATCAGAATGCTGTGCCTGTTGACTATCCGGATGAAACCGAAATGATAATAGACAAACTACTCAGTCATTATCGCACCTGAGAAGATGCTGGTGTCTAAAAATCAAGATAGATCACGGTTATGTATCCACCCAAATATGCTGCCCAGATATACTATCATCCAGCCAAGTAGAATCAGGAGGGCCTTTGATGTGATTCCAGTTTGCGTTTCCATAAATACATACTTACCAAATGGCACCTTAATTAGGTTGTTAATTGAACGGTTGGGCAGCATGTCTGCTATCCACCTTATTGTGTCCGGGATAAAGGGAGCATTGAGCAGAATTGCCGCTACGATAGGCTCGAAAATAATGGTATATCCTAGTAGCAGAAAAACCACCAGTCCTGTTTTTCTCAGGATCAGGGTGATGATAAATACAAAATGGAAATACACCACCAGCTGTAGAAAATGGGCGAAAAGAAATTCAATATGCATAAAGATGCTGCCAGCATCCTTTACAGGTGAATAGATCAGCCCGAGGACAAGGCCATTCAGGAACAATACCACAGTACTAAATAGGGCCATGGCAATGATAAAACTGATCTTCGAAAGCAGAAACTCGGTTTTGGTAAGGCTGTCAATAATATTCTGCCGCATGGTGGTGTAGGATATCTCATTGGCGACCGAAATTACCACAATAAATGCCGGTAGCACTTTAAGGAAATTGGCCAGGTATGTGAGGTTATGCCAGATATCGCGAAAATCATAAATTGGCAGCATGGCTGGTGAAATGCCATTGTATTCCACACCCTGATTTTTAAGAAATTCCAGCAGAAACATCCCACTTGACAGTGGCAGCACCATGCCCAGAAAATATAAGCCCAGCAATACCCAGAACACACGGTAATGTCTGAGTTTTAACCATTCAACCTGTAGTATTCGCATCATCTTCGTTAAGGATTTCCAGGAATTTTTCTTCAAGATTATTTTTTTGATGGGAGAGGTGGCAAAGGCTGATACCACGCTCAAACAGCCATTGATTGAGGTTTGAGGTATCCATTTGATCTTTGCCTATAAGCATGAGTCCCCCTTCTGTTTCTTCTATATTTGCAAGGTCGGGATAGTCTTGAAGCGCAGCTCTGAGCTTACTATGGTCATCGGCATCTACCTTTACCCTTGTCGATTCCAGTGCCTCAGCGACGGAACCCTGAAATACTTTATGGCCTTTTTTCAATACAGCAAAATCTGAACATACCTTCTGTACCTCATCCAGCAGGTGGCTTGCCAGCACAATCGTTTTACCACCACTGGCAATTCGTTGTATGATGCCTCTCACTTCTGCAATCCCCATCGGATCCAGTCCGTTGGTCGGCTCATCCAGTATCAGTACCTCGGGATCTGCAAGCAGGGCGGAAGCGATAGAAAGACGCTGCTTCATACCCAGAGAATATGCTTTAAATTTATCATCTCCGCGCTCCTTCAGGTCTACCCACTCCAGCACCTCCTCAACACGACCACTGTCAACATCTTTAATCTTTGCCGCTACCTGCAGGTTTTGTTTACCGGTGAGATAGGGATAGAAGCAGGGTTTCTCAAGTATGGCACCTACTTTGCGCAGCGGGCGCTGTGATTTCCCTGCAAACCAACGATATGACCCGGCTGTGGGTGTGACAACATTGAGGATCATGCCCAATGTCGTTGATTTCCCCGAACCATTTGGCCCCAGCAAACCGAAGGTACTCCCTGCAGGTACGTGAATACTTAGTTCATTTACTGCCCTGATTTTACCGTAGTGCTTACTCAGTTGTTGAATCTCCAGTATCATTGGTTTGGTCTTTAGTTTGAGGATTTTGTTCCGGGTTCCGGTTGCCGTCATTTTCATTATCTCCGGCAGGCATGGAAAATACTGTAGACAACAATTCATTGCCCTGGATAGCCGTTATGGCACCGGGTAGTTTCTGTAGGGGTATTTCGCCTTTGATATAAAATCCATAGGCCTGGCCTTCATATCGCACCAGGCCGATAAATTCAGGTACGCTTCGGGTTTCTTTTCCAAAGAGTGCCATTCTCAGTTTGCCACTACCGTTGATATATTCCTCAAATCCTTCCGCCTGCCAGCTCATTTTTAGTGAGTCAGTTATTTCAGAGCTTAGGATAGCGTCATTGAGCAGCATGACGACAAGCTCGTCCAGTTCTTTTGCGATCTCATTCATCCCGGGATCATTCTGGACGTTGAGCATATGCAGTGTGCTGGGATATACAAAAAAAGTCCTGCGGGCGTATTGCCGCAGGTCTTCGTAAGGGTCTCTGGTGTTGCAACCAAAGGCTACCACCAGTAAGAGTATACTATTAATTACCTTCATTCAGCTTTTCCAGTTGCTGCATGCCATCGATGTTCATGGCACCTGCAAATTTCGACATAGCATTAAGGTCAATGATACCATAAATACTCATCAAAACAAAGTTTTTGTTGCCTCCGATAAGCATCAGCAGCTCGGTGATCTCACCTTCTTTTTCCTTAACTACAAAGGTGATATCTTCTTCTGCATCCTTCACTGACATCAACTCCTCATACTTCATTTTTCTGATATCCGATAATGCATTTTTATACATTTCAGCAGGATTGGCCACGTCATTTCCGACGAGGATCTTAATGCCATCGATGCCTTCCATGGCTTTTTTAAACTCCTCCCATTCCGCATCTTCCTGCTCGACGGATGAAATCATCGAAAACATTTTTTTGTTTACGGTAAGCTTGGTAAACCCCTGGTCATCCTCATATTTCTGGAAATAGGAGTTTATCAGTGACTCCTGCGCAAATACGGCAGTACTTACAAGGAGTGTGATGATGATAGTTACATTTTTCATAATTCGGCTTCTATTTTCTGTTCTACTTTATTAAATTTTGATATTTCAGTTGTGTGTGCCTTGGCACGTTCCATCTGCTGTGACATTACGCCCAACACTGTTTTGGTGATGCGCATTGCTTCTTCAGGGTCTTTTACCTCATATTGTTGTGCAATCTGATCTTTATTATCCTGCGTTACTACCCATATCAGGGGCAGCAGGAGCAGCGCTATCACAGCTGCAAGCCTTCTGAAGTTAAAGTGCCTACGTCTCTTATTCACATCTGGCATTCGGATATCACGCTGTGATCGTAGATACCTAAAGTATTCACGGTCTGCTTTTTCAGGAATATCATCGGCGTGATCCTGTAGCCAGCGTTCCTCCTCCGGGCTAGTGTTGCCTGCCCAGTATTTCTCAGTCAGCTTATTTATATCATGTCCCATAGGAATGAATTTTAGTCATTTTATCACGTATACTCTTTCGTGTCCGGTGAATGATGGCCTTCACATTGCTCAGACTTAATCCCGTTATGGAAGCGATCTCTTCATAGGGCAGCAATTCAACTTCCCTCAGATGAAATACTTCCTGATGATCGGGCTTTAGGGATGCCACCACGCCGTCAAGCCATTTCATTTCATTTTCACGGCTTACCTGCATAAAGACATCTTCACCTGATGGCTTGTCAGCTTCACCATTATCACTGAACCGGTGGTGATACCTGAATTCGGTCAGGCATTCATTACGTGTCATTTTCATTGACCACGCCTCCGGGTTCCGGATATCCTCGAGCTCGTCTCTCATTTTCCAGAGCCTTTCCAACACATTTTGTGTCACATCACTGGCCAGTGCTTCATCTTTTACCATTCGCAGCGCATACCGGTATAGTTTAGGCTGCAACGGAAGAATGATATTGTGATAGGTTTCTGCCATAGTCATAGTAGAGATGCACCAGCAATCAAAAAGTTACATCAAGGTCCGAAAAAATATTTCATAATCTGTAAATTGGGTTTCTGTATTATATATTAAACATCATAACCTTATCAAAATGGAGTTATTAATCGCATTCGGTGCCGTCCTGCTCATCCTGCTTATCTGGGGAATAGCCGTCAATAATGCCCTTATTGCAAAGCGGAATATGGTAGAAAATGCCTTCGCCAGTATAGATGTGATGCTGAAAAAGCGACATGACCTGATACCCAACCTGGTAGCCAGCGTCAAATCATTTGCAAAACATGAAGAAAAGCTATTGACAGAGATTACTGCCCTGAGAAATCAGGCTATGGATCCAGGTAAGTCCTCAGATGAGAAGGTACATGTTGAGAATCAGTTGAGTCAGGCCCTGGGCCAGCTTAGGGTACAGGTGGAAGCATATCCTGACCTTAAGTCAAATCAGAATTATCTTCAGTTGCAGGCATCTTTAAACGAAACCGAGGAACAGATATCGGCAGCGAGAAGGGCTTTTAATGCCTCAATTAATGATTACAATAATAAGGTGGAAATGTTCCCTTCCAGCATCATCGCCGGCATGCGGAATTTCAAGCGTAAAGAATCTTTCGTTATCCCGGATGTGGAGCGTCAGAATGTGAACGTGGGTAATCTCCTGAGCTGATATGAGTGAACTGAAGTCAGCCTTACTGGAGCTCGAAGAAGCAAGGGTTGCACTGAATGAAAAACGTAAAAAATGGTTCCGCTACGGGTTAATCAGCTTGCTTATCGGAGCTGCTCCGATAGTGTTGACCTTGTTATTTCCATCGCTAGTTGACAGCCTGCCTGCTTCATTAGATTGGCTCAGGTTTTTCATACTTTTGCTTATCCCGGGGATATTGATATTGGCTTATGTGTTTATATTTCTTTCCGGTGCAAGTCTCAATACCATGTTTAAAGGGAAAGTGGTAGGTGAGCTGGCAAAAGAAATAGATCCCAGTCTTCGCTATCAACCTAAACCGCCATATTCCGGTGATTTTCTTTACCATCTTGGCCTGATCGACAAGTCACCCAACCGTGTCCGTGCTGAGGACTATTTTAAGGGAACATTAGGTGCCACAGATGTGGAATTCTTTGAGCAGGAACTGAAAAAAGTCACAAAGCATACCGACTCAAAGGGAAATACACGCACAAGTACCGAAATACTCTTTAAGGGATTGGTATTTATTGCTGATTTTCATAAATCATTTAACGGCACTACCCTGATTTTACCTGATTTCGCCGATAGTGCTGCACTGGGCTGGCTTGCCAGTAAACTCGAATCCAAGCGTATCGGCGATAAGCAAATTGTCAACCTTGAAAATCCTGATTTTGAAAAACTTTACACCGTATACAGCACCGATCAGGTAGAGTCACGGTATATTCTCAGCACCTCCTTCATGGAGCGAATGGTGAAGCTTTTTCAAAGACTTGATGCTGCTTCGAGCTCTAAACCCAGGGTTAAAGTGCTTTTTCACAAAGAAAAAATGCATATGACCATACATTGGTCCAATAATTTCTTCGATTTTGATCGAAATAAAACGGTAGAGCAGGAGGTCAAGGAAACGACGGAGGAGCTGCGTACGGTAACCGCAATTGTAGAAGATCTAAACCTAAACACCCGGATATGGGGAAAAACGTAATGACAGAATCATCACTCAAAGTCACCTTACAACAGATTGACGCCATACGAAAAAGAACAAACTTCTGGCGTAGATTTATCAGTATCTTATTCGCGATACCTATGGTGCCGGTAGCTTATCTCCAGATCGTGGACAGCCCCAGGTTACAGGAGGTGGTACGATCCTTTGTGATGTCTTATTTGGACACCATTCCGCCATTTCTGGACAGTCTCCTTTTCCAGCCATATGTGGGGATAATATTACTTGTGATTCCGGCTTTATTTATATACGGCGCCCAGATGAATTATACTGGCGATAAGGCACGCAAATTATTCAAGGAAAAAGTTGTACCCCGAATTGTGGAGGAGGTAAGCCCGGACCTGAGCTATTCGCCCCAATGTGATAAATCGATTTATTTTCTGAGCGAAAAGGGATTACTGGACACCACACCTAACAACGGGTATTCTGAAGATTATTTTTCAGGAAAACTGGGTGCTACGGATGTTGAATTTTTTGAACAGCGACTCGTACATGTTATGCAGGGTGATGACCGGCAAAAGGTTACATGGCTATTTACAGGCCTCGTTTTTATAGCTGATTTCCACAAATCATTTAAAGGCACCACATTAATTATTCCGGATAAAGGCACCGGCTCCATGAAGTCATGGTTTGAAAAAAGGAAGATTGGTGAGAAGGATATTGTGAAACTGGAAAATGCTGAATTTGAAAAGATATATACCGTATATGGTACTGACCAGGTGGAGGCAAGGTATATACTCAGTACGTCATTTATGCAGCGCATGGTTGAGTTGTACCATAAACTCGCGGCAGTAAAAAATCCACCTGACAGAACGCTGCTACAGCGGCTGATAAACCGTGAAAAAGTACTGAAAAGACCCGGTAAACCTAAAATTAAGGTTCTATTCGAGGATGAAAAAATGCACATGGCGATCGATTGGTCCAACAATTTCTTCGATTACAATCTGAAGAAAAAGCCGGAAGATGAAGTCAGGGAAACGGCAGAAGAAATCCGGTTGATCTCGGGTATTGTAGAAGATCTGAACCTGAATACACGCATCTGGAGCAAGACATAAAAAGGCCCCGCCCAATGTGGACGAGGCCCGTTTTCGCAGTTAGATATTTTTATTCCTTTGTAATTCCCGGATCCCGGTCAAGGAATTCTTCATAAAGCCGGGAATGACGGTTTTCCAGTGGCATGCGCCAACCGGCAATGAACAGCTCTCTTACCTGTGACCGTGTTTCGAAAGGGTCACCGGTAGAAACGATGATATCTGCCCATTTCCCTTCTTCAATTGATCCCATTTTATCGTCCATGCCAAAAATCTCGGCAGGTGTGATGGTTACCGCACGAAGAGCTTCTTCTTTTCCCATACCGTAGGTAGCGGCGAATCCGGCATTAAACGGCAGGTTACGTACATTTTCATTTTCATTGCTACGTATAGCCACTTTGACTCCGGCTTTTGCCATGATGCCAGCATTGGCATAGGGGCGATCATACTTATCATACGACCGTGTAGGCGTGCTCAGCACAGGACCTGTAATAACCGGAATACCTGCCTCAGCGATGGAATCAGCCACACGCCAGCCCTCCAGTACGCCAGAAAAGATCACATTATCCATCCCCATTTTTTCAACCCAGTCTATTGCACCCAGTATATCATTGGCGCCATTTACCTCAATCATGAGGTCGAGCTCACCTGTAATCACTTTGCTAAGTTGCTCCATTTCGGGATAATATTCCGGTGCCTGATTAGCAGGATTTGCTTTATGAGCGCTATCGATCTGATGGTAGAGACGGGCCTTCTCAAACGCCTTATTAACGGTTTCCAGTCTTTCTTTGGCATCTTTTTTAATTTCATCCTCACTTCTGCGGTCACGCCTTCCTCTTCGGGCAAATGAGGGGAAGTTCATCACCACAGCCGAATAGCCTGTATGCATTTGCTCAGGCGTATAGCCGTGAAAATGGATCAGGGCGGCGGTACCTGGAAAAAGACCGCCACTTGGCTTGGTAATAGCTGCAGTTACTCCTGTAGCACGGTTTACAGGAAACAGCACAGAGTTCGGATTTACGGCTGTCAATGCCTTAACATGTGGCTTTATGTCTCCGAGCTCCACATTGTCCTGCGTCTCAGGCACCGAGCCAATTTCCGAAAGACCGATAGACGTGCCACCGTCAATCATACCAGGATAAAGGTGCAGTCCGCTGCAGTCGATCACTGTAGCACCGTCGGGTGCAACTATCCCAGCGTCAATGCTTTCGATCATGCCTTCACTGATCAGCACATCTGCTGTAATTACGCCATTGGTGACGGTATGTACGGTTCCTCCTTTGAGCAGGAAGGTGCCATAGGTGCCCTTCGCTTCCTGGGCGTAGCTAAAAGTGGCCAGAAAAAGGCCTATATATAATACTAATTTTTTCATTTTCATTTCTCGGTTGAGGTAAACATGTATTCGGTATCCTGCATGCAGTTATCTTCCCACGTTTCCATGGTTGGAATATCATACTCTTCCTCCGGGTCGACTATGATCCGCTGGTCAGCGGCGTCATTTTCACTGTCAAACGCTACGTTGCCGTCCACAATAGTATAAAGCGGACGCGCATAAATGGAGAGTGGATGGTTTTCAAAGATGACGATATCGCCATCTTTTCCTTCTTCAATAGAACCTACCCGGTTATCAATACCCAGCTGCTTTGCCGGGTTGATGGTGATCAGGCTAAGCGCTTCTTCATCCGAAAGACCACCATATCGCTGTGTTTTTGCAGCTTCATGATAAAGGTGGCGGATCAGCTCACCTGAGTCAGAATTGATGGAGGTGACCACACCGTTACGCGATAGAATCGTGGCGTTGTAGGCGGTGGAGTAATATACTTCAAACTTGTACGCCCACCAGTCACTGAATACGCTTGCACCTGCACCAAACTCAGCAAGTTCGGGTGCCACTTTATATCCTTCGTTCACATGCTGGAAGACCAGTCGGTTTACTCCAAAATCCTTGCATACGTTCATCAGCATCAGGATTTCATCAGCGCGGTATGAATGGCAATGGATAATGATTTCGCCTTTCAGGATATCAGCCAGCACCTCCATGCGCAGGTCATATTCCGGCGCCACAGCCATATCACGCGTACGTTTGTTGGCTACGAGCTTGTTGTAATCCTCCCATTCTTTCATGTACTCCCGGGCTTCGCTAAAGGCATTTCGGATTACATATTCTACACCCATACGTGACCGGGGCCAGATGCCATTGCCTCTTCCGTGTACCCTTGTCGGGTTTTCACCAAGAGCAAATTTGATGGTTCGTGGTGCCCCTTCCATTTTCAGGGCGTTCGGGTTGCTGGTACCATAGTGGTGCTTGATCGTTTCACACTGACCGCCGATAACATTGGCAGACCCATGCATGGCATGCGAGGCGGTAACTCCCCCGGCGAGTGCACGGTATATGGACACGTCAAGCGGATCAATTACATCTTCCATGGATACCATAGCGGTAACTGGGTCTGTAGCTTCATTTACCGACTCCAGCGCGATATGGCTGTGGGCATCGATAATGCCGGGCATTACATATTTTCCGGTGGCATCGATAGTTTTGGTATTGGCCGGAGCAGCAATGTTTTGTCCTATTTTGGTGATCTTGCCATTTTCAACGAGGACATCGGTATTTTCCAGTGTACCGTTGGTAACGGTCAGCACCGTTGCATTTTTGATTAATAAACTTCCCTTCGTCTGTGCAAAAACAGATACACTGACCAGCAGGGAAATTATATAGATTAGTTTTTTCATGTCAGATTAAAATTTAGGTTTTTTACTGCCTTCAATCGGGAAAGAGCCAAACTGGCCGGCACTTGCTGTACCTTCAAACTCATCACCTTCAATTTCAACTTCGATCGTAATGAGGATACTCTGGCCCTGTGCAGACTGGGTATACGAGATGGTCAGAGTATTGCCATCCAGTTCCACCTCATCCGCTTTCAGCGTCTCTGGCGCACTGTCAGATGTTAATTCCGCTTCATAATTTCCAGGCTCGCCTGTGATCTCAATGGATCCGGTCTGCGATTGTCCCGGGATCTCAACCGTGTAGGTCCACGTTCCTGCAAGGTCAACATCAGAGGTGGCGGAGCTTTTCTTGCGCTTTTTTACTTCAAATTCAAATACCTGACCTTCCACAACGGAGAATCTGACAGCGGCATCTTTATTACCGAGTGTGTCAGATAAAACCGTAATGTTGGCCAGTTTGCCATTCTCAAGGGTACCCATCACATTCGATACTCCCATAATGCCTGCCGGCGTTGTCGTGATCATTTCAAGCGCGGCGTTACGGCTCAGGTTATACTCAGATACCAATGTATGGAGTAGGGGAAGTAAATCGTCTACATCTCCCTCTAGGGCAGAAAAGGAAGCGTTTTTAGTTTGAGAGAAAGTTACGATCTGGCGGTAGAACTTGTCTGCAGCCTCCTTATTTCGGGCCAGCAATGCCAATAGCTCCTCATTTTCTACTTCCTTATCTTCTTTAGGTATTTCAGGAAGGTCAAGCGAGAAAAACACCTTATTACTACCCTGCAGCTCCCATCCTTCTGACACCTCAGTATAAATAATTTCGAAGCCCAGATCATTTTTCAATGCCTGTGCCCGGTAGATGTCGAGCAGCGACTCGGTCTTAAAATAAACAGGCGTGCTGCCTGTTACCAGCGGTACAAGTGCCTCCTCCGTAGCTGTCATCGTCGGGCGTTCCATGCCATTCGGATTCGCAGCATATTTCTTTTCGTTTTCAATCTTATAGGATACTTTTCGGAAAAGATCACGGAATTTCGCAGTGATACCCATGTAGGTAGCGGGGTACATTCTCCCGGATCCTTCAAATTGGGCTGCAAGGCCCAGGTCTTTGTAAAAATAAGCCTTAGGGTCTTCATATTTCCCTGGCATGATAAGTGCAGCTTTTCCTGGCAGCATATTGCCATAAGGAACGACTGCCATCGCCGTCACACCAGATTTACGCGGATCATCCAGGTCTTCTCCACTCCACTGATCAAGGGGATGAGTACCCGGCATGATGCCAGCCTGTTCATCTGTTGGATTGCCCGGGTCTTCAATCTCCTCTCGTTCCCTTTCAGGCTCTTCCAGTCCATATTGGCCCGGTCCCAGTATAAAACCGGCATAAACATACATCGAGTCCAGTTGAACTACGCGAGCATCAGGTGGTGCCTTCAGGTTTGATGCCACGGTCTTAATCATACCGTTTTCGATGAGTATTGACCCAAATATGGGCACAGCGCCGGGTTTGGTGATAATAAACCCATTGGCCAGTACAATTTTTGAGGAAACCTCCTTGTTCAGCTCGTATTGCCCGAATGCAGGTGAGTACAGCATTGGTAATACCAACAGAAAAAGCAGGGCATACATTTTTCTAGTCATGATTATCATTTGGTTAAACCCGAACCTACATAAAAAAATGGAATTCAGCCGGAAAATTACAGGAGTGGTAGATAAGATATGTCTAAAATTAATTCGGTTGAAATCCTGTCAAAGATTTACAATAAAATAATAATATACCCCAATCTGGGTATAGGATTAAACATTTTGACATTTTATTTTTGAACAAATTTTATGTTTTGAGATATCTATTAACTTTCCTTCTCTTTTTCCCTCTTTTTATTATCGCTCAAAATTCAGGACTTGGTTTCAATTTTCAAGGTATTGCACGTGACATTAACGGAAATGTATTAAAATCGGCTCCCGTAACCCTGCGTATTGCGTTATACAACGCGAATACAGACCCTACAGCAAGCAATCCGGATTGGCAGGAAACTCATTCAATAACTACAGATGACTTTGGTGTTTTTGCTCTTAAAGTAGGATTGGGAAGCCTTGTGGCTGGTCAGTTTTCCCAGTTCAATCAGTTAAATTTCCGTGCGGCCAGGTATTCCATCAAAGTAGAAATACAGGAAGGGTCATCCACATGGGTTGAGATTGCTAATGAAGAACTGGCCAGTGTGCCATATGCAGAAAACACCTTTCAAATGCCAGTTGGATCGATTATTCCTTATGCTGGTACACGCTCAGCCGCTGAGTCATTGGAAGCTGAAGGGTGGTATATCTGTGATGGGCGCCAATTACCATCCACTGATTACGGCCTATTATATACAGCGATTGGAAACAACTGGGGAGGGGACGCATCCAATTTTAATATACCCGATTTAAGAGGGTTGTTTTTACGTGGACTGGATGAACGAACAGATGGCACAACTATGGATCCGGATGGCAATAGCCGCGTTGCTCTATCAGCTGGAGGTGTAGGTGGAAGAAACGTAGGGAGTTATCAATCAGATATAATTAAAGACCACAAGCATTATCGAAATGAAGAAAAAATTACCGAATTCAGATCAAGGACAGGTGTAGCTGGATCTGGCTGGGCTTGGCATCCGGGAGGTCCACAAGCCGCAGCAGTTGACTATACAGGAACGATGGAGTCCGATTATTCTTCAGAAACCCGACCCAAAAACGTATATGTCATTTATTTAATCAGAGTTTATTAACGTGAAAAGAATATCTACATTAATTATTATTGGTATAGCATTGGTAGCAACTACTATCATTTTACTTTCGACGGCAACACCCGTATTATATCAGAAAAAGCTGCAGTTTGTCTATGACATTTCCAATTCAGGCCGTGGTTTTAATTTTCAGGGGATAGCACGGGATATCAATGGCAATATCATAGCCAATGAACCTATCGCTCTTCGTATTTCATTATTTGTTCTTGGCCAGTCACCGGAGTGGCAGGAAACTCATAATATTACCACAGATCCGTTTGGTGGATTTGCACTGGTAGTAGGGGAGGGGTCAACCGTTACGGGTGTTTTTACTGATCTTAATTTTGCCGTGAAGGAATACTGGATACGGGTTGAACTCCAGGTTTCGGGTTCCTGGGTTGAGCTAACCACTGAAAAACTCAGGAGTGTTCCTTATGCTGAAAATATAGTGGATTTCCCTGTAGGTACCGTTATTCCATTTGCCGGCACACCTATAGCTGCTGCTGCTCTGGAGGCTGAAGGCTGGAGAATATGTGACGGCACATTAGTGTCTTCTGCTGACTTCAGTGAGCTCTATGCGACTATTGGCAACAACTGGGGAGGTGATGCTTCCAATTTCAACCTACCGGACTTACGTGGCCAGTTTTTGCGAGGCCTGGACGAACGAACAGACGGCACCACGCAGGATCCGGATGGAAACTCAAGGGTAGCCAGATATACCGGAGGAACCGGAGGTAGAAATGTAGGGAGTTATCAGATTGATCAGTTTAAGAGCCATACACATACTTACAATAATGATAGTTACTCACATCGAGCCGGGGGCGGTTCGAATAATAATAACGTACCAAAGAGCCAGGATGGAATCAATACAGGACAAACTCTTGCCTCAGGTGGAAATGAAACTCGTCCTAAAAATGTTTATGTGCTGTATCTGATTAAAGCCAAATAATGAAGAAGTTAGTATACGCGTTATTTGGGTTTCTATTTATTCCTTCGTGGGCTCAGGTGGACGGCGATGCCACCAAACCTACATTAAATTTAAATTCAGGCTCCTCTTCCGGAAGGTCTTCAAACACTCAAATTCAGTTTAATGTAGGTCAACTGGTAACAGGATATAATGATTTCTCCTACCGCTTTAGCTATGGTGCCTTACAAAACTATGTAAAACCAACCGAAATTTCCGTTTCGGATCTTGGGAACTACAGCGTTCAGGTCGGGTCCCGACTGGAGGTGGTGATATTACCGGATCCGGGCACGACACCCAACATTTCCATTTCAACTGATCCTGCACCAAATGGTACGTTGTCTTACACTCCATCCACCGGATTACTCCTTTTTATACCTGATGCCAGTGATGTAAATTCCATAACAGTTACTTTTTCAATCGATAATGAGGGTGTAATCACGGAAAAGGTGATTACATTATCCGCATTTGCTGCCCCGGTACCTGTTTCAGGAGAGGTTTTTGGCTTTACAGAAGGGTCTCACTCCATCAGCGAGTCGGGTAGCTTTAACTACATGATTCCGCTTGCCCTCCCTATGGGTGCCGGAGAAATGAAACCCGATATATCATTGCAGTACAGCAGCCATGGTTCAGATGGTATTATGGGAATGGGGTGGACATTGGGTGGGCTATCCACTATCGGACTTTCTCCCGAAAGTATCGACCCGGATGGTCGCATACGCGGCGTATCCTATGAGCTGGTTGATCCGTCTCCGTTAAACCTGGACGGAACCCGCCTGGTACAGGTAGGCGGAACGGATTACCGTTCCAATGGTGCCGAATACCGTATGGAGTCTACTGATTTCAGTAAAATTATCGAAGAACGATCCGGAACTTCTGAAAGTTTCAAAAGGTACACAAAGGATGGATTAATATATGAATATGGATTTGGCAATAACAGCCAGATTAAAACCCCTGATAATAAGACCTTATTCTGGGCTGTCAATAAGATTTCAGATACAAAAGGTAACTACATTGAGTTTTTCTATCAGGCCAATACCACGACTAATACCATAGAATACTATCCAACCGAGATACGATATGGGGCAAATGAGATAGCCGGAACTCCCCATACTGCCAGAGTAGAATTTGTGTACGATAACCGCCCCGACCCACGGTCTGAATATCTCAATGGGGTACAGATTCTCAAAAATAAGCGATTGCGTTCCATCCGAGTATTCAATAACAACAACCTGCTACGACGATATGATATAACGTATCTACCATTGTCGGAGACCAGTTTTTATTCTAAGGTAGACCAGATCAGAGAAATTGGTAGTGATGGTAAATCGTTTCGGCCAACCCAATTTATCTGGACAGATAATCAGACAGCTGGTTTTGATGCTGGTTCACAACTGATTTCTTTAACCGATGATGTGAAAGGAAAGCGGCTTTTTCCACTGGATGTTAATGGTGATGGATTGCAGGATATTCTACTTTTTGATGAAAAAACCAACCAAAATATTTTATACGAATTTGATGGAACAAACTATACAAAGGTATCTTCTGCCTTTCCTACACTAACCGGGGAGGGACGCTTTTATGGAGGAGATTTTAATGCTGATGGTATTGGTGATCTGGTATGGTTTGTAGAAGGAGATGCTACCAACAGCCGTTTTTTAATCAATACCAAAAATGCAAGCCTTAACCCTGCTTTGAATTTTTCATCCTTCAGCTTTACTGCGGATGATCAGGTTTATTTTTCTGATGTGAATGGTGATGCATATACCGATATATTATTTTATAACAAGAAAACCAGTGTAGCCCGTTGGTTCTTAAATCAGACCACGGGTACATCCATTACCTTTGGTTCAGCCTCTTTAGCCGGAGACAATGAAATACCTGCTGGCGCCGATCTATATGTAAATGATTACACCGGAGATGGGCTGGCTGATATTCTGGCTGTTAATGACAGCACAGGTATTTCCCGCTTGTTTTCTAATCAAAGTCTGGGTAATGCCACTACCAGTGTTACCTACCTCGCACTTGAAAATCCGATTTCTTCCGCTTTAAAAGACAGTGTACAGATTTATCAGGGAAACTGGAACGGGGATAACCTGGTCGATTTCTTAATCGTCGATAAAAAAACAGGAAATAATACATTTCTGATCAATAAAGGTGGTGGAGCTTTTGACGGGGGAGGCTCCATTGCAGGAAATGTATCCACAAATGTTGGAACAAAAGTCAACCTGCTGTTACCCACCTATTTTAAGGGAGACAGCACCATCGTTTATCCGGTAGATTTTAATGCAGATGGCGCTACGGATATTGTTACTTACAACTATTTCAGTGGAGTAACCACATTTCTTCAAAACAGAGGGAATCTGTCTTTTACCCAAACAGATAATTATACCATCGACGCCAACCAGGTGATAAAAGGATCCGGCCTCATTTTCGGAGACTGGGAAGGCCGGGGAATTCTGAGCCCGTTATGGTATGATGAAAAAACAGGTGATAATTTTCTTTACAGAAACACCCAGCTGAATGATAATCAGGTCATAGCTGTCGAAACAGGCAATGGCCAGCGGATAGAGGTGAATTATGCCACCTTACGTGATCCGGAAGTTTACACTATGGGCACAGCCGCCACTTATCCGGAAATAGATTACCAGGGCGCATTAAACGTAGTGAAATCATGCGCTATGAAGAATGGTATTGGGGGTACAAGCAGTTTTCAGTATGAATATGCCAACGGAAAAATGAATGTGCGCGGCAGAGGTTTCCGCGGGTTTGAAAAAGTAATTATCAAGGATTTACAGACTGATATTCATTCGGCTACCATTTACCAACGTGACTTCCGGCAGGTGGGGCACGAAGCGATCCGAAGAACCCAGTATACCGCTACCGGTGACACGCTAAGCGTAGCCGAGTACGAAAATGCATACACAGAAGGTACAACAGCTGGCGTTTACTTCAGCTATGTAGCAGAAGAAACCGATCGTCAGTATGAGTTGGATGGTACGCTTATGACTTCCTCTACCAAGACCATGGAGTATGATGCGTTTGGTAATGTTACTTTACTCCGTGTAGAATATAGCGATGGCCATGTCGATGAAACCATATCCACCTATGAAAACCTGACTTCAGGAACCATCTGGTTGTTGGGAAGGCTCAAAACGGTCGATTTTAGACGTAAAACACCGACTACTTCATTTACCTCGCGCAAAGCTGCCTTTACCTATGATCCTGTTTCCGGTTTGTTAACGGAAGAGGTAACAGAACCGGAAAACGATTCACTTCGCATTACCACCACGCATGTTTATGATGATTTTGGGAATAAAATTGAAACGCATACAACGGCTTTCAACGGCACATCAGACGAGACTCGAAGTTCTTTTGTCACCTATGATGCTTCAGGTAGATATGCCATTGAAAACAGCAATGCTTTGGGACATACGGAGCAGCGATCGTATAACAATACCTGGGGATATGTAACGGTAATGACCGGGCCTAATGAACTATCTACCCGCTGGGAATATGATGGCTTTGGACGAAAAGTTTTTGAACAGCGGGCTGATGGCACCATCATGCAGAAAAGTTACCGTTGGTGTGACGGGAATTGCCCGACTAACGGATCCTATTATACGGTAACACAGACCTCAGGTCTCCCTACCACCTATGTTTATTATGATATGCTGGGCAGGGAAATTGAGTCTGCCAAGGAAGGATTTAATGGGACAGTTGTTAAAACATCAACGATTTATGATGCAAAAGGCAATGTGGCACAGAAATCTGACCCGTATTATGAAGGTTCAGCCCCAGCCTGGACCATTCTTGAATATGACCTGAAAAACAGACCTGTTCAAATCACTGAAGCCGGTGATCGGGTCTCAACCATAGAATATGAAGGGTTGACACAGATATCTGTTAATCCGGAAGGACAAACCGAAGTGCAGGTGATGGACCAGTTGGGTCGTATCGTTTCCATTCAGGATAATCTGGGATCGGTGATGACCTACACCTATGATAATTTCGGGAATCTCATTCAGACTACGGACCCGTTAGGGAATGAAATACACTGGACGTATGATAACCTGGGCCGGTTGATCCGATTGGATGATCCGGATATTGGACTCGAAAAATACCATTTCAATGCCTTTGGAGAACTCATAAAGAAAATCAATGCCAGAAGTCAGGAAACCACCTACGCTTATGATGTACTTGGGCGATTGACCGAGCGAAATGAGGAAGAGGGACAAACACTTTTTACCTATGATGAAGGGTCCAAAGCTATCGGGAAGGTTAGCTCAGTTATCACACCGGTGGTTACCACATCAATTTCTTATGATGATCTGGGCAGACTGGAGACCAAAACCAAATTAATTGATGACCTCGCCCTGAGTTCTACGATGGAATATGACCAGTTTAGCCGTCTCTTTAAAATGGCGTATCCATCCGGTTTCGAGGTCCGAAACAATTACAATGAGCGGGGTTACCTGTTTGAAGTATATGGAGGCGACTCCTTGGTATGGCAGCTCGATCAGGTGACAGCTCGCGGCCAGGTGAGTGAGCAGACCTTTGGAAACGGGGTAAACACCCGATCCTTTTTTGATGAGAACACGGGGTGGCTTGATCAGATCCGTTCCTTCCTGGGCGCTGATTCCATACAGTTTTTGAGTTACTCATATGATAATCTGGGTAATCTGACATCCCGACAGGATGACATAAGAGGATTGCGGGAAGATTTTGAATACGATGGCATCAACCGTCTCTTAAATGCCATTCTGGTAGATAGGGATACCTTAAGTATGACCTATGATGCCATAGGTAACCTGACCTATAAGTCGGATATTGGTACCTACAGTTATGGAGCTGATGGAGCCGGCCCGCATGCGGTTTCTTCTATTAACGGGGAGAACGTAGAAAACTGGAGTCTGGCTGCTGCACTAGCTCAGTATATGACGTTTACCTCGTTTCAGAAAGTTTCGCAGATTGAAAATGATACAGCAGGTATTTACATAAGCTATGACGAGTCGTATCAACGCATTAAGGTAGAGAAGAAAGTTAAGGGACAGCCGTTTGAGACCAAGGTGTATTTCGATAATATCTATGAACGCATCGAAAAAGAGGGTCAGGTTATCGAGGTGCATTATATCCGGGGAGCTACAGGAGTAGTAGCTGTACGCCGCATAATAGATGATACACAGGCATCTACCAGCTACTGGCATAAAGATCATCTGGGTTCACTGGAAACTGTAACCGATAAGGCAGGTACTGTTGTCGCTTCATTAAGCTATGATGCCTGGGGCAGACGACGAAATGCAGACACCTGGGAGAGCTACGACCATTCGGTGGATAATTACCTCTCGAGAGGATTTACAGGACATGAGCATTATGATTTACTGGGCTTGATTGATATGAATGGGCGTATTTATGACCCCGTTCTGGGTCGCTTTACGACTCCTGATCCGTTTATTCAGAGCCCGTATAACATTCAATCCTTTAATCGATATTCATATGTCCTGAATAATCCACTATCCTACACCGATCCGAGTGGATATATTTTTAAATCCATTGGTAAGATATTTAGTGGCATTGCAAAAGGAGTAGGTTCTATTGTAAAGGGTGCAGGTGACCTTGTTTTTAATGCAGCCAAGGAGGTAGGCAGATTTTATGAAAAGCATAAGGATGTAATTGTTCCCATTGTTGCCGGACTGGTAACCGGAGGAGTTTTGGGCCCTGTAATTGCCAGCTCGCTTGGAGTCAGCTCAGCGATAGGTGCAGCTGCCGGATTTGGTTTTGGCAGGGGCGTGAGTTCCGCCATTCGATCTGGGGCATCGCTGGGTCAGGCATTGGAGGCCGGGGTGAAATCAGCTGTCATCACCGGGGTTACAGCAGGGGCTACCAATTTCGTTGGCGACCAATTGTTACATGAGACTGGACTTGGTAATGTGGTTGAAAAAGCATTAGCCCACGGATCTGTTCAGGGACTTTCTGCAGAACTGCAGGGAGGTGAGTTCGGCACCGGTTTTGTGAGTGGTGCATTTAGCTCGGCTTCTCAGTTAGGTATTAAAAACATTGAATCAGGAGCAGGCCAGTTAGCTGCCACAGTAATGGTAGGAGGTACAGCAAGCGTAATCGCCGGAGGTAAATTTGAGAACGGAGCAATTAGTGGAGCTACTATTCTGATCTACAATGATTGGGGTGAAAATATTGGAAAGGTATGGAAAGGTTTTTGGGATGATAATGAGGCGCTTAGACAAGAAGGATTTGATGGTTTAAAGGAAGATTATGCCAATACCCCAGCAAAACATAAAGTACTAGCAGGAGCAGGACTCGCTGTTGCTGGGCTCGCTGTAGCCCCAGCAGCTATTCCAGCGTTTGCTACATTTAGTACAGCTGCTGGATTAAAAGCTGCAGGAATGTATGTTGCGGGTACAGGAATGGCTGCTGCCGGTGGTGCTTTAATAGGTGATGGTGTAAGTCAAAAAATTGAAAACATATTTGATAAATTCTCAGTGGAATGATTAATCACAATAGGTTAATAATTACTTTATTGTTATTTTCCGTTAGCAATTTAATTGCTCAGAATATATCAATTAAATACGACCAATCCGGAAACCGTATCCAGTTTGGTGAATCCAATACTCCACGTATCGCTACTGAGCCGGATAGTATTTTACTGGCTTTCAACGATACCACAGGATTTACCATCGTAGAAAATGCCGGCAACGGCACCTTGTCCTGGACTGCCTCTACGGATACAGATTGGATCACCGTACTGACCTCCGCCGGGAATGAAGGCGATTCCTTATTTATTGAGGCACAAAAGAATGATCTTCGCGAGGCCAGAGCTGGTCAGATTACCATCAATGGTGAAGGTGAGTTTGTATTTCCGATATCTGTGGTAGTTACACAGGAAGCTAAACCGAACTCCCTTCCATTACTAGCGGCATCTATTCCAGATGTATTTGTGATACCGGGTTTCGCCACAAAAACAATCTCCTCCTTAAATGACTTTTTCACCGATCCGGACCTGGATACTTTATCCTATTCCGTAGATATTAGCAATGCTTCCGTAATATCGGCTTCAATAATTAATGATACCACGTTGACCCTATCCGAAGTGGGTGAAGGGTTTAGCGATGTATACATCACGGCAAATGATCCTTTTGGAGGCACAGTGACGGATACCTTTCGGGTAGAAGTGACCAATGACGCCGTAATAGCCGTTGAATCTGATACGCTTTATCTTCCTTCTGACGCTGGAGATACCTCCTTTACCTTCACCAATGAAGGAAATGCTACGATGAACTGGACGCTTGCCAGTCAGGTTTCCTGGGTTACCTTAACCTCATCCGTATCTGGTGTAAATGACGGCTCTGTAGGGTTTAGTTTCACAGCCAATCAGGATGCTTCAATTAGAACAGGTAACATTTTGATCATTTCATCCGAAGCTGTAAACAGTCCGTACACAGTGGTTCTCATTCAAGAGCCGAGGGTAAATACACCACCTGAATTAATTGCATCAGTATCGGATTATCAGGTAAAGAAGGGGTTTAATGAAATCAGTATAGATCTGGATACGGTTTTTAATGACATTGATGGCGATCAGCTGTTTTATGGTATTTCAACAGATAATCAGGCCCTGCTTGAGACAGATATAGTCGATGGAATTCTCACTTTAACTGAAACTGTAAATACAGGATCAGGCCAATATACCATCACCGCATCGGATAATATTGATGAAGTCAATGCGGTTTTTAACGTGACAGTAGTATCAAATGCTTCACCCCAATTGACACGTTCCATCCCAGACCTTTTCCTTCTGGCTAATTTTGATCCTGTGAACCTGGATTTATCCGGTTATTTTAGTGATCCGGATGATCCGGAATTGACCTATTCAACCCGTTTGAGTGGTGATCTTAATATAAATGCAGAGGTAACAGATGCATTGCTGACCATACGTTATCTGGGTTTGGGCATCACCACGGTGGAAGTAACCGCTTCAGACGGGCTTAATGATCGTATCACCTCTTTTGAAATAACCGTCGAGGAAGAAATAACCGGATTGGAAGAGGCAAATGTGTCTATTTATCCGAATCCTTCACAAGGGGCTTTTACTATTGACCTGAAGGAACAAATAGTGGAACAGATATTTATCATTGACGCGAATGGTAAGCTGGTTAAGCAGTATGATGGAAAAAGAACGATGGTCGAGGTCAGTACATTGGTTCCCGGAAATTATACCATCTTGTTTCAACACGATGATCAGCATTATACATCTAAGAATATTGTGATTCTTAAATAAAAATTAAGATTATTTCATCTTGGAAAACCTGATTCATAAATTCCCCACCAACATTCCCACCATCTCCTCACGCATCAGAAAGGGAGTAAAATGATTCCCTCGTTCAAAGGATATCCTCGTTAGCTGGCCTTCCGGGAGCTTACCACTGATGTAATCGTAATTGGCAAAAGGCACGATCATATCATTTTCTGCATGAAAATATAAGACCGGACACCTGACCCTGTTCCAGTCGCTTTCCATTTTCCGCAACTCTTCAACATGATACAGTTTTTCAATCGCCGATACTTTAGTGGACCTGGAAATCAGCCAGCGCAGGGGAATTGCCATACCCGCTTTCGCTAATCCAATGTAGGCTTCATTTTCCGGATCTATGGCTGTCGCCATCAGAAAAAGTCCGCTTACCCTGTCCGGGTTTTCAGCAGTCAGCTTTACAGCAGGAGGCCCTCCAAATGAATGAGCAACTATAATTATCTTACCTGCATCTGATAACTCTTCAATAAAAGGCTGCAAAATTTGACATTCCTCTTCAAACCCGCTTACCGCCTCACCCAGGTTGGAATATCCATAACCCGGCCGGTCAACACTTACTACAAGCCCTCTCTTCAGCAACACGGTGTCTTTGTGGTATGCTGCCCACTGTTCCAAAGAGCCGGGTGATCCATGTAAAAAAAGGAAAACCTGATTTTTTGTGCTATCACCGGAAACCATATACCTCAGGTTGTAATGCTGCGAACGGAAATAATCAATGTGAATACCTTCACCCTCCAGGCGTTTTAGCAGCAGACTGTCAGGGGTCCGGAAATTGGTTTGCGATCCGGCAAGCAAAAGAAGGAATACTACAAATAGTAACCGCATGACCCAGTATTTCAGTAAAGTAGACTAAATTATATTCTCTTTGTTTTAATCTGCAAAAAGGCTGATCGATCATACTTGTAGATGAGTATTGTCATATTCGCGGGCTATTTCTCCTTTACCTACTTGAGTCAACTCTCTCAAAAGTCACCCTTGCTTCTGACTACGCTCAAGGTATAGCAAAAAGATCACGCATAAATTTCCAAAACTATTAATTAAACCTTTGTTATGGAAATTATGACAGATCTTAGAAAAAGGGTTTATCTTTTTGGAGGTGATAAGAAGGAAGGAAATGCCTCTATGAAGCCCTTGTTGGGAGGAAAAGGGGCCAATCTTGCTGAAATGGCCTCATTAGGTATTCCTGTGCCTCCCGGCTTTACGGTGACCACTGAAGTATGTAATGAATATCAGAAAGTAGGTAAGGATGCAGTAATTCGTGTAATCACACCCGAAGTGACAGAAGGTGTGCGCTACATGGAAGATACATTAGGTAAGAATTTCGGGTTCCCTGAAAACCCGTTACTGATCTCAGTACGCTCGGGCGCCCGGGTTTCGATGCCGGGCATGATGAATACTGTATTGAATATTGGACTTAATGACCAGACCGTATGGGGACTGGCGGATAAGACAGGAAATCCATGGTTTGCATGGGATTCATACCGGCGATTTGTTCAAATGTATGGCGATGTGGTAATGCGTGTTAATGATTACCTGGATACCCATGAAAGCCCGTTTGAAGTGATCATGGATGAAATCAAAGAGGAAAAAGGGCTGAAAACCGACCAGGAACTATCGCTACAGGATCTGCAGCTTATTGTAGGCAGATTTAAAGAAATGATCGAAAATGCTACCGGTCAGGAGTTTCCATCCGATCCGTGGACGCAACTCTGGAATGGCATTATGGCTGTATTTGAATCATGGAATATCCCAAGGGCTGTATTATACCGTAAGCTCAATGGCATTCCAAATGACTGGGGTACTGCTGTGAATGTGCAGGCTATGGTATTTGGTAATCTGGGTGATAATTCATGTAGTGGCGTTGCCTTTACCCGAAATGCGGCTACCGGCGAAAATGTATTTAATGGAGAATATCTGGTAAATGCTCAGGGTGAAGATGTGGTAGCCGGTGTACGCACTCCGCTGCAAATCACTAAAAAAGGATCACTCGAATGGGCCCGTTTTGCCGAAATCAGCGAGGAGGAGCGATTGCAAAAGTTCCCTTCACTGGAAGAATTAATGCCTGACGCTTATTCGAAGTTATTCGCCTATCAACGTCTGCTGGAGAACCACTTCAGTGACATGCAGGATCTTGAGTTTACCATTGAAGAAGGCACACTTTGGATGTTGCAAACCCGTAACGGCAAGCGAACAGGTGAAGCAATGGTGAAAATAGCAATGGATATGCTCGATGAAGGGCTGATAGATGAGGATACAGCACTAATGAGATTGGACGCCAAAAAACTGGATGAGCTCCTGCATCCTGTATTTGAAAAAAAGGCGCTTCGCAAAGCGGTTCGTATTGCCAAAGGGTTACCTGCTTCTCCAGGTGCAGCCACTGGCCAGTTGTGTTTCTTTTCCGATGAGGCAGAGCAGTTGAAATTGCAGGGGAAAAAAGTGATCCTGATCCGTGTGGAAACATCAGCTGACGACCTCAAAGGCATGGATGCTGCTGACGGTATACTGACAGCCAGGGGAGGTATGACCAGCCACGCTGCAGTCGTAGCTCGTGGTATGGGTAAATGCTGTGTGTCTGGTGTGGGTAGCCTCCATATCAGCTACAAAAAACGTGAGGTCACCATCGATGGTAAGGTCTATAAAGAAGGGGACTGGTTTTCAATCAATGGTTCTACCGGAGAGGTATTTGAAGGTAAAATTGATACCGTAATACCTAAACTTAACGCATATTTTGACCGTGTAATGCGGCTTTCGGATGACCACGCCATGCTGAAGGTAAGAACAAATGCGGATACACCTGAGGCGGCTGTTATTGCCCGAAATTATGGTGCCAGGGGCATCGGATTATGCCGTACGGAGCATATGTTTTTTGCTCCGGAAAGGATTACACCCATGCGTGAAATGATCATGGCCGAGTCAAGAGAATCACGTATCAGGGCACTTGATAAGCTCCTGCCAATGCAACGCAGTGATTTTGAAGGCATATTTGAAGCCATGCGCGACCTGCCGGTGACCATCCGCCTGCTGGACCCGCCTCTTCACGAATTCATACCTCACGATAAGGAGGCTGTAGCCAAAATTGCCGATGACATCGGAGTTCCCATTGAAAAAATAGAGAACAGATCGCATGAACTGACAGAGATGAACCCAATGCTCGGGCATCGCGGATGCCGGTTGGGCAATACGTTCCCTGAGATTACCCGTATGCAGGCAAGAGCCATCATCGAAGCAGCACTGAACCTGAAGGAGAGAGGTATTCGGGCCATTCCTGAAATCATGATCCCGCTTACCAGTGCAAAGGCTGAGATGGAAAACCAGAAGAATATTGTCAATGATGAGATTCAGCAGGTATTCAAGGAAAGAAAACAGCGAATCGACTATAAGGTGGGGACAATGATCGAAACACCGAGAGCAGCCCTTACGGCAGATCGGATTGCCGAACCGGCTGAGTTCTTTTCTTTTGGTACCAATGACCTTACTCAGATGACGTATGGATTTTCCAGGGATGATGTTGGCAAGTTTCTGCCGTTCTATATGGATAATGGTATACTGAAGGTGAATCCATTTGAAACCATTGATCCGTTGGGCGTAGGAAAGCTTATCAAGATGGCAGTAGAGCTGGGTCGGAAAACAAGGCCGGGACTGAAAATCGGATTATGTGGTGAACAGGGTGGAGATCCTGAATCGGTTAACTTCCTACACCTCGCCCGACTCGATTATGTCAGCTGTAGTCCGTTTCGGGTTCCGATAGCACGTCTTGCCGCTGCGCAGGCGTCGATAAGGGAATTGAATATGGTTGAATAAAATTCAGCTTCAGATAGTGATAAGGCGCCCCTGAAAAGGGGCGCCTTATTTATGTATTCTTGACAAGGTTTCACGAAGGTTTCTCGCCAGCAGGCGAATCCTGCGACGTGGATCAGACATCGATATAAATACCGCTGTAAAAGTTACGTAACTTTTTGTTTGTAAAGTTACGTATATAGGTTCACCCTAAAGACGCCGCAACTCTATCAGCTTTGAGCTTTTTCTATTCCTTGCTTTCAGTTTCTAGCCTCAAGATTCATACTATTTCTTTCACCTCTTTTTCTGCCACCCTCCACCATTAGCAGGGAGCAGGAAGCCGCTCATTCTTCTACAACTCAGCTAATCGATCGGAGAATTCGATCATTAAACAAAACAACTCTAAAAAGGAAAATACAGAATACATCGTTTAACACCGGGTTTTCGCCAGATGGGATCGGAATTTGTGCCTTGAGTGGCATATTATATATTCAACTTATAATTTTATACCATGAAAATCTATTTATTCTTATTTCTCTCAACGGTATTTTTATTCAGTTGCTCCCAAAGCAATGAACAGAAGATTGTGGTATCGTCTCAAAACGATCTGTTGTTTAAGGAAATAATTGTTGAAAAGGCTGATATGCAGGTAATGAATGACCAATATCCTGTAATTATTGATAATAACGGGAAAGAGGTGCCTTCACAATTGGAGGATTCGGACGGTGATTCGGTTTGGGATATTCTTGTCTTCCAGGCATCTTTATCAGCAAATACCTCCAAAGAGTATACAATCAAATGGCATGATAGTGCGCCTTCATATGACAAAAAAACACAGGTCTATCTGGGATATAGTGAAAATAGAGATGATACATTCGTATCAATCGACGAGCACCAACGCCCCAAAGATCATGTTGCGATGAGTACACCTTATCTATATCAATACGAAGGCCCGGGCTGGGAAAGTAATTTAGTTGGCTTCAGAACCTATTTTGATTCACGAAATGGAAAAGATATCTGGGGAAAGACCACGGAAGAGTTGGTCCTTCACAAAATTGGATTAGGTGAGGATTATCATGCAATGCAGGACTGGGGCATGGATATATTAAAGGTGGGTAACTCATTGGGATCAGGGGCCCTGGCA
Organism: uncultured Cytophagales bacterium; assembly: GCA_964514385.1. Classification (GTDB taxonomy): domain Bacteria; phylum Bacteroidota; class Bacteroidia; order Cytophagales; family Cyclobacteriaceae; genus CAZEQJ01. The sequence goes on from CAZEQJ010000010.1 coordinate 111,743, forward strand.
ATAAAAAAATCCGATTCATTAATCCGATTGGGAGATACTGAATATGCATATTTTAAGAAGCGTGCTGAAGGTCCGGTACGATCAGTTTTTACACTCACCTACAAGGGTTGGGATGTATTAGGGACATCTTATGAAATCGAAGAAAAAGTCACCATTTATGCAAATAAGAGATGGTTTTCCAGTGAGGTAACGCTTTCCAGACCACAAGATACAGTAGTTACAGGTATTGTAAATTTAAAGGATGCAAAAGTTGCGTTCTCAAATGAACCAGATGGAAAATTACTTTATTCCTATGGTGAACAAAGTGAAAACAGTGATTTCCTCGGTATGGCGTTGATTATTCCTTCTGCAAATTTCATCATGGTAGATAAAGCACCAGTAGAAGGTGGGGGCATAGTAAATACTGAATTAGTATACCTTAAACCGTCAGAAGATACCTATTCATATTATTTTTATGTTGGTTGGGAAAAAGAGAGTGATAAGTTTTCCAGTGAATCGGGTTTCGGGGAAGAATTAAAAAATGCTGCTTCCCAGATCTTTGCTGATGTAAAAGTTACGATTGAATAACAAATGGCTGATTTAGATATAACCAATATATCTGTTTCGAAAAATTCGTATGAATGCACAGTTACCGTCGACTGCGCAGTCTTCGGTTTTCAGGATGGCGTATTAAAATTATTACTGATTCAGAGGTTGTTAGATCCTTACAAAGGGTATTGGTTGCTTCCTGGTGGTATTATTAATGAAAATGAAACTGCTGACGAAGCGGTCGATAAAGTCCTTTTCAATCTCACCGGCATAAAGGGTGTCCATCATGAGCAGGTTCACTGTTACACTGATGTGAAAAGACATCCGCTAAAAAGGGTAATTACGATATCTTACTATGGGCTCGTAAAACCTGAAAACCACCCTATAATCATTAAAAAGCACGTTAAAGGAGTCAAATGGTTTAGGCTTGACGAACTCCCTGAGCTGGGGTTTGACCATCAACAATTAGCTAATGACGCTTTAAAAAAATTAAAGGCAAATGTTGAAGAACGGCTTATTTTGGGTGAATTATTACCAGAAAAATTCACCCTGACCGAACTTCAGGAGCTTTACGAATCATTATTGGAGAAACAGCTTGACAGGCGCAACTTCAGAAAAAAAATCGCCCAGATGGAAATACTTATTGGCTCTGGTGAAAAGAAACTAGGTGTAAAAGGAGGACCTGAATTATATCAATTTAGAAGATGATGATTTGGGAAATTGCTATTCTGTGTATAAATTACACACATAATCAAATGAAATAATTATGTCTAACATTCGCTTTGGTATTCACCCGGATCATGCCAGGACTTTCGATACAGATCAGCTGAGAAAGCATTTTTTGATTCAGGACTTAATGACGGACGATGCTATTCAGCATGTATATAGTATGCATGATAGAATGATCACGATAGGTATTGTTCCAAAATCATCTGCCTTGGAGCTTCCTGCCCTTGAGGAATTAACCAAGTCCGGCTATTTTCTTGAGCGGCGCGAACTGGGTGTAATAAATGTAGGTGGATCGGGCACTGTTACTGCAGACGGAGAGGCATATACTCTGGCATCAAAAGAATCTATTTATATTGGTAAAGGTGTCAAAAAGGTGTCCTTTGCATCGGATAATGCTAACTCACCGGCTGAATTCTACATAAACTCTTCACCGGCCCATACATCCTATCCAACTACAAAAGCATCATTGAGCGATGCTAATAAAGTTGAATTAGGCTCAAAGGATAATTGTAATGAGCGCATCATTTATCAATACATTCATGAAACAGGTATTCAGAGTTGTCAGTTGGTAATGGGATTTACTGAGTTGCTGACAGGAAGTATATGGAATACCTTTCCGCCACACACCCATTATCGTAGAATGGAAGTTTATTTTTACTTCGATTTACCTGAAGATCAGTTAGTAATGCATTTTATGGGTGATCCAAAGGAAACCAGACATATCGCAGTCAGAAATAAGCAGGCCGTAATTTCCCCTGAATGGTCAATACATTCAGGTGCCGGTACAGCGGCATATTCATTTATATGGGGTATGGCAGGAGAAAATAAGGCCTTTACCGACATGGATGGTGTAATTTTAAATGAATTAAAATGATACTTGAGCAATTTGAACTGAAAGGTAAAACAGCTCTTGTTACAGGATGTAAGAGGGGTATCGGAAAAGCAATAGCAGAAGGATTAGCAGAAGCCGGGGCAGATATAATAGGAGTATCAGCTTCACTTGAAAAATCTGGAAGTGATGTTGCGAAATCTGTTGAAAGTTTGGGCCGAAAATTCACAGCATATCAATGCGACTTTTCCAAAAGAGATTCATTAAAGAGCTTTATTGCTGAAATAGCGGATGAAAAAATAGATATTCTGGTCAATAATGCGGGTACGATATTAAGAAAGCCTGCAGCTGAGCACCCGGATGAATATTGGGATACGGTTATTGAAGTTAATCTTAATGCCCAGTTTATTCTTTCCAGAGAAATTGGGAGGAAAATGATCGCACAAGGTTCTGGCAAGATAATATTTACAGCATCTCTCCTCACTTTCCAAGGTGGAATAACAGTGCCCGGATATGCAGCAAGCAAGGGGGCTATCGGTCAACTGACCATGGCATTATCAAACGAATGGGCATCAAAGGGCATCAATGTTAATGCAATTGCACCTGGATATATCGCAACTGATAATACACAGGCACTAAGAGATAACGAAGAAAGGAGTAGCGCAATATTATCACGAATACCTCAGGGAAGATGGGGCCTTCCGGATGATTTTAAGGGACCCGCTGTGTTTCTTGCATCGGATGCCTCTAATTATATGAACGGAAGTATAATTACAGTTGATGGTGGATGGATGGGAAGATAAAATTTATTATTCGATTACATTTTCACTTGAGAAATGATAATCTGTGAATGAATTCTTTTTCCATTTCATTGCCGGCAGTTTTTGGAAAGAACAATTTTCAAGTGCAATGATATAGTGTGAAAAATCAATTTCTGACCACATAAAAAAAGGCAAATTCATGGAAGTTATCTGATTATATTTGGCAAAAAATCATTCTTAGCTTAAGTAATAGATATGAAAAAAGTAGTAACGTTTGGAGAGATCATGTTGAGGTTATCACCTCCCGGATTTTTAAGGTTCTCGCAGGCATCATCATTTGATGTTGTGTATGGAGGAGGAGAATCAAATGTAGCAGTATCACTGGCCAATTATGGCATACCTGTTTCATTTGTAACACGCCTTCCTGACAACGACCTGGGGCATTGTGCTTTAATGGAAATGCGCAAAAGAGGTGTCGATACCGGTGATATTATTTTTGGTGGCGACAGGCTGGGTATATATTTTCTCGAAACAGGTGCAGTAGCCAGAGGAAGTAAAGTGGTTTATGACAGGGCGCATTCTGCCATTGCTCAGATAGAAAAAGGCATGGTGGACTGGCATAAGGTCTTTGAAGATGCTCAGTGGTTTCACTGGACAGGTATCACACCGGCAATATCCCAGGGTGCAGCAGATGCCTGTCTTGAGGCAGTAAAGGTTGCCAGTGAAAAAGGTATCACCATTTCGACCGACCTGAACTACAGAAAGAAACTATGGAAATATGGTGGTGACAGAGAAGCGATTATGACAGAGCTGACCCACCGTTGTGATATCATTTTAGGTAATGAGGAGGATGCTGAGATGCATTTTGGGATTAAGCCAGAAGGACTTGATGTGACCAAACATGGCCATGAAGTGAAGGCAGAGGCTTTCCGCTCGGTTTGCGAGCAGATGATGAAAAAATTTCCCAAGGCAAAAAAAGTAATCACCACGCTAAGAGGTTCAATAAGCGCATCGCATAATACATGGGCAGGTGTAATGTATGATGGTAAGCATCTGCTTGATACCCGCACCTATCAGATTACTGATATTGTAGATAGAGTAGGAGGCGGGGACTCCTTCATGGGAGGGTTGATCTATGGGTTGTTAACCTACCCCAATGATGATCAGAAAGCATTGGATTTTGCCGTTGCAGCATCCGCATTAAAACATACCATCAAAGGTGATGCGAACCTGGTAACAGTAGACGAAGTAGAGAAATTAATGAGCGGAGACGCATCCGGAAGGGTCGCAAGATAATATTCAATTATGGCAAAATATTCTAGAATTGAGGTAGCATTGGCAATGAAGGCAACGGGAATGGTGCCTGTTTTCTACCATGCTGATTTTGAAACCTGTAAACGTACATTAAAAGCCTGTCATGCTGCAGGAGTCAAGGCCTTTGAGTTTACCAACAGAGGAGATTTCGCCCATGAGACGTTTGGTGAGTTGGCAAAATATGCACACAAGGACCTGGATGGTTTGATGCTGGGCGTTGGTTCGGTAGTAGATGCAGGAACAGCCTCATTATATCTTCAGCTTGGAGCGGATTTTATTGTCTCACCTGTTTTGAATCCGGACATGGCCAAAGTATGTAACAGGAGAAAGGTATTGTGGTCACCTGGATGTGGAACATTATCCGAAATCTCGCAGGCCGAGGAGTTGGGCGCAGAAGTGGTAAAAATATTCCCGGGCTCATCAGTGGGAGGTCCAGCATTTGTAAAAGCCGTGTTAGGCCCTTGTCCATGGACAAGCATTATGCCAACTGGTGGCGTAAAGCCGGAAGAGGAAAACCTTAAGGCATGGTTTGATGCCGGTGTTCATTGTGTTGGCATGGGGTCGCAACTGTTTACTAAGGAACTAATAAAAGCTGAAAATATTGATATTCTTACTGATAAAATTAAAGAGACGCTGGACCTGATAAATGAAATAAGACAACGATGAAGCTGCCTGCTATCCTTTTGATCACCGTTTTTATCCTGGGCTCCTGCAATGAATCCGGAAGCTCCAAAGAGATCAAACTGGCACATAGTCTGACCGAGGACCATGCTGTGCATAAAGGAATGGTTGATTTTGCCAATAGGGTAAAGGAGAAGTCCGGTGGTGCACTAACCATACGGATATACCCTAATGGCCAATTGGGTTCTGAAAATCAATGTCTGGAGTTACTTCAAATAGGTAGTTTAGGCATCACCAAGGTGTCTGCGGCTGTAATGGAAAGCTTTGCGCCTCAGTATAAAGTACTGAGTATTCCATACATTTTTAACGATGAACAGCATAGAAATAACGTGCAGGATGGCCCCATAGGACAAACGATTCTTGACTCTGGTCAGGATTACTGGCTCAAGGGATTATGCTTTTATGATGCAGGTAGCAGAAGCTTCTATACCACAAAAAAACCCATCAGAACACCTGAAGACGTAGAAGGATTAAAAATTCGTGTAATGAAAAGTATTACCGCGAATAAAATGATTAGTGAGTTGGGGGGGAGCCCGGTACCCATCGCCTGGGGGGAACTTTATACAGCTTTACAGCAGGGCGTTGTGGATGGTGCTGAAAATAATCCCCCGTCGTTTCACTTATCAAGACATTATGAAACCTGTAAATACTATTCACTTAATAAACATACTTCAATTCCTGATGTGTTGGTTATAAGCACAGTCATTTGGGACAGACTAAGTGAAGAGGAGCAAAGGTGGATAGCCGAAGCGGCGATGGAGTCGGTCACAATTCAGCGAAAATTTTGGAAGGAGTCTGAAGAAGAAAGTCTGCAGGCTGTGAAAGAAGCCGGAGTTGAAATTATAGAACCTGATGTGGAGGCATTCCAGAACCAGACAAAATCAATCATAGAAGACCTAAAGAAACAAGAGGAACTGCGTGAACTGATTGAGAAAATACAAAAAGCGGATGCGTAAGATTCTGGATGGCATACTAACCAATTTGTTAGTCATTTTAATGACAATAATGGTCTTAAGTGCATTATTACAGGTATTTGCCAGGGTAATAAACCTCAATGTTCCTTTTACAGAAGAGCTCACCATCTATGGGATGATGTGGGTGGCGTTATTTGGATCTGCCTATGCCTTTGGCTTAAAAAAACATATCGCTATTGATGCACTTATAGGCACAATAAAACAGCATAACCGGTGGAAACTTGAAATCATCATTGAGTTTATGATCGTATTATTTGCCCTGATTGTGCTGGTAATTGGCGGCTCAAGGTTTGTCTTTATTACTTTCAAGCTTGGGCAGGTTTCCTCAGTCATGCAATTTCCAAAGGGATGGGTTTATCTTGCCTTGCCTGTAAGCGGGGTTCTCATCCTGATCTACAATGCGTTAAGTATCATAGAAATATTAAGAAATCGTCCATGAGCCTGCTAGAGATTGCGATATTAATTATATCATTTATAACTTTATTAGCTCTGGGCGTTCCCATTACAGTCAGCCTTACTTTATCAGCCTTATTTACTTTGACAGTAGATGTGCTGTTTGTGCCAACAGCAACTACCATTGCTCAACGGATGATCAATGGGCTGGATAGTTTTACATTATTGGCCATACCGTTCTTTATACTTGCAGGCCAGATAATGAATAGTGGAGGTATTGCAGCGAGGCTAATTGCATTTGCCAAGGCATTAGTAGGACCGGTAAGGGGAGGTTTAGTCTTTGTTAATATCATCGCCTGCACATTGTTTGGTGCAATTTCAGGTTCAGCAGCCGCTGCTGCTTCTGCCATTGGATCAATATTATCGGGTAAAATGGAAAAAGAAGGTTACGACAAAGGCTTTACCACAGCCGCCAACGTCACATCCGCTACTTCAGGTTTGCTTATTCCACCAAGCAATGTACTTATTGTGTATTCGTTAGCAGCAGGTGGACTCTCCATCGGTGCACTATTTGTTGCTGGTTATATCCCCGGATTGTTAACAAGTCTTGCCATAATGATAGTAAGCTATTTTTATGCTGTGAAAAAAGGATACCCAAGGGGGGAAGGTTGGTCAGGTACTTTGATCCTGAGGACATTCCTGGGTGCCTTCCCAAGCCTTTTATTATTGGTGGTTGTAATTGGTGGTATTGTTCTGGGTTATTTCACTGCTACGGAGGCAAGCGCAATTGCGGTGTTGTATACCATCATTTTATCCATTATTTATAAGGAGTTATCGATTGAAAAACTGAAATCAATCTTGATACAAAGCAGTGTAACAACAGCCATTGTACTGTTGCTCGTAGCCACATCGTCGGCAATGAGTTGGGTGATGAGTTACGGTGATCTTCCGCAATCTATATCCGATTGGCTTTTATCAATTACTGAAAATCCCATTGTGGTACTGATATTAATAAATGTGCTGCTGTTGTTAGTTGGTATTTTTATGGATATAACACCAGCCGTTCTGATATTTACCCCCATATTTTTACCGGTAGTAGAGTCATTCGGTATCAACCCCATACATTTTGGTATTATAATGGTATTAAACCTATGCATAGGCCTTTGTACACCACCTGTGGGAAACCTCTTGTTTGTTGGAGCCAGTGTAGCAAACATTCCATTTCAAAAGGTATTAAGACCAATGCTACCTCTATATCTGGCAATGCTTATAGTCTTAATTCTTGTGATTATATTTCCTTCAATAAGTATGTGGCTCCCTGGCGTTACCGGTTACTAAGTTTAGGAGAAAAGGACAGGTTATGACGGCCATAAGTATTCAGCACCTTCCTGGATGATGCATAATCACATCAGCAAAGAGATCTATCTGAAAGAGAAAAGTTACGTAACTTTTCGAACAAGAAGTTACGTATAACTGCTCTTCTCAATACATCCCGACATTAATTCTCGGGACGCTCGAGGAGCATTATCTTCGAAGTCCATACCGTGGTCGGACACTGAGACAGGCTC
>CAZEQJ010000011.1:0-93780 GCA_964514385.1 uncultured Cytophagales bacterium
TATGGTTTTACCTTTGTAAGCCCTATCGGCGGTGGTGACATGCCGGTGGTAATATCGTTGCTCAACTCCTTTACAGGTATTGGTGCTGCACTGGCGGGCATTATTTACGGTAATATGGTCATGATTGTGGGTGGTATTCTGGTTGGTGCATCAGGAACGATATTGACTGTATTGATGTGTGAGGCAATGAACAGGTCGCTGTTCAATGTCATTATCGGTGGATTCGGAGGCTCATCCGGTGCTGCTGCTGCTCAGGGAGAGCAGGTAGTAAAGGAAGCTACCCTGACCGATACGGCCATCTCCCTGAAATATGCTCAGAAGGTATTGGTGGTACCGGGCTATGGTCTTGCAGTGGCACAGGCACAACATACTATCCATGAACTGGAACAGTTGCTGGAACAGGAAGGAGTAGAAGTAAAATACGCGATCCACCCTGTTGCCGGAAGAATGCCCGGCCATATGAATGTACTTCTGGCCGAGGCCGACGTGCCCTACCCCAACCTGCTGGAGATGGATCAGGCCAATAAAGAATTACCTACTACAGATATTGTATTGGTGATCGGAGCCAATGATGTAGTGAACCCGGCAGCCAATTCTGATCCGGGCAGCCCTATTTACGGTATGCCGATCATTGAAGTGGAAAATGCCAAACAGGTGATCGTAATGAAGCGCAGTATGAATAAAGGGTATGCAGGTATTGAAAATCCGCTTTTCTTTGGTGAAAAAACCAGAATGCTTTTTGGCGATGCGAAGCAAAGCATTTCAAAGCTGGTTAATGAAGTAGCCAACGTGTAGTGGATCAGCAGGCTGTCAACATTTTGACTTTTCTGCCAGTGTTTTTATTTATTACTGCATTTACGTAAAAAATTTCAGCATCATGAAATATATAATCATACTTCTCTGCCTGCCTTATATGGTGATGGCACAGCAACATACTCAGACTGATGCCACTATTTATGATATTATTGATGATGTATCTGCTGAACGCCTCGAAAAGGACATCCGCACGCTTGCTGACTTCGGCACCCGCCATACCATGAGCGATACCGTATCAGATAACCGGGGTATCGGTGCTGCCAGAAGATGGATCAAAGCTGAATTTCAGGCAATTTCGGATGCATGCGGTGGCTGTCTGGAGATATACGAGCAACGCACTCTGGTGACAACGGATGAAAGCTCAAGGATCACCAAAGACACTTATATAGTCAACATTTATGCTGTTATTCGGGGGACAGATTACCCAAACAGGTATGTAATCATGTCGGGGGATATAGACAGCCGTGCAAGTGATGTCAATGACTACACAATAGATGCTCCCGGAGCAAATGATAATGCCACCGGTATGGCGGGAGCTCTGGAGGCTGCAAGGGTTCTGAGTAAGTATAAATTCGCCAACTCCATCCTGCTTGCAGGCCTTTCAGGTGAGGAACAGGGGTTGTTTGGCGGACAGCACCTTGCTGCAAAAGCCCGGGAAGAAGGATGGGAGATTATCGGCGTGATGAATAACGACATGATCGGGAATATCGAAGGTGTAGATGGCGTTATTGACAACCGCAGTTTCAGGATATTCTCAGAGCCAACGCCTCCCAACGAGGATGAGCGAACACGGCAATTAAGAAGGTTCTACGGTGGCGAAGTGGATGGAATTTCACGACAGCTAGCCCGCTACATACACTATACCACTGAAAAATATATGCCTCACCTAAACCCAATGATGATATATCGGCTGGATCGCTTTGGCAGGGGTGGTCACCATCGACCTTTCAATGATGCAGGCTTCGCCGGTGTACGCATCATGGAAGCACATGAAAACTACAACCGGCAACACCAGGATATCCGCGAGGAGGATGGCATCGCGTATGGTGATGTAATTGAGGGTGTAGATTTTGATTACTGCGCTGAGCTTACTGCAGTAAATGCCATTAATTTAGCCTTATTGGCTTGGGCACCCCCCGCACCGACAGAGGTCCGAATTGGAGGAGCGGTAGCCCCATCCACAACACTGGCATGGGAAAAGCAGGATGATATCCTGTATAAGGTATACTGGCGAGAGACGACAGCCCCACAATGGCAACATGCACGTATCGTCGGAAACGTTGATGAGTTCACACTTGAAGGGATAGTCATCGACAACTACCTCTTTGGCGTATCAGCAGTTGATCCGGAGACCGGCGCAGAGAGCATAGTAAGCTATCCTTCAGGTCTTATTCGAAGGCGCTGATCAAAGTCCTGCCTTGGTTTCAAAAACTTTCCGCATTTTACGGATCAGCTCGCCAGACTCATTAAAGTTGAGGGTCTGCTGGCCATCAGAAAATGCTTTTTCTGGTACAGCATGGGTTTCATAAATTACTCCGTCAGCTCCCGCCATAATGGACGCCAGTGCGATAGGTTCGACGAATTTTCTAATACCGATACCATGTGAAGGATCTGCCACAACCGGAAGATGCGTTTTTTCTTTCAATATGGGGATGGCATTGAGGTCCATGGTATTGCGGCTCGCTTTTTCATAGGTGCGAATGCCCCGCTCGCAGAGGATCAGTTTTTCATTGCCACCGGCAAATACATATTCAGCAGAATATAATAATTCATCAATAGTACCTGAAATACCTCTTTTTATCAAAACAGCCTTATCGACCTTACCCAGCTCGTCAAGCAGATTAAAATTTTGAGTATTGCGTGCACCCACCTGATACACATCCACATAATCGTACATCTCCTCCACCTGACTTACCTGCATCACCTCAGTTACGATTTTAATACCAGCTTCAGATGCGATTTTATGCCACATATTCAATCCGTCCAACCCCAAACCACGGAATGAATACGGGGAGCTCCGTGGTTTAAAGGCACCACCACGCATCATTGTTACACCGTTTTCCTTCAGATGAGCCACAACCGTGCGCACCTGCTCTTCATTTTCGATACTGCACGGACCGGCAATTATGGCAAGGCCACCATCCTGCACCGAAACACCATCCCCCAGGTCTATAGTGGTACGTGAAGCTTTCCATTTGCGGGACACAAGTTTATAATCATCAGAAACCTGATAGATGTCGGCTATGCCTTCCATATGCCCGATTTCCCTGATGTCGAAAGCGTTCTTGCCGGTCCCGATGATATAGTCGCCGTATTGTGTTTTTACCTCAGTGGCTTTGTATTTCAGGGCCGATAGCTTATTGAAAAGCTTAACCTTTTGTATTTCATTTATGTCTCTTGATAGGGTGATGATCATGATCGTATTGTGTTTATAAACTGTTGTATAGATGTATCCAGATCGCCTTCAGAAATGGCTTTAATAAAAGCAGAGCCGATGATGGCGCCATGGGCATACCGGCAGGCCCGCTGGTATGTTTCTTTGTTGGAAATTCCAAATCCTATAAGTGCCGGGTTCGACAAATTCATGGCCTTAATACGCTCAAAATATTGCACCTGAGTGTCTGAAATATCATTTTTTGCACCGGTGATACTGGAGGATGAGACCATGTATATAAATCCATGAGTTTCCTGATCTATCATCCGGATACGCTCTTCCGGAGTCTGAGGAGAGATTAGGAAAATATTATGAAGGTTATACTCTTCAAAAACAGACTTGTAATGTTCTGCAAATTCATAGATCGGCAGGTCGGGAAGGATCACACCGTCAATTCCGCATGCATGAGCCTGACGGCAAAAGTTTTCTACCCCATATTGATATACGGGATTGAGATAGCCCATAAGCACCAGTGGAATATTTACCTCCGTCCGGATGTCCCGAATCTGGTCAAATAGCTTCCTGATATTCATACCATTGCGGATGGCCCTGAGGCTGCTGTCCTGTATTACCGGTCCATCGGCCAAAGGATCAGAAAAGGGAATGCCGATTTCGATCAGGTCCACTCCTTCACGTACCAGTTCATTAATGACAGGCACTGTATCCTCAAGTCCGGGATACCCTGCTGTAAAGAAAACGGAAAGTATATCTGCTTTCTTTTCCCGGAATAAAGTATCGATTCTATTATTTATCTCAGACATTAGTAATTACCCCATTTAATGTATGTCTCCAGATCTTTATCTCCTCTGCCGGAGAGGTTAATGACCACCACATCAGATGATTGCAACGGAAGATGCTTGAGCGCGGCAATTGCATGGCTTGTTTCAATTGCCGGAATAATACCCTCGGTGCGACTTAATTCAATACCTGCATGCATGGCCTCATCGTCTGTGATAGAAATAAATTGTGCCCTTCCGCTGTCGAATAAATGAGCATGAAACGGCCCGATGCCGGGATAATCAAGCCCGGCAGAAATCGAATGAGGTTCTGTTACCTGACCATCATGGTCTTGCATCAGCAGCGTACGGCTGCCATGAAGGATGCCTGGCCTACCCAATGCAGTTGTAGCCGCTGTTTTTCCTGAGTCAACTCCCATGCCTCCTGCTTCAACAGCGATCAGCCTGACATTCTCCTCATTAAGGTAATGGTAATATGACCCTGCTGCGTTGCTGCCGCCACCAACACAGGCAATAATATAATCGGGGTTTTCATTCCCTGTCTTTTCCCGGAGTTGCCACTTCATCTCTTCGGATATGACGGCCTGCAACCTGGCCACCATATCGGGATAAGGATGCGGACCGACTACGGAGCCAATGATATAATGTGTTTCTTCAGGATGATTGATCCAATGTCGCATTGCTTCATTGGTAGCATCCTTCAATGTTTTACTTCCGCTTTTAGCCGGACGAACCTCCGCACCAAGAATACGCATGCGTTCTACATTTGGCCGTTGTCGCTGCATATCAAGTTCGCCCATGTAAATGATGCATTCCAGTCCGGCAAGTGCACAAACCGTAGCCGTGGCTACTCCATGCTGGCCGGCACCTGTTTCTGCAATGATCTTGGGCTTGCCCAGGCGTTTGGCGAGTAATATTTGTCCTACCGTATTATTCACTTTATGAGCACCTGTATGACATAAGTCTTCACGCTTCAGGTACACCTGGGCACCATATCGCTCGGATAGGCGCTCTGCGAGGTAAAGAGGTGTAGGTCGACCCACAAAATCTCTGAGCAGGTACCTGAATTCCTTCTGAAAAGACTCCTCTTCTATGATTTTCAAATAGTTTTGACGGAGTTCGTCAATATTAGGAAACAGCATTTCGGGGATAAAGGCACCTCCAAACTGGCCGTAATATCCTTTTTCATTCACTTGATAGTTCATAAGCTTTTTGCTTTAAGGTATTTTTAAATGTTGAAATTTTACGAATATCCTTGATCCCCGGCGCAGACTCAAAACGGGAGTTGATATCGATACCGGCAATAGGAAGCCTCTTCAGGGTATCTAATTGATCAAATACATCCATATCAATGCCTCCACTCAGGATCATGGGTATTGCCAGCGGATATCCCTCAAGCAGCTTCCAGTCAAAAGACACTCCATTGCCACCGTATTGATGACCTTTGGTATCAAATAAAATGGCATCTGCAACATCCTCGTAAGGCCTGATGGCATCCCAGTCTATAGCATTCCCTATGCGAATCACCTTCCATACCTGAACCGTATCCGGGAGATCCAAAATATAATCCACAGATTCATCACCATGTAACTGTATCACATCCAGGTCATAATGATCTATGGCCTTCCTGATATCCACTGGATCGGCATCTACGAATACGCCTACCTTTTTCACGTCCAGCAGGTTGGCAAATGACACATCCAGATCTCCAACATAGCGGGGTGAATCAGGGTAAAATATGAATCCTATATATTGTGGCTCCACATCCCGGATCAATGCAGATATATTGTCCCGGTCTTTCATTCCACATACTTTAAGAAATGGCTTCATGACTTTATTAAACTCATATATTCACCAATAAATTTCATTGCAGCGCGATGGGGCAGACTATGCTTCATGAAATGTTCGCCAATCAAAAACCCTTCATATCCATGCTGACGTAGCTGGGCCATTACCTGTATATCACTGATACCACTTTCGGTTACCTTTACAAACTCATCGGGAATACGGGCTGCAAGGGATTTACTGATATTAATGTCAACATCAAATGTTGCCAGGTCCCGGTTATTGACGCCTACCAGGTCTATCGATTTTAAGGATGACTGATTAAGTTCATCTTCATTATGCACTTCCAGCAACACTTCCATCCCCAGAGACTGTGCCATACTACCCAATTCGTCTATCTGGTGCTTATCGAGCAGGGCGGCGATCAAAAGCACAGCATCGGCTCCAATAGATTTGGCCTCTACCACCTGATATGGGTCCAGCACAAAGTCCTTTCTCAATATCGGGCAAAAATTGAATTTCCGCGCTGTAGTGAGATCTTCATCGCTACCTCCGAAGTAGGCTTTATCGGTTAGCACTGAGAGCGCACTGGCATTGGCCATCATATAGCCGATAGTGGTTTCTTCAACCGACGCATAGGGATTGATCATGCCTTTGGAAGGGCTTTTTCTTTTAAATTCAGCTATTACGCCAGACTTATCCTCTCGTGTAATGTATTTTTTTAATGACACAGGAGTAGTCGGAAAGTAAATGGATTTTTCAAGCAGCTTTACCGGATATAACTCCTTTCGTTCGTCTACTTCTTTACGTTTATGCGCTGCGATTTCCTGTAGTATATTTCTCATCCGTTTTCTATAAGTTTTTTAAATACATTTAAAGCCCTGCCTGATTCGAGTGATTCTTTTGCCATCAGTACTGCTTCTTCTTTAGTCGCTGCTTTTCCTGCAGCGAAAAGTGCAAGTCCGGCATTTGCCAACACCACGTGCTGCTGCGCAGTTGTACCCCTTCCTTCCAATATGTCCGTAAAAATACGTACGGCCTCTTCAATGGTATTGCCACCATGAATATCCTCAGGTGATACCTGCGCCAATCCCAACTCATGCGGGCTCATGATACGTTCTTCCTTTTGACCGATTATCTTAAAATCTCCTGTCAGTGATACTTCATCATATCCGTCGAGGGCGTGTACGATCATAAATGAATCGCTTTCCTTTTGATACAGATACCCGTAAAGACGTGCCAGCTCAAGACTGAAAACCCCCACCAGCTGCTTTTTTGGAAAAGCCGGATTGACCATTGGCCCCAGCATGTTAAAAAAGGTCTTTACTCCCAGTTCCTTCCGTATGGGTGCTACGTTCTTCATGGCAGGATGAAACAGCGGGGCATGAAGGAAGCAAAGATTAGTGTCCTCCATGCTTTTTTTGATCTTATCGGTGTCGTTGGTGAATTCGTAGCCAAAATAAGCCAGCAGGTTACTGGAGCCGCATACCGAAGAAACACCGTTATTACCATGTTTGGCAACAGCCTGTCCTGCACCTGCTACGATAAAAGAGGCCAGTGTAGAAATGTTAAATGTATTTTTGCCGTCACCTCCGGTACCGCACAGATCAATAGGGTCATATGCCGACAGGTCAACAGCCATACAAAGGTCAAGCATAGCCTTGCGAAAGCCTTCCAGCTCCTCAACTGTCACACTACGCATATTAAATACCGTTAGGAAGGCCGCTGTCTGGGAAGGGTTAAATTCTCCTCCTGCTATCCGGCTCAACATTCGGTATGCCTCTTCGCCGCTTAATGTCTTATAATCAAAAAGATCGTTTAATATTTGTTTCATAATTCAAGCCAGTTCCTGATCATTTGTTTTCCATATTCCGTCATTACCGATTCGGGGTGAAACTGCACACCTCTGAGTTTTAGCTCTTTGTGCCTCATCGACATGATTACACCTTCTTCATCTACTGATGTCACCATCATCTCAATACCAAAGCTATCAGGTCTTACTGCCCATGAATGGTAACGGCAAACGGAAAAATGCTGAGGCACATTATGGAATAACAGGTCGTTCTCTACAACCGTCAGTTTTTTATTGATTCCATGAAGTACTTCATCCAGGTTGTACAATATGCCTCCTGTACATTCGGCAATGGCCTGATGGCCAAGGCAAACACCGAGAAAATCGTGGGTATACATATGTTCCGTTATAATATTTTTCATATTTCCTGCTTCATCCGGAATTCCCGGCCCCGGCGAAAGCAGAATCTTATCAAAATGACCTGCTTCCGATACACCAATCTGATCGTTTCTGTATATTTCCATCTGACTACCATACCCCAGCTCCCGTATGATGTGAACCAGGTTATAGGTAAATGAATCGTAGTTGTCTAGCACCAGTATTTTCATCACCTGTTAATCTCCCCTGCCATCGATATGGCTTTTCTTAATGCTTCCAGTTTATTATTCACTTCCTGCTTCTCATTTTCCGGATTTGATTTTGCCACCACACCTGCACCTGCCTGGTAAGTAAGCTGATTGTGCTGGCTCAGAAATGATCGTATCATAATGGCATGATTGAAGTCGCCATTGAAGCCGAGAAAACCTATAGCTCCACCATAGTATCCACGCTGTGTATTTTCATAGGTATCTATCAGCTCCATAGCTTTGTATTTTGGTGCTCCGCTCAAGGTACCCGCTGGAAAAGTGGACCCCACAATGTCCAGCGATGCTGCGTCCTCCTGCAATTCACCTGTCACCTTTGACACCAGATGGATTACATGTGAAAAGAACTGCACTTCCTTGAAAGTTTCCACCTTCACACCATCACTGTATCGGCTAAGGTCGTTCCGAGCCAGGTCGACGAGCATCACATGCTCTGAGTTTTCCTTTATATCATCCGCCAGCTTGGCGGCAAGGCCGGCATCAGCGGCATCATTTCCGGTTCTTCTGAAGGTACCTGCAATAGGGAATATACTGGCTTTACGACCCTGAATGACCAGCTGTGCCTCCGGACTGGAACCAAAAATCTTGAAGTTTCCATAATCAAAATAGAAAAGATAGGGAGATGGGTTGATTGAGCGTAATGCACGGTAAACATTAAACTCGTCCCCTTTAAATGACTGCTGAAACCTTCTGGAAAGCACAATCTGAAACACATCGCCGCGCTGACAATGCCCGATGCCTTTTTCTACAATTTCCATAAATTCAGCATCAGTGAAATTAGTCGACTCATCCTTTGCCGGTTCAAATGTGTAGGTAGGAAAATTCTTATTGTGTATAAGGTCGATGATTTCGTCAATAGAGGTTTGTGAAGGCTCGTCATTGTATTCATGCTGAAAAATATGTACCTCATTTTTAAAATGATCAAAACATAGCACAAAACCATAAACCCGGTATAGTATGTCCGGAATATCCAGCGCTCTTGGATTTTTATTCAGCTCGATCTGCTCAAAATACTGCACAGCAGGGTATCCCATGTAGCCAAAGATGCCATTGGTGATAAACTTATATCGGGTATTGTCCTGGTTGTTGAAGCTTTGCGCAAAGCTCTTGAGCCTGTCATGAATGGTGTGTGCTTCCAGGGTTTCTTTAGCTGAAGATTGCCCCGGCAGATGTACAGATAATTGTTTTCCTGTTGCCTTAAATTCAGCTACCGGCTGAAAGCATATATAACTAAAGCTGTTTTCATTGCCATGATAGTCGGAACTTTCCAGCAGGATCGTACCTGCAAACCGGTCTCTGAGCTTTAGGTACACACTTACAGGCGTCACCGTATCCGCTATCAGGGTGCTGTGTTTTGTGCTTACATTAATTTTTTTCATATCCTTTTGGCATAAAAAAAGCTTGTCAGACGTCTGACAAGCTCTTCTATATGATTACATAGGTATTCTGTCGGACGTCAGTCAAGAAGTGACATACCACCACCAGAATTTAGCTATGTTGTTATTTCTTTTCATTGCCTCAAAAGTAAAAAAGTGAAACTAATCACCCAATAATTTTATGCATTTTCTTCTTTTGTGCTTTTACCCTTTTTTGCTGGTGCTTTTTTTTGTTTGGGTTTTTCCGCCTTTGGCTCCTCCGGTACAACATGACCCTTTATTACTCGGGGACGGCTTACTCCAAATGAACCTCTGGCTATTTTACCCTTTTTGGTTTTTCTGTCTCCTTTTCCCATATCTATTGAAATTAAACTTTACATAATTCTCACAATTATATTGAATTATTTCTATACAAGCAAAGTAGACAACTGAATACTGAGATCGATTTTACCAAAAAAAAGCGATATTCCTGAGTTAGTTGGATTATTATTAATTAGATTATTTTTAGTTTTGTATTAACCAAAAACTGTCTGAAATGATCAACATGGGAAAAGCGGACCGGGCACTGCGTTTCACAGCCGGATTATTTTTATTATTTTTAGGTATCGCCATTTTTAAAGGCAGTGAGGGCAATAGCTGGGGTATACTGATCACCATGATTGCGGTTATTCCCATTTACTTAGCGGTAACCGGTTACTGTTTTGTGTATAGATGGCTAAAGGTACATTCGCTTACCAGAAGGGAAATTAGTATGATGGGCCATCCGTATAACAGGCCCGAGTAACAATAAATCTGTGGTATGAAAAATAACGCGTTTCAAAACCCAACCCAGCGACAGCTTATCCTGTTTACTTTAGCAGGTATCACCGGAATACTGCTTTTGGTTTTGTCAATGACGGATTTGTTCACCTCCTCTTTCTTTCAGCGTGAATATCTGTTGTTATACTTTATTATTGCAGGTGCTTTAATAACATTATCTAAAATGCATATAAATTACTGGCAAAAGACAGAATGATTACCTGCTAATCAACATCAGCTATGAAAACACCTACATGGGCCATTATTATCGGATCGATAATGCTTCTCTTCGGCGGATGCAGTGCTCTTAATTATATGAGTACAGTATTTACACCAATGGTTTTTGATATGCAGGAAGATGTATTTGACGAAATCGAAAGGGAAATTGAAACATCGGAAGAGGAAATCGATGAGTTTCCGCTGAATATGATGCGTAATATGTTCGATGTAAGCGATTATACGATGAAATGGATCGTGAGATTTGGTTATATCGGTGTTTTTATTTCGCTTTTCTATATGATGGGCGGCGCTTTTCTTCTGATACGTAGGCGAATATCGATAAGGCTAGCCTATGCTGCATTGATTTTAAGTATGGTATTCAGTATTGTAAAAGCTGTGGTACTATCGCAGGAAGGTAATCTGTTTTCACTTTCGGCCGGAGTGGCTGCTATCGGTGGCATTGTCGTCAATATTATTTTACTCGCCATCATTATTGCTTCTGAAAAGGAAGCCTACGAAACAGCCTGAATATAAAAACGGATACGGTGATTATCCTGCTATCCAGTATTTGTTCTTCTCTGAATAGCTTTAGCTGTCAGGAAAAGATTTTTCCCATTGTCTCCCTTGCCTGCTCAAGGTGACGCTCTTCGTGTAACACTATGATATCAAAGGCAGTATCCAGTCGGTAAAGAACGCTCTTACTCGCTGGAGAAGCTATCACTTTACCTTCATCTGCAAGTGGCTTCAGCTTGCCGAAATATTCCATCAGTTGTTTCTGATGCCTTTCGAATCTATCCCATAATTCCTTTTTGCTGAAAACACGGTCATCCGGCTGCCAAATAGGAAATGTTTTCGTTTTTGATTTTCTTGACGGGTCAACGGATTTCTTCACCTGTTTCCCGATAAGACCAACCACAAAACTCATTCTGGATAAAAACGGGGCTTTATAGGTTCCTTCCTGGAGTCCATCAAAAACAGGAAAATATGACGAATTTACCGAAATAAGGTGATCAACGTTCTGTGCTATTGACCAGCTATCGTCGTCAGGTTTACGGTTAAGCTTCTCTTCAGAGAGGTCGCCAAATTCGGAAATAAATGCTTCTGTGAGTAAATCAACTTTGTCTACCATACTTATATCTGCGTATTCCAGCAGCAGATGTTGCGTATAGCCCAGCTAACCTTCGTATGTCACACGGTAAATGGCTCCTGCCTGATCATCAGATATGAGCATGCTGCCGTCAGGCAGGAATAGCAGATCTACAGGTCTGCCCCAGGACTCCTGGGTCTCGTCATTCAACCAGCCGTCGATAAATGTTTCATAGCCTGTGGAGTTACCGTTTTCGTCCAGTCCTACCATTGTGATGCGGTATCCGATTTTCTTTGAGCGGTTCCATGAACCATGCTCAGCGATAAACATGACATTGTCATATTTATCAGGAAACATACTCCCTGACTTAAATTTTATACCAAGCGGAGCAACATGTGGGCCGAGGTTTTGAAAAGGCTCAACAAACTGTTCGCAACCCAGACTGTCAAATTCAGGGTCTTGAATGGTGCCCGCGTGGCAGAATGGGTAACCATAGTGCTGACCTGATTGTGCGGCTTTATTGAGTTCACAACTTGGACTGTCATCGCCAAGCCAGTCGCGGCCGTTATCAGTAAAATACATGTCACCGCTTTCAGGGTGCCAGGTGAAACCTACCGTATTTCGTACCCCATGGGCAAATATTTCACGTCCCGTTCCGTCAGGATTGATCCGTGTGATGGAGGCGTAAATCTCATTTTCGCTAAGGCATATATTGCAGGGAGCTCCTACCGGCACATATAGTTTGCCGTCAGGGCCAAAAGCAATGTATTTCCAGCCATGGTGTCGGTCGGTAGGATAAGTATCAATTACTGTTTCGGCAGCAGGCGGGTTACTCAACTTATTTTCAATATCATGAAATTTATTGATCCGGCTGACTTCTGCTACATATAGGTCACCATCTTTGAAAGCCACACCATTTGGCATACGCATTCCCTCTCCAATTGTATATTTTTCATCTGCGACATAATCACCATCCGTATCGCGAAGCGCAAACACTTTGTCTGTGCCCATATTTCCGACAAATAGGGTGCCCCCTGACGAAACTGCCAGTGAACGGGCAAACTCAACCTGACCGTACACCTCAATCCTGAAGCCTTCCGGAAGGTTAAGCTGCTTCAGGTTCGCCTCCAACTCTCCGATATTATCGGTTGAGTCAAAACTTTGCAGGATACACCCCGAAAGAAGAATCGTGGTTATGAATGAGAATAGAAATGTTTTCATTATCAGAAAATTAAGGGCCTTTTTCAGTATCCTAAAGGAACTCAGTTTAAACCATCATTCAAAAATATTTTCAATAAACCGTCATTTTTCCGTTACAGGCTGAAAAATAGTAGTATGGAGTTATCTATTGGTGGTTTTCAGGAGCAAGTGAAATGACGTATCATTGCAGTATGAATCACATGCGATATTTTATTGTACTCATACCTTTGATTTTTGCTGGCTGCTCGGAAGATGGCGTAGATAGTTTCGATGCCATAACTGAAAGTTTTCCGTTTAGTGATCTTTCTCCGGCAATGGAAGTGGACTATTGGGAGCTGGTATATACAGACGAATGGGGCGACAATTTAACTCTATTTGAACAGGGAGCATTATGCGCTAATGCAAGTGATATAGCAGCTTGTGAGCAGGCATTTGATACCTTAAGAAGTAATACAGGGTTTGCTGTAGGTTGCCTGCCAAGCTATTGCGCCCGTTATATCCGATACCAACGGAGTGATGACATCGGACTTGTTACTACTGCAGAAGATGTGCTGACTTTTGTGGGAGAAATCAATACCCGCTCGGATGCATTATTGCTGGCATATGCCTACGGATACGGGTTTGATACTGAAAACATCGAAATTGGCGGAATCAAGGAAACCGCAAACGGCTATGAAGTGCTTTCATCTGCATTGGTTAGCATCTGTGATCCGGTTCAGATAGATAAATTTCATTTGAGCATATCACGCAGCGGCATTATTGAGATCATCAGTCAGGAAGTGTATGCTATAAATAACGGCTGCCTTTAGTTTAAATATAATATTACACTGTTGCAGCTGAGAAATAACTCTATCTTTAAGCAGTCAAAAAAATACCGATGAAAAAAATATTATTTAAGGCAAGCGCAGGAATACTCATAGGGCTGGGCATACTTACAATAGTAAATCAGTTTGCCATAAAACCATATCGCTATACTGAAACCATGAAATCAGCTGCAAAAAACGTCAATGATAACTGTCCTGTCATGGTAGACCTGAGTACACGGCTGGACAGTGCATCATTGCTTGAAAACCGGGCCTTTAAATATCATTACACATTGATCATGTATCCCAGTGACAGTATCACGATCTCACCTGCGCAATTGAAAAAAGGTCTTGCCCCCGGAATTATTAAAAATGTGAGAAATAACACCGGCCTTGCATTTTTCAGAGACAACAATGTTACCATGGTCTACAGCTACAGCGATCGTGAAGGGAACCTGCTATTCGATATCGAAGTTGGCCCGAAAGCATATAACTGATGACGGTTTCCCATGCTTTTGAAATGTCGGGAAAAACAGAGGAGGAGCTGGTAGCACTGCTTACGCTAAACCGCGAAGATCATTCTCCCGACGCTATTGCTGCCGCCGAGGCCGAGGTCAGAGCCAGAGGCATCACAGCAGATTCATTTATTGAGATAAAGGAGAGCCTTGAAAATCAGCTGCTATCGGCATTTACATTGGAGATGCTGAAGGTGAATGCCGGTATTCGCTTTGTTCATTTTCTAGTGGATAGCAGCATTATTTTTCTATTGTATTTCGTGGTGCTTGCCTTTTTGCCCGAGCGTTGGTTTCAGGATAGCGGGGCCGGTAATTTTAATCAGTCTATGAGCTTTATAACACTCTATGTGCTTTACTATGGCGGTATGGAGGTGATTTTTAAGAAGACAGCAGGCAAATTCCTTACCGGTACTAAAGTTGTAACATCCGACGGATCAGATCCGGGCATCATACACATTATCAGCCGCACATTTTCCCGTTTAATACCATTTGATCAGCTATCCTTCCTTTTTACCCGGAATGGCATCCACGATTTGGTTTCTCGTACCATTGTCATCAGAATATAAAAAAAGCCCGGCCGGCATCTACGCCAACCGAGCTCCTAACCACCAACCATATGTATTCACACTCAACCTAATGCCATGTTATTAAATATTCATCATGAGTAGCTCCAAGCTCAACTTCCTTCACATAGTCGACCTTTACACCTGACACGCCTGTTTTTCTAACAATTCCATCCAGGAGTCCTAACTGAAGTTTACTATTGAAATCCTGTGTTCTTTTCATGATGATGGATTTATCTTTTATTTCCAGGATCTCCCATCCTTTCTTTTCAGGGTCCTGGATCATTTCATTTGCAACAACTACTAGTGCCTTTAGTACATCTGAAGGTTTGGATGAGCTATTCACCATATTATTAGCTTTCATAGCCTCGAATGCTGTCTCACCAATTTTTCTACCTGCTTTTATGAGGTTGAATTTACCCAGGTTTTTTCCAGCCAGTCACACATCTCATTGTATATCGCGAAATCCACTTTATTGAATGGATCAGAAAGATCGGCCTTGCTGGCAATATCGAAAAGAGGTTTATACTCGTCTTTTTTATCTTGATATATATTTAATATATCATGAAGGAAAACTGCAAAAAGCGTTACTTTGGGTTTGTCTGCTAACAAGGTCATAATGTTTTCGTTTGTTATTCAATGGTTCAAAGGTAGGCGCTGTTTATTTTAATCAGTGCCGCATTGACTGCATTATATTACATGGTTTATATTTACATCAATATTTAACTAATCGCTGCAGAACCATTTCCTTTTCCGGGCGGTTGTTGTAAAAAACATATGTTATGGCCAAAGCTTCACCACAATTAATAGCATCAATTCGAAATGCGGCAAAGAAGATAGCTGCTTCCGCCAAATATCAATGGGGCCATATGGGCAGCTGCAACTGTGGTTTTCTGGCGCAGGAAATCACCTCCCTTACAAAAGGGCAAATACATGCCTATGCCATGGAAAAGCATGGTGACTGGACCGATCAGGTCAGCGACTTCTGCCCTACTTCAGGACTTCCTTTTGACCTGCTGATATCGGAATTGCTCAAAGCCGGTCTGAGCCTGGAAGACCTCAAAAACCTCGAAAAACTGAAAGATCCTGACGTACTTAGGAATATGCCGGAGGCTTTCAGGTATCCCTCGCATAATAACAAAAAGCACGTGGTTTCCTACATGCTCACATGGGCTGACCTGCTGGAAAAACGATTGCCTGTGGAAGAAAATATCAAAGTAAACGCTTGAAAACCGGAGCGATTGTTCATCAATACTTCAAAAAGGTATTCGAAGACGGCACCGTTTTGGTGAAGGTAAACCCCATTCACTTTACAGGAGAGGAAATATTCATTCCTTCAGGAGGCGAACCACCTGTTATTCAGAAGAATATGACATTTGATGAGGAGATATTCGACGACCTCAGCCATGATGGTTTTCTGGAAAGCAGCGCACTTGAATTTCAACTGGTGGCCAAAGGTCTCGCCTGATCATTCAAAATCCTTATACAGCATGCTGGGCTGTATACCTTTATTATGCTGATATTTATTTGATTTATAAAGCTCATATGCCCCATCTATACTATGAAAATAGATCTGGCATATTTCAATGTCAGGATAAATACGGATGGGATGTATGCAGAACATCTCCAACGTCCAGTAACCTGAAAAACCGACGTCACCAAAACCTGCGGTTACATGCACAAATAGCCCAAGCCGCCCGATAGAACTGCGGCCTTCCAGCATAGGAACATAAGCGGAACTGGTGGTATGCTCCACAGTGCGTCCTAGATATAACCGGTTAGGCTCCATGACCAGTCCATTTTCCGGTATGGTCAACGGAGATGCTGAATTGGGCTTTTTCATATCCAGCGGGAATGTATCATAGACCAGCATATCGTCAGAAAGCCTGAGGTTATAACTGTTAGGGTTAAGTTGCTTTTCATTCCATGGATCGATGTGAATGGTTTTACCCAATTGTGCTTTGATCTCCTTACCCGATAATATCACGTCATATTCATTTTAGGAATGCAAAATTAATTTTCGCAGGATATTTAGCACGTGATTTTCGAAAATTGTTGTTAATGAACTACTTAATCGCAAATTTTGTCCTTTGATTAAGCTTATCAGAATACTGCATGAAGGGCAACTTAGATGAAATCAAAGGTATATTTACTGAATTTCTGGAAGATAAAAATCTGAGAAAAACACCGGAAAGATTTGCGATATTAGAAGAAATATATGCAAATCCCGGCCATTTTGACGTGGAGTCGCTTTACCTGAATATGAAAAATAAAAACTACAGGGTAAGTCGTGCTACCGTATACAACACTCTCGACCTGCTGCTGGAATGTGACCTTGTCACAAAACATCAGTTTGGTAAAAATCTCTCGCTGTACGAGGCCAGTCATGGATATAAGCAGCACGATCACCTGATCGACCTTAACACAAATGAGATCTTTGAATTTTGCGATCCCCGCATACAGACCATACAAAAACTGGTGGAAGACACCTTCGAATATGAGGTTATCAGCCATACCCTGTATTTCTACGGGCGAAAGAAACAAAAAGAATAGCATGTCGTTTCTTTCTTTAGAATAAAGACCTTAATTTTGGCATTGCAAACTGGTACGACCAGCTCCTGCTGAATCCCCCAGGTCCGGAAGGAAGCAAGGGTAGGCGGTTGTAGCGGTGCGATATCAGTTTGCTTTTTTATTGTAATCAAATCCAAACCTAATAAATCATGCAGTTTTTCATTGACACAGCTAACCTTGATGAGATCAGGGAAGCTCATGCCCTGGGTATTCTTGATGGTGTGACAACAAATCCTTCGCTCATGGCGAAAGAGGGTATAACAGGCCATGACAATATCATAAAACATTATAAAGACATTTGTGATATTGTAGATGATAATGTGAGCGCCGAGGTTATCGCAACCGATTATGACAATATTATTAAGGAAGGACGTGAACTTGCCAAAATAGACGACAAAATCGTCGTAAAAGTGCCTATGATCCGCGATGGTGTAAAGGCCATCAACACGTTTTACTCTGAAGGAATACGCACAAACTGCACCCTTGTATTTTCACCTGGTCAGGCGATACTTGCTGCTAAGGCGGGTGCCAGCTATGTAAGCCCGTTCATGGGCCGCCTGGACGATATCGGCCATGATGGTATAGAGCTGATAGACCAGATTGTGAATATTTATGACAATTTCGGTTTTGAAACTGAGGTGCTGGCTGCGTCTGTACGGCATGTAAATCACCTGATTCGTTGTGCTGAAGTAGGCGCAGATGTGGTCACATGTCCGTTAAATGTCATAACCGGACTGCTTAAGCATCCACTTACGGATATAGGATTAGAAAAATTCCTGTCTGACTACAAAAAAGGTAATTCATAAAATAGTAATATGCGGTCGCTATTGACCGCATTTTTTATGTTTATACTAAAAGTAAAAGGAAAGAAGAAAATTCCGGATTACATCCAGCTCCGTGACGACAACTATGTGCTGGTAGCTTATTTCAGCTACCGGCAGGAGCGACCATTTAAAAATCTGGAAAAATATGGCCTTGAAGGTAAGGACGATGAATTCCGTATCTTCGTTGAGCAAATGCCATATGGCAAACTAATGAAACTGGAACTGTAGTGTTTTCCTCAGAACCCATCGTAGAGATACGTGATGCCCATATATTTCAGGAGCATCACGTTGTACTACAGGATATCAACCTTGATATCCATAAGGGTGAGTTTGTGTTTCTGATTGGCAGGACAGGATCAGGCAAGTCCAGCCTGATGAAAACGCTATATGCTGACCTCCCGCTGCGGGTAGGCCATGTCAATATTACGGGATTTGAATTACATAAAATAAAGGACAGGGAAGTGCCCTACCTGCGTCGTAAACTTGGCATAATATTTCAGGATTTTCAGCTTTTCCCGGACCGCACCGTAGCTGAAAATATTAACTTCGTCATGCGTGCTACCGGCTGGAAGGATAAGGCCAAAATGAAGGCCAAGCTGGTAGAAGTGTTGATGCGCGTAGGACTCGGCTCAGTGGCGGGTAAGTTTCCGCATCAACTCTCCGGTGGTGAACAACAACGCGTTGTGATAGCCAGGTCACTCGTGAATGACCCCGTGTTGCTGCTGGCGGATGAGCCTACCGGAAACCTCGATCCTGATGTAAGCGAAGGTATTTTTAAAGTATTTCGTGAAATCAATAATGGTGGCACTGCAGTACTGATGGCAACGCATGATTATCATTTCCTGGAAAAGAACGACTACCGTGTACTTAAATGTGATCAGACAAAGATCCTGGATTCGGCGAAAGAGCGTTTCGAATATGGAAATAAATATTAAAAAAGGCAGCTAAAAGCTGCCTCTACTGAAATACCATGGCCTTGTATTTATCCTATCGGGAGTTTTTAATTTTAAGACCCCC
This sequence comes from uncultured Cytophagales bacterium, assembly GCA_964514385.1. Lineage (GTDB taxonomy): Bacteria > Bacteroidota > Bacteroidia > Cytophagales > Cyclobacteriaceae > CAZEQJ01. The sequence goes on from CAZEQJ010000011.1 coordinate 19,182, forward strand.
AAACCGTGAACTGAGAATAACACGGCCATTCCCTGCTGCCACCGTACGTCCTGTATATTCTTTGCTATTGCTTTCTTCCTTTATGCTTGCAAAGTTAAAATCATCTTCATCGTAGCTGAAGCCACCATATCCAACCTCCAGATCTATTTCATATCCTGCATCTTCCTCGAAATACAGGTCAACATTGGTATATTTTGCCTCAATGTCAATTAATTTAAAGCCCTTGCGTATTTTTTTGATTTCAAAACCGGAAGAAAAAGCCAGCTCCAGCTCAGCAGCATCCGTCACCTCTCCTATTTCTACTCCACTGTAGCTTATTTCTCCTTCAATACGCGATACTTCACCAATTTCAAGGCCACCAAAGCCGCAATCAATTTCTACATCGCTTGCTGACTCGATCTCAAGCTTGGAGTATTTAGCGGTTATCTCCAGTTCATTGGCATTGCCAACGGCGAAAAAGCCACTGGCAAAAGATATATTGAGTTCAGCATTATTTACATCTCCTATCTGGCCGCCACCATAGGATTGTTTGATCTCAACATTTTCATGTGCGAGATCTCCTACCTGCATTTTACCAAAACTCTGGTCTATCTCCAGTGGCCCGTCATAGTCGCTGAGCACCAGCTCACCAAACTTGAGTTTTATTTCAAGGGGGTTCTTTGCCGGCATTTTTATAGTATAGTCAATATGAAACTCCCCGCCATCCATATTCCTGCCGATGTTGGTGATAAAAGAAATATCGCCGTTGGACGGATCATCGTCGATTTCAATACTTATGGCCTCCATAAGCTCGGAACGTTTGCGCTCCGAACGATGATCTACCTCGATTTCGATCACAATATCAAATTCATTTTTATCCCAGGTTGATATATTTACCTGACCGAATTTATTGCTGATCAATACCTCAGTCGATTCCTTGATTTTAATATTGCGTGTAACCTCGCGAGTCTCCTGCGGCCCTGTTGATGTAGCTGCCCTAAGGTAAATGGGCGCTACTAAAATGCTAAATATTAATGCTATAGTCTTCATTATTATCCTGATTAATACCTTTTAATAATTCAATCTGTTCTTCCAGTATGTCTTTGCGCAGCTGAAGGTTGTAGATCATGGCATTCCGCAACTCTTCATTACCTGAGCTCAGGTATTCCTTCTTAAGTGCACCATAGGCAGAGTCGAGTATTTCCATTTCCGATACAAGCTCATTCTCATCCTGTACATCGAATTCAACAAGTGTCTCCTGATAGTTGCGGATATTGGACAGATAGAAATATTCCATCTGCCTGAACTCCTCGTCCAGGGAGGCTACACCTGCCGTCTGGCTGTTAAGCTGCATGATATAAGCAAACAGTCCGATGGTTGTGGCCAGAAATATAGCCGCAGCTGCTTTCCATATCAGCATAGGTTGTCTTCTTTTGCCGGGCAGGTGGCTTTCTATAGCTGACCACGTATCGCTGGCTGGCGATTTATCGTCAAACGCCTGCCTGTTATTCTGAATAAACTTCTCCAGCTCGTCCATCTAAAAGAATGTTTTTAAGTCTCTGTTTACCTCTCACATACTGTGTTTTACTTGTACTCACAGAAATATTAAGTATTTCCGCTATCTCCTGATGGTCATACCCTTCGAAAAGGTATAAACTCAGCACCGTTCGAAAGCCGGAGGGGAGCTTTTCCATGGCTGATCTGATGTTTTCAACAGAATAAGCCGGCTCCTCGTATGTGCTTTCTGGCATGTCGTCGGATAGTAAGGATGGGGATTCTTCCGGTACAAATTTTGACTCGGTTTTTACCTTATTCAAGGCAGCGTTTATCACGATACGCTTGAGCCATGCACCGAAGGTGGCATCACCTTTAAAGGTATTGATCTTATTGAACGCACTGATAAATGCTTCCTGCATAGCGTCCTGCGCATCATCATACGAATTGGTGATACGGAATGCAGTGTTGAACATGGCCCGTGAATAGCGCGAGTAGAGCTCATACTGCGCCTTACGGTTGTGTTCCTTACATTTATTTATCAGCTCTTCCTGCAGATCAATGGAAACCACTTCATCTTTACATTATCCGCGACAAAGACAAGTGGGGATCTGCAAGGGTTGCATGGAGGGTTATAATTTCTCCATATTATTTTTGGCCAGTTCAAACTCCGGATTGATGACCAGTGCCTTTTCGAAATTATCACGTGCAGCTTCCTTGTCGTTCATCTGCATTTTCACCAGCCCAAGCAGATTAAACAGACTGGCCTGCATACTTACCTGCTGACGCTGGTTGTTTGAAGCTGCATGGTATACATCTATTTCAGCTGTAGAATCATTTTCCAATAGTATATTGATATTGGTTGTGCACTCAGCATATCGCCCAAGCTCATATTGCAAAAATGACACTTTATATAAGGTAAATGGATCATCATTCAGCAGATAGAGCTCTTCATAGTTTTCAAGCGCTTTTGCCTTTAATCCAAGATTATCATAAGAAAGACCGGCAATTTCAAGTGCAAGCTGATCTTCCGGGCTTGCCTGGATGACATCGTTTGCCACAAGGACAGCTTTGGCATATTGGCGGTCCTGGAAGTAGATTAATGCGAGCGAGTCATACAATGGAAGATTGTTGGGTACGATCGCAAGGATATTGTAGATAGCATTTACCGCCATTGCATTATCACCATATCTTCGCGCCCTGTTGTAGATATTATTTTGTATCTGCAATACATTGTCTACCGTGATGGAAGGGGATTGCTGGGCTTCTGCCTGTCCATCGCCACTTTGGACTTCCTGGGCCACGGCAGTGAGTATACTGAATATGATGGTAATAAGTAGTAAAGACTTTTTCATAGTGTATTTCTTTCCAGTAGTTTTTCTTTGACCACGAATTTATGCATAAATTCTTTAGCTTCCTGATAATCATTACGGATTCGCCCTTCTAATATTGCTTCACGTATCTCCTCCTTAATAATGCCTACGATTTTGCCTGGCTGTATATTGAACGTAACCATAATCTCCTCACCAGAGATGGGAGGTTGAAAACTCCTCAGCCGGTCTTTTTCTTCCACCAGCTTCATTTTCTGTTCTACCAGGTCGAAATTGCGGAGGTATTTTTTTACCCTGAAGTCATTTTTTGAAGTAATATCGGCACGGCAAAGCATCATCAGATCGTCAATATCCTCGCCTGCCTCATACAGCAGCCTCCTTACCGCAGTATCGGTTACTTCACTCTTCACCAGCGCTATAGGGCGCAAATGCAATCGCACAAGCTTCTGAACGTATTTCAATCTATGGTCCATAGGCAGTTTGAGGCGACGGAAAATACCCGGTACCATTCGTGCACCCTTGTCTTCATGGCCATGAAAGGTCCACCCTGCTTTGGGATGAAATCGTTTGGTAGGCGGCTTTGCTATATCGTGCAACAAGGCAGCCCAGCGCAAAAAGAGGTCGTCTGTGTGTTCTGAAAGATTATCCAACACCTGCAGGGTATGGTAAAAATTGTCCTTATGGCGTTTACCATTGCGTTCTTCCACCCCATGCAAGGCCACCAACTCGGGAAAGAACTGATGCAACAGCCCTAGATGGAATGCAAGACTCAAGCCATAGCTAGGCTTTGGGCTGCTCATGATCTTATTGAATTCATCAATAATTCGTTCGGCAGATACGATTTTTAAACGTTCAGCTTCCTGCTGTATACCTGCAGCCGTCAATGGCTCAATATCAAAGCCAAGCTGCGAGGCAAACCGAACAGCCCGCATCATACGCAGCGGGTCATCAGAAAAAGTGCGGGATGGGTCAAGTGGCGTTCTGAGTAATTTTTTGTCAAGGTCCTTTAGCCCGTCAAACGGGTCGATGAGCTGACCGAGATTTTCCATATTCAACGATATGGCCATGGCATTGATAGTAAAATCACGCCGCTTCTGATCGTCTTCAATGGTGCCTTCCTCAACTGCAGGCTTACGTGAATCTTCGTTGTAGGACTCTTTGCGGGCTCCCACGAACTCTACCTCCCAGTCCCCAATCCGGATCATGGCAGTACCGAATCGCTTAAATATAGCAATTTCCCCCTTTTTGCCCAGTTTTTGATGAATTGCTCCAGCCAATTCAATGCCGCTGCCTTCTGTCACAATATCAATATCCTTTGACGTTCTTCCCAGTATGAGGTCACGCACATAGCCGCCTACCACAAATGCAGGGCGTCCGAGATTTTTCACCTCCCGGACAATGGTATCAAGCCCATCAATTTCACGTAACTCCGCTGAAAAATTACGATGCTGCATATGCTCCATGCCGCAAAGGTAAGGATTAAACTATTTACAGGTTCATAAATGCAGGACAGGGAAGCACTTTATCCTTCTTTTTTACCCTGTGCGATTCGGGTAATTTAAGGTTGTACTGAAGACTTAATTCATGAGCTCCACCTGAGGCAACACTTAAGCGTGAGATGGTAAAGTCGAAGCTGTAACCAAAGTCAATATCCAACCAGTGTACCCCGAAAACAAATACTATCGCATCACGACTGAATTCTTCATTAAAGTCTGTCTTGAAAATCGGAGCTCCCCGAAACCAAAGTCCACAGGTGATAGGCTCATAAAGAAAATGAACACCGACATCAAGCTGTGAGAAATTGCCCTGCTGCTGATATACGAAAGAGGGCGCAAGTGAAGAAATGACATCTTTTTCACGAATTCCGCGGTAAAGCGGAATACGGGTACCGCCGTGGATGGAAAATTTGGCAGGCAGCCTGCTTTCAACGGTAAGCAGCGACTGATTGGGCTGATTAAGGTGCCAGCCGGAAATACCAAGCCAGTATTTTTTGCTGTAAATAACTATCCCCGTGGCAATGTCTATCCATTGTGATGTGCGCAAAGCCCTGGATGCAGGGTCGTCTGTACCCCCGTTCCGGCCCAGCTGATCACCAAAAATCGCCTTATTGATATCAAGTCCACGACTTCCGACGCCAAAATACAATCCCGGGCTGAATACGATTTTCTGGTTGAGCTGCAACTTATAAGAGTATAACAGCCCTCCCTGTGTAGTAGTCTGTCCGGCTGACCCTGCCTGATCAGCATTGAGCAAGATACCTAAACCGCTGCGGATATCCTCTAAATTGTAGTCATAGGAAAAAGCATAGGTATTGAATGCCCGTGGCAGACTGGGCCACTGCAGACGCATATTGGCAATGAAACGGTGATTCTCCGTTGCTCCGGCAAAACCGGGATTGAGGTAAAGAGGGGCCGCATAATACTGAGAGAAATGCGGATCCTGTGCCAGGCAGGCGAAAGATATAAAACACAAACCTACTAATTTCTTTATCATCGCAGCAATGTTACATCTCCAACCCTGATTTCCTCACGACCACTCGAAAAGCGTATATCCAACTTGTATACGTAGACACCCTGTGGGCTTAGCCGACCATTCTTATCGTACCCGTCCCATCCCTGATCTATTGAGTTACTTTCAAAGATTAGTTCTCCCCAGCGGTTGTAGATCAACATATTGAATTCTTCAACGCCTTCCAGATCCGGAATGAATACATTATTGTTCGAACCGGGCCCTGAACCTGCACCATTCCCGACAAAACCTCCTGATGGCCCGTCAAAGCTGGGTGTGAAAATATTAGGCACTCTGATAGTCCCTCCATCCAGCACTGTTACAGCAGCATCTACTACGAGTGTGTCGATACATCCCCGGTCGCTTTCAGAAATCAGCGTGATGTCATAGGTGCCGGTTTCTTCATAAATGTGTACCGGCTCGGGTTGTGTATAAATATTGCCGTCACCAAAATCCCATTGAAAAAAGGAGGCATCAAGCGATAAGTTGGTGGTATACACCGGGTCGAAAGGTACATACACTGTATCCGGATTGACCTGAAAAACAGATCTGGGAGTTACAAAAACTTCGATGACCTCCTCCTTCACTTCGATATCAGTATCCCCGGCCGGATTTGATGCAGTAAGTGAAACAGTATATCTGCCCGGCTCATTGTAGGTGTACACCGGGCTAACTGCAGTACTGCTGCCGACACCATCTCCAAAATTCCATACGTAAGAATCAGGGTCAGTGGAAATACTCAGGTTTTCAAATTCTACCGTAAGCGGTGCACAGCCTGAGTTTGGCGTAAAGGCAAAATTCACATTTGGCTCTACTGCCAGTATACGGACAGTTCGTCTGCGCGAGGCACGGCATTGATCACTTTCTATGGTTAATGTAATTTGAAATTCACCAAAAGTACCATATTCGAAGGGCGGAGGTGTACGAACAAATGCCGAATCTCTGTCATTTCCGAAGTCCCATGTATAATTGAAATCACCATCCACAGAGTTGTTGGTAAATGTAACCGTGCTCTCAGGCAACTCCTGTACCAGTGGGTCAACACTGAATATGGGGGTGACATCCGGAAACACCTTGATCTGCTGCACTGTATCATCAAAACATCCGTCTATTGTACTTACAGCCAGCCGGATATCGTATAGTTTTGCTTCAGCTGTATTATTTTCCAGCTCGAAACCACTTGGAATTACAGATGATGGTCCATATAGACGTTCATTCGTTTCAGTGTCAATGATGAACCATGTTTTGGTATCAATCACAGACTGATTTGTGCTGTTTTCAACAAAAATGGGAATTAACGGAGCGCATCCACTATCCAGGTTGCTTCTGAACCCTGCCATGGTAACCGGGTTGACCCGAATGGAAAAGGTCGTATCCAGCAGGCAGTTCTCTTCTTCTGCAATAAATGTCACCAGATAATTGCCCGGCTCCTCATATTGTACCCCAAAATCATTATTTATGTTTCCTGAGGTAATCGAAACCGTATCTCTGCCGTTATTACCTCTTCTTTGCAGAAAATAATAGGTGACACCGGGCCCAAAACCTGTGGAATTGTTTGAAAAATTCAGGATATCGGGAGGACAGATATTGTCCTGTTGCGCTTCCACCTCAAGGAGACGAGGAGATCTTCCCGGGATCGTAACCGTTCTGGTGACAACTTCACTCTGGCAGTTTACATTATTTCTTGTCTGAAGCTGTACTTCTATTGTGTTATCAGATGTCAGCTGCGGATATTCGGCGGTAAACTCACCGTCAAATACTATGAAGTTTTCGTTTGAAGGGCTTTCATTAAATGTCCAGTCATACCTGCTCGCAGGGAGCCCGGCTTCCTCTGCTTCAATTGATATTTCAACGAAATCACACTCGAGACGGCTGATTTCGGCGTTAAATTCACCTGAAGGTACCGGATTTACCCGTATGGTCAGTACAGAATCACGAAAGCAAACATTGTTTTTATTCGCCGATAAATTAATCCTGAAATCCCGGACAAATGAGGAATCATTTTCAAACAAAAAATTGTAGTCGGTATCGCTGGCATTCTGCACTTCTTCAGATATGGTGTCATTTTCACCAATAATAGTCCATACATATTCATCGGGATTAAGGGCCTGCGTATTGGCATCAACCTGAAAATTGACTTCTACCGGAGAGCAGTTTTGAGCAAAAATATCATAATCGATATCGCTAAAACCAAGCTTTGGTGCCGGGAAAACCGTAATTTGCAATGTGTCCGCTCCGGCAGTGCAGCCGTTGGAAGTTTCAGCAAGCATCGTGACGCTGAATAACCTGTCTGACTCGGTATTATTGACAAAAGTACGGGCAAAAACAGAATCGGTAAATTGCTGCACCGAGTCAACAATGAAGCCGCCACCGCTATCCACAAACCATCGGTACACTGTGGATGAATCGACGTTCTGATTCTGACTTTCATTACTGAATAGTATACTAAGGTCTGTACACCCTTGTAGCGTATCTGCAATGAAAACCGATTCCGGTAAGGGGTAAACTTCGTAATTCAGGCTGATGGTATCGGTACACCCAATGGATGATTCCGCAACCAGCCCGGCTACATAATTTCCTGATGCAGAAGGCTCTGTATTGACTGAGGCAAGAACTGTGGCCGTATCAGCAATAAAGGCACCATTCTGATCAAAATCCCAATACAGCGTATCTACAGTGGCTCCGGCAAAACTAACTACAGTCGAATTACTCATAAAGGAAAGTGCCTGATCCTCACATATGCTATTCACCTGAGCTGACGCTACAGGAGGGTTATCTATAATAAATGAAACCGAGTCGACTGTAAAACATTCATTGGCAGAATCGATCTTAAATAACCTTACCTGATAGATGCCCGCATCAGAAAAGTCACCAAAATCAACTCCTGTGCGCAGCGACGCTGTCTGTGTGTCTGAAAAAAAGCCCGCAGATGGTATCGAAAAGTCACTTCCATCAGGAAATTCAACCTCCCAACGCCATGAAGGGTTAATGTTTTCATCAGTAGTACTATCTGCAAAAATGATATCATACGGAGTGTCGATAAAGCAATTCTCCAGCGGTGCATCTGCAAGGGTATTGCCATCAAGTGTGGCAATTCTGGCAATATCATTGGGTGCCATACGCACATATAGACTATCTATTGCCTCGCATGCGCCAAAGGCATCCTGATCACTGACAATCAACCTTACTTTCTTTACGCCCGGCGTGTTAAAGGTGAAGGAAGGATTCGCATTATTGCTTGTAGCTTCCAGACTCGTACCTAGTGAATCGCTGTAAAATTCGTAGGTATATTGGAGATCACCTCCTCCTACGATAACATTACTTGTAAAATTTATCTCCTCTCCCAGACAGAAAATATTGGTCGGGTCGTTTGTCTCAATCTCAACTACGGGAGCGTCTACTATGATTATCTGTGCTGTAATGTCTACGAACATATTATCACCATTAACCGGATCACCCGGGTTCAGCGGATCGCCATCAAGCAGATCATCGTCATAAGGATTACAAATATTCCAGTTGCGTAGTGTTACCTCAAACAATTCACCAGGTGTTGCCGTGGCGGGTATGGTAATCTGAAATGATTCAGCATCGGATGCAAATAACTGGTTATCTGCATCATTCTGGTATTCAACAGGCCCAGTGTAGGGTGCATCTCCACTATTCAGGGTGACAGCTCCGCCCGGATCGTCCACTACCACCCCGTTAATATCAGAGCCGCCTGTGTTATACAGAAACTGCGTCCACCGGTTAGCTCCGTTTGCTACTTCAGGTTCTGTAGCCGGCGGCACGCAATTAAATCTGGAGTTGTCAGTAAAACTGAGGGTAACTTGATTGCCTGCACATACAAGATACTGCTGAGGGTTGATCCTTAATTGTCCGCTGTTGGTGTCGTCGTTGTCCCACACAATGATGGACGATTCAATTGCGTTATCATCACAACGTACACCGTCCAGTATCAGTGTTGCTACTGCCTCGTATATACACTGATCGTCGTTATTATCATAGATATGAGTTCCAAAGGTGCCCCAGCGGGCACCAAATGCATTAGAGCTGATAAAATTAGCCGGAAGTATATCGACCGATCCGTCACCCCAGTCAAATTCAATCTCTACAGTGGCAACTGTCAGAGGTATACGATTCCACGAAACGTCAAAAGAAATGACATTCAATGGTGCACAAATCCCGGAGGATTCGATATTGAATGAGCGGTCGGGGTTGTTGGGACATTGGGCAAATGTCTTTAAATCCGAACATAATACGACTAGGCATACAGATAATAGTATATGCTTTACTTTCATAGCTGATTATTATACTATTCGTATAATAAATATAAAATTATGAAGACTGATTTAGTTTTCCAACTATTTCCGATCATTTAAATATTTATGCTGCTGAATGGGTAATAATTAAGATTCATGCCCTACCTTTGTATCCCATAAGTCATGAAAAAAGAGCTTGTGGACACCAAATATATTTTTGTTACCGGAGGCGTTACTTCCTCCCTGGGGAAGGGTATAATCTCGGCATCTCTGGGAAAACTATTACAGGCACGGGGCTACCGGGTGACGATCCAGAAATTTGATCCTTATATCAATATTGACCCTGGCACATTGAATCCCTATGAGCATGGAGAATGCTATGTAACCGACGATGGCGCTGAAACCGACCTGGATCTCGGGCATTATGAGCGTTTTCTCAATATTACGACATCACAGGCTAACAATGTGACGACGGGGCGTATTTATTTTAACGTCATCAGCAAGGAACGCAAAGGTGATTATCTGGGTAAAACCGTACAGGTTATCCCGCATATTACCGACGAGATCAAAGCAAATATTTTTTCCCTCGGTAAAACAGGAGACTATGACATCATCATTACCGAAATCGGAGGATGTGTCGGAGATATCGAGTCCCTTCCTTTTATTGAAGCCGTGCGGCAGGCTCGATGGGATCTTGGCCCAAGCAACTTTGTCGTCATACATTTAACACTTGTACCCTACCTTAAAGCTGCCGGCGAAATCAAAACCAAACCTACACAACACAGTGTAAAACAACTACTGGAAGAAGGTATTCAGCCTGATGTATTGGTTTGCCGGACGGAGAAGAAACTGGGGCCTGATATTCGAAAGAAGCTGGCGTTATTCTGTAATGTGAATTACAATTCCGTCATTGAGGCGATGGATGCTGAGAGCATCTATGATGTGCCGCTGGCAATGAGAAAAGAGAAGCTGGATGAGCGTGTTTTGGTGAAGCTAAAATTACCCCATAAGACAGAGCCGGATATTTCAGAGTGGAAGGAATTTCTCGGACGTCTGAAAAATCCGACAGCTGAAGTGAAAATCGGGTTGATCGGAAAATATGTGGAGTTGCCAGATGCCTATAAATCCATCATGGAGTCGTTTATCCATGCCAGTGCCGAAAATGAATGCCGCGTAAACGTCACCTCTATATCATCTGAAACAATCAATGACGAAAATGTCGGAAAACTATTTGAAGGCCTCGACGGGATATTAGTTGCGCCGGGTTTTGGCGAGCGGGGTATCGAAGGTAAAATTGCAGCTATAAAATACGCCAGAGAAAATCTTATCCCGTTTTTTGGCATTTGCCTTGGTTTGCAATGTGCCATAATGGAATTTGGAAGAAATGTACTCGGGTTAAAGGACGCTTACAGCACTGAAATTAAACCAAAGGCTAAAGACCCCGTTATTCATTTGATGCATGAGCAGCGTAATATCAAGGAAAAAGGTGGCACTATGCGTCTTGGTTCTTATGCCTGTGCGTTAAAAAAGCAGTCAAAAGTGTCTCAGGTATACGGTAAAAATAACATTGAAGAGCGCCACAGGCATCGTTATGAGTTCAACAACGACTACCTGGAGCAATACGAGAAGGCGGGCTTCATGGCTACCGGTAAAAACCCGGATAAGAATCTGGTTGAAATTATGGAACTCCGGGACCACCCATGGTTTATCGGCACACAATTTCATCCGGAACTAAAAAGTACAGTACAGAATCCACATCCGCTGTTCGTATCATTTGTGAAAGCAGCACTAGAAAATAAAAAAGTTAATTTAGAAAATTAAAAATGGATAGAAACCAGGCAATCGGATTGGTCATCATGACCGGTTTGTTATTTGTGTACTTCTTTTTTCTTGCTCCTCAGCCGGAAAAAAACGTACCTGGTACAATAGTTTCAGATTCTACAACGACATCATCATCTGTGGATACCTCAGGCACGGATCCCGTTGCTGAAAATCAGGAGGAGCTACTACCCGACAGCCTAAGAACGGCCATGCTGCAAAGTAAATATGGTCCTTTTGCATCTGCAGCTTCCGGTGAGGAGCGGGAGATAACCATAGAAAACATTGATATTATCGCCCGGTTTTCTACCAAAGGCGGCTACCTCAAATATGTAGAATTAAAAAATTTCAAAACTTATAATCAGGAGCCTCTGGTACTTCTGGATGAAGAACACAGTGAGATAGATATTGAAGCTACAACGCCCAATGGTTTTGTGAATCTTTCCGAACTATATTTCACTACCAATGCTGGTAACAGAGTAATTTCAGAAGACGACAGCTATACATTTGACCTTACGCTTACTACGAGTACCGGTGGATCGCTGACATATCGATATACCATACCGGGTACAGGTTACAAAATCGGATATGAAATCATGACCAGTAACATGGGAAATGTATTGCGTGAGCCTCTGGCCTTCAGATGGGTTAATCATCAAAAGCTTTTTGAGAAAGACATCGAAGATGTGCGGCAGCGGGCAACTGTAAAATGGTCCCTGACAGACAGAGATGTCAATAACATCAAGGAAAGGTCGACCTCGGACATTGAAAAAACTGCAGATGGTCCGGTGTTATGGGCCAGCAGTAAGCAGAAATTCTTCAACAGCTCAATTCTGTCAGAAGGTGGAGCCCTTACTGGTGGTCAGTTTAAAGTCACTGTAGATGAATCAGATCCTACCGTGGTTAAAACCACGACCATGAACCTAAACATGGAGTTTGAAAGCTTTGACGATGGGTCCATGAAGCTTGCCTATTTCGTCGGGCCGAATAACTACAAGATGCTCAAAAAAATTGCACCTGAATTTGAGTCAATCGTGTATCTGGGTTATCCGCTGGTATCATGGGTGAATAAACTGATTATAATTAACATATTCAGCTGGCTGGAATCTTTTATCGGAAACTATGGCCTGATTATTTTCATTTTGGTGTTGTTGATAAAGCTGGCCTTGTCGCCATTGTCCTACAGTTCTTATAAATCAACTGCGAAAACCAAGGTGTTGAAGCCAGAAATTGATGCTATCAAAGCTAAATATGGTGATGATATGCAGAAAGTGCAGCAGGAGCAAATGCAGCTGTATCAGAAAGCCGGTGTCAATCCACTCGCCGGATGTATTCCATTGCTTTTGCAAATGCCTTTTCTTCTGGCGATGTTTTTCTTTTTCCCAAACAGTATAGAGTTGCGACAGGAGGCATTCCTTTGGGCTGATGACCTCAGCTCATATGACAGCATTCTTAATCTTCCCTTCACTATTCCGGGGTATGGATCGCATGTGAGCCTATTTACGATTCTGATGACAGCCTCCACCATACTTATTACCTGGAGCAATCAGCAGGTGACAACGGTGCAGGGCCCAATGAAATCCCTTTCCTATATCATGCCGCTGGTTTTTATGTTCGTTCTCAATAGTTTTCCTGCAGCGTTGAGCTACTATTATTTCGTATCCAACATCGTAACGTTTGGTCAGCAGGCACTTATCAAGCAGTTTATCGACGAAGATAAAATCAGGAAAATCATGGAAGAAAACCGTAAAAAGAACGCAAATAAGAAGAAATCCGGTTTTCAGGCCAGGCTGGAGCAGGCAATGAAAGCAGCCGAAGAAAACAAGAAGAAGAAATAAAAAAAAAGTCCGGAAAACCGGACTTTTAATTTACTAAACCCACACGTATTGACCAGTTCAACGGTCTAACGCTATCTGAATAACGAATATACGAAACTATTGTTGTATTTGACTAATTATTGATATCAATAATATCTTTTGGTATCACGATACCTTCACTGAACCGTACGGTTTCCATACTTGGTATCAGAAATGCATTGGACCGTATACCTACAACATCTGGCTGGCTTACACGCAAATTATCCCTGTAATATAGCGGAATGACAGGGCTGTCATCGAGTAATATCTCCTCCATCTCGGCGTGCAGACGATCAGACAGATCACCGACTGTCATCAGGCTTTGCCGATACAGGGAGTCAAAATCCGGGTTGGTATAATGCATATTATTATCCTCTGATAAGCTGTAAAACTGATCCAGAAAGGCACTGGGTGATGAATAAGACGGGCTAAAGGTATATGGACTAAAAGGAGCATTCAGTAATTCAGCACGCGTCTGTTTTATACTGATATTCAGAGTGACACCAATGGCAGACCACGATTCCTTAAGAAACTCAGCGAGCTCCAGATAATCCCTGCTGATCGTAAGCGTCAGAGGGGCTATCGAATCCATATCGATGCCTGATTGCTCCAGCAACAGCCTGGCTTTGTTGATATCATAGCTATATCCTCTTATCAGGTAGCTGTCATACAATACCGGATGCACAACCCCTGATGTGGCCGGGTCACCGAGATCTTTCAGCACCTGGTTTACAAGGCGCTCACGGTCGATTGCATAATTTAATGCCTGACGAAACTTGTAGTTGCTAAGCGGACTTTCTTTGATAATCGTAGAGGTCAGGTCAAGACGTATAAATGTGGCGGAAAGATCAGGTATCTTCTGAACCAGGAATACGCCTTCCCAGTCTTCCCTTATTTTTCCGTTATCATCCAGCAGCATTTCAATATCAGCATCATCTATACCAAATAACAGGTCGATGTCCTTTTGCAGGAAAGCAAGCAATATTTCACTCCATTTGCTTTTGAATGACACATCGATCACCTCCAGGTATGGAAGCGGTTTACCGTATTCATTCTTCTTCCAGTAACTGCTATTCTTTTCAAGGAGCATGCCATTGTTTACATCAAGAGATTTCAGGAAAAAGGCACCCGTGCCTACCGGTTTATTTTTAAATGTATTCCCATAGGCAACAGCCGGCTCCCGAGGCACGATGCCTGTCCACGGCATGGCCAGTACGTATATAAACGGTGAAAAAGGACGGTTGAGATGGATCGTAAATGAGTCGGATCTATGTATGGTGAGTGGGTCATCTCCGAGGTATTTCCTGAGAAACTGCTGATAAGGACTTACACGTTCAGGATCGAGAATGCGCTCAAATGTTTGTTGTACATCAAGTGCTTCAACTCTTTTGCCCTCCCCGCCGGGAAAATTGGGATCGTCGTGAAAATACGCCTCCCGAAGCCTGATGTGTATATTCATTCCACTATCATCGACAAGGTAACTGTGAGCCAGCTCAGGAACAGGTTCAAACCGATCATCAAGGGTAAAAAGTGAATTATAAAGTTGTGTGACAGCCCAGAAATCTCCTGGTGTTACAGCCAGTGAAGGGTCCATCACCGGAAGTCCTTCCGGAATATTGTACCTGAAGATAGTGCGGTTATCCTTTTCCTGATCCGTATTGGTGGTACAACCTGCTACCCACCAGAAAAATAAAATTGCCACCCATGCATTTATATTCATACCCAAATCCCGGACTAACGGTGATGTTTTATTATACTTTTTTAAAACCAATAGGATTCAATACCGTTACTTAACTTTGTAAAAAAAATGATCCTGCGTAAAAATTTAATTAAATATGGGAAAACCTATTGAAATAACAGACGATAACTTTGAGGAAATCCTCAAATCCGATAAGCCGGTAATGATTGATTTCTGGGCAGAGTGGTGTGGTCCCTGTAAAATGATCGGTCCTATTGTCGAGGAAATGGCTGGTGAGTTTGATGGCAAAGCTGTCATTGGTAAAGTAGACGTAGACAATAACCCTAATGTGTCTGCTAAATTTGGCATCAGAAGCATTCCTACTCTTCTTTTCTTTAAAGATGGTGAGATTGTAGACAAGCAGGTAGGTGCAGTGCCCAAAAGCATTTTATCACAAAAGCTGGAATCTCAGGTAGCCTAGTTATTCGGCCCGTCAAATGACGGGCTTTTTTATTTTCTCATAAAAGCAAACTGTATACTTTCCATGTCCGGACGCTCTGCACGTTCATTAAAGCGGAAAGGTATTGTGGGATTACGGATTTCTTCTACCAACCGTATCAACTCTTTTTCAAATAATGGAATATAAGGTTTTGCATCCACTATCGGTTGTTTATTGATCATAATTCTATAGTCAAAATCTTTTTTGAATAACTCCTTGCTGATAAAAAGACCCGGCAATAGTTTCATTTGATTTTCGGGGTGATTGCGCTGGTATAAAAAAGCATAGGCCAATGTCTGCAAAGCGGCTTTATTGCGTTTTTCGATCGGAATAAATAGATCTGCAAGTTCACCCCTAACATCACGTTTATCCCCTCCGGTTTTATAGTCAATTAACCTTATCACATCACCAACCTGATCCACACGGTCGATATTTCCTTTAAACCGGAAGGCAAAACCATCGGTTGTAGCAAGATCAACATTATATCTGGCCTCATTGGATATAATTTTTAGCGGAAGGGCATTGAAATCAAGATCTACGATACGATTAACAAAGTTTTCTATCACTGATTTTACTACCAGATGGTGCCCCTCGTATTCAAAGCTGCTACTTTTACGCTCATTTTTCTTGAAATAATCACGAAATGCCAGCTTTATTGCTCCGCTGACACTCCCCCTGATCTGCAGCAGTTGATTTTGCTGAAGGGTCTGTCCTTCAAAATACTGGTAGAGGTATTCAATAGATTTATGCAACAATGAACCAAAATGCCGCGCATCGATGATACGGTTTTTGTTCTCAGGTGTATTGATGCGCATTACAGACTGCAAAAAAAAGGTGATGGGGTCATCAAGGTAATTATTGAGCGCTGTTGGGCTTATGCCTTCCTGTAAAAACCTGTCGATCTGATGCAGTACATAGTCCGATTTCTCGATTTCATTCAGAGGGTTTTGGTTCACTTTCACATCACTGCTGATGGTATGACGACGCACGGGTAACCCAGACTCAATCTCAAGCTGCAACAGAAACCGGCTTTGTTCACCGTCGCGAATATCGTCTGACCCCGTTTTATAAAAAAGATGCAAATGCTGCGACCGCTGAAGAAGACGATAAAACAGGTAGGCAAAAATACTATCCTGCTGATCTGTTGTAGGCAGGTTGAATGCTTTTCGTACGCTAAACGGAATGTAGGAAGAGCTATTCTCAACAGATGGAAAGACCCCTTCATTGAGCCCCATGAAAAACACATACTGAAAATCGAGGTTACGTGTTTCGAAGACACCCATCACCTGCAAACCTTCCAGCGGCTCACCGCTAAATGGTATCCGCATTTCATTCGCAAGCTGCCTGAACAGCTGCCTGAAAAAGGGCACATCGACCTGAATACTATTTTCCTTCAGCAACTGACTCAACCGCCCAAGGTGAGCAGTAAGGTGACTGAGATACTCTTTCTCCAACAGAAAATGTTCCTGCTGTTCATACCAATCGTAAATAATCTGAATGACGTCTTTTAAATAATCCAGTATGCTGCCATCCGGTATTTGCCGGAATATACGCGCACAAAGTGGGGATATATCAGCAATCTGATGAAGATGAAAATAGAGATCGTCTTGCTGTATAAGTTGCCGGATTTCCTTTTTCTTATCACCATCATGGCAGTTGAGAATAATCTCAGTACCAAGGATAATGCGTACTATATCGCGGTATACCTTCTGATCATTCCGCATATACTTTTCCTGTAAGAGAAGTATATTTTCTGAAAGGCTGTAAACCGGTGTATCCCGGATAGGAAATCCCATCGTTACATTGAGTCTGGAAAGGTTTTCCGGAAGGCTATTCAACACCGGGAAAAGCAGATTTTCATCAGGCAGCACAATGGCAATTTGTTCCGGCTTTACATCCTGACTGAGCAGTTCACCAATCTTAATACCGATCATCTTCACCTGATCTGTAATGGTGCTGGCAGCATATATGTCAAGCTGCTTCTCCTTTACTATATTTTCAGGGAAATGCTCCGGAAAGGTTTTTTGAAAAACCCGGTCTTTCATGTACCCTCTGAAAAACCGTCCGGCCTCCTGCCTTTCATCTTCCATGTAATAATGATCCAGATCCCAGTAAATACGTGCACCGTATTCATCGGCCAGCACCCTGATCAATCGGCTTTCCGTTACCTGTAGCGCATTGAACCCGACAAATACCATTGTTTTGTTAGAATACAGCTCCCGGAACTTTTCCTTTTCCACCACCTCACGATATACCATGCCCGGATAGGCCATACCACTTTTCCTCAGCGATGCCTTATATTCGCTGTATATGGGATAGAGCTTTTCCCATGTGATCATAAACTTATCATCACTGGATTTATGTAGGGCATTCGTCCAGAAATTTCTTAAAAAAGCGCGTTGTGACTCGGTAAGGAAATCAAAAAGGGAATCAATTTCCTTCAGGTTACGGACCACACGGAAAAGATGATTTGCATTCACCAGGTTCTTGTCGATGGTATCGAAATCAGAAACCAGCATATTGCCCCAGTAGAAGAATTCATGAAAAGGCTCATTGGTCGGGATATGGCGACGATATATCTGAAAGAGCTCGAATACAAGCGTTATGTTATCAGCATAAATCAGGTCATTACAGGCCTGAAATAAATCCTCGATGGTAATGCATTGCGGTGCCCATACAGGCTGGTTTGTTACCTGCGACAGGTATTTATTAAAAAAAAGTGAAGCCCTTCGGTTCGGGAATACAACTACCACATCTTCCGGTTGATGATGCTTCAATAAGTCAGCTGCAACTTGTTTTAAGAAGGGCATCATAATACATTCACTATTTTTGATTCAAGGGCATAAATCAGGTACCCCTCTACCTTTTTTTGTGGGTACATTTCACTCATAAACCGCATATACTGTCGTATCTGATGATCATCTTCTTTTTTTGGATAGCCAGTTTTGTAATCAATTACAACCATCTGCGTTTTGGAAGCCACTACCCTGTCGAGCCGCAGCTGGTTTCCGTCAGGCAACAACAAAGCCTGTTCGGTATAAACATCCCATTCGGTTGAAAACCATTGTCGCACTTCACTGTCTTTGGTTATGAAGTCGAAGAATGCAATGAGCTGATTTTTTTCATCATGTGTCAGGCTACCATCAGTATCCAGTTTTACCTTTACTTTTGGGATATCATCAAGTGTGCGCACGATTGCCATATACTGATGGAAACGGGTGCCGAATAGAGCTGCAGCGGAAGAATCATCACTGAGTTTCATAATATTTCTCCGTATTGTGATCTTGTTATTCCATCTGAAATATGGGAACTCTGTATGTTTAAGCAGGGATAGCGATGACTTTGACGCTCTGGCAGGTGGAGTCAATTCTCCATAACACCATCTGAAATGAGGGCTGTCAATCACAAAATCACCAAAATCAGCCTTTTCCACTACAGTACGGACTTCAGTTGCTATGTTATTTTTATCTTCTCTGCCATGCACGATAAGGGCATTTGCTGCCCTTGTAAAGGCGACATATAAAAGGTTAAGGTTATCAAGGTATGCCTTATTTTTTTCTGATCTGTATTCTTCAGCATAGACCGTTTTGTCCATTCCGGATGTGTACATAAGGGGAAAAAGACCCTTTTCATCGGGTAAAAACTTTTGTATTTCTACCCACATCCATTCCTTATTGGAGCTGTGATCCGTTGACCAGCTCACTTCAGGAATAATGACGGCCGGAAACTCAAGACCTTTGGCCTTATGTATGGTCATGACCCGGATAGCTTCTTCATCTTCGGGAATATCGATGGCTTTGGATTTTCCAATAGTTTCCCACCATTGTAAAAAATTATATAAGTCAGACCCCTGTCGTACCATAAATTTCCATACCTCATCCATGAATGCTGCAAGATAATTATGTTCGCCCGTCAGGCTGGATATGTTGAAGGCATCTGCTATCCTTTCTGCCAGGTCATACAATGGCAGCTGCTTCCACTCCCTGACATGCGTAAAAAAACCTGAAGGTAAAAATGGGCCCAGGCTATCCTCAGATGAACGACCGTAAAGTGCCTTCACAAATGTCGTTAGCTTTTTGCCTCTGACGGATGTCTGGTAGTCATAAATAATATTAGCCATCGAGAATTTGTCCCTGGGATCGGCCATATATCGGATCACATTGACAATGAGGCGCACCGAAACCGCCTGCGCGAGCATAAGTGCCACGTTGCTGACAACACGGTATTTTTCGGATTCCGCATTCTCCATCCTGTTCCTTTTATCCAGGATGATACGTGCCAATGCAGCTGCTTCATTGTTATTGCGTACAAGAAAGCAGATATCTGAAGGACTGAAGCCACGGTCAAATAACCTTTCCAGATCACCTAACACTATGTCTTCCAGGCTTTTCTCAGTATCCTTAGGGTATAGTGAGATGTCTACATAACCGGCATTCAGATCCTTTTTTGACTGCTGGGTGACATCAGCATAGGTGGCATTTAGTATCTCATCTTCCATTTTATTCACCAGGGTCCTGAAAAAGAAATTGTTGAACTCCACCACTCTGCCGTCGCTGCGCCAGTTTGCAGACAGGATTTTTTCATTTACCTGGCCTAAAAACGACCGGGGCACCTTATCCACCATCAGTTCAGCATCTCCTCCCCTCCATCGGTATATAGCCTGCTTAGGATCTCCAACAATGAGGCTGGCATAGCCACTGTCGACACTTTCGCGTATAAGCGGGAAGAAGTTTTGCCATTGCATGGTACTGGTGTCCTGAAATTCATCCAGCAGATAATGGTTGTACCGGGTGCCAATTTTTTCAAGAATAAAGGGCGTCTCCTCATTATTGATGATTTTGTGGAGAAATACATTAAA
This sequence comes from uncultured Cytophagales bacterium, assembly GCA_964514385.1. GTDB lineage: Bacteria > Bacteroidota > Bacteroidia > Cytophagales > Cyclobacteriaceae > CAZEQJ01. The sequence goes on from CAZEQJ010000011.1 coordinate 39,462, forward strand.
ATCAGATATCAACAGCACTTCGTTTTCGCTCCGGTAATGCGCAATTTCCTGTTTAAGGGCACCGAATAATCCATAGGAATATAAATGTTTACGCATTTCAATCGCTGTTGCATACGCCTCGTTGTTTTCCTGATAATAGCTTACAAGATCATTCAGCAATTCGTACAGGCCGTTGTCGCGTGCAGCTGCGATATCTTCCTTACGTTTCGTAGTGGTACCGACCCATTTATCCCGATCATCGACCGCCTCTTGAAGCCTTTTGCCAATTTCCTTGCTGTAATCGCCTTTTAGGGAGATGGCAGACTGCATAAATCCTTTTTCTTTATGAGGGAAGTCTTCAGCATGCAAGCCAAAGTCAGCCAGCTTACGGATTAGCTTATTGCAGCGGTCGTCGATGGATTTTCTGAATATTGAGATCTTATCATCAAGCTTTGCCCTGATCTGTTCATAATTAAGCTCATTGCCTTCCACATTATCTGCCCTGAAATAGGCTTCATCGAATAGCTCATTGGATAGATTTTCAAGTTCATTACGAATATCCCAACCTCTTCCCTCCTGTATTCTTTCAGTTGCATGTGCTATCATCCATTTCAGTATATCCTGATCCTTGTTCAGCTTATCGATCAGGTTTTCTATGATGGATTTCAACACCAGATTCTGGTCAATTTCGATACTATGGTTACCAAAGAGGTCAATTTCCCGGGCAAAAGATCTTATAATTTTGTAGAAGAAGCTGTCAATGGTGGTAATAGAAAAATAGGAATAATCGTGAAGCAGATTATTCATCAGGTTATTTGCACGGCGTCTTATCTCCGGTTCATTTACAGAGAGTTTGTCACAAAGAAGCGAAAGGTATGCACTCTCCTCTCCTTCAGCCAGCTGGTGAAGAGCTTTAAGCACCCGTGATTTCATCTCATGGGTAGCCTTATGCGTAAAGGTGACTGCAAGTGTTTGTTTCCAGTTTACTTCATCAGAAAGGCTGAGCAACAGGTAATGAAATACCAGTGAAAAGGTTTTGCCTGATCCGGCGGAGGACCGATAAAGCGTTAAGCCGTTTTCCATATTAGTGGTCAAGTTTAAAACATAATACGTAAAACTATTACCTTTAACTCAAAATAATAAATAAATGGACAACACCTTCTGGAATGCCAAATATGCAGGTGAGGAATATATTTATGGGACTTTGCCCAACGCATTTATGGCCGCGCAAATAAGTCAGATCAAGCCGGGTAAAGCATTGGTGCCGGCAGATGGTGAGGGTCGGAACGGTGTGTTTCTGGCCACTCAATCATGGAAGGTTACCGCTTTTGATATCAGTGAGGTAGCGAGAGACAAAGCGCTGCAACTGGCAAAAAAGCATAATGTATCAGTAGATTACCAATTAACAGGATACGACAATTTTGACGCTGAAGATGAAAGTTTTGACATGCTGGTATTATGCTTTGCGCATATGCCACCACATAGACGCAGGGAATGGCACAGGAAATTGGTATCCTACCTTCGCCCCGGTGGGCATCTCATCCTTCAGGGCTTTCATAAAGATCAGCTCAGATTCCAGTCCGGTGGCCCAAAAAACATTGACATGCTTTTTAGTGCAGAGGAGTTGAGGGAAGATTTTGAGGGATTATCTAGTTGCAGCATCAAGGAACACCAAAACGTTTTGGATGAGGGCGCCCATCACCACGGCATGGCCGCATTGGTATCTGTATATGGCATTAAATGATTCAGGCTTCTATACCCTGATAGGACCGTAATATATCGACCACCTTATCTGATTCTTCGATATACCGGTCAAGCATTTTTTCGAGATTCTTTTTATTGCTGGTAGCATTCATTTCCATGTCCAGGCATACATCTGCAAGTTCTTTAAAACCCAAAGCCAGCGCGCTGCCTTTTATTTTATGTGCCTGTGCTTTTATGGCCTGATGCTCATTGTTATGGATGGCTTCACCCAAGAGGGTTTTGCCTTGTATAAACATCTTCTCTGATATAGCCAGCAAATGTCTTAGAGCATCTGTATCGCCATTTACAAGTTGGTTTAATTCGTCAATTTTATTGTTTGCCTGATCCTCAATCTCAGTTCTGACTATTTCAGCGGAGGTGATCTTATCTGTCCACCTGATCAGGGTCTTCTGAAAATCATCCTGTTTGATTGGCTTTGACATATAATCATCCATGCCTGCATTCAATGCTTTTTCCCTGTCCCCTTCCAGTGCTCCGGCGGTAAGGGCAATGATAATGGTATCTTTACCTTCCTCAAGTTTTCTTACCTGCCTGGCCAGCTCATAGCCGTTCATTTCAGGCATCTGAATATCGGTAAGTACAATATCAGGTTGTAACGCCTTGAATTTTTGCAGGGCTGACTTTCCATTGGTAGCTTCATATACCATAAAAGGACCTTTCATTCGTTCGAAAAATGACCTTACCAACACCATATTCAGCTCATTATCCTCTGCTACCAGTACCTTTAACTGTTTATCGGTTTTGAGTACAGCTTCAGTTGATTCTTCTTCTATTTTTACCTTTTTTGTATCAATAGTGGAATCCTTTATTTTACTCAATGCCTTGAGGAATGACTCAAACTGAACAGGTTTTACTAAAGCGAGGTCAATTTTCAGGTTATCCACCTTTCGCTTATATTCTTCGCTGCTGGAGGAACTGCTGAGAATAACTTTATATATTTTCTTACCCCAGCTTCCGGTAAGCTGGTTTATTTTATCCATGGTTTCAAACCCATCCATTACCGGCATATGAAGATCCATAATGATAAGATCCACGTCCTCATCTCCTGATAATATATCAAGTGCACGAAATCCGTTTGTCGCTGATATCGTCTTGAGGCCGGCTATTTTAAGCATATCTTCAAGTAGCCTGAGATTGGTCTCATTATCGTCTACAATCATTACCTTTTCAAAGCCAAGGTCAACGATTGCATCACCCTGATCCTCATAGCTGCAATCCACATCAATATCAAAATAGAACGTGCTGCCTTTGCCGAGTGTACTCTTTAAGCTCAGCTGGCTATCCATCATACTCAGCAGCTTGTTGGAGATGGTAAGTCCAAGTCCGGTACCTCCAAACTGACGCGTTGTCGATGAATCTTCCTGTGTAAATGCTTCGAATATTTTTTCTTGTTTTTCCTTTGCGATACCTATACCTGTATCCCTTACAAGAAAACGTAATTTCACCCTGTCATCTGAAAGCTTATCCAATACCTTAACCTGAAATTCCACCTCTCCTTTTCTGGTAAACTTGATGGCATTACTCAGCAGGTTGATACATACCTGCCGCAGACGTAATGGATCAATATTGATATAGCGGGGCAAATCCATGGGGAGATTCAGGATAAGTTCAAGCTGCTTCTGATGTGCCTGGTATTTGGTGATCTCCGCAATCTCAGCGCCGAGTGACGGCAGGTCGGTCATTTCAGGCGCAAGCTCCAGCTTACCGGCTTCAATTTTGGAGAAATCAAGTATATCGTTGATAAGGCCAAGCAAAGTTCCTGCGGAGCTGTTGACCGTCTTCATGTACTCCTGCTGGGTGCCATCCAGTGGTGTTTTCATCAACAGGTCAGTAAAGCCGATAATACCGTTGAGCGGAGTACGTATCTCATGGCTCATGTTTGCCAGAAACTCCGATTTAAAACGGCTGGCCTCCTCTGCCTTTTCCTTTTCTACTTCCAACAGATGCTGACTTTTAATCTCTTCAGTGACATCGGTCAGGGTGCCGAACCAGATGAATTCCCCGGAATTTTCTAGCCATGGCTCTGATTTTAGTTCAAACCAAACCAGATTTTCCTGAAGCCGGTACCTGAAGCGGGCGCTGAAAGGTTGTATTTTGTTCAGGGCATTCGATATTGTTTCCTTTAATAAATCAATATCATCTTCATGGATATACTCGTAGATATTTCCTACACTGCCCAATACTTCCTCCTCCTGTTTTTCCAGCATCTGATAGAATACCGGACTTAAAAATATCAGCTCACCATGCTGGTTCATTTTGAAGATACCGACAGATACCAATGATAATATGCGGTTTAGCTCGGTCGATTTTTCTTCCAGCTTCTGGTTGGCCATTTTCTTTTCATGGATATCCTGAAATAATCCATGCAGGTATTTACATTTTCCATCTTCAAATTCGGGTATGCCTACTGCCCTGATCCACCGATAATTTCCTTTTGCTGTTTTAATCAGGGCTTCGAGGTCAAAATGCTTTCCATTTTGGATGGCGTTATCTACTGCATTGGTGATTATCTCCTTGTATTTTCCCTGGTAGTAGCTGATACCTTTTTCAACATTAGTTTGATCAAAATAATCTACTTCATGGATCTCACATGTGATGGGGCTCCATTGTGTGGACATGTCGCTTAGGTTTACTTCCCACGTGCCGATACGCCCCAATTCATTGGTTTTAATGAATAAGTCGTTAAGACGCTCCAGTTTTTCGCGTTCTATGACAGATTCAGTGATGTCGTCGAGGTAACCATGCCATAATACGCCACCCGTGACTTTTTCCGGTTTGGAGATACCCGAAATATGGCGTATTACACCATTTTTATTGATACGGTATTCCATGACCCAGTTGGTCAGTTCCTGATACGACTGCTGTATAGATTGCTGTACCTGTATCAGATCTGCAGGTAAAATGGTTTCAAATATTGTCTCTGCGCGACTTTTGACATCCTCCTCTTTCACGCCGTGTAATTTTGCCAGCCCTTTATGCCCAAAAGGTACTGCAATTGAGCCGTCATCCTTCATCATAAACTGGTAAACGGTGCCTGGCAGGTTTTCAATCATATTGGAAAGAAGGCGTTCATTTCTGGCACTCTCCATTTCAGAAAGCTTTCTATCCGTAATATCATCGAGATAGCCATAAAAAATTACACCATTTTCCACTCTTTCTGGCGTACCCACACTTAAAAGATAGCGTAATCCCCTCTTTTCGCTCAGGGATCGGAATTCCGATTTGAATAGGGTAAGATCCTGAAGGGATTTCTGAATGGCTTCATTTACAGACTGAAGGTCATCCGGATGGACGTTTGCCATTGACATCTGAGGGTCGTCTCTGATTTGCTGTTCCTCAAGACCATGTAGCTCAGCAATTCCTTTATGGCCAAACAGTATATCTGCTGTGCCGTCGTCATATAAAATATTCTGGTATACCGTACCTGGTAAGTTATTGATCAGGGTTGTGAGGATCTTTTCATTTCTTGTGGCACTTAATTCCTCTTCCTTCTGAGCCGAAATATCGATTATAGTGCCGAAAATATATTTTGATCTCCCCTCCTCGTCAAATTCAAATACTTTACCGCGCGCCAGTACCCATACCCAATGTCCATCTTTATGCTTCATACGGTGTGTACAGGTATACCGGTCTGTTTCGCCATTCACATGTGCATTCAACTGCTTTTCACATTTGCGCAAATCTTCCGGATGCACTCGTTCCGCCCAGGTATTTTTAGAGAGTGGCTTAAGCTCCTCCAGTTTAAAGCCGATTATTTCTGCCCATATATGATTATAGTTAGCCTTACCCGAAATCAGATCCAGTTCCCAGGTTCCTGAGTCAGTACCTTCTACGAGATATCCGTATTTTTTAGATTTTGATGTAAGGTGATTATCGGTCTTGAGGTCCGTTATATCCTGGTAAACTCCTATCATACGGTACGGTATTCCTTCATTATTCCATATGATAATACATTGTGTTTTGACCCATTTATATATGCCGTTTTTATGTTTTAGCCTTTGTTCGAGTTGGAACCGATTGATACCTTCCTGCATAGATCTTTGACCCACCTCCTGAGCCTTATCCAGATCTTCCGGGTGTATAACCTCACGCATAAAGGAGGATTCCGTATCTGCACTATAGCCCAGCCAACTCCAGATATTGGGGTTTACCCAGGCCTTTTCATGGTTTTCCAGATCCCATATCCAGGTGGCATTAATTCCGGAATCCAGCAAAAGGTCGAAGACCGAAGCATCATTTTGTATGATCTTGTATAATTCTTTTTTCAGATTGTTGGTATCCATACCTCGACATTAACAATCACCAATTTACTGCTTTAACCAATACGTATTGATTAAAATTCAGGCATTTTATTACCTGTATCATTATTGATCTGAAATAAAATCGTGGAGGTTTTTATTGAATTCCCTGATCTTAACGTCCAGGTCAAGTGCTTCCCGGCGGATTAATTCGTAGTATTTTTCGGGATCATTTTCAGGTAAGGTATTGATATGAATAAGGCCAAGAATACGTGCCAGAGGCCCCCTTATCATATGTGCATTGTTGAAGGCCAGCTGAATAAGATGTTCGTTCACTTGTTTGATGTATTTTGTCTTTTCACTTAAGGAGGAAGATAGCAGCTGATTGAGCTCATTTAGTTTTTTCTGCTTTTGAATTAGATCACGATATTGATCTTCAAGTAATCTGGTTTTAATACTTATGTCCCGCTCGGCTATTCTCAGGTCACCCTGTAAGGATTGAAAATGGATGCGCATGGTACCGGCCAGCACGGTTAATAATACATACAGTAGCGAATAGGGAATAATAAAGGATAGAAAAGCAGCATCCCATTGTTGTGTGATGATAGTAAAAGCCACGGCAATTATCATCGTCATGCTGTTGATCAGGTGAATAATATTTCTGTAAAATCTCGCGAGCACAAAACTTGAAAAAAATGCAGCAATAGGGATGATGCTTAGCGCTACACGAGATTGATCAAAGCCAAATAAAAAAATATTACTGAAGAGGTAGGTATAAAGTATAAAAAAAGTAAGTAGCCCCGAAAACCGGACCTCCATTTTACCTATTAATAAATAGCATATAATGAGGGCCACCAGAAAAGCGCTAAATGTAATATATTGAAAAGCTTCCCACTCTCCTGCAAGAAGGCGAAATGTCAGGTATATAACGGATAATGAAACGGAGCTTACTACGAAAATCCTGATCAGAAAAACCTCAAAGGCCTCCTTACTCCCTGCCTGCCTTAAAAAGGAAAAGAGCTTAGCTTCCATATCCATTAATTAATCCCGTTTAACCAATTCTATAAAATGTACAAACTACAACATTTTATAATGCTAATCTATTAAAAAAATAGAGTTACGCATGATGATTCATTAACTAATTGTTAGCAAAATGAACATTGGTTAAGCTATTTCTCACAAAACGACTGGTTTTGCCTATATTTATTATCTCAAAAAAACATTGAAACAATGCGTTATATTTTTTTAACACTGCTTATCGTGGTATCCTGTACACCAAAAAAGGGTGACAATACCTCTTTAGGAAAGCTGGATCATGATTTCAGTATCAGTGAGTCTTCCAGCGCCGATTTTGATAAAGGGTTGTTGTTACTTCATAGTTTTGAGTATGATGATGCCGGGGAGGCCTTTGCTAAGGCGAGGAAGAAAGACCCGGATGAGGTGATGGCATATTGGGGTGAAGCTATGTCCTACTACAAGGCATTATGGGGTCTGCAGGAAATTGAAAAGGGCCGAGCTGTGCTTAAGGAGCTGGGCGCAACACATGAAGAAAGAGTAGAGAAAGCTGAGAATGAACTTGAAATTGATTTTCTGAAAGGTGTGGAGATACTTTTTGGCGACGGGGAAGAGGCGTACCGGCAGAAGGAGTTCTCAAAGCATATGTCATCCCTGTATGATAAATACCCCGGCAATCAGGAGGTAGCGGCATTTTACTCCTTGTCGCTGATGTGGGCCTCAGGTGATGGACGAGATGAAGCATTGTTCGATCTCTCCTCTCATGTTGCCGCAGGCATTCTGGAGGAAAACCCCAGTCACCCCGGAGCACTCCATTATATGATCCACGCAAATGATGACCCAGCCTATGCGGCACTGGCCAGAGACGCCGCAGACCTCTATGCAGATGTAGCACCTGATGCAGCACATGCCCTTCATATGCCTTCGCATATTTACCTGGCATTAGGCATGTGGGAAGAGGTAGTAGCATCAAACATTGATTCATATCAGGCCAGCGTAGCAAGAATGGAGAAAAAAGGCCTGGATGATAAGGCCAGGGGCTATCATTCTTACGCATGGCTCCATTATGGTCACCTGCAACTTGGCCAGTTTGAAGAAGCTGAGCGTTTGCTCAGCGATATGTATCAATTTACAAATTCTGCTGATACCAGAAGTGCACGAAGCTACCTGGTAGACATGCAAACAGCACAACGTGTAGAATACGGAAAATGGCCGGAAAATCTGAAAATAGCCCGCGTCAGGGATGCAGATCTTGGTATCATAACTCAGATGAAACAGCTCTTTTTTCGCACGCTGATCGCTTTTGATCAACAAGATATGCCGAAAGCAGAAGCACTTATTGATACGGCCAAAATCAGAATTAACACGGCTGAAATCATCGCCTCTCCGGATAAAGGTGTAAGCCTTTGCGGAATGGCTAACTATTCAAGGTATACCCCCTCGCAATCCGATATTGATAAAAGCCGTGTGATGCTACAGCAAATGATGGCTATGCATGCTTTACTCGATCGGGATACCGCACAGGCTGATGCATTATTTCAGGATGCAGTGAGAAGAGAGTCCGCTACCGAGTATAGCTATGGCCCTCCTGATATTCCGTATCCCTCGTTTGAGCAATATGGCTATTTCTTACTTGAGCAGGGTCATGGTGATAAAGCTGCATCCTTTTTTGAGCAGAGTCTTGCACGCGCAGCTAACAGGAGAATGGCTGTGGAAGGTAAGGCTAAAGCACTGGAATCAGGCGTTAGCAATAGGGAAGATAAATCAATAGCCCAAAGTAGTCCTTTTTAGAATAAACACCTTTCATCAAATATTTATACTGGTAAAATATTTTGGATAGCAGATAAAAAATTCACTTTTTAAGTTTAATCAACAAATAATTTGTTATGCGAATTTTATTATTGCTGATCCTTATTTTCCGTGGTATTACTGTTTCAGCCCAAATGCAACTGTTCAAATTTGGTGAAATAGATCAAAAACTGCTCACCAAAGAGACGCATGCTGAATATCCTGAAGCTAAAGCGGAAATCATTTACGACAAAGGGCAGGTTGAATTTGTCGAACATGGTTTTTACACTTCGGTAGGCATGATGGATTACAGCAATATTAGCAGTGACTTTCGCCGTGTACAATACTCCTCTACCAATGACCCCGAACCCTACTGGATCAGATTTCAGCATACACAACGAAAAAAGATATATGATGCCACTGACCCGCAACAGACACGACTGACTATCCGGTTAAAGCCAGGCGAAGAACTAAAGGAGCTACTGCTGGCAGTATATAACCTGGATGAAGCGGGTATTACACAAACCTATTTTGACAGAAATAATCTGGAGGAAGAAGTATTAAATGATTACATCACACTAAATCATGTTGATTTTCCTGAAGTCAGAAACGGTAGTGTGGTTGAGTTCCGCTATGTAATTGAAAGCCCAAATCTGGTGAAAATGCCGGAGTGGAATTTCCAGCATGATATTCCTTTGTTTTACAGCGAATTCAAATTTATACGCATACCATTTTATGAGTATCAGTTTTTTACACAGCAGATAGATGAATTTAATTATGCTCAAAGTGAAGAAGGGCGTGAACGACAGCTTGGACAGGAAACTACCGGAAATATCACCAACACTGTTGCGCCCAAATTCAAAGAAAGCGTGACCACCTTCGTTATGCGTGATGTCGCACCTTTTCAGGATACAGCGTTTATTACTTCGAAAACTGACCATATAAAAAAGATATTCTTCTACCTCAGTAAAAAATACCTCTTCAATGGAGGAACATTAGATTATGTCCCTACGCAGGAAACTCTTACCAAAACCATACTGGAGGACAATGATTTTAAGAAGTATCTGCGCGGTGTAAAAAAATATGCTCGCGATATAGCCAAATCCAATAACATTGATGAGCTTTCAAAACCAGATCAGATACAATGGGTAATTAATTATATCAAAGATGAGTTTCACTGGAATGGAAACAAAAGCGTGTTTCCATCCCAGAGTGTAAAAGACTTCGTAGACGGAAAAACAGGTAATAATGCTGATATCAACCTTTTTCTAATCGGGGTGATGGACTATCTGGACATCGATGCTCATCCGGTAATACTTAGCACCAGAGATAATGGGAGGGTTCTTACTGACTTCCCATCCCTGACCAGCTTCAATTATCTCCTTGCCGGCGTCGATTTTGATGAAAGGCTCCTGACGGATGCCTCCCGTCCCCTGCTGGCCAACGATCTGATTCCATCAGAATGCCTGCATGATTTTGGGCTCTTCCTAGATAAAAAATATGAAGGTTGGGTAACGTTAACGAATGTTGAAAAATCGTCTACCACTAAAAATATCACCATCAGACCGGACATTGAAAATATGCAGGCTGCTGTCATAATCGACATCAGAGCTACTGATATGGAAGCACATAAACTTAGATTGAATGCAGGAAATACCCGGGAAAATATTATATCTTATTTTGATGTACTTGATAGCTACGAAAGCGCTGATGTAAGCGATTTTACAGAGCGCAACTCCCCCGTAGCCTATACTCTTAATGGCAAAATGAAAATGTCCGGCAATGCCGATAGCGTTGCAATATATCCTTTGCTTGGCTTTTACCCCGATGAAAACCCATTCCCGTTTGACTACCGCAAATATCCGATTGAAATGGATTATCCGCTGAAAGACTCCGTTTCCGTCACGCTGCACATTCCAGATGGATACACCATAGCATCGCTACCCAAAAATATCAATAGCAATTCCGGTGACTTACAGTTGTCTGTGAATTATCAGCAAAACGGCAACGAACTACAGATACACGGATATTATGCTATTGAAAGAGCAACGTTTAAGGTGCGTGAATTCATTACCGTCAGAAATTTTTATAACCGGTTAACAGAAGCATTAAATCCCGAAATACTGCTGGTAAAAGAATAGCTAATCGGTTGTGCTCTTTTTCGCGATGCTGGTATGAAGATCGTTTAATTGCAAAAGGGCGGCTGAACCATACCATGGTTTTAACTCCATCCGTAGTAGCCCCTGCTGAGTACTTGGATCTGTGTTTGTGAGGGCTTCAGCTTCCTCTATTGTGCTTACATCAAAAATATAAATACCTCGCAATTCACCCCCGTCAAGAAAAGGTCCTGCAAGTACCAGTTTGTTTTGCTCAGCCATCCGGTTGATATTTTCAAGATGTTTGAGCTGCAATTCCATACGCGCAGCCGAATCCAGTGATTGATTTTCACCACGGTAAAGAAAGGCCATGACATAAGACTTCATACCATAGTCATCAGCACCAAGTGCGCTGGCAAGTTGAGCGTCATATTCAGTAGCGCTATTGTCGCTGACATTAGCCTGACAGGACAACAACCACATAAGTGATACAAGAAATGCAATTGACTTCATATGGATTTTTTTTCCGGCAAGTTAAGTTTATTACTTTTGATATTCATAAATCAATTCAACATGCTGATCCGGGAAGTAAAAGTAAGTCAGATCAATAACCTGAGTCATGCCAGATATTGTGCGGGTATGGGAGTGCAGTGGCTGTCATTCGAGACGCATCCCGATAGCAGTTTTTATATTGACCCTGCACTTATGAAGGAAATTGCCGGATGGGTGTCAGGACCTGAAATGGTACTCAATGTCAATCTTTATAAAACAGAAGAAGATATCAGGCAGGTAGCCGCTGTGTACGGCACCGATCTGATCGAAATTGACCTGGATCATCCGGCTTATGTGAACCTTGATGACCTGGATAAGATTACCCTCATCAACAGCGATCAATTTAACAAACTGGAGGATCTACCGGCTGGCTTGCCAGGCCATAAATTCTTCAGTATCGAAGTCAGGCATGATATTTCTGAACAACAAAAAGAAAAAATTCGGTTATGGGCAGGTAAAAACAGCTTCTTGCTGGGCATAATCTTTGCACCCGAAGATATAGAAGGATGGATAAATACAGAAATACGAGGTTTTACACTCTACAGCAACGAAGAGGAACGTCCTGGTTATACTAGCTACGACCACCTGGGAGATATTCTGGAAAAGCTGGAGGAAGAGGGATAGAATAGAAAGGGATTGTGAAGAATCACAACCCCTTGTCAACCAACCTAACCTAACCAACTACGAAAACAATTTTCCTAGCTGTTATCAATTGAACGGCACAGTTAAAAAAATGTTATAATAAATTTAATTTTTTGGTATCATTAAGAAATATGGTTCATATTGCAGCCTGAGAACCGATTTCCCGTACAAACTTTAATATAACGAAATAATATCTTATGGAACGCAGAACAGTAGGTGTGATTGCAGTAGTTGCTGCCATCATCATATTCATTATCGTTTTTTCAAGCTCGATCTTTTATACCGTTGAAGCCGGTGAACGAGCGGTCATTTTCAAACCTATCGGAGGAGGCCTGGATAAGGAAAATGTAATTCAGCCCGGTTTGAATTTTAAAATGCCCTGGAATCAGGCCATTGTTATAGACGTAACAGAAAACCAGATAGAGGAAACTATGGATGTCCTGGACAAGAATGGCCTGGGCATCAGTGTAGATGTCACGGTAAGATTCTTCCCTAAATATGGTCTGATCGGTGATGTGTATGAAAAGTTTAAAGCCGAATACGTAAGCCGACTGGTAATCCCTGAAGTGCGGTCTACGGTACGACAGGTTATGGGCCGCTACACGGCTGAAGAAATTTACTCTACCAAACGTGCCGAGGTAGAAAATGCCATTAAAACGGAGACTGATCAGATACTGGGTGCCCCCGGGAATAACATTCAGATGAAAGCCCTGCTCATACGCTCCATTTCACTGCCGGACCAGATCAGGGAAGCTATCGAAAATAAATTAAAGCAGGAACAGGAAGCATTAGCTTACGAATTTAGGCTTGATCGTGAAAAGAGTGAAGCAGAAAGAAAACGTATCGCAGCAGAAGGTGAAGCGCGTGCGAACCAGATTATAAACAGTAGCCTTACAAAAGAATTGCTGCAAATGAGAGGAATTGAAGCAACAACTAAGCTGGCCGAGTCAGAAAATTCAAAAGTTGTGGTAATTGGTAGTGGTGAAGGTGGTTTACCACTCATCTTAGGTGGTAACTAATTCAAGATCATAAAGAAATATAATATGTCCAATACAGCCGAATTAAAAATTAATGGGTCGACCTACGAACTCCCGCTGGTCGAAGGTACAGAAAACGAAATTGGGATTGATATCAGCAAATTAAGGGCTGAGACAGGTGCTATCACACTGGATATTGGTTACAAAAATACCGGATCTACCCAAAGTGCTATCACTTTTCTCGATGGAGAGAAAGGTATACTCAGGTATCGGGGGTATAGCATCGAGGAACTTGCAGAAAAATCCAGTTTTCTGGAAGTGGCATACCTCCTGATGTTTGGTGAACTTCCCAATGAAGAAGAGTACAAAGCGTTTACACATGAGATCACCATGCATACGCTTATTCATGAGGATTTTCATAAAATCTTGGATGGCTTCCCTAGTGCTGCCCACCCCATGGGTGTGCTGTCTTCACTGGTGACCGCCATGACAGCTTTTTATCCAAAGAGCCTTGATCCTAACCGATCATGGGAAGAGGTTAGGCTAAGTATAATCCGTATTATCGCCAAACTCCCTACCATGGCGGCATTTACCTATAAAAATAAAATAGGTCATCCGCTGGTTTATCCTGACAACAGACTGGACTACTGCACCAATTTTCTCCATATGATGTTTGGCCTGCCCAGTCAGCCCTATGACATTGATCCTGTCGTAACGAAGGCACTCGACAAGCTCCTGATCCTGCATGCCGATCATGAGCAAAACTGCTCAGCATCTACAGTGAGAATAGTAGGTTCATCGCAAGCCAGCCTATATGCATCCATATCTGCCGGTATTAATGCACTTTGGGGACCCCTACATGGTGGGGCAAACCAGGCTGTTATTGAGATGCTTGAAAATATCAAAGCCGATGGCGGCGATGTGAAAAAATGGATGGATAAGGCGAAAGATAAAAATGACCCTTTCCGTCTGATGGGATTCGGACACCGGGTTTACAAAAATTTCGACCCGAGAGCCCGTATCATTAAGAAGGCGGCGGATGATGTGCTGGCAGCGCTGGGTATTGTAGACCCTGTACTGGATATTGCGAAGGGACTGGAAGAAGTGGCCCTCAGCGATGAATATTTTATCGAACGTAAATTATATCCGAACGTCGATTTTTACTCAGGTATAATTTATCGTGCCCTGGATATACCGACCGAAATGTTTACGGTGATGTTTGCTTTAGGCCGACTGCCCGGCTGGATTGCACAGTGGAAAGAAATGAGGGAAAGCCACGAGCCTATTGGAAGACCAAGACAGATATACACGGGTTATAATGAACGTTCATATGTAACGATGGACAAACGATGACACTTGAGGAGAAGTTTTATGAAGCGGCGGGGGCTGTAAAAGAGGTCAGCTCCCGCCCTTCCAATGAAGATCTGCTAAAATTATACAGCCTTTTCAAGCAGGCTACTGAAGGGGATGTTTCAGGTGAACGACCCGGCGGCTTTGATTTTAAAGCCATTGCCAAGTATGAAGCCTGGAAAGACCTGAAAGGTAAATCAAAAGAAGAAGCAATGGAAGGTTATATCCAGCTTGTGGAAACCATCCGGGAAAAGCATGGATAGACCGCTTTTCTATGCCCCTGAATTTCCGGATCAGAATATCCTGCCTGAAGCAGAACAACATCATGCCGTCAGGACATTACGTTTAAAAACAGGAGACCACATTATCATCACAAACGGGAAAGGTCTGCTTGCCGATGCTATCCTTTACGTTGAAGGAAAAAAAGTGACCTATGTAGTTACCTTAGAAAAGGAACTGTCACCCCCACCACCTCTTTACCTTGCCATTGCCCCAACAAAAAATTCTGACCGCATAGAGTGGCTGATCGAAAAAGCAACAGAAATCGGAATACGGGAGGTATTTCTGATCCAGACGCTTCATACAGAGCGCCCACGTATAAAAACAGAACGATTACGCCAGAAGGCTGTCCAGGCCATGAAGCAGTCCCAGAGAGCTCATCTGCCTTTAATTCATGATATGATGCCCTTTTCCGGATTACTCCAATTACAATTCAAACATAAATTACTCGCTCATTTTCAGACTTCTAACCAGCATTTGAAAGACGCCGTTAGTGCAGGGGAAGAAGTGCTTGCAGTAGTGGGACCTGAGGGTGATTTTAGCCCGGAAGAGATCGAAATGAGTAAAAATAATGGCTTCAGGCTCATAAATCTGGGCCAAAACAGGTTACGTACAGAAACAGCTGCGCTGTATATCTGCATGGAATATGCCATTATCAACCGCTGATGTAAATACACTCGTATTTTACGTTAATCCTGAATATTCTTGTTTGAATAAACAAACTGAATTATGACTGTAGTGAAGAAACTCATATACCTATCTATGATTACAGGCTTTCTTGCCCTGACGGGTTGTGCTGCCCTGAAAAAGAAAGAAGACAACACAGCGCAAACCAAAAAAGAAGAAGAAAAAGGCCCCTATAAGGCTTACAACAAAGTAATCACCTCCAAAGCCGTGACAGATGACGGATTGATCACGGTGCACCAGGTTGAAGATAAATTTTACTTCGAAATACCTGAAGATGTGCTGAACCGGGATATTCTGCTGGTAACACGCGTAGCAGGTGCCCCACAGAATTTTAGCTTTGGTGGAGCCGGACAAAAAGCAAGGGGACAGCAGGTAATTAAATTTGAGAAAAATGGTAAATCCATTCTCCTGCGACATGTTTCCTACTCTGATGTGGCAGACTTTGATCAGCCCATTTATAACGCAGTCAGAAACAACAATTTCGAACCCATTATTGAGAAGTTTGACATAGAGGCCATCTCTAAGGATTCAAGTGGGTACGTGATCCAGGTTGATAAATTCTTCCTTTCGGATGTACCCCTACTTAGCGGGTTTAGCTCCCGCCAGCGCAGCCAGTTTGGTGTAAGGAGACTGGATGGAGGACGAAGCTTTATTGATCATATCCACTCCTATCCGGAAAATGTGGAAGTACGTCATCTCATGACTTACGAAGCTACTTCACCTCCCGACAGAGAAGAAACAGGTACTATCACACTGTGGATGAATCAGTCGATGATCATTCTTCCTGAAGAAAAAATGAGGCCCCGCCTTGCTGACAACCGGGTAGGATATTTTTCACTTAGGCAATACGACTACGGCGCAGATGAGCAAAAAGCAGCCAGACGTACCTATGCTGTTAGATGGAAGCTGGTACCCAGTGACGTTGAAGCATATAAACGGGGAGAGCTCGTTGAGCCTGTAGAACCTATTGTATACTATATTGATGCAAATACTCCTGAAAAATGGAGACCATATCTCATCAAAGGTGTTGAAGACTGGCAGGTAGCATTTGAAGCAGCCGGATTTAAGAATGCCATCATCGCAAAGGTGGCTCCAACCCCGGAAGAAGATTCTACATTTTCACCTGAAGATGCGCGCTATTCAGTAATACGATATATCACAAATCCTATTCAAAATGCACAGGGCCCGAATGTTCATGACCCTCGAACCGGCCAGATTCTTGAAAGTGATATACTCTGGTATCATAATGTAATGAACCTGCTACGTAACTGGTACTTCATTCAAACAGCAGCCAGCAACGAAGAGGCACGTGCACCCAAATTTGATGATGAAGTAATGGGCGAACTAATACGCTTTGTTGCAGCGCATGAAGTAGGTCACACCTTGGGACTGCCTCATAACTGGGGTTCAAGCTATGCCTACCCTGTAGACTCCCTCCGTTCAAAGACATTCACCGATACCCATGGTACAGCCCCCTCCATCATGGATTATGCGCGTTTCAATTATGTCGCTCAACCTGAAGATGGTGTCACGAATTTCAAGCCAAGAATAGGTGAATATGATAAGTGGTCAATAAAATGGGGTTACACCTATTTCCCTGAAAATGATACACCTGAAGAGGACAAGGAAATCCTGGACGAATGGGTACTGGAAAGAGCCGGCGACCCTGTCTACTTCTATGGTCGTCAGACAGGAGCTAAAATAGATCCCCGCTCACAAAATGAAGATCTTACCAATGATGCTGTGCTGGCATCAGAACTGGGAATGAAAAACCTGGAACGTATTGTGCCTAATCTCATCGAATGGACCTATGAGGAGGATAAGGACTATGATAACCTCGACGAGCTCTATGGTCAGGTGATGGGGCAATGGAATCGTTACGTTGGCCACGTTACCAAAAATATTGGAGGTGTATACCAGGACAATAAGACCTATAATCAGGAAGGTGTGGTTTACCAGGGTGTTCCTGAAAGCTATCAGCGAAAATCCATGGGATTCCTCGCTAAATATGCTTTCAGCACCCCACAGTGGTTGCTGAATAATGCGATTCTGGAAAGAATAGAGCATGCCGGCGCGGTTGACAGAATACGTCGCTACCAGGCAAATATGCTGGCTGACCTGATCTCCCCGGACAGAATTGCCCGTCTTATCGAGCTTGAGGCACGTGAAGGAGATACCTACACCGCTATTGAAATGATGGATGACTTACGTAAAATGGTTTGGTCAGAAGTATATTCAGGCAAAGCCATCGACACTTACAGAAGAAACCTTCAAAGAGCCTATCTGGAGGGTATTGAAGGGCTGATGACGGAAGAACCTTCGTACTCCAGCACTCCGGTAGATGTAAGCCAGTCTGATATCCGTGCTCTGGCAAGAGATCAGTTGCTTACACTGGAGCGGGATATCAACAGAGCCAGAATGAGCGACCGATATTCAAGGATACACCTGGATGATGTTGTATACCGGATAGAGAATATCCTGGATCAGGATTAAGCAGCATATCTGAATTGTAGAAAGGGGGATTTTAATCCCCTTTTTTATTTTCTAAGAAAATCTATGGCAAGTGAATTGAATAGATCTGGCCTTTCCATGTGACAGGTATGGCTGGTCATGGGAATCAGGGATAATGAGGCACTTGCTGTCCTGTCGGCAAAAGCTCTGGCTGCATTAAGAAAAGTATAATCCTCCGATCCCATTACGATCAGTATTGGAAAATGGAAATGCTGCTTTTTAAACTTGCGCAATACTTTAAAAAACTCATGCTGCATGCCTAACCAACGCAGGTAAGCATCCTGCTTTATTTTTTTTGCCTGCAACCAGTACACTCTTCTTGACGCCTGGTGCCGTGCATAAGGCATTAAAATATAAGAAAACACCTGATATATGAGACGATATGGTAGAAAAGGGCTTAAAAAGCGCACAATATATGTGATTATACGCAAAGGGGCTGATATCCAGAATACACCGCCTGCATTCACAATTTTGTCGACATAACCGGGATATTTCAATGAAAAATAAAGGGTAAAAACGCTCCCAAAGGAAAAGGTGACAAAATGTGCTTTCGTAATACCTTCGTGATCCAGCACTTCCTTAAGATCTTCTATGATTATATCAAAGCTGTATTTGTGATGAGACGGCAACGCTGAGTCACCATGATCTCTCAGCTCTATGGTCAACAAGTTGAAATGCTCCCTGAATTCATTGATCTGGCGTCGCCAGGTTTGCACATTTCCCCCGGCGCCGTGAACGAATACCACCCAGGGCAGCTCTTTATCCTGTATGTATGTTTTGTAGTTAAGCACTAAGGTGTATGAGTTAAAGTCACAGCTCCCTGACCGGGATTTAATATAGTAAACTCTGCCTGATCAGGCAGAAGTTTCACTAACTCCAAAAAAATTGTATCCCGAAAGGCAAGCATCGTGTCACTTTCTACGATAAGTGAATCATAATTAAATAAAAAAAGGACGGAATCTACCGGGTCGTTAAAAAGGGAAGTAGTGGCAAAGGTTGCCCTGTTGGTCACTAACCCATCCTCACAATACCCATCAGAGGTGAAAGTTACGGTATCCCCATTATAAAAGGTAATCGTATTCTGATCCCAGCAGGATAGTGAGCCCCACTGACTTACTTGCCATGTTTTGGACGAATCGCCCTGAAAAAGGCGTTTTACCTCAAACTGATTGTAGCCTTCAAATGCTATAGGCTCCTGTGTGCAGGATAAAATATAAAAACAAAATGCTAAGATGAATACTGATACTCTGATCATAAAGTGCAAACTCTTTTTGGATGATGGTGGTTTCAAATTTCGGCATTTCATCGATAAAAATGTCGGAAGTAAGTTTTGAGTGCTATTTTTTATCGAAAAGCGCTGCCCGTTGTGCAATTAAATTCTATATTTGGCTACTATAGTTCGGTAAAATCTTCAATACCATATGGCTTCTATTCAAAAAACAATTTATGACAATGCGAAAAATCATTTTTTGGGCAATTTCCCTGACTCATTGCCTATAGAACAGGCCTATGTGCACATTGGGATGTATCTGGGCTGGATCATTGACAATGAATTGTATTCACCCTATTTTGAAGAAGAGGCTGGAACCGAAATATACCGATTCAAGCGCAGAGAGCTTTCAGCTACCATCCTGAGTGAAATCTGGGATGGATATCTGGGATATGAGCTTTTCAATGATGAGGGCAACTTGTTCACCTATCACTATTATGGTGGAGGTATTTACAAAAATGACTACGAAAAGCTCCTGGTAAAGGACCTGCCTTCTTATTACCATGTAGACGATAGCTGGGACAACTACGGCCTTCTTTCAGAACGGATCAGCAAACGTTTTGAAGAATGGAAGAAAATGCTTGAGTAGCGTTATTCTGTAATTTCCCCTTCGTTGGTAATCCTGTAAATATTATCCTTATCTGCCACAATAAGACTTTCGCCAAGACAGCTTATCTGTGGCCGAATTTCTCCACTTAATGGTAATGATACTACCCAGTCCGGCGCTGCTAACCCCTCACCAAGATGGAGAATGAAGTACTGTTTTACTCTTTTCATCATATAATAGGTACTGACGTGACAGCTTAGGCTTTCTGTGCTTATCGGAATATCAGATGATTGATCATAGGTGATGGTATCACGCCCAAGCAGAACTCCATAAGCATTGTGGTAAATGAGTTCATAGGTTTCACCAACGCTGACAGGTGTCTGAAGTGAATCTGCTGCGGCCGTTGCTGTCGAATCAACTGGTTGTCCATTTTCATTAACCGCGGTCAGCGTGTCTTCTTCAGCCGGTGTCGTTATTGCGGTGCTATTCAAATCGGGTATCTTGAGGCTGGAAAGTGATATGAAAAGGTTATCGATTGTATCCGTAAAGATGAAAGTGTAGCTATCAAGGTATAATGTATCTGCTTCATCGGCAAGATAAGAAGACCTATATTCAACCAGCTCTATTAGTTCCCGCAGACCTTCTTCTGTATTGCTGATTTGCTTTCTTTTCGTTTCCAATCGTGTACGTAGCCCCTCCGTCAGCCCGGGAAAATCCTTTTCTACCTGCTCAAAATCGATTTTTTCAAACTCACCGATTAACTTTCTTTGATTTTCCATGGATTCGTCCATCCATTTCAGTGAATCCAATGCCTTTTTTAACTCGATACTATCTGTCTCATTCCATTTGAAGACATCTATATAGCTAAGATCTACCTCCAGGAACTTTTTCAGCATTGGAAAAAACCGCTGATCGTCATAAGGCTGCAATACAGTAAGCGTATTGCTGATATCCACTGACTGATCTTCAAGCCAAACCCGCATATTGGATATAGCGTTTTGTAAATCTACTTTTTGCTGCGCCGAAGCCTCAGCCCACTCTTTATAATTTACCAGATTGATATTGTCTTCATACACGTCCAGCAACTCACGATCATGCTGCAGATCCTCCATAGTGTTGAGCTCATAAGAAAATTTGGTATAATCATCGGCCAGTCTGTCAAAAAATGAGAGGGCGCTGTCAAACCGAATGGCTATTCGCTCCATGTCATTTGTAATATCCTCCGGAGAATTTAAAATCAGACCTTTTTGGTTATCATAACGATCTTCCAGCGTATTTAACCGGGTTGTAAGTGCATTGTAGAGACGTTCTCCTTCTGCCCACAGGCCACCCATTTCATCAGCTACTTTTTTCCGCTCTTGCAGCATTTCGATACGCTGCTCTATATCCAGCTGTACATCCGAAAGTTTAATATCAAATTTACCTGTACGCATATCCCGACGATTATAGGCCTGATAATATTCGTCATTTCGCCTAAGCTCCCTGTCATCGATGAGCTCGTATGCCCGCTGATAAAAAAATATCGCACTATCAGCATCCTGCATAAAGGCATTACGATCTTCGATCGGATGGATATCTTCCAGTTGTTCGGTGTAGATGATCGCCATCTGAAAATGACCGTTAGGATGATCATCCTCATCCTGCAAAAATTGATACAGCAGGGGCTTTGCAATTTCGAATTGCTGCGTTTCCAGCAAAGGATACAAATCCTTGTATTTGATACGCTGAGAAAGGCCGGGAAGAGTAATTCCTAAGAAAAATAATAGTAGAATCAGTCTATTCATTATTTTTGAAAGTTAACGAATTATTACGGATTTATACCATAATCAAGGATTATACCAAAACGATCGAAATATATTGCCTATGCAAAGTTCTAAAAATCCTACTTCTCCTAAAGGCCGATGGGCGAAAAAAATACTGGACTGGGCATTACCAATACTTGTCATCCTTATGCTGGCAATACCATCAGTACGTGTATTTATTGCAGGTAATTTACAGCGTGTGATTATGCTGACCGGGGTATTCAATACTTCAGTAAAGAAGGAATTATCAATACCTTTGGAAGAAGATATCGTTTTTACAACAGCTGAAGGTGAAACACAGAAACTATCATCTATCCAAACCAAGTATATTTTCATCAATTACTGGGCCACGTGGTGTCCTCCATGTGTCGCTGAGCTCCCTTCCATATCAGGGTTAAAGGGCAAGCTGCCCGAAAATCAGGTCACATTCCTTCTTTTCAGTCAGGATGAAGATTATCAGAAATCGGTAGATTTTCTTCGAAAAAGAGCACCCAACCTGAATAGTTTCCGGCAAATTTCGCGCATGCCTGACCCGTTTATGCACAACTCTATTCCACGTACATATATTATTGATAATGAGCGCAATACGATTGTATATGAGCATGTTGGCATTGGTGACTACAACACACGAGCTATGGTTAAATTTTTAAGCCAATAAAGATCACTACCTCTGCTGATCGCCATCACCATGTACGCGACATAGCATGTCGAAATTTGTGGCATGAAACAGTTGGCTATATTTCTTCTGGTCATAGCGAGTATTCAGGTGAATGCCCAGCTGAACCACAGCTTCCAAAACTGGAATGGATTAATGACTTCTACCAGCATCAACGACAAGTGGTCGTGGTGGAACGACAGCCATTTGGTACCCGGGTCCTTCTGGATTGCGCGCACCGGGGTTTCCCGTCATTTTGACAACTTTACGTTTACAGGCGGTATTGCTCATATGTGGCTGAGTATGTCAACTGAAAAATTTCAAAGAAATGAGATCCGACCCTGGTTCCAACTGACCAGTTCACATCGTATCAACGAAAAATGGTTATTTAGCCAGCGCTTTCGGTATGATGCACGCTTTCAGGAAGACATGATTGATGAAAACTTTGATTTTCATAACCGGCTTCGCTTTATGATGGGAGTGAAACGGTATTACCTGAACCCGGGTCCGGTAAAACTATTCTTCAATTTCAGTCATGAGTTTCTGATTCGCACAGGCGGTGTAGTAGAAACCGGAACGGATCAGATTCGCTTTTGGCTTATGCAGGGATTCAATTATAAGTCAACCACATTGCAGGTTGGCTATGGTAACCGTACCGTCACACGCAGCCTACCATATACCATGAATCATACCCTTACAATATGGGTCAGCCAAAAGTTTAGTTTCTGATATTATATTGCTTTTTTTGTATCATGAAGCCCATATTTAAACTATTGGCAAAGGTGAATAAAGCCATCTTACCCAGCCTTGCAAAAAAGGATCTGAATAAATTATCGAAATCAGAAAAGCTGCTGGTAGCCTACAGGTACTGGGTTACTAAAAACGCGTTATAACTTTTTTTTGCATCTTATCAGTTTTGGTCTTATTTTCATGGTAAGATCGGAGATAATTACTATTACCAGCATGAACAGA
Source organism: uncultured Cytophagales bacterium (assembly GCA_964514385.1). Taxonomy (GTDB): domain Bacteria; phylum Bacteroidota; class Bacteroidia; order Cytophagales; family Cyclobacteriaceae; genus CAZEQJ01. Next base: position 62,585 of record CAZEQJ010000011.1, read on the forward strand.
ACTGACTTTGTCAATGCTGAAGAAAGGAAGAGTCTGATATTAGCAGAGGCGAGGGAGTTATTTATAAATGAAGGCTACGACCAGACGAGCATCAGAAAGATTGCTTCCCGCATTCAGTATAGCCCTGCATCCATTTATCTTTATTATCGGGATAAAAAAGCAATTTTTAATGATATACTGGACAATGGCTTTTCGGACCTTCATAACCGGTTTAAAGAAGCACACCACTCTGCTGACCCTTTGGACAAACTACGCACCCTGCTAAATGCTTATTTATCCTTTGCAATTGAAAACCGGGAGCTTTACCGGCTTACCAGTCAGAATGTAGCAGACCTCTCATCGATAAGCACCCGAATATTTGAAGAATTTAAGAAAGTAGTTGATGAGGGCATAAAACTTAAAGCCATACAACGTAAGAACAGCGATGAAGTGGTATATTATATCTGGTCGACTGTGCATGGCTTTGCCCTACTGCTTATCAACGATCAGGTGATGCTGGAAGAAAGTAAAATTCAATCATTTAAGGCTAAAATGGTGATGTCGCTTATCAGTTTTCTTAGCCGGGAGTCTATACTAGGCTAATGCCGTGAAGCATCACGTATAGCGCGCATGGTATTATTGGCATATACGAAGTCATTAAGCTCTTTGCGGTCACTGCTGGTAATATCTTTTGACGTACCTTCCCAAAGCTTGTGACCCTGGTGTAAAAACATCACATTGTCACCAATCTGCAATACCGAATTCATGTCATGGGTGACGACAATGGTGGTAATATTAAACTCATAGGTGATCTCCTGAATCAGTTCGTCAATAAGAATAGAGGTCTGAGGGTCAAGGCCGGAATTGGGTTCATCGCAAAACAGATAGCGGGAGCTGTTCACAATGGCACGTGCAATGCCTACTCTTTTTTTCATTCCGCCGCTTATCTCAGAAGGCATCTTATCGTTTACATTTTCAAGTCCCACACGCTGTAAACAGAAATTTACGCGCTCGATCTTTTGCTCCCTCGGCATACGGGTAAGCACATCAAGTGGAAACATCACATTTTCTTCGACGGTTTTGGAATCAAAAAGTGCCCCACCCTGGAATAGCATACCTATTTCACGACGAATATCGGTTTTAACATCTTTGTGGGCATGTGTAAATTCTCTTCCATCGTATTTTACAAGTCCGGTATCAGGTTGCACCAGACCGACAATGCATTTCAACAGTACACTTTTACCCGTACCACTGCTGCCTATAATGAGATTACATTTACCAGCTTCAAACCTTCCGCTGATGTCATAAAGTACCTGCTTTCCTTTAAAGGACTTGGAAATATTTTCAATTTCAATCATAACAATAATTGAGCAAGAAGATAATCGGTTACCAATATGGCTATACAGCTATTCGTGACGGCAATAGTACTGGAACGGCCTACCTCAAGCGCTCCACCCTGCGTATAAAATCCCTGAAAAGAAGCAATGGTACTTACCAGAAAAGCAAAAGCAAAAGATTTGATAATACCGAAAAACACGTTAAATTCTTTAAATCCATCACGTATACCCATAATATACTCCTGCTCGGTCAGCACCCCTGCCATTGACCCTACTATAAAGCCTCCATAGAGGGAAAGAAACATTGCCATGATCACCAGCAACGGATACATTATTAAAGCTGCTATCAACTTTGGCAACACAAGATATGAAGTGGCATTTATGCCCATCACCTCCAATGCGTCAATCTGCTCTGTGATACGCATTGTACCAAGTTCGCCTGCAATATTAGAACCAACCTTACCTGCAAATACAATTGCCGTCACAGTAGGTGCCAACTCAAGTAAAACGGCGTCACGTACCACCAGTGCAATAACAGACTTGGGAATATAGGGCGCAATCAGGTTATAAGCAGTCTGTAACGTCATTACTGCACCCATAAAAAGCGAGATAATGGCTACAATAAATATAGAATTCAGACCGATTTTGCCACATTCAAGCAATATCAGCCGTATGTAGGTACGAAAAGATTCCAGACGCGTGAAAAGCTGGCCCAGAAACATTATATATTTACCAATGGATTCGATTAATTTCAAAAGAAAGATTTTTGTTGGTTAATGATTTTAACAAAAATACGTAAACAAAATTGCAGTCTTAATCGGATTTATCCTAATTTGTTCTCAACCAATATATAGTTATGAATCCATTTGCAATTGTTACCGGAGGGTCGAAAGGTATAGGAAAAGCAGTCATCAAAGCACTGGCTGCCAGCGGGTTTGATGTCTTGACCTGCGCAAGAAAATTCGCGGATCTTGAGCTGTTAAAAGCTGATATTGAGCGGGAATTTGGCACCACCCTTTTTATTGAAAAAGCCGACCTGAGCATTCGCTCGGATATTGAAGACTTTTATTCAGCGTTTGAGTCACTGCACCGCCCTCTGGATGTATTGGTGCATAATGCCGGGACTTTTGCACCCGGATCTATCCTGGAAGAAGAAATTGGCGTGTTTGAGCAGCTTATGGATACCAACATTGCCAGCGCCTATCATTTAAGCCGCAGGTTTATTCCACATATGGTCAGGAGAAAAAGCGGTCACGTGTTTACCATATGCTCTACAGCCAGTATTATGGGATACCCGAACGGTGGCTCATATTGTATATCGAAACATGCGCTGTTAGGGCTCAGCAGGGTTTTGCGGGAAGAACTGAAACCACATAATATCCGCGTGACGGCTATACTACCGGGAGCCACTTACACCCAAAGCTGGGAAGCATCAGGTTTGCCGGAAGAGCGCTTCATGAAAGCTGAAGACGTAGCGGAAGCGTTAATATCTGCATATGCGCTTTCGCCAGGAGCAGTAGCCGAAGAAATATTATTGCGACCAATGCAGGGTGATATTTAGTATTCATTCCCAACATTTGGTAGTCATTAAATGTTAACGAAGCAACGCTTTTGATACATCATGATCACAAAAGAAATCGATACATTAAAAAAGTACTGTAACAGTCTGGTTGCCTACGACAGAAGAAAATCTGTAGAGGTAAATATCGGATGGATTCCTCTCGGTGGAAACTACCCGATCCGGGTTCAATCTATGACCACCGTAGACACCATGGATACAGAAGGATCAATAGCGCAATCCATACGGATGGCGGAAGCTGGCTGTGAGTACATCCGAATTACGGCACCCAGTATCAAGGAAGCTGAGAATCTGCGAAATATACGTGAGGGCCTGCGCAAAAGAGGCTATGATGTACCCCTTATCGCGGATATTCATTTTACACCCAATGCTGCAGAGCTGGCAGCCCGAATTGTGGAGAAAGTACGTATCAACCCGGGTAACTATGCTGATAAAAAGAAATTTGAAATTATTGAGTACAGCGATGCTCAATATCAGGGCGAGCTCGACAGGATCCGTGAAAAATTCCTTCCTCTGGTAAAAATCTGTAAGGAGTATGGTACTGCCATGCGTATCGGTACAAACCATGGCTCATTGTCAGATCGGATCATGAGCAGGTATGGCGATACACCGCTGGGTATGGTGGAGTCAGCGCTGGAATTTTTAAGGATCACACATGATGAAGGCTATCATAATATCGTACTTTCCATGAAAGCTTCCAACACGCAGGTGATGGTACAGGCCTATCGATTGCTCGTTCAAAAGCTGGAAGAAGAAGGTTTCCCGCCCTACCCTCTTCATCTGGGTGTAACAGAGGCAGGAGAGGCGGAAGACGGTCGCATAAAGTCTGCCGTAGGTATAGGCACCCTGCTGGAAGATGGCCTCGGCGATACCGTAAGAGTTTCACTTACAGAAGAGCCTGAATTTGAAGCACCGGTAGCAGCCACCCTTATCAACCGGTATGCCGACCGATTACCTCACAACAATATACCGGAAATCACAGAAAGCCCAGTAGACCCGTTCACCTATAACCGAAGAAGCACCACAGAAGTATTTAACTTTGGCCATGAAAATGTGCCGCGCGTAATCGCTGATCTGACCCATGTAAAAATAAGCGATTGGAAAGATCTGAAGGCGATTGGCCATTTTTATCTTCCCGAGCTGGATAAATGGAGCATGAATGATACCGGAGTTGATTTTATCTATACCGGTAACAATCCAGTTGATTTTATGCTGCCTAACGGGTTGCGTGAAATTATGGATTATGAAATCTGGCTGAAACATCAGGAGCGCAATAATGCTTATCCGATGATATCTGCCAACCAACTGAAAGAAGATCTTCATCCGGTATTGAACTTTCTGGAACTTTCCACTTCGGAGTCATATGATATACTGGACGACCTTAAAAATATTTCCAACATTGTATTACTGCTGAAAACAAATAACAGACACGCTATGGCAGACCTCAGAAGGGTCTTCTTTGAGCTGGTAAAAAGAGGAATTAATCTCCCGGTAGTAATACGTAGAGAATATCATGATCTGAGTTACGATCAGCTGCAACTGTTTGCGTCCACTGATGCAGGAGGATTGCTTATAGACGGTTTTGGAGATGGAATTATGCTGACTTATGCAGCAAATAACACCTGGGATAACGTAAAAATGACAAATGCACTGGCCTTTGGCATACTTCAGGCTGCACGTACCCGGATTACGAAAACAGAATATATCTCATGCCCTTCCTGTGGTCGCACATTATTTGACCTGCAGGAGACCACAGCCATGATCAGAAAAAGAACCGATCACCTTAAGGGAATTAAAATCGGAATTATGGGTTGTATAGTAAACGGACCCGGCGAGATGGCCGACGCAGACTACGGATATGTAGGAAGCGGAAAGGGTAAAATCACATTATACAAAGGAAAAGATGTAGTAAAGCGCTCCATACCCTCAGAGAAAGCACTTGACGAGCTTATTGAGATCATACGGGAAGATGGTAACTGGGTGGAGCCGGAAAAAGTACAATAATGGCAACGCAACAAGAAGACAACAGAGATAAAAATTCACTGAAAGATTATTTCAGACTGGGTGAGGTATTTGGATACTGGTTTCGTAAAAAAGATGAAAACAGGCCCTCCAACTTCAATATCAGAACCATGCATACCATTAATAAGATATCGATGGTTATGTTTCTGGTGTGCGTGATCGTGATCGTTGTGCGCGCTATACTTCGTGCATGAATATTGAGGATTTCCGATCCTATTGTTTCAGTCTGCCCGGAGTGACGGAGGATACCCCATTTGATGAAACTACACTCGCCATGCGTATGGAAAACAAAATATTCGCCCTGACGGATATAGATAATTTCGCATTTATCAACCTGAAATGTGACCCGGAAAAGGCTGTCGAACTCCGGGATACCTACGTAGAGATTCAGCCCGGCTATCATATGAATAAGCGATCATGGAATTCTGTCTATGTTACCGGATCGTTATCAGATGCATTGATTGAGGAACTCATCAGCGATAGCTATTACCTTATCTTTAACAGCCTTTCCAAAAAAGTAAAAGAGAAAATCATCTCAGGTTAATGGAAATCCTTATTTTTGTGCAAACTGTAGTTATTCTATGAAGAATTTAGCTGTTTATCTTCTTCTCATTTTACTTTTCGTTATCAGTTGTACAGAGACACGCAACGTGACGGTATTCACGGAGGATCAACTAGAAATGATCTTTGATGCGGACAGCAGCTTGCCAATGCGTGTCTATAAAATCACGAATAAAGACGATTCTGTACTGTTGCGCACCAAAAGCGAAGATGTCATCATTGATCCTGCCGACACCACGCTGTCTTATTTCGTCAACAGGCTTTACAAAACTGTTACCGACAGCATGTCGCTTGGCGTTGGCATCGCAGCACCACAGGTAGGCATATTGAAAAATATTATTTGGGTGCAACGCCTTGACAAAGAAAACCTGCCCTGGGAAGTTTACCTCAACCCAAGAATCACACAATACTCTGAACTCAAGCAAACACAGCGCGAAGGTTGCTTATCCATTCCGGACAGACTTGACACTCTCGACTCACGAGCTTACGCAATACTGATCGAATATGATAAAATAGATGGCAGCCATCATACAGAAATGGTAGAGGGGTTTACCGCCGTAATATTTCAGCACGAGATTGATCACCTCAATGGTATCCTTTACATCGATCATCTGGAACAGGAGATGAGAGATGCACTAAATATGTAATCAACCCAAGGCTGCTCTCACTGCTTTTTTATACGTTCGGCCAATGGGGAGTTCAAGCTCTCCGATCGAGATTGATTCGCTATGATAACCTGTGATTTTGGATGTATTGATAAGGAATGACCGGTGGGTTCGCAGAAACCGTGTATCGAGCCGTGCTTCCAGATGACTAATCTTCTCACGTGTAATAAACGCATTACCATTTGTGTATATATGGACATAATCGGACAAGCTCTCGATATAGATAATGTCTTCAATGTTTACAGGGATATTTTTGCGGTCTACTTTAATATTTAAAACCGACACTGCATGCTTGTTTATTTTTTCAAGTAAGTCGTCCAGCTCTTTATGGGTGGCCATATATTGAACATAGAGCTTGATCAAACTGAAAATGGCTACCGCCAGATACATCATTACCGATACTTTAAAGACATCTACAGATATCGGATTGAGATTATTGTATTGATAATTCGCAAAAAGCACAAAGGCTCCTGTCTGTACTAAAAACTGGATATAAATTGAAATGATAAATGTATATGTCAGGTATAGTATCAGTTTAGAGAAACGCTGCTGAAAAAGATATTTTGGAAAAAGAACCTCACTTATGAAATAAGCTGTGACCAAGGTGACAGGTAAAAGCATGCATACAAAATAAAGCGATTGCATAAAATCGCTGTTTTCCCATCCGAATACAATGGTAAAAAGCAGACCAACAAATGACCAGTAAAGAAATTGTACAGCGGGTTTCATGGTGACAAAAATTGCCAATATTTATTAGAAACAAAGTTTTTATCGACAAACTGCAGATTTAGCACCGTATATGACCTTGTGAAATGGTCGATATCCGTGGAGATTTGTGACATCACTAAATAAAAAAATGATGTTCAATTTATTCTACATGGGTGGACCTCTTTTTATGAGTATCCTTACCCTCATTCTTATTGCTGTTATTATATTATTTATCGGAGCATGGCTCAGAAAAACAACAGGTGAGCTGATAAAGGAAGCCGGGTTACTCGGTCTCGTAATTGGTATTCTGGGGCAATTAATCGGACTGTTTTCAGCTTTTCAGGGAATTGAAACCATGGGAAATGTATCCCCTGCCATGTTGGCCGGTGGCCTGAAGGTATCCATGATTACCACAGTATATGGCATGCTGATATATATTATCGCACTGATACTTTGGTTTGTAGTGAAAGCAAGGTCAGTGAATGAGAGCGGTGAATAACCGCTCTTTTTTTATCCTTCCACTTCAAATCAAATATTAAGTATATCCTGTACGACGGGTTTTAATCCGCTAAAAAAGAATTCAACAGCGATTACCATAACGATCAAACCCATCAATCGCATTAGCACGTTGTTGCCTGTAGTACCCAGTAGCCTGATGATGCGACTTGAACTGTAAAGTATGAGGAAGGTGAGACCGATTACAACAATTAAAACAAGTAAAAGGGTGATTTTTTCGCCAATATTTTCTGCATCCTCCATCAATATAATCGAATTCGTGATAGCTCCGGGTCCGCTGATCATGGGTATTGCCAATGGCGTTATGGAAATATCATCGACATAAGTCTTTATCTCCGAGTCCTTTACTTTTACCCTACCCAAACGAGCCTGCAGCATATCCATTCCCATAAGGAAAAATATTATGCCACCTACAATACGAAGGCCATTGACTGAAATCCCAAAAAAACTAAACAGTAACTGACCGGTAAAAGCAAAAAATATCAGGGTGATGAGGGCAACAAGGCTTGCTTTCCAGGCCGTTTTTGTTCGATGACTGGTGTCAAGTTCGGCCGTCATCGTCATAAATACAGGCATTGTTCCCAGCGGGTTGATCAGTGTAAAAAAAGAAGTAAAAGCCAGCAGGCCAAAAGAAAAAAGATCTGACATTATCATTAGAAATTTGGGCCGAAATAATACATTCCTATTTAATAATCAACAGATTATCTCCCATACTTTTTAATAATTTCTAGTACTTCTTTTTTTGGAATTGCTTCGATTTTATGCCCTTCATAGCCTGTCATAGTTTCAGCAGCAAACAGGGAGTTGTAAATGGCTTCCTCAGTCGCTTCTATCACTGCCAGAAATAATGGCGACATCGCATCATTACGCAGGTATTGACTTCGGGCAAGATCCTCATCCGATTGATAAGAAATAAAATTCTCACTGGCAGTAGAAAAAGCGATGACATAATCACCACTCCCATTAGAGGCAATCCCTCCTGTTTTTGCTAACCCCATGATCGCACGCCTGGCCAATCTTTCCAGGTTTCGGGAGTCAAGCGGTGCATCGGTCGCTACTATAATCATACAAGAACCATCTTCCTGATTTCGGAGCTGATTTTGAAATGGATATCTGCCAAGCTCTTCACCAGCCGGTACTCCGGCAATCTGCAGTACCCCGCCAAAATTGGTTTGAACCAGCACTCCAACCGTATAAGCCCCGAGTTCTTCCGGCAGAAGCCGTGAACTTGTACCTATTCCCCCCTTAAAGCCAAAGCATACCGTTCCGGTCCCGGCACCTACATTCCCTTCTTGCACCGATTGATCTGCTGACCTAATTGCCTGAAAAACATGTTCTTCTGTCACATGCCTGCCTCTGATGTCATTTAGCCAACCGTCATTGGTTTCTCCTACTACCGCATTCACTGAGCGAACATCCTGATTATCTTTCTGATCAAGCGTATAGGATATCAATGCATTTACTGCTGTAGCAACGCTTAAAGTATTGGTGAGAATGATTGGTGTTTCCAGATTGCCCAGCTCAGCTACCTGTGTGGAGCCCGCTAGTTTACCGAATCCATTTCCAACATACAGAGCAGCTGGTACTTTTTGCTGGAAAATATTCCCCGGATGTGGGATAATCGCAGTAACTCCCGTTCTGATATTCTCTCCTTCGATTACTGTTTGATGGCCTACCAGCACATTTCCGACATCGGTAATCGAATTCTGTTGGCCTGTTTGCAATACACCAACCTTGATACCAATATCTCGTGCACGTTGTGAATATGAGAGGTTTACAGTCAAAGTACAGAAAATAAAAAAGCAAATGGTTTTCATTGGTTAAAAATAAAAAACCTGGCCAGATATATTGTTTTACTTATGATGTTATTGAAGAAATTCAGCAAAGAGTCATATTCTGTTCAAATGTTGCAGGCATAAAAAAAGGAAGACCAACTGGCCTTCCTTTATCTAAACCTCAATTTTAATTATGGGTTATACTCTTTCCGGAGCAAGTTTCCATACTTCAGGAGATCGCCACAGGCTGCTGAGCAATAATTCGCGCATAAAGAAAAATTCTTTAGGCAGTTTATCGAACATTTTTTCAAACAATTCCTCATGCAACAGCACTTCCTGCTTCCATTCTTCACGATTAATGTTCATGATCTCATCGAACTGTTCACGGGTAAAGTCCATACCTTCAAGGTTCAGATCTTCAAATCGTGGCATGTAGCCTATCGGGCTTTCCACTGCACCGGCCTTGCCCTGTACACGACGTATAATCCAGTCCAGGACACGCATATTTTCACCAAAACCTGGCCATATGAATTTGCCTTCCTGGTCTTTACGGAACCAGTTCACCACAAATATTCGCGGAGGATTCTTAAGTGAACGGCCAAACTGCAACCAATGATTAAAATAATCCGCCATATGGTATCCACAGAAAGGCAGCATTGCGAAAGGGTCTCTCCTTACTTTGCCCACCTGCCCAAAGGCTGCTGCTGTCATTTCAGAGCCAATGGTAGAGGCAGCATATACTCCAAAGTTCCAGTTTACCGCCTGATACACCAACGGTACGGTTGTACTTCTCCTGCCACCAACAATAAACGCAGATATAGGCACTCCTTCCGGATTTTCCCAGTTCTGGTCAAGGCTTGGGCAATTCACCGCCGGAGCGGTAAAACGTGCATTGGGGTGTGCCGCAGTCTTATCAGAGTTCGGGTCATACGGGTTACCATGCCAGTCGATAAGTCCTTCAGGTACTTCTTTGGTCATTCCTTCCCACCATACATCACCATCAGGTGTGATCGCCACATTGGTAAATATGCTATCCTTTTCAATGGATTTCATGGCATTGGGATTGGTCTTATAGTTGGTACCCGGTGCCACACCGAAATAGCCTGCCTCAGGATTGATAGCATATAGCTTTCCGTCTTTACCCGGCTTTATCCAGGCAATATCATCGCCCACAGTCGTAATCTCCCACTCATTAAATGCTTCCGGTGGGATCATCATGGCGAAATTGGTTTTACCGCAGGCACTTGGAAATGCAGCTGCCACATAGGTTTTTTCCCCATCAGGATTTTTGGCGCCCATAATCAGCATATGCTCGGCGAGCCATCCCTCTTCCCGCGCCATAGAGGATGCGATGCGAAGAGCGAAGCATTTTTTACCTAATAATGCATTACCACCATAGCCAGAACCATAGGAGACAATTGCTCTTTCTTCAGGATAATGAACAATATACTTGGTAGTCGGATTGCATGGCCATTTTGCGTCTTTTCTTCCGTTACCCAAAGGTGCGCCGACACTGTGAAGGCATTTGATAAATTCGCCATTTTCTCCAAGCTGCTCAAGAGCAATATTACCCATGCGGGTCATGATGCGCATGTTAACAACTACATACTCGGAATCCGTGATCTCGACCCCTATATGAGATTTGTCTGACCCTGCAGGTCCCATAATAAAGGGAATGACATACATGGTGCGGCCTTTCATTGCACCTTTAAAAAGCGGGTTCAGGGTTTCTTTCATTTCCCTTGGGTCTACCCAGTTGTTGGTTGGGCCGGCATCTTCTTTTCTTCTGCTACAGATGTAGGTGCGGTCTTCCACACGTGCCACATCGCTCGGGTCGGAGAAGCAGGCGTAGCTATTGGGTCTTTTTTCCGGATTCAGACGGATGAAAGTTCCTTTATCTACAAGCACTTCACAAAGTGCGTCATATTCTTCCTGGGAGCCGTCGCACCAGTAGATCTGGTCGGGCGTACATAAAGTAGCTACTTCAGAAACCCAATTTTTGAGTTCCTTATGCTTTAGAGCTACTTCGGCTTTGTTTTTCTGTGGTATGGTTAATTCTTCCATAGGACAAGAACTTAAAAGTGAATATTAATTTCGATGGTGAAATTAAGCCCCTTAGAAGCTCCAGTCATTGACCTGTGTCACGGAAAACCTTTTATTATGTCAGTTATGAACGAAATGTCATGTATTGAGCGCAGACTTGCGCACCGGGCGCAATATAAAGTCGCTGATAGATGACAGTGGCAGGATATGCTGGGCTGCATCGAGCTTCACAGCTTCTTTTGGCATACCATATACAATAGATGATTTTTCATCCTGAGCCACGGTAATAGCACCTGCTTCACGCATTTCAAGCAAGCCACGTGCCCCATCATCTCCCATACCTGTCATGATAATCCCGATAGCATTTTTACCAGCAAATTGTGCTGTGGAGCGAAAAAGAACATCCACTGAGGGGCGGTGACGGCTTACAAGCGGGCCATCTTTTACTTCCACATAATAGCGGGCGCCGCTTCTTTTCAGCAAGGTATGCTTATTGCCAGGTGCGATCAATACATGACCGCGAATAACAGGATCACCGTTTTCTGCTTCCTTGACGTTGACATGACAGAGCTCATTTAGCCTGTTGGCAAAACTACGTGTGAAATTTTCCGGCATATGCTGCACGATCACTATTCCCGGGCAATCCGGTGGCAGCGCCATCAAAACCTCACGAATAGCTTCAGTACCACCTGTAGAAGCCCCGAGTGCTACTACACGCTCCGTGGTACGGACCATGGCGTGATTGGCCGCTTTTTTTACAACCACATCGGCCGGAAGTTTTTTATCCGGCACCCAGCTGCTACGCTTTTTAGTAACATTTACCTTTGCCGCTGCCTTTACCGTATCACAAATACGGATTTTACTTTCCTCGAAAAACTCTTTGGTATGGAGTTCAGGTTTTTTAATTACCTCAACAGCACCAGATTCCATTGCTTGAAGACCTGTTTCAGACGCCTTCTCGGTGAGGCTGCTGATCACCACGACAGGAATAGGACGTTGTTGAATGATTTTTTTAAGAAAGGTAATGCCATCCATCCTGGGCATTTCAATATCGAGGGTAATGACATCTGGTACCTCTTTAGCAATATAACGGGCTGCCATATAGGGATCCGCAGCCTTACCTATCACCTCGATTTCAGGATCCGCATCCAATATTCTCGTGAGAGCTGCTCTCACTACGGCAGAGTCATCGACTATTAAAACACGAATCCGATTTTTCATATTGACTTTTTAACCATCCGCATATGTATCTCTCCGGTATGCGTGTAAAACCGAATGTTTCTACCCTGATGCCCTCCTGTATGCCTGGCCTTTATGGGTATCCCGTTCTCTGATAGCTTCTTTTCAGCCAGCACAATGTTTCGCTCACCAATGGTAAAACTGTTGACCGAAGATTTTAAACTTGCCGCACCGCCAAATATCTTGGCTATGATCCTTTTCGAACCGGCACCGGAGTGGATCATTTTTTCTATAAGCAGGTCGATAGCAATATCGCCATATTTAGGGCTTTCGAGGCCATTACCATTCCACAGATCAAGCATATAGTGATTAATGCCACCAATCTGACTCACCGGATCGTAAAGGCACACGGCTACGCAGGATCCGAGAATGGTCGTCACTTCCATAGGCTGTGCTGATACGATCAATGCAGATGGCATCAGGTAATGTTTTTTCAGTGAAAGTTCAGCCAATGCCATTAAAATAATTCTACATCATTGAAAAGTTCTTCATTTGAAGCTTCTACCCGGTAGATCGCGCGGTCATCTTCATTCTGCAAAGGAAGTAATACTCCTGCCATAGTACCCTCCCCTTCCACACTGTTAATTTCAATTGTACCTGAAAGCATGTCAACGAGAGCACTTACTATGCTCAATCCAAGGCCGTGACCCGGATAATTCTTGGTCGTACCTTCTTCACCCTGAACAAAGCGATCGAAAATCTGATCTCGCTTTTCATCCGGTATCCCTACTCCTGTATCTTTAATCAGAATGGATATATTATCCTCCAATATTCCAAGGTGCACTTCGATTTCACCACCTTCCTTATTGAACTTAAGGGCATTATCGATCAGATTTTCAATGATCATACGTGTTTTTTCAGTGTCCAGTATCAATGCCGCCTCCCGCTCTTCTATGGTGGAATAAATTCGGGTCGTTACTTTTTTTAATTCAAATTGAGAAGTCCTGTCACCTATGATTTCATGGATGATCGTGTGGAGATCCATTTTACTCAGCCGCAGCTCTGTCTGCCCGGCTTCAAGTTCGGCCGCATAGAAAATATTGGTAAGCTGAAAATTCATATTTTTCATTTCAGCATTAATGATACCGGCAACCTCACGAACCTTATCCGCATCGGATATATTGCCGTTGCTGATATTTTGCGAAAGGCCCAACAGCGATGTCAGTGGGTTGACCAGCTCATTTCGGATATTGGAAAGAAACCTGGATTTCAACGATTCTGAAGCTCTGAGCTTTTTATTCATGTGCTCAAGCTCTGCCGTAAGTTTTCGCTCTGCATCCAGCAACTTCCGCTGAAGGTCAAACCGGTTGCGGAGTTCTGTCAATAGCTGTTCATCTGTGATTTCCTTCATGATTCTTTATTTTTTAAATACTGTCGGCGCCACCTGCTGCACGGGTAGCTGCATATGATGAAGAGACTCGGAATGACCGATAAAGAGATATCCACCGGTTTTAAGCTGGCGGATAAGTTTGGCCAATACCTTTTTCTGTGTTTCCCTGTCAAAATAGATGATAACATTCCGGCAAAAAATGATATCAAATTTCGTATCCATATGGTAGTCATCATCCATGAAATTGAGCCTGCCAAACCGAACCCTGCTTCGGATTTTTTGATTCACCTTCACAAGGGCCTCTTCACGGTTTTTACTTCGCAGGAAATAGCGGGATTTTAATTCTGCTGACATGTCGCCCAGCTTTTTCTCTTCATAAATACCTCTGTTGGCTGTGCGCAACACTTCGGTGGAGAGGTCAGTTGCTGTAATGCGATAGTTTAGGTGTTCGTGGTTACGGATATATTCCTCCATAACCATGGCCAATGTATAAGGCTCCTCGCCACTGCTGCATCCGGCGCTCCACATTTCCAGCTTTTTTCTGTCTGCAAGCAGCTCTGGAAGTACAGTGCCGGTCATAATGCTGTAATGTGCAGGTTCCCGATAAAAGTCGGTTTTGTTGGTAGTGACCACATCGATGAGTGAGGTAAATTCCTCAGGATGGATGACTTTCTTATTTTTGAATACCATATTGAGGTATTCATCCATCGTGTTCATCTCATTGACCTTCAGTCGCTTGGCCAGTCTCGCCTCAAGCAATACCTGCTTGGCTTCCGGTAACTGGATGCCGCAGGTATTGTATATCAGCGAGCTCAGCTCTGTGAACTGTTCCTTACTAAGCCTTTTTGTCAGGGTCATCTGATTACACTAAAAACGCTCAAAGCCTGAATCACCATTATCATCGTCCATGATCAACTGAAATCCATTACTTTTATCCTTCGCATAATGTCCATTGGACTTATGCGACTCTGCAGGGCGTGTTTCAGTATTTGCTGATTTTTTCACTTCTCTAAGTTGCATTTTCCGATGGCCGCTGCCATTATTGTCTACCTTGAAATAGGCTATTGTACTTTTCAGTGAATCTGCCTGGCTGGCCAGTTCCTCAGAGCTGGTGGCCATTTCTTCAGAGCTGGCAGCATTTTGCTGTGTCACCATGTTGAGTTGCTGAATAGCCGTATTGACCTGATCGGCACCAGCATTTTGCTCAATACTTGCTGCGGTAATCTCCTGCACTAGCTTGGCTGTTTTCTGAATATCCGGCACGATACTATCAAAAAGCTCGGCACTTCGAACTGCCACCTCGACACTACTCTTAGATACTTCATCGATTTCGGCTGCAGCAGCCTGGCTACGTTCGGCAAGCTTACGTACCTCAGCCGCTACTACGGCAAAGCCTTTGCCATGCTCGCCGGCACGAGCTGCTTCCACAGCTGCATTTAATGCCAGGATATTGGTCTGTCGGGCTATTTCGCCTATAATCGAAACCTTCTCTGCTATATCTTTCATAGAGGTAACAGTCTGCTTTACTGATTCGCTGCCATCAAGAATATCTTTGCTGGCCTTTTCAGCAATTTTCTCCGTCTGCTGCGCGTTTTCAGTATTTTGCTGAATGTTGGACGCCATCTCTTCCATAGAAGACGATACTTCCTCGGCTGATGAGGCCTGCTGTGAAGCTCCCTGTGACACCTGCTGAGAGGCTGTACTAAGCTGCGAACTGGCTGCTGCGATATTATCAGCTCCGCTACGTACATCTGATACAATTTCCCGGATCTTATCTGCCATTCGTTTTAGTGTCTGGGCCAGCATGCCGATCTCGTCTTTCTGGTCTATCTCTACCGAAGCTGTCAGGTCACCTTTTTCGAGCGCTTCAGCAAATGAAACACCCTGACGTACAGGCCCTGTAATGGCACGGGTAATGATAAAGGCAAATGCTATACCTATAATGAGGGCAAAAATGAGCCCTACAATCATAATGATGTTGCTATTGGAAAGTGAGCGTATCGTCTCATCCGAGATACCCTGGGTTCCTTCAATTCCGGCATTAACAATGTTTTGCGATGCTGCTAATACATTGTCTGCTGCCTCATTTCTTTTTTGATCCAGCAACAACAGATTTTCAGAGTTATTCAGGTAGGTTTGTATAGCTGCTTTGTATTTGCTGGCTGCCTGTTCTGTAACATCCACTGCCTGAATGTCTGATGCTATGTCGGTATAGCGTCGTATTTCAGTAAATAATGGTGCCATCTGATCAAATGTCCCGATAGCCTCCCGAAGCTTCTGAAGATCACGATCAGACTGCGCCTTGAAATTCAAAATACGAATGCCATTGAGCAAATTTTGTACCTCATTGGCCTTTTCGATTTTGATATGTCGGGATGACAATGCCCTGCCCCTTGCTAATTCATCCTCCATGCGCTGATTCTGAACCGATATATACTGGCCAATGGCAGTGACAGATTCCGATGCAGCAGCATCCATTTGCTGACGTGACGCCTTTTGTGCTGTAATAGCTTCAGCTGTCTCATCCAGCAAAGAATTATAGGAGTTCACACTTTGTTCTGCTTCAGAGGTAAGGTCTTCAAGCAATGTCAATGATTTTGCATTATCTGCAAGTTCATAGGACTCGCGGATATTCTGCTTTACTGCTGTGAGATAGTTTTTGCCTTCCTCGTAAAAACGGTCGTTTTGTGTATAGGAAAACGCCCGGTTGGCATACATCGCATTGCGCAGGTTCCGCTCAAGATTGTTGGCAATTTCTACCTCCGGAACGTATTCATTTGCAAGATAATTTGTCTGTCTGATCACTTTCAGCATGTTGCCGATGGCCAGACCACCCAATACTACTGAGATGGCTATCAGTGCGCCGAAGCCAATACCCAGTTTTTGCCCGATTTTAAAATTTTTAAAATTCATAACACACGTTTTATTCTGTTTCCTTAATTAAATTTTCCTCATCCATTTTTATCTGAATAATCTCTTCACTTGAAAAGACACGGTCTACCTGCAGCAGCATGATAAACTGATCGTCGAGCTTAAAAATACCTTCCAGGAAGCTCGTGTTCATACTTGAGCCCACCCTGGGTGGTGGCTTGATTTCATTTTTATCAATTTCGATCACTTCCTGCACTGAATCTACCAGTGCGCCCAGCTGCATATCTTCGCCCTCCACATTGACATGCAAGACAATGATGCAGGTATTTACTGTCATTTCTACGGGTGCCATACCAAACTTCAGCCGAGTATCTACTACAGGCAGCACCCCACCTCGCAGATTGATCACACCAGCCATAAAGTCGGGTGATTTCGGGACCCGGGTAATCCTGGTAACTTCCAGTATCTCCAGCACCTTGCTTACATTTGCTGCAAAATGTTCACCCCCCAGCGTAAATGATAAATACGATTCCATAGATTTATTTTTATGTTGTAGCCTTTACCAGCTCACTTGAATAATTCCGTATAATTCTATTGGTATCCATGATCAGGGCAATGCTGCCATCACCCAGTATCGTGGCGCCGTTGATCATATCAATATTTTTATAGGCTTTGCCCAGGGGCTTTAAAACCGCCTGATATTCGCCGAGTACCTGGTCTACCGTTACTCCCACACGATGTCCTTCATACTGCACGACCACTACCTGCTGTATTTCCGGCCCTTCATCTTCTGTTTCAAATAATTTTCGAATGTTATGAAAGGGAACCTGCTCCCCATCCAGTGTCACCATGTCGTGAAAGACATGATTTATCTGGTCACGGTGTACGTCGTAAATTTTATCGATAGCTGAAAGTGGAATTATGTATTTTGTTTCCCCCACATGTACCAGGAGCCCATCGATAATTGAGAGTGTGAGCGGCAGGAATATTTTGATTCGGGTACCCTTGCCCTGTTCAGAAAAAACCTGAATATCGCCGCGCAATTCATTTATCCGCTTGCTTACCACGTCCATACCCACTCCACGGCCGGAAACATCGGTTACCGCAGTGGCAGTAGAAAACCCTGGCATCATGATGAGGTTTACAATTTCATGCTCCGTGAGTTCTGCATCCTTATTGATCAAACCCTTCTCTTTTGCTTTCTGCAGTACTTTTTGTGTATTGATACCTGCACCATCATCGATGATCTCGATAATGACATGAGCACCAGAGTAATAAGATTTTAGTCGGATCGTACCGGTAGCAGGCTTTCCTTGTTTTTCACGCACATCCGGCATTTCCAGGCCGTGATCAAGTGAGTTTCTCAAAATATGCAGCAGCGGATCGGAAAGACTGTCAATAATGGATTTATCCAGTTCGGTATCACCACCTTCCACGAGAAAATCCACTTTTTTACCCAGCTGATTGCTCAGGTCACGTACGAGGCGACGAAATTTTGTAGAAAGCATATCAATAGGCACCAATGACATCGAAAATGCATTGTCACGCAATTGTCGTGTAAGCTTTTCGACCTCTTCCGTTATAGCTTCGAGCTCAGGGTGGTAATGTGTTTCGTTGAACAGGCTCAGGCGTGCCTGGGTAGTGACCAGTTCGCTCACCATATTCATCAGCTTATCGAGCTTATCTGAAGAAACCTTAATTGACTGCAGCGATTTCTCCTTTTTCACAGTTACGATAAATTCATTATCCTCTGCAATGTCCTTTTTATCAGAGACTTCCTTTTTCCCGATTTCGGCCACATCACCTGTTTCTTTAAAATGTGCTATTCTTTCCTTGCCTTCTTTTCCGGAAAGCAGATCACTGTCGGCTAGTTTAATGATGTCGATATCGGCAAGGTCCTCGACAAATATGAACACGTCTTCAATCTGACTTTGGTCTGCCTGTGTTACGAGCAGGAAGTTCCATTTCAGATAATTTGATCCGGCTTCGAAGTCGTCCAGATCTGGTAGTCTGTCCGTATTGGCATGGGAAATGAGGAGTCCAAGCTGTGCCATCTCCTCCATCAGGTAGATGAGGTTATTTCCTGTTTTAAAAATATCCTTTACGGGGGCGAAATCGATTTTATAGGTAGCGGTTTGTTTTGTGGCCGCTTCTTTTACCTTTTTTTCAGTTTTTGGAGCATTATCTGCCTTAATCTGGCTGAGTTGTGTGCTAAGTTGGGTATGTTTTTCCTTATTGGAAGGGTCATCAAGGTTGAGATCCTCCGTCAGGTTTCGCAGGTGATCAACCGACTGCAACGTGATTTCAAGAATAAGGCCGTCCACCTTACGGGTGCCGGAACGTATTTCATCATAAATACTTTCCAGTTCGTGGGTGAACTTACCCATGGTGTCAAAACCGAACATATTGCTGCTTCCCTTGATGGTGTGCATAGCCCTGAAGATGCGCTCGATGATGGCCGGGTCTTCCTGATTCTTTTCAAGCCCCAGCAGACAATCTTCAAGTTCAGAAATAAGGTCGGCAGCCTCTTCTAAAAATATTGCCTTAAATTTTTCTGTATTATCTGATGACACGCTGAATGATTTTATGAAGTTGATCGTCTTTTACCGGTTTGGTAATCCAGCCGGTGGCGCCAGCTGAACGTGCCTCATTTTTGAGGGCATCCTGAGATTCTGTTGTCAGTACCAGTATAGGCAGGTATTTCATCCATTCATCCGCTGAACTGCGAACGGCATGAATGAGTTGTATACCATTCATATTGGGCATGTTGAGATCGGTAATAATCAGGTCCACCTGATGCTCCTGAAGAAGCTTTAGTGCCTCTGCACCATCCTGACCCAGGGTAGTCTGATACCCAAAATTTTCCAGGCTGCAGGAAAGTGCTGTCCGTATACTCAGACTGTCGTCCACCAGCATTACCCGAAGTCCGCTCATGATGAAAAAATATTTAAACCAGACATCTCAAGCATTTTTTCTGATTCTTCCGAAAGGAAAAATTTATAGGAAATAAATTTTTTATCCTTTTTCCCTTGTTTTTCAAGCGCCAGAAAGCATTGTGTAAAAGCCAGATCCATTTTAACATTGGGTTCGCTGGTGAAGTCGATGAATTTCACGAGAGGGTACAGCTTTTTTAGCTCATCGAGGAACTGTGAAAGCTCACTGATGGTGAGATCACCCCTGATATTGAGCTGCTTGCGCTTGCTGTTTGTTTTATGGTCAACCACATCAATTTTAGCCATGACACACCTGCTTTTACACAAATGTGATGATCAGGCTGAACACTAAAAATCAATATGAAAGCTGTTTCTATCTGATGTATTTTTAAACGAATATTTTCAGTATTTACATTCCGGAATATGGTTTAGGCCTTATGAACGGGTCTAATGGTAAAAGGCTAAGATGTAATGGGTGGTTTAAATCTGAATATTTTAACTGAAAGGAATACTTATGCGTGAAAAATTACGCAATAGTGGTTGAATACTTCAAGGAGTTTTCTACTATCTACCTGAAATAAAGCTATTGTTTTGTCTCTTCGGTCAATTCAACAATCTGATGAATAATCTCGTCCAGCTTGAGGGATGATTGCCTGAGGGCATTTATGATCTGCGCCACATCGCTGTTGAGCTCATTTTCATTGAGCAGATGTATCAGGCCAATGATACTCGCTACAGGACCTCGTATTTTATGTGACTGCAGATGTGCTATCTCAGCCAGACGCTGACTTTTGGACTCCAGCTGCTCCTCGTACCTTTTGCGATAAGTGATATCCTGAAAATAAACCGAAAGTCCAGATGGCGAGGGGAAACAGGATACCATAAAATGTTTGTCCAGTGGCCCGTAATATGAGTCGAAATTTCGGCGCTCCTGAGTCCTCATTGCCTCCTTGTAATTAAATTCAAAATCTGTGCCGACAGCCGCTGGAAACTCCTTCCACACATTCTGGTTGATCAGATCAGCCCGGCGCCTCAGCAGCAGGTTTTCACTGGCTTTATTCAGGTAGGTGAAGTTAAAGTTCGTGTCCAGGCTAAAAAAACCATCCGTAATCCGCTCAAAAATAGTTTCCAGAGCCTGCTTCGTTTCAATTTGCATGATTTCTTCTATCTCACGCAGGTCCGTAGCGTCATGTCCAACTGATAAAATGATCTTTACTTCCGTTTCTTCGGGAGGTATAATGCCAAAAAACTCCCATTCCGTGATGAAATATTCACCCGGTTTGCCTGGGTGAGGTTTTCGGATGTCGAGTCTTACCGAATTTGCCCGTCTGATCATACATGCATAAGCGGCCTCATTACATTTATCGATATCGTCCGGGTGGAGTGTACTTGTATAAGGCTTACCGATGAGCTCCTCTTCGGTAAACCCAAAGGTTTGGAGAAAATGTTCGTTGCAGTAGGTATAGTTACCATCCAGATCAGTAGAAACAACATAATATTTAGTGGATTTTTTAAGTGAATCCAGAAATGACTGCATACGAGGTGGTTAATAGTATGTTCTTAAAGTAAAACAAAAAATATCTGATATCAAATGTTTATTGCCACCAGTTACCCCTATATTTTTCTCCGGGGTTGTTATGATCTCATAAGGCAGTTTTCAGAATGCTATCACATTCTCCGGGCTTCTGCCCTGATGGTCCGGGTTGAAAAAATAGTATTTAAATGTCACGGTTTTTCCATCTGGTGAAACAGTAGCATCACGATTGGAAACTGAGCTTACCTTACGGTCAAATTCATAAACCGTACGGAAACACATATCGCCGAACATAACAGATGGATCTAAAGGCGTGTCTTCCTTTGCCATATCCTCTTCCATGGAACTGCGCATTTCCCTGATATTGCTAAATTCCGATGTGCGGACAAAACTATTTCTTTTGTAGCTGTAAAAATCACGGAATTCAGGATTCTCCTCATTTTCATAGACTTTATTTATGCCTCTGTTTAGCGCTTCAACATCCTCAAAATCAAAGCTAAAGGAGATTATCAGGTTTTTTTCGTCTACCGTCAATTGTGTATTATTCACTCCCTCCAGACCGTTTAATTCATCGCGCTGACTTTCGAAATCAGACTCCAGTGACGCCATAGGATTTTCGTCTCCCAGATCATCGATATTCATGCCCATATTTTCCATCATGGCTTTCAACTGGCTCATGTCGATAGCCATGGTAAATACACCTGAGCCATCACGTCTGAGCAATATTCTTTCTTCAATCTGGATGCACCCGGTCAGCAGTAGTATCGTGGCAAAAAAAACGGTGGTGAGCCTCTTCATAATTTATTTATCAGATTTTTATATGGTAAATCTAGTAAAAATAATGTTGTAATATTGATTCCCGCTATTGATCTGCCCGGATGGCATTGTTTAAAAGCATAAAAAAAGGAGCCGAAGCTCCTTTCCCTTATTTATCGTAGATAATTGTATATCCTCTGATGCCGTGCTCATGACTGTCTAACCCGTTTATTTCATGTTCTTCAGAGACGCGCACGCCCACTGTTTTCTTGAGAACAAAGAAAATAAGAAACGCTGTAAGAAAAGACACAGCACCATACGCTGCCACTCCGGTCAGCTGATTAACCACCGTATGTTCCGGATTGCTTGAAAAAAGTCCAACGGCGATCGTACCCCAAACGCCACAGGTCAGGTGCACCGACACAGCTCCTACCACATCATCAAGGTGCAGCATATCCATCAATTTGGCGGAAAACACCACCAGAACGCCTGCAACACTGCCAATCAGTAACGCCTCCATAGGTGAAATAACATCTGCTCCGGCTGTAATGCCGACCAGCCCGGCCAGAATACCATTCAGCATCATACCGAGGTCAAGTCGTTTAAATTGGGCCCATGCTGCAAGAAACCCAAATAAACCACCGGCACATGCACCCAGCGTAGTATTGACAAGCACGAGTGAAGTGGCTCCGGGATCGGCGGATAATACTGATCCACCATTGAACCCAAACCAGCCCAGCCAGAGTAAAAAGACTCCGATGACAGCCAATGGCACCGAAGAACCGGGCTGATCCACTACCTTACCATTCACATATTTGCCAAGGCGAGGCCCGATTACCATTACACCTGCAAGGGCTCCCCATCCACCTACCGAGTGGACCAGGGTAGATCCGGCAAAATCATAAAAGCCCAGATCCTGCAACCAGCCTCCACCCCATTTCCAGCTGCCCAGAATTGGATAAACTACGCCCACATAAACAATGGTGAAGAACATATAGGCTGTAATCTTAACACGCTCAGCAATAGCCCCGCTGACGATAGTTGCAGCTGTTGCCGCAAACATGGCCTGAAACAGAAAATCTGTCCAGTAAGTGTAGCCGCCTTCGGCATACGCCACTGAGTTTCCATCTTCCGGAAGGGTAATCCCAAATCCGGCAAATCCTACGAAACCATTAAATTCTCCCGGATACATAAGATGGAACCCGCAAATAAAATACGTGAGGATGCCGATAATCGGAGTGATCGTGTTTTTGAATAATATGTTAACCGTATTCTTGGATTGCCCAAAGCCGGCTTCTACCCCTGCAAAACCCAGGTGCATAATAAAAACCAATCCTGTAGCAAGCATCATCCAAACATTATTAGCTGTAAACAGCCCCTGGGATATGGCAGCTGAAATCTCTTCCAGATTGATGTCTGCAGAGGCTCCCTGAACGCTACCGGCGAGTTCAAAATAAAATTTTGTTAAGATTGAATCATTCATAAATAAACGCTTGATATAGTTTCGTAATACCAAATAAGAAACCGCGAATAAAATGAATCGAGCTGATAAATAAAAATATTACATCTAATGATTGCGGGTTGAAATGAATATTAGGCTAATAAAAATATGATTTCTTTAAAGAATATTAAATGAAAAACTGTTTACATTAAATAATTCGTAATTCAAAAGCACTCAATTCCATACTATTAAGAAAAATATAATTATGATGAATGGTAAAAAATTTACCTTTCAGTATCCTTTAATCTTCCGGGTGCGGAGAATCAAGAATGCAATATTTATCGTATATATGGATACTTAATAATTTTTATCATGAAAGATTCAATCAATAAATCAGACCCTACTGCCAACGCTTTTTACGGATTAGGATTTATCGGTGCTGCTATCTACTATATTTCGACAGCAACAGGTTTCTGGATGGGTGTATTGGGGTTTCTCAAGGCGATCGTTTGGCCTGTATTTTTTGTATATGAAACCTTTAGATATTTAGGGGTTTAACGGCATATACATGTTACCGGTCATGTATCCCTTTACCTTCCCGTATGGCGGGCATGTATTTTTTAATTCGGGAGGTTCGGGTGGCTGATTGCCGTGCAGCAGAAAAATATAGTAAATATCCGCGCTGACGACCCGGAGTGAGCCTGTCGAAGGCATGTCGAAAATCCTCATCCTCCCGCATGATGTCCACCAACTCCTGTGGATATGGCATGGCTGAAGTATTTTTATCGACCTGCCGGCCTTCCTTTTCCAACTGAACTGCCTGAACGATCAACCGCATTACAGCCGACTTTACATCGTATAACTGTTCTATATCGGTGATCTTCAATATTCTTTCGGCGTGGCTGTTTTCTCCCTGCTTTTCGAGCAAAGCCATGGGGTCTTTTAGCAAAGCACCTTTGAAAAAACTCATGGCACAATATTCCTTAAATGCACTGATGAGAAGTACATTTTTACCCTGAAAAGTATAACATGGAACACCCCATTTACTGGTTTCTGTTAATTCAGATGCATTTGCCATTTCACGCATCAGCAATAATTCTTCCCTCCACCGGTGTACTTTACAGTCTGGCGTATCAAACAATGAACATCTTCCGCATCCGCGGACCAGATAATCCTGCACTGATTTTACCATCGCCATAAAACATATAAATTCAGATGAAGCAAAAACTTAAATGCAAACAACACATCAGAAATATTGATACCTGCTGACATGATTTGCATCATTCGACAAGCGCCGTTTACTGCCGAAATTTACAATTATTAAATCATTTTTTTCTCGCATTACAAAATACCGCAATGGCTACAGAAACGAAAACTATGTTCACCCGTGAGGAGGTGACCGCTTCGGCGTTGGAATATTTTAACGGAGATGAGCTAGCAGCCACTACATGGGTCAACAAATATGCATTGCAGGGCGGACCCGGACAATGGCTGGAAGCGACACCTGATGATATGCACAGGAGAATGGCAAGGGAATTTTTCAGGGTTGAAAAGAAATACAGCAGAATAAATACCAATACGCTGAGTGATTATGGTAAATCTAGGAGGGACATGACAGAGGAGGTAATATTTCAACTTTTCCGAAACTTCCGGTATATCATACCTCAGGGAAGTGTAATGGCGCTGCTTGGAAATCCTGATATGATCGGATCCCTCTCCAATTGTGTTGTTATCCCGGCCCCATACGACTCATATGGTGGTATTTTTCGCAATGACCAGCAATTGGCGCAGCTATGCAAACGACGATGCGGTGTAGGCTTTGACCTTTCGACTCTGCGTCCAAAAGGAGTAAAAGTGGCAAATGCTGCCGGCACTTCAAGTGGTGTGGTATCGTTTATGGAGCGCTTTTCCAATACGACCCGGGAGGTGAGCCAGAACGGTCGGCGTGGTGCGCTTATGCTCACCATGGACGTTCGACATCCCAACATCTCAGAATTTATAGAGGTAAAACAAGACCTGAGTAAGGTAACCGGCGCTAATATATCGGTGCGTATCTCGGATGCATTCATGAAAGCCGTAGAAGAGGATGGTATGTTTGACCAGCAGTGGCCGATCGATAGTGAATCACCAGTAATCCAACAACAGGTACATGCGCGTGAACTGTGGAATAAGATCATCAAAGCCGCCCATAATACTGCCGAGCCGGGTATTATTTTCTGGGACCGCCAACATAATTATTCCACTTCGAGCCTGTACCCCGGATATAGAAATGAATCCACAAATCCATGTTCGGAGATCGCCATGCAGGGAGGAGACTCCTGCCGACTTATGGCCCTCAACCTATATTCTTTTGTAAAAAACCCATTTACCTCCGAGGCTTATTTTGATATGGAACAATTTTATCAGATTGCCTATGAAGCGCAGCGTCTGATGGATGATCTGGTGGATCTGGAGCTGGAGTCCGTAGAACGGATCATAAACAAAATACAAAACGATCCGGAGCCTGACCACATCAAAGCGGTGGAACTGGAAACATGGAAAATGCTCTATGAAAATGGGAAAAACGGCCGGCGGACCGGACTGGGATTTACAGCCCTTGCAGATACACTTGCCGCATTGAACATAAAATTTGATAGCGAAACTTCTCTCCAGACTATTGAGAAGATTATGCACACAAAATGCCTTGCTGAATTTGACAGTTCCACCGACATGGCCATTGAAAGAGGGGCCTTCACTAGCTTTGATCCTGAAACGGAGAGAAAATCGGCATTTATTGAAATGCTGGAACAGGAGTTTCCCGCATTATATGAACGTATGATGGCAAATGGCCGAAGAAACATCTCTATCAGCACCGTAGCCCCAACAGGTAGTGTTAGTCTGCTGGCCCGGACCTCTTCCGGAATCGAACCTGTATTTATGCTTTCCTATAAACGCAGAAGAAAGATCATGGAAGGTTCAGATGCTGTTGTGAGCTTTACTGATGATACCGGCGATCGGTGGGAGGAATTTGATGTTTATCACCCTAAGCTCAAACAATGGATGGCATTATATCCTGAAAAGTCAGTGGAACAAAGCCCTTATCATGGTGCAACTGCCGGCGAAATTGACTGGAAAAGGCGGATAGAAATACAGGGAGTAATTCAGAAATACGTAACGCATTCCATTTCATCTACAATCAACCTGCCGGAAGATACGGATATCCTGACTGTAGATAAGATATACCGTGAGGCATGGCGAAAAGGACTAAAGGGTATCACCGTATACCGGGATGGCTCGCGTTCAGGCGTGCTTATTAAGGCAGATAAGCCTTCTGATAACGAGGTAGGTATTGTGGAGACATTTGCCCCAAAGCGACCTAAAGAACTGACCGCTCGTATCGTAAGGTTTCGTAACGAAAGCGAAAACTGGATGGCTTTTGTAGGCCTGCTGAATGAACGCCCGTATGAAATATTCACCGGTCGTGCAGAAGATTCGTTTGCACTTCCAGGCTATGTAAACGAAGGCTGGATCATTAAAAGCCGCGACAAAAAAAACAGAAGCCGGTATGATTTCCGATATGTCGACAGCCAGGGGTATAATGTAAATATTGAAGGACTTTCCCGGTCTTTTGATCAGGAATACTGGAATTACGCAAAGCTGATCTCCGGAATATTGCGGCACGGTATGCCTATTTCTGATGTCATTCACCTTATAGATAACCTGCACTTCGATAAAAATCATATCAACACATGGAAAAATGGAGTGAACCGCGCCCTTCGCTCATTTGTGCCTGATGGCACTGTAAGCAGGGATCATGTATGCCCAGGCTGCGGTGATAATGATGGCCTGATATATGAGGAAGGTTGCCTGAAATGCAAAAGCTGCGGACACACTACCTGTAGTTAAATAGATTTAATTATTTAATTTAAAAATTGAACAATTCTAATATTTTATAATTTATTTAATTTAATTATAAAATTATCTGTATTAATATTATTAAAAAGAAGAATAAGTCGTTATGTTCGCACTCAAACGAACGTTTAAGAATTATTTTATAGAAAAAGTATGAAGTCAGAAACTATTAAAATACAAGGAGACGATCTGTCGGAGATGCGACAGTTTTACCAGGACGAACTGGACAAAACCCTGCGTAGAATGCAGCATATCAAGAATGTGTTGGAGCAACTGGGTGTACCAGAAAAAAATATTCAGATTCAGGTAACTCAAACTACTTCTCCAGAGGAAAAAACTACCGTAAAAACCCAAAAATCACCGGCAACTTCAACCGGCAAACGTCGGGGAAGACCATCAAAGAGCGCAGCACAAAAACCTCCGAAAGCTGCTAAAGCAATTAAAAAAGCTCCTGCTAAAGGTAAAAGAGGACCTAAAGGTGTATGGGAAGAGGTGATTGAAGAAAGATTGAAAACACTGGATAAGCCGCTTACTTACGAGGAACTTACTGATGCCGTAATGGCGCACAAAAAGCTACCGGAAAGCAAGCGTAAAAATACCAAACAGGCAATAGTAAACGTAATCTTCAGATTGCGTAAGCAAAACAGGATTATTGACACCTTTTCAAGCGGTGGCAGAGAAAAATACATCGCCCTGCAGGACTGGATGGAGGGTGAAGGCCTCGTTAAAGACCAATACGTCCAAAAAATATCGGCTTAAAAATAAAAAACCCTCCAATCGGAGGGTTTTTTGTTAGTTTTCAAGCGTACTAACCTTGTGCTCCAGCACCTTGATGTGATCAATTGCATCTTTGAGCATCACACGTTGTGAGCTAAACTGCTCTTTCAAATACGCCATTTCATTACGCAACTCACGTATCGTAGATTCATATTCAGAACGCATCTTTTTCATCAGATGCCTTTCATTTTCCAACTCATGCTTTAAATCTGTCATCTCAGATACCCGATTGGAAAATGCTTTTAATTATTGATCGCCTCTTCCAGACTTTCAGCATATAGTATTTCCATTTCGTTGGCCTTGATATTTGGATTTTCATTGAGGATTTTTTCACGACCAATTTTTACACTATGCCTGAAAACTTCATCGTTTGGCAATATCTTACGGTGCTTCTTTAGTCCCAGGTCGAACATTTTATCTTTCCATTCTATGAAGTACCACTCCATGGAGGGTTGATGAAAAACTTTCAATGCCCTCTTGTCAAATACTAACTTCTGGATTCTCTCATTTCGGATTAGCTCCTCAGTTTCATTGAAGATTTCTTTAAACTCTTCTATCGGAATGTAATCCGTAATAGCCGTAATAATGGCAATCTGTTTGCCAGGTATGAACTCAACCCTGGCATATCGGTAACTTTTAAACTCTTCTAACGCTGTCATAATACTTTCCATAATTCTATTTTAAAAGTTTTGATATGCTTTTCAAACGACACCAAATATTATTTGTTTAATTTTTTATTAATAATAATTAAACAAAACAATTTTCCTTAACAGCTACAGTAGCTCATTATCTTTGCTTTTATTAACTTATGCCATATAATCAGAGATACACAACCTCTTGCATGTGAACATTTGTACAGAAAAAAATGAAAAGATTCACGATTTTATTTATGCCCTGGCTCTTCACAATGGCATGCACTCCTGATTCACCGGTAGAAAATGACATGCCGGCATCCGCATTTCAACACCCGATAGAAATAACGCTAACAGGGTATGATGGCGAAGCGATGGGGCCATTCATATCCCGTGACGGGCAATATCTGTTTTTCAATAATCTCAACAACCCGGAGGTAAACACCAATCTACACTGGTGCTCGCGTATAAACGATACGGTATTTCAATATGAAGGTGAATTGAATAGAATCAATACTCCTGCCCTTGAAGGTGTGCCTACGATGGACCAAAACGGAATTTTTTACTATGTCTTTACTGGAGAGTATAATGAGACCCTATCGACCATATATACAGGGATTTTTACAGATGGTAATATTGACGACATAACGCTTGTCGACAATATATCCCGTCTGGAAGGCGGCTGGGTGAACTTTGACGTATAAGTAAGTGCAGATGGCAATACCCTGTATTATGTAGATGGCAGGTTTGATGCAAATGGAGGGCCATATGAAGCTAACCTTGTGATTGCCCGAAAGGAAAACGGCCGCTTTGACAGAATCGAAGATTCCAATGCTATCATGGCCAACATCAATACGCAAGACCTTGAATATGCTGCCGCCATTTCACGGGATGAGCTTGAAATATGTTTTACCCGTGTCGCAGTCCCGACTGGACCTGATTCCTCGCCTTCCCTTTATCTTGCATCCAGAAAAGGTATAGACCAACCATTCGGACATGCTCAGAAAATTGCAAATATCGAAGGCTTTGTCGAGGGTGCTACCTACCTGCATGACCGTGGCATATATTTTCATAAAAGAACGGAAAGAGGCTACCGGCTATTTTATTCACCAAAAATCGAGTGACAGCACGTCACTAGATGCCCTGAAATAAATGAAAGTTTTCGAGATACTCCGGAACGAAGGCATTCCAGTTTCGGTTATGCAAATCATTTTTCAAACTCTGTGCACTTTGTTGCTCGCCGTGAACGACAAATGTCATTTTAGGAGCAGAAACAAAACTATCCAGCCAATGAAGCAACTCCGCTTTATCGGCGTGTGCTGACAGTCCGGCTATTTCTTCGATGGTAGCATGTACCGGCACTTCCTCACCAAACATCCGTATCATTTTTTCGCCATCGGCCATACTCCGGCCACGTGATCCTTCTGCCTGATATCCGGTAAGCAATACGGTATCCTGTTGACGTGGCAGGCGATGAAATAGATGATGCAATATTCTACCCCCTGTACACATCCCGGAAGCGGATATGATAATGGCACGATGCCGGATTTCATTCAGCAGCCTCGACTCCCGCTGGTCACGGATGTAATTAAAAAATGGTGCGTCAAAAATATTTTCATTGCCCTCCGCATCGTGTAGCCGGTGATAGTCACTGAACTTGCGGTAAAGGTTGGTAACAGATATCGCCATGGGACTATCGATATACACCGGCCACCGCTCCACCATATCTTCAGAATAAAGCTTCCATAGGTAATATAGTATCAGCTGTGTGCGCCCTACGGAAAATGCCGGTATCAAGAGACAGCCGTTCCGGTCCTCTACACGGTGTATTGTATCTCGCAATCGCGTTAAGACGTCCTCTCCTTCCCGGTTGCGGTCACCGTAGGTTGATTCGACGAGCAGTACATCGGCAAATCCCATTTTCTCCGGCGCAAAATGCAGCGGGCTGTCGTATGGCCCCAGATCTCCACTGAATACAATATGCTTTTCCTGCTCTTCTCCTTTTACTATCAAATCTACACTGCCGGCTCCGAGAATATGTCCGGCATGATAATATCGGATTGATATGGACGAGCTGATGCTGATTTGCTCCCCAAATCGTACCGGGACAAGTAGCGGAAATACACAACGGGCATCTTCTTCTGAAAAAAGAGGCTGGGGACGTGCATGTTTTGAGTAGCCCTTTTTCCATGCAAACTCAGCTTCTTCTTCCTGCAGTCTGCCGGCGTCGGTAAGCATGATTTCCAAAAGTGCTGCTGTAGCATCGGTGCAGTAAATCTTACCCTGAAATCCCTCCCTTACCAGTCTGGGCAAATATCCGGAGTGATCGATATGCGCATGTGTCAATACAACAGCATCTATTTTGCTGATGTCTACCGGCAGTTTGTCCCAGTTGCGGAGTCGAAGCTTTTTCAACCCCTGAAATAGGCCGCAATCTATCATCACCTGATAGTCGTCTGTTTCGATAAGATACCGGGAGCCGGTAACCGTACCAGCACCACCCAGAAATTTTATTCGCACATCCATCTGCTATGCAATATAGGCGATAGATTTAAATAGTTCCGCCTGCTCATGGAAGTGTAATGGCTAATCCTAAGCCGTTGGCAC
>CAZEQJ010000011.1:93790-116721 GCA_964514385.1 uncultured Cytophagales bacterium
AATGCCGATGCGGGCTGAGGATGATGATCTGGCATTATTATAAATGCTGATGGCTTTGCGGGCCTCCCGGTTGGCCAGACCATTGAGCGGTATTGACCCGATGAACAGGCCGGCACCAATGCCACCTACGATCCATTCCGGACTGGTTTCCTCATTATTAAATAAAGTAGTGACTGTAAAGGCCATGAGCCCGGTACCCGTAAGTGCCATTAATGCACTAATGACCTTGTTGCTCTGGGAAGTCCTGAGCTGGTTATAGGCAGTGGGAGTTGATTCAAGCTTATTGAAAAGTTCCTTCATCCGTATACGCTCTCCATCCTGATAATAGCGATAACCTCCGAAGCCTTCGGCAGCCTCGATCGGCTGGGCATAACTGGCTATGACCAGTAAAAGTGGAATAATCACGTACTTCATCCGGCTTTAATTTTACAAGCAAAGTTAATAATAGGCTGCAAATACCTGTAACAGCAATATCAGTGGCAAAAAAGTATACTCCAATAGCTCCTGTATTTTTTATCCAAACATATGTTAAAGCGAGTTTTTGAAGTGAATGCGTCAATCACGTCCGTCATTTGAAATCAACCCATTGTTTTTCAGTGAATTAGTTACTATTTTTTATAAAAAAATCAGATATGAACTCTGGCACCATTACAAAATTCAAGGCCTATTTCAGCTCGCTGGAATCAACCAATGAAGATTTATTGACCGAGATATACGATAATAACATCATCTTCACAGACCCGGTGCATAGCTTCACAGGACTGGACAGACTGAAATATTATTTTCATAACCTGAATGCCAACCTGTTAAAAGGTAGCTTTATGTTTCATGATGAGGCAATAGCAGGTGATAAAGCATATTTGTCGTGGCAAATGACGGTGACATTTAAAAAACCTGCCCGGACCCTCAGTGCTTCAGGTATTTCTGTCCTTACTATAGCGGAAAAAGTCGTAAATCAGCGCGACTATTTTGATGCAGGAGAAATGTTTTATGAGCATATCCCGGTAATGGGTGGGATTATAAGGAAGGTTAAACGTAAGCTTTCTAATGTATAATCCGGAAGGGAATATGAATACCCTTTAGAAAAAGGTTTAGAAATTTGCAGTCCCATCTGAACCAGCGTGTTTACCTGATATTTTCCTCCTCGGAAATAATCGCCGCCTTCAACCGCCCGATCTCATCAAGATATTCCTTTTCTTTTCTGTTGAACGCCTCCTGTGTGGCCTGCATTTCTTCCATATTCTGCCGCATTTCCTCCTCCTGCTGTTGCAGTTCTCCGGCCTGTTTTTCGCTTTCCTCCAGCAGCTGACGGGTTCTGTCGTTCGTTTTTACCGACTTGAAGGTCGAGGCAATACTTGCTGCGATTTTTTCTATCAGTGCGATTTCATATTCGGCCAGGGGTTTAAAGCCTGCAAGCTCTATAATACCCATAACCTCATCATTTATGACCAGCGGCACGATCAATATTGACCGGGGCTTTGATTTGCCCAGGCCCGAGCTAATAGTAATGTAATCCTCAGGTACCTCGGTAAGGTAGATGGTCTCCCCTTCCAGCCAGCACTGCCCGATCAGTCCCTCACCTTTCCCTATCTGCTGCTTCAAATGTTTTTTCTTTCCATACGCATAGGAGGCTTTACGTTCCAGGTATGTGTCGTCGTGTTCACCGTACTCTACGGTGAAGATGGCTCCCTGATTTACTTCAAGGTACCTGACCAGATTAGAAATAAGGATTTCAGAAAGGGCTTTTATGCTATTCGCATTATTTCTGAGGATATCCCCAAACTTTGCTTCGCCCTGCACCTGCCATGATCTTATTTTATCCTGCGCGGCTACATCCGCCAGTTTATCCCGCATCTGGCACAGTGCATTTCCAAGGTCATCCTCCTCGCTTGCCGGGGTGAATTCATGGTCAAACTTCCCTTCGCCTATTCGATGAGCAAAATCAGATGCATTCCTTAACCCGCCTACCAGCTCGTTTACAGCCAGGTATGTAGCCCCTACCTCATCCTTACGTTGTGTCGTTACCTTATCAGGTAATACCCCTTTGGCTAATTGCTGGATCAGACCTATGATATGAAGTATCGGACGGGTAAAACTACCGGCAAACCAGTACGCCAGCAGAGCAGAACCCAGCACCAGCATCACACCAATAAGGGCCATAATATTTCTCAGGTGAAATATCGGACCAAAGGCCTCTGATTTATCGATTTCTGATAAAATAGCCCAATCTAACCCCGTGATGTCAAGTGGGGCATATGAGCTCAGCACCTTTTCACCACGATAATCGATAACGATCTCATTGCCGGATAACCCTTGCAGTGCCTTTTGTGCAGAGGCTGTGTTTACAGGCTGAAAAAGAATGGATGTGCCAAAATGTTCAATATTGCTTATGTCAATGTGATCAGCACCACTGGCACTGAGCACTTCAATATATTTATCCCGGTCTTCGACAAGAAACCGCGATATGCTTCTCATTTTCTGATCTGATCCGACGAGATACGTCTCTCCGGTTGCACCGAGTCCGTCATTTTCCCAGTTATTGTCACCCGACATAATGGAGTTGATGTTATCTACCGGCATCTGAAAAATGAGCGCTCCGATTTTTTGATCCCCTTTGAATACCGGGCAGGCTATAAATGATGCCGGAGCATTATAAGAGGGTTTGTAAAGTCCGAAATCTTTGATAAAGTGGCTTCCCGGAGTTCCTGTATCCCTGGCCTCGAGGAATACCTCCGCAATATTTGTATCACGGTAAGGGCCGTTGATCAGGTTGGTACCAAAATCCACCTCCTTGTATACCGAGTACACAATATCACCTGCCATATTGACAAGGAAAATATCATAGTAGCCAAATTTCTGCAGGTAGGTATTAAAAAAGGGATGTAAATCAGCGTGCTGTTGATTGTAGCTGCTGCTATCAGTGGCCTGAAACAACTCGTTTTTTTTGCCTGTGGGGTTGGGATTGCCTGAAATATACCATTCCTGTAATGTCAGGGCAGCATCGGAAACTGGCATCAGTGAGCCAACCTCAACATTTTGTTCGAGGTTAATTTCAAGACGTGGTATAAATTCGACTGTATAGAACTGCTGTACACTGGCCTCCAGCCCGGCTCGTGCTGAAGCTGGCAGGCTTGTGTTGAGCTCATTAAAGGTTTTATCAAAAACATCCAAGGCCTCAACGGTCGACTTGTTTTGAGAAAGGGTAACGATCTGGTTGATGATCTGATTGAAATAGCTTTCAATGGCCCGTCGTTTATTTTCCTTAAGTGTGGTAAGCTGACGGAAGGATTGATTTTTTAATGCCGTTTTCGAAAGCTGATAGGATGTGATGCTGATACCTAAAATTACAAGCGTCGAGAAGCCCGAAACGATCAGGATGAGTTTGAGCCTGATGCCAAGTGACTGAAAACTACTGGACATATTCAATATTTGGAAAAAATGTATATTTATTACAAAACCCGCCCGGTTATTTGAGCTGAAGCAGGATTTTTCAAATCAGTTAACTTGTGGAAGTAACATAATGTTTGCCTGCAGAGGGATATATATCTATTACGATTATTTTAAGGTTTAATCTGTCAAAATAAGGGGGATGGAGGCTTTGTTTACCACCCTGCAGAATATATGCCATCATCGTATTATATTGGGATTTTACTACAGATAAATGACACCCGAAGATTTAGGATATAATGCAGCGCTGGAAAAATGACAACAAACAATGCAGAGCATAAACATAGGCGAGTCATAATCAAACACTGAATACGATGAAAAACCACTACCTGGAAATCCTGGAATTAGAACCGGGTGCAACACAGGAAGAAATAAAAAAAGCGTACCGGCGGTTATCCAAAAAATATCATCCCGATATAAATAAGGATGTGGGCGCTGATGAAAGGTTCATGGCCATAAAAGAGGCGTATGAATTTTTGAAGAACGTGGGGCCGTATCCTCACCACGAACAGGTAGCCTATGATTACAATACACGTGACCGTGAATACGATGCCCGGCGGGAATACATCCGAAAAAAGGCCCGTGAGCAGGCGATTTACGAAGAGGAAAGCAAACGGAAGGTAGATCGGTTTTTTCGGGTGGTTAACCGGTTTACCTTTATCGTTACCGGCCTGTTTTTTCTGGAGATCCTGCTCCCGGCCCGGACGTATAAAGTAAGCGTCGTCGAGACGTACTCGCCTTATAGCGTTTCCTACAGTAAATATGGCCATAAAGCACATTATGATATGGACAATAATCGCATCATCATCACGACAACACAAGGCATTATAGAACTCGGGGAAAAATACAGAAACCAGGTGCCCGTTGGCGATCAGGGCATTCTGGGCAAGAGCCTGTTTACCGGCATGGGGAAATACTATATCAGTGATACAACCGATAAAAAAATGCGGAGCAGCATGTTGCTTTATGACGTTTTTATATGGTGTCCTGTGACGATGTTGCTCGCATCATTACTTGCGATCAGCACCAGAAAAAGAAGCGTACTCTGGAATGCCGGCGCTGCTGCCTTTGTATTGCTGCCCATTACGATATATCTGATTTACATTTCTGTATATCCACTGCGGTTTTGACAGGATGTAGAACTTATTGTTGCATTCGCTTCCCGGAAGTAATTTATATGTTAATCAAATGTAGTCGATACAGCCGGATGGAGGGCCAGGCATGCCCACTATTATCTACATACTAAATTATCATCCGCTTACAAACGATTACCATCAGATGATTTTATATACCATTATTGACATGTATTGGATATTAATGATATAATGTTGATAGTGCCAAGGCTGAGGCTGACGTTCAGAGATGACTGAGAATGAATTGCATGAAGCACCTGGATCAGTTAAAGAATTTGCCTTCAAAAAACATTGAATTTCTTGAGATAAATCCAGAAACAATTGGTCTTGCTGATAAATATATAGAGGAGAATGTTGTTGGTAAGACAAGTCGAGAGGATTGCATTCATATTGCTTTAGCGACAATTTTTCGAGCAGATGTTTTGATTAGTTGGAACTTCAAACATATTGTTAACCTTAGAAGGATTCAAGGATACAACTCGGTCAATTTACGATATGGTTATCCTACCATAGAGATACGTTCACCAAAAGAAATGATAGATTATGAGGACTAAAATAAAAAAGGACTTTGATGCGGTAAAGTTCATGCGCCAAACTAGAGATAAGATTAGTAAAGATATTGCCGACATGGATTACTCAGAGATAAAAGAATATTTTGCAAAAAAGAGACGTAAAGGTAGGATAAAGCCCGGCCACTAACACACGGTCATAACTAATAAGCGTGACAGTGGTTTGCGGCTTGGTAGTTCGCTTTAACTTTTGTAACGGTGAACAGGGACGTAACCCGCAATCCCTTACTAGCCATACCGCGAGAAAGTTACCCCCCAATGAAACTGCTACTCCTCCCCTTTTCCCTCCTCTCCCAACCCTTATCAACCTTCTACCCAATATTTGAGAAATGGGAACAATACATGAAATATTCGATCAACTATAATGAGGCCTCGAAATAAGTATATTGGCTAATGAATTAACACCTACCGAACTGAAGGAAGCCATTATCCACATCTTAAATTAGCATCCGATTATAATCGATTATCATCAGGTGCTTTTATACACCCCTATTGACATGATTGGATATTAATAATATATTGTTTTTTGTGGCTATATAAGAAAACCAACAAAAGAACGTTAATTTTGAAGTGTGATAAGTCATATACGAAATAGCATTTTCACGAAATTCCTTTGGGGACTCATGGGGCTGTACCTGCTCAACATAAGCGTTGACACGGCAGACCCCAATCCTGAACATATTCCTGAAGACTTAACCTTCAACGACCAAGAAAGTATCGTAGAAATAGTGGTCGAAAAAGTTTTGGGATTTGAAGATGCCATCAAAGAATATGACGACCATGATACCGAAGACCACAGCAAGAAAAAGAATGTGAAAATTGACTTGTCTGTTCATGAAATCGTAGCAGACAAAATCGACAAGAATCAATTCTTCGAAAGGAAAAAAACTTTTCATGAATATGAAGCCCGCCTAACAAAAGGCTTCAACGAAATAGACAGTCCACCACCCAAAGTTTGATTTGTTTTTCCTTCTCCACATCACCCTGTGACCAATAGGACACAGAGCAATTCTTATTGAATTTAAAATAAATCAAAAATGAACATCAAAAAAATCTTGGTGCTAATCATTGTATTAGCACCTTCAACATATATTTCTGCTCAAATTACGAACACAGAAAAAGACAGTCTTTACATTCAACAAATCGAAAACCACAAAGAACCTGACAAAGTTCTTCACGCAGAACCTCTATATATAGACTTGATCCGAGATTTAGGAGCTCGTAAAGGTGAAAAAGAGTGGAACTTGGGATTAGGCCTGACTGATAATCTGAAATTTGACTCTTATGAAGCTCTTATTGAATACGAATGGGCACCAATTGACAGATTAGGCTTGGAAGTCGAACTGCCTTTTACATTTTATTCGCCTGTAAACGGAACAGAAAACGACTCAATTCCATCCAATCAATTGAACAGTATCAAAATTGCAGCTCAATGGTCGTTTTTTGTTAATGAGCCAATGGCTACTTCAATGGCCCTTGGATACATAAACGAGTTTAAGCTTTCAGACTTCAGGAATTTTGGGCAGCCGTTTATTAAAGGAAATGTTTACAATCCTTTCTTGGTTGTGGCAAAGCGATGGGGAAATAACTTCCATTCATTGATTTATACAGGACCAATGATTGAACAAAGTTTCAGCACGAGCAAATTATATACGACTTATGACATAAACACCAGTTTTCACTACATGATTTCAGGCACAAAGAACTTTATCGGAGTTGAGTTTAATAAAACCATAGACAACGTAAACTTCGATATGATTTTGAGACCACAAATGAGATTAGGAATTGCGGACAACTTGCTAATTGGAATTGTAGCAGGAATTCCCGTAAGTCGTGAAAATGAGAGATTGAGCTCTTTTGTACGTCTGATTTGGGAACCAGGACATAAGAAAAAATAAACACCACCAAGATTGTATAAGCATAATGCAGGCAGAAATGCTCAAATTGAGTATTTTGCAATTATCGTAGTTTAGTGCGGGCGGACAGTGAATCGCTCCGAAATCCCGCACTACACTTATACTTGGCCGCTAGCGCTCAGCTTATAAAACGAACCTGGAAAAATAAAGGAGAGAGAAATGAAAATACATTCGACAAATTATTTTGATACTTTTATCGAGGTTGCAGAAGACACAAAAGTAAACAGTGGAACGAAACCGCCAACAAAGGACAAAAAAACAGTAGCGGAAATGCAATACGAAATGATTGCAAATAACCCCTATAAATTCACTTCCGATGACGTTTTCTTTCAGGTATTTGCAGTTAGAAAGGATTTGATAAAAGCTGAATATAAACAGGCACGAGAACAATTCTTTTCAAAAGGTCAACCTTGCTTTCGAGCTTCACCGCTGACAAAAATATATGGATTTGGTATTCATAGCGATAGTAACGGAAAAGTGGCACTTGTTGGAATGGAAACAGATGAATACCAAAAGTTTTTAGTGGACAATAAAGTAAAGAAAATTAAAGCAATGAAATCAAGCAGATAGATTATGAATAAGCACCACACGTAGTATGACCATTGCGTGAATAACGCTATATAAAAACAATTAACAATCAGCCCAATACTTCGAAAAAGTCATTCTCCGAACTTTGTTTAGGTTCTATTTAAATCATGAAAGCACCGAACAGCCTGTTGCTAGCCTACAAACTTACGGCAAGAGAAGTTAATATGACCGCTCCCCTGCATGCCCCCGCGTTCAGAAAAGATCCCGATATATCTACCGGGTCAACACCTACCTCCGACTGCAAACAGAATGTGATCGCGGGTATTTAATACGAGCTGCGTTCAGCTACTCACCCAAGACGGCCATCGGCAAAGGTTTAATATGAGTAATATTTGCCCACAACTGACTCGTTTCAAACGGGCAGCCGGACATGCCCATTGACCATATCATCAGGTGATTTTATACATCCCTATTGACATGTATTGGATATTAATGATATATTATTGGTGTGTGTAATTAAAAACAAAAACTAACATGAAGAGACTAATTATTTTAGCACTAGTGACATTTTTCTCCTACAATATCTCATTTGGACAAAATGTTGAAAAGGAAACACAGGCTTATACCATTGTTCAGGTTTTAACCCCTCAAACCGTATTTGGAGATTTTAAAATCACAATATTTTATGGCAACGAGAAAATTGAAGAGTACAAAAGCGTAAAATATAACAAGGAAAATAGAGAGAATATGGCAACTCATGTAGTAGACGTGCTCAATTTCATGGAAAAAAATGGATATGAACTTGAAGCAGTATTAAATTTCACAATAGTAAACATTGAAACTCAATACGTCTTCAGAAAGAAAGAGGAATAAATTACACACAACAAAACCTATACACAATGCCCTTCGGGCACTGCGTAAGGCCAAAACGTTGTTGTGGCGCATTTGTATGAAGGATACTGAACTCTCTATCAATCGTTTTCGAATCTCCACAAAATAACCTACATTTGTATCCGAATGGATACATATCTTAATGTTTATAATAACTAAGACGAATGAATTCGATAAGTGGATTAGAAAGCTTAAGGATATTCGAGCCAAATCTAAAATTCTCTTCAGAATTCAGAAGTTAGAAACTGACGAACATTTTGGTGACTGTAAGTCAATTGGTGATGGAATTAGCGAAATGCGAATAAACTATGCTAAAGGGTATAGAGTCTATTTCAAAGAGAAAGGAAATAAGATCATCGTACTCTTAATTGGCGGAGAGAAGTCCACTCAACAGAAGGACATTAAACGGGCAAAAGAAATTTGGAATAAAATGAAAATTGATTGATATGGCAACAACAAAATTTGACATTGCAGACTATCTCGACAATGAGGAAATGATTGTAGAATATCTCAATACTGTTCTCGAAGACGGGGATAGCTCTGATCTCGTTGTAGCTATCGGTCACATCGCAAAAGCAATCGGGATGACAAGAATTGCAGAAAAAACTGGGATGAGTAGACCGAGTCTTTACAAAGCATTAGCCGATGGAGCCAAACCCCAATTCGAGACTATCGTGAAAGTTTTAAAAGCTATTGGTGGACAAATAAATGTGAAACCAAGTCCTTGAAAAATATAAAATACGCACCACAACAACACATTTAACTTATGTCGAATGAACAACTTATAGCAAGGATTTCAACTTGCAGTCAGCTTTGTAATTGGTAGATTGTAAGGTACTTCAAAACCATCACAAGCCATTCACTAAACTATACCCCCCAATGAAACTACTACTCCTCCGCTTTTCCCTTCTATCCCAGCCTTTAACCACCCTCTACCCAAAATTTGAGAAATGGGAACTATACCTGGAATATTCAGTCAATTATAACGAGGCCTCGGAACAAGCTTATTGTAAATTAACAGCTTCCGAACTGATGAAGCCATTATCCACAAACTAAGTTAGCATCCGTTTACGATCGATTATCATCAGGTGCTTTTATTCACCGCAATTGACATATATTAGATATTAATGATATATTGTTGTTACCAAACATAAAAAAGAAAGAATCTTACAATCAAATCAGTATTGATTGAGTTACCTTTATATAAAAGAATTGGATTATGAAAGGAATAATAAATATAGAATATCCAGAATCATTGGCAAATACATTAAGGCTTAGCGGACAGGATTTTAAATCTGAGATGAAGACAAGTTCTCTGGTAAAGCTCTATGAACTAGGTAAAGTTTCTTCAGGAGTAGCTGCAAAAGTTTTAGGGATATCAAGAGTTGACTTTCTTGAATTGCTTGCAAAATATAATGTTTCTGTGTTGGGTGGATATAGTTCGGATGATTTAAAGAATGATATTGAAAATGCCTAGGATTGTTTCGAATACAACTCCAATTATTTCTCTTCTTAAGTTAAATAGGCTTGATTTACTCCAGAAGCTATACAGTCAGATTTATATTCCAGCCGCTGTGTTTAAGGAGATTGAGGCAGGAAAGACAAAAGGTTATTACAAGGATTTATCTAAAATTGATTGGATAAATATTTCTAGGATTCAAGATGAGCAAGCAGTAAAATACTTTCTTGATTTAGACGCTGGAGAAGCAGAAGCAATTGTATTGGCTACCGAAATGAATGCAGATTTAATAATTTTAGATGAGAAAATTGCTAGATTTCATGCTAAACATGCTGATTTGAAAGTTACAGGAACATTGGGAATTCTGATAAAAGCGAAATCTGCAGGGTTTATTAAGGAATTAAATCCTATATTAAACGAATTAACCGATAAAGAGGTTTGGATTAGCGAAAGGCTTAAAATAGAGATTCTTCAAACTGTAGGGGAGATATAATTACGTTTGGTAACATGTATACACTGCATACTCCCGCATTTTTGACAGTTTTGTGTTGTTTATACTATTAGTATTTATAAAAAGTGTTTATGCCGGTTTGACTGTATTGGCGTTACGACAGCATACACTTTAAGATTACCCCCCCTAATGAAACTCCTCCTTCTACTCCTCCCCTTTTCCCTTCTCTCCCAGCCTTTATCCACCTTCTACCCGAAATTTGAGAAATGGGAACTATACCTGGAATATTCAGTCAATTATTACGAGGCCACGGAACAAGCCTATTGGGTAATGAATTAACAGCTACCGAACTGAGGAAGAGCCCTCCTCTGCCTGACCGACCCGGCTTTAGAAAAGATCCTAATATATCTACCGGGTCAGCATCTGCTTCCGACTATACGCACACAGGATATGATCGCGGGCATTTGATGCGGGCTGAGTTCAGCTATTCATCCGGGACGGCCTACCGGCAAAGCTTTTATATGAGTAATATTTGCCCACAACTGCCTCGTTTCAACAGGGCCGGCCAGGAGTGGTATGATCTGGAACAAAAAGAAAAACAGCTTGCCTCAACACTTCCTGCGCATACCTGAGTTGGATAAAAAATCCTGCCCATCCCATAATCCTGTAAATCCTGATACTGACAGAAGCTATTTCCGGACCACTTTAGCAACACGCGCCGTTGTGCCTTCGGAGACATAGATCAGATATACGCCGGCCGGGAGATGCGTAAGCGGAATGGCAAACGGTGCATGCGTTTGCCCTATCTCCCACACCTGCATAGGCTGCAATGAAGCATCGTGGTACAGGGCCACCTGATGGCGCCTGTTGCGCTCCGGCTGGCGGATGTAGAGATACACTATATCCTGGGTTGGGTTAGGGCCAACCTCTACCTCCATCTGTAGATTATGGGAATAAATATCTTCAAAAGCAGTGGTATGCTCTTCTACCACCCATACGGTTGAAGCATGGTAATCGATACAGCCATCGTGTTCAGCTGTTAATGCAATCGTATATTCGCCAGCCTCACTGAAGCGCAGATTTTTCATAAAGGGCACACCGCTGGAAATCTCTATCGCTTCGTCGGGAAACCACCAGGTCCAATGTTCCGGCATTGGCCATGAAATATCAATGATCATCAGGGTATCATGCCGGGCGATAGGAGAAATATGCAAAAAATCAGCCTCCAGTGTGTTGGGATGTATGATTATTTCAAAATCAGTACTGACAGGGCACCCCCTGTTGTCCTGACCAGCCAATTGATACGCTCCCTGCTTTTGCAGGGTATACACCTGTTCATTACTTACTACTATGCCCTCCTGATACCATTCGGGATTTTTCACCGGACTGGTTAAGGTTAATGAAGACCCCTCACATAATCTGTAAACGGCATCAATACCCTGGATTACGGGTCTGGCAGGATCGTAAAGCCTTACCAAAGTATCAATACTGCACCCCTCAGTATCTGCCACCTGAAGATTATAGCTACCAGCTCCAAGCTCCTTAAAGGTATTTGCAACCTGCATTTGACCATTCAACCCATAGTTGTATCCGTCATTACCTCCACTCACAAACACCTGAATCCGGCCATCCTGATATTGATGACAGGTAGGGTTATCAGTAAAAAGTGCATCAAAAATCAAAGGAGGAGGTTCAGATAAGGTTATTTCACCCTGATATTCACAATGGTTTTCATCCTTTACTAAATACCTATACTTTCCTTCCGTCAGATTATACTGCCCATCAGGATAGTGATATGAAAGACTTCCGGTACCTCCATTAAAATCAATTTCAAAATAACCGTCATCCGACCCAAAACAAGAGGGATCCTGAATGTTGAGATCAGCCAGTGTGATCGCTTCTGGTTGAGGAAGATGCAG
Source organism: uncultured Cytophagales bacterium (assembly GCA_964514385.1). Lineage (GTDB taxonomy): Bacteria > Bacteroidota > Bacteroidia > Cytophagales > Cyclobacteriaceae > CAZEQJ01. The sequence goes on from CAZEQJ010000011.1 coordinate 106,104, forward strand.
AATCGTATCAAGGCTGCATCCCATTGTATCGCTTATGATAAGGGAATGAAGACCTGCGGTAATTTCATTAAATACAAATGATCTGTCAGGCCAGCTTGTAAATAACGCCCCCTCTCCTCCGGTTGCCTCTACTTCAATCGCACCACTGCCTCCCCAGCAATCCGGTTCCGTCAGCTCTATCTCGCTTAATATGATGGGTTTACTTTGCCTTATTTCGATGTGATCTTCATCGAAGCAGTTGTTTTTATCATTCACCCTGATCTGATGAAATCCACCATTCAGGTTTTCAAATAATCCCGTATTGTTGGAGATGTTGCCGGAGGTAAATGTATAATCTCCGGTACCTCCTGTTGCCTGTACCTGTACAATGCCATCTTCCGTGTTAAAACAAATCTTATCGGATACGTCAACAATGCTAAGATTGAGCTGGTCCGGCTGGCCAATAAACGATGAATCATTCCATACGCATGAAGGCCCGTACCGAATTTCAAATTGATGATAACCCTGATCAGCATTGGTAAATACCGGTCCCAGGGTGCCATCCTCCCAGGAAATTGAGTTTATGGCACCATCATGAGAAACGAATAAGGAACCGTCAGATGCACCATGACATGAAATATCATCGATTTTTAAGGTTTCGTAGAACGGCAGAGGGGCGTTGTTCAATGCTACCTGAAGAGAATCAGAACATCCGGAAGTATCATTGAATCTTAAGGTATAGATTCCGGCACCCGCCGTTAGCAGATCCTCGGTTTGATTTCCATTGCTCCAGCTGTAGGAAATTTTCCCTGTGCCACCCTCTACAACCACATCTATAAAGCCATCGCTGCCCATGTAGCATGATGGATCTTTCTTTTCTGCAATGCTACCGTTTAGAGGTAAAGGAGCATCCAGCATAATGGACCGGGAGATCCTGCAGCTATTATCCTTTTCATGGATTACCTCAGCATAATATTCGCCACCAGCAAGATTTTGTGCTCTAAAATCAGGTATCCGGATGCTATCCAGGTAAAAAGTGTAGTTTATATTATTTATTTCTGCAGTGATTGTTCCTGAATTGGGTGCCCCGCATGTTGGTTGACTCATGGTGTATGCTATATCAGGATAATTTTCATAATCAATATCTACGCGAACTGTATCCTTTTGTCCGATCTGGTCCTCCACAATGATCGTATGGATCCCGGGCAGAAGTTGATCATTGGTAGTTCCTTCCCTGCCATCAGACCAGTGGACAGTAACCGGTTCGATGCCACCTGACACAAATAGCTCAGCCATCCCGGTTGAAGAAACCTCACAGAGTGCAGGTTGCAGATCTGAAATAACAGCATTTAGTACAGGTGCTCTCGGAACTTCAATAAGCCTGGGCAAAGGAGCACAGCCGGTAAGTTCTGGTCTTACAGTATATACTCCTGAAGTAAGTCCGCTAAAACTGCCATTATCTGATTGACCTAACACATGATCAGCGTTGGAAACATTTACCGGTAATCCGGGTGGTACGGTGTTGTAAAATACCGTTCCTGATGATATAATTGGTGTCGCAGGTGAAATACTATCGATTATAATCTGCGGCAACCCCTGGTCTTCGATGCGGAAAGAAAATGTGTTGACACACTGCGAACTGTCGAATGCGGTGATAACATAATTTCCAGCCGAAAGCCAGTCAATTATCATATCAGTACCCGTGGCAACGGTATCAGGCGAAAACAACTCCCATTGATAAAAACCAACAGGTGAGGCGTATTTCAATTCAACCTTTCCATTTGGCAAGCCACAAACGGATGACTGAATGGTTTGAAGTTGAAACTGACGATCCTGAGGATCAGCGGCATTGAGCTTAATCGGTCCTTCATAACTTCTACAGCCATCTGAAAATCCGGAAAAGTAATAATCTCCTGCCTGAAGGTTAGATAATTCATCGGACAAACCAATGATTTGTAAATCCTCATTATACCAGATGGTTGTTTCACTATACTCTCCGTTATAGTAAATGCTTCCTGTCGATGATGCACAGCGGGGATGAGTAATATCGAATGCTGTCGTTGTAACTACATCTTTATAATTAACTAAAAGCGCCGTATCTGATTTGCATCCGTTTCTATCGCTGAGTTCCACCTTATAAATACCAGCTGTATCGATTGCGGATCTGGAAGGGATATTAATGCCATTTAACTGCCATGAATAGGGCGCTGCGCCACCAAACGCTTCCATATTCAATTCACCGGGAACTCCCGTGCACTCCGGTTCTTCCAGGCTGAGGATATTTAGCCCAATCACAGTTGGCTTCTCCATTAATGTGTAGGATGTGGTAATTTCACAGCCCACTGCATCCCTGACTCTTAGCTGATATTCACCCTCACCCAGGCTGTCAATTATGTCAGTCGTCCCAATAAGCCGGGAGCTATGATACCATTCGTATGCAAGATCGCCGATCATGTTTGAAATATTGGCCTGAATTCTTCCGATGTTGAGGTCACAATAAGTGCTGTCTGTTTCGACAACGGCAGCAAGAGGAGCAGGCATATCTTCTATCCTGAGTGATTTCTCACTGAAACAACCAATATTATTGGTAACCCGGATTATATACTCCCCGGCTTTCAGGGTTGAAGGGTCGGCCAAATTTCCCTTATCATCTTTCCAGCGAACGGTGTAAGAGGGCTGATTAACATTTGATATTGCCGCGGAGCCCAGGTCCAGATTACAATAATCATCTGAGAGAGCATTAACAGAAAACTGTACTTCCTCCGGCTGATTCAGTATCAATTCATTTATTTCGCTGGTGCATACCTGATTATTTGTCTCACGGATAACCAGTTGATACTGGTCTGAGCTAAGCCCGTTAAACAAGGGTTTTTCTATCCAGCTGACGCCTCCGTCCACTGAATAGTCGTATTCACCCGGAATGCTGGCCTGAAAAAGTATTGCCCCATCGCTGTAATCATAACATGTGGGCATATTTTCAATGTAATCAAATGTCAATTTACCCTCCTGAACCATCACAACAGTGTCAATTTCACATCCATAGTCTGAAATAGCCCGTATGGAATAACTGCCTGCTGTCAGGTTGCGTGCCCGTGGCTGATCAACTTCAATATGTTCAATAAAATATGAATATTCGCTATCCTCCCATCCCCCTGACATCTGAAAGGCAATAGTACCATCAGAGTAGCCGGCGCATGTTTCATCTTTGATATTCAGGTCTGTAAGCAAATGTGAAGGCGGCTCATTCAGGTTTATCGTAGTATCCAATGCGCATTCACCTTGGAAAGTGAAAGTCGGGCCTGGTAAGACCCGGCTTCAAGATCAGCAGCAACCAGCCTGTTCTCAAAGAGATTTCCTTCGCTATCAAACCACGATATCTGCAGCTGTTCTTCGCCGACAATTTCTCCATAGCGTGGAACTATAGTGATTACACCATCACGATCATTTGTACAGCTTATTTTATCGATGACCACATGGTCTATCAACAACTCGGGTGGTGCAGGCAGATAAAAGGTGTTATTTGTTTGACAAACCTCATTGAGTTGATAGCTATCATCCCGTGTAAACAAACGGTAGAGCGTATCTCCCGGCCTGATGTCTGTGAGCTGACTCAAACTTACCGTATCACCGGAAAGGAAGTTAATACCATCTACTGAAAAGGAATAATTCCCTGTACCTCCGGTAGCTGTCATGATAATTTCTCCATCCTGACTATCATGACATGATGGCATTTTATCTGAAATAATTCGTGAGATGAGGCGAGCTGGCTGACCTACTGTTATTTTAAGGCGATTTTGACCATCAATAAGACAACAAGCATTCTCATCCTCGACATAAATCTCGTATTCATCAGCCTCTAATTCATCAAATAAAGCAGAGTATCCTGTGATTGTACGCATATATTCCACTCCATTGAGCAGGTGGAACCGGTAACCATCTGAGAAAGGCTTCCCTCCTATTCCTGACACGGAAATCGCCCCATCGTCATTGCCAAAGCATGTCACACTGATTACTTCATCTACCACAAGTTCAATAGAATGGGATGGCGCCGGCATCTGAATCGATGTATTACTTTGGCATTGATTGCCATCTGTGACCACGAAAGTATAATTGCCTTGTGGTAGCAGCCAATTTGTATGAGCGCCTGTTGCGGAGGCAGGCAAATTTGTAATATCCACACATGACCCGTTTTCTATTTCATTTACCGTACGTGAAATTTGAAACATCCCAACGCCTCCGGATATTTTAATTTCTACCTCTCCGGACTCGCCAATACATTCCGGCTGGGTAATATCGACTAAGAATTGCAGCGATTGAGGCTCTTTTATAGAAAATGTGTCCATCAGATTACAACCTGCCTTATCAGTAATCAGTATCTCATATGCTCCTGCCGGTAATTTATAGCTAAACTCCCGGGTCAGCAGTTCTTCTGTAATATTTAAGCCATTGGATGAGGTTATTGCGATGTTAAATCCCGCTACGCCTCCCGAGATCTGGAAGTTTATCATTGCGCTGTCGCCGCTACACCTCACCGGGAAACCATTTAAATCATTTGGGAAGCCTATTGATAAATCTAAGGGCTCCGGTTCCTCCAGTTCCAGCGAGTAAATGTTCTCCCACGAACACTGTGCACTATCAATCACTGAAACCACATAATTGCCTGCAAAAAGATTTTGAAAAATTACATTTCGCCCTCCTGAGCTGCTAATAATGTTGTTTTGCCAGGAAAGAAAATATTCATATCGGTCAAAAAGTCCCTCTGATTCAACCACTACTCTACCGTTATTGCCCCCATGGCATGATATATCATAAATATTCCCTGATAACTGATCTGTGATCTGAGTTAGTGACTGATGGGAAACAGCAGGTTGCTCCACATATTGAACAGGGAATAATGTATCCGCTGTTGTACAACCTAAGGCATCCTCCAGCACAAGCACATAATTGCCATCCTTCAGGTTATCAATTAATCCATCCGGATCATTAATCAAATGACGTGATGCTGTCAGCTCATCATTATTGAACAGTTTTAGATCATACATACCGTTGTAAGAATCGGTCGACCAGAATATGGCTGATGTTTCCCCCGGGCATATAAAATAGGATTGATCTTTGAATGCGCTGTATTGCCCTTCCGGTACCCTTACTTCAAGGAAAATGGGATCTTTCTCAGGAATAGCAAAGGGCACTTCGCGTGTACAGGACCTGCTATCCACAACGGAAAACACATAATCCCCGGGCGATAGATCGTTAAGGCCAATTCTGTTGTCCTCTTTGGTAGCTGTAAATTCATAGGTACCATCACCTGACCGGATAGCATAATGGAAAGGGAAAAAGCCACTTTCAGGACTCAAAGCTGCTTCAAAAATGGCATTGTCACTAATCCCTTGTCCGGTTCCGCAATCCGGCGGTAGTGTAATTACAGAGGACGGATCGATCTCCGTAGCAAACTCACTCACCGGAACATCAATATTCCGTGATATCACACATTGATTGGCGTCCCTGACACGTACAAGGTATTGATCTGTTCGGATGGTGTTGATTATCACATTATCACCGGCAACCGGCTCCCAGGCTGCACCGGCAAAGGATACCTGATACGGTGAGTTACCGCCTTCTACATCGATATGTATGCTCCCGTCATCCTGCTCTTCACATGATACTGGTGAAACATTGGAGGAAATCACCAAAGAATCCGGCTCGGATATTAACGATGACAGACTAAGCTGCACGCATTGATCTTCAACCGTAAAGGAATACGTATCAGCAGCAAGATTGGGGATTCTTAGTGGATTATCCGCAGGCTGGGTAACACCTGAAGACAGCTTGTAGCTTAAGTTTCCTACAATATTGTCAAGCGTTACGGTGATAGACCCATCGGTTCCGGCATGACAGGATACATCTTTTACTGCCAGGGAGGATACAGCCAGAGGTTCTGGATCATCCAGAAAAATCTCAGGGTAATCATTATATAAACATCCGAAATGGTCAACGATCTCCATTAGGTATGTTCCACTATCAAGACCTGTAAACTCACCAGTTCCGGTCGCTTTTGTGTCCGACAAGGATCCATCGAAGTTGAATAACTTTACCTGTTGAACTGTAAATGCGCTTTCTACCGCATAATTTATCTGCATTTCCTCACCATCGCAATCAGCAGGCTGAGGAGTTATATTCAGCGCAGGCCTGGTCGGCTGACGTATTTGATAAGTCTCACTCTCCCACTCGCATCCCCGGATATCAGTCGCCAGCCATTTATAATCACCTTCATCACGTATGTTGAATTTAATTTCAGTACCCGCATACGATTTTGAATACACAATATCACTCGCTTTGATGAGGCTTACTACTCCGTTATCAAGGTTGGAAAAAGTAGCCCCAAACTCAACAGCGTTACCATCACAGAGGTAAAACATCCCATTTTCAAATCCATCGCTACCGGTCAGGCTTAATTGATTTTCTATAATTGGAGTTCTTGCTGGTATAGATACTTGTTTTTCAACACGACACCCTAATTCATCCTCCACAGAAACGTTATATGATTGAGGAGCACCGAAATATCGGTTCACCGATTGTCTGATATTGCCAAAATGGTAACTGACAATTCCAGTGCTGTTTACCGTGTTTACTTCAATCATACCCCGGGATTTACCAGCTGTAGGAGCCTGATCAACTGAGCAGTCTGGTGGGAGTATGTTGGTAGTGAAATCCAGTGAATCCTGTATTACCTCAATAATCAAATTATTAATCTGCAGGGAGCAGCCATTTACATCTGTGATACTGAGTTTGTAATTGCCACGATCAAGGTTTTCAAAGAGTCCATTAGTATTAACTCGATTCAGCCCACTCCCGCTCAGGTTATACTGTAAAGTACCCGTACCACCTGAAGCCCGTATTTCGACGACACCATCGTCTTTGGCCTCACATGTCTGATCCGTCAATACCAGGCTTTGCTGACGTAATGCCGAAGGCTGGCTTATCTGAACAGGCACCACAACAGGAAGGCCACATTGATCAGAAACGGAAATATTGTAGTTACCGGCGGACATGCCTGAAAATGTGAGGGTATTACCGGAGACTGAAAAATTGGAAACCGAGCTCGTAACCTCTCCCCTTCTGTTATTCATTTTGATCTTCACCTGACCTGTTGCTTCACCGTGGCAGGACGGCGCTATTATTTCATCTAGCGTAGCTGTAAGTGGTAATGGATTTGCTATTACCGCGATATTATTTTCCTCGTAGAGGCAGCCCGTTATTGCCTCCGTACATGAAACAGAATATGTACCACTTTCTAATTGATCAAAAGTCACCTGCTCATTTTTTGCGGCAATTTTGGTTGCAATGATTGAGTTGCCCCTTTTAAGGTTTATGGTAAAGGCGTTGTTGTTAAGACCTCCTGTGACATTGAAGCGTATACGGCCGTCGTTAACAGAGCTTGCGTCAGGACAAGTGGGCTGTGTGATGGCAAGATTATTTATGGCGAAATTGTCAGGCCAGTTAATTGGAAGAAAATCAATAGTCCTGGATGATGAACCACAAATATCACTTATAGTAAATTGACTTACCTGACTGGGTATTTCTACTTCCACAATACCGCCTGCTGAGTTTATCGGTGTAGATTGTCCAGAGAAGCTTATTCGAAACGGTTTGCCTGCATGGCCAATCCTGATGCGCGCCGGTTCGCCCGGACATTGAGGAGGGGAAATAATGGATTGCGTGACATTAGAAGAACTAAAGGGAATAAATTCAGGTATTTCAACCATTATCAACTCACGGCAACCAGTGGTCGCATCTGTTACCCTCATGATATGGTCACCCACCGGAACCGGTATCTCAAAAATGCTCTGGTTATCCGGGAAAACACCCTGTCCTACCTTATTTAATGACTCCACATCTGCAGGTATTATTCCGCCACCGGAGAACTCAAATAGCTCATAAGCATGCGCTTCTGCTTCATTTACGCTTATACTTACTTTTCCCTTACCATTATCTCCCGGGCTATTACTGCAAACAGGTGCTGTCACGCCAACCACCTCTACCTCAAGGGGATCAGGGTCAAATTGTACGGTGGTCTGATTACTTTTTACGGCAAGACGTACCCCACGGGACGCGTATGGATTGGTAGGACAATAACGTGCTACAGAGAGTTGAACGTCGCCATCAGTGGCCAGAGGAGCGATCTTTTGATAGCTAAACGACTGTAAGGAGCGTGGAGCTTGTGTTTCGAGAAAATAGTCCTGACCCATAAATTCATCGCTGTAGTACCAGAATGCCAGGCTCTCACTGTAAGAAGCGGCCGCATTATTTTCAATAGTAATGCTTGTGCCCGGACAAAGTGTACCGCCGTCGGATTTTATAAACGGGTTTTTAGGTATGAAAAAGATTTTCACTGTGGCATTGAGTCCATATTCATTGAGATTTACCTGCGAAAGCATACCACAGGCAGCAGAAGATGGGTTTAATGTAAATGATCCGAGGGTACTCAATAAATAAATACCACCACCGGCTCCATCATCGTAACCAAATGAAAAAGTGTATGATCTGGAGGTTGTAAATCGTGGATAGGTAAAGCCGGTTACCAAGGCTGACCCCGAGGCATTATGAAGATTTACATTCATATCAGTAAAGCCAAAATTCACATAAAGCACATGCCCGCGGGGCAGGCCTTCGGCTGTTACAACGATACGGTCACGAGAAGCATCCCCAAATTCCGGATATGAGGAGGCAAAGCGAAATGTATTCGGATCAGGGATTTGAGCCAGGAGGGGGTATGTAAAAAGAACCAGAAATCGAATAAGTCGCATTCTGTGTCAGTGTTGTTAATGTAGTGAAAATAATTATTCACTTCTAAAATGTCAATAGCATGGGTCCAAATAACACAAAAATCCCGGTTGATGGGTTGATGGGTTGATTTGTTTATTTGTTGATTTGTTTATTCGTTGAGAGGTTCGTGGGGGCACAGTTCATGTTCATTTCTTTTCCTTTTGGATGAAAATCTCCACCTTGTTGGGGAACGGTCCCCAACTCGTTGGAGACATTTGACACCCTACCCGCACCTGAGGTAACAATCCTGCCCATCCCATAATCCTGTAAATCGTGATTCTGACAGAAGATGGAGAATCGTATTTGGTTCACGGAGTCACGAACCAAGACGTGGGAGTTTCAGGATCAATAGATATTACCTTATTCACTCTTGGGTTTTGTTTTAATGCAGGAAATTCTCCCGAGACAGTCTAAACACCAGATGTTTTTTACCAATTCATTATAATGATAGGATTGAAGGCTCAGAGTCTCCATAGGGATGACTCTGAGGAGGAGGAATACCCTGCAAGAAAATGCCAGGCTCCTAGTCGAACACCATGCCAAAGCTATTCAGCCAGGTCACAGATTCTTCTTTGACTTCTTACACGTGCCAGAGTTGAAAGTACACGTCTACAAAAATTTCATTGAAACACTCGGATGGACGCTCGACTATGATGGTTCTTTCCTGAGAAAACCAGAGCCTCAAGACGAGCTGTATTATACCTTCTGGGAGGATTTTAATTGAAAAACCAAGCTGTAAAGTCTGGCTTTCAGTAACATTTTTATTAATGATATTGTAAACTAACTTAATCTTCTTGGTACCTCTCTCTTTTGAGCTTCAAGTACCACTTCGTAAGCATCTTTTCCGCTTAGCATAGCTTTCTTGGCTTCCTCATCGGTAATTTCATTTTCTACCATCCAGCTAGCTGCCTGTCCATTGTCATATTGGATAAACAGCTTGAAATCTCGTTCAACTATCTTACAGCCAAAACCCTCTGAAACTAATTTCTCCATATTAATATATTACTATCTTAAAAAACTGATTTTTTAGTGAAAGTTCCTGGCTGAATCTGGTCTACTGTTGCTTCTGGGATTCCACCTAATGTTTTACCACCCGGAAGCCATAACTCATTACCTCCTGATTCATTACCTGAAGGCATTCTTAAACCCGATGGATTGTCCACATCAACCCTAAATGGGTTAGCACCTAAATCACCTCTTTTAAGACCAAGTAAATCTTCTAACTTCTTTACATCGCCACCAGCTCTTATAATTAAATCATCGGCCAGGGATCTTGGTAGGACAAACGTGCCTCCTGGAGGCCCTACTGCACCAGTTGGATCGTAAGAAGTAATTTTAGTAACACCACCATCAAACTGATTTAAGTGATCATCGATGTATTTTTGAGATAGATAACTATCCGGGTCAGGCCGATTCGGTTTTGAAGTAGTAACTGTAAATTTTCCATCATCAACCTTCCCTAATATTACTGGCTTCCCATCTTTTAAACCAGGTATCCTAACTTCACCGCTTGATTTTATTCCAGTCCAATGCTTGATCCCAACACCCTCAAAAAGTTCCTCTGCCTTATTTAGGTTATCAATAAACTTCTGCGCGCTCTTGTGGCCGGTGAAGATTTCCTCTAAGGCTTCCTGACCTGTCTTACCTCCATAGGTGAACTTGCCTTTAACCCTGTTGAGTACCTCAAGGTTGCCCGGGATTTTGCGTAAATTCGGGAACTCCCCTAAAGCCTTCCACGCGTCTACCAAATCCGTTTGCTGAAAGGCCTGTAGCAGCTCTTCGGATGTCAATAAATCATATAGCAAAGCGTCTCTTT
>CAZEQJ010000012.1:0-89432 GCA_964514385.1 uncultured Cytophagales bacterium
CACGGGAACTGGAAAAAGTAATTGAAAATGAATACCCGCAATATCTGGAGGGAGAGGACATCACTATAAAAATCAGCGGCTGCATGAATGCATGTGGCCAGCATAACATGGCCCAGATTGGGTTTCAGGGTATGTCTATTCGTGCAGGAAAAATGACAGCACCGGGCCTTCAGGTGTTATTAGGTGGCGGCATACTAGGAGATGGGCAGGGGCGGTTTGCGGATAAGGTCATAAAAATACCAAGTAAAAGAGGATCCGAAGCGTTAAGGAGGCTCTTTGATGATTTTGAAATCAATTCAGGACCTGATGAAGTATTCCTGAAATACTACGACCGCCAAGGTAAAATATATTTTTATGAGCTTCTTAAGGACCTGGCCGAAACATCTGACTTACAACCTGACGACTTTATTGATTGGGGGCATTCTGAAGAATATGTAAAGGCTATTGGAATAGGAGAATGCGCAGGTGTTGTCATAGACCTTGTGACAACTTTACTATTTGAAAGCCAGGAAAAGCTTGAAAATGCACATGATGCCTATATAAGCAGAGCCTATGCTGACGCTATATATCATACCTATTCATCCATGGTAAATACAGCGAAAGCCCTGCTTGCCGCTGATAACCATAAGACAAACACCCATGCCGGCATCATAACGTTGTTTGATGAAGTATTCGTTTCAACGAATTTGATTCGTCTACCCACACCCTTTAGTGGTTTGGTATACCAGATTAAAAATAATGAGCCGGGCAGGGAATTTGCTGCCCGCTATCTGAACGATGCGCAGGAATTTTTAAAAAAGGCAGACGAGTTTAGATTAAAACAATTTAGTAATGCCGAATAAACCACGTCTGACACTGGTTGGTGCCGGTCCCGGTGATCCGGAACTTATCACATTAAAGGCAGTAAAAGCATTGCAAAATGCTGATGTGGTGCTATACGATGCATTGCTGGATAAGCGTATTCTCGAGCATGCCCCGAAGGCACTAAAAATATATGTGGGCAAGCGAAAAGGTACAAAAGCATATTCTCAGGACGAAATACATGAGCTCATTGTGAAGCATGCTTTTCGTGACGGTCATGTAGTACGCCTCAAAGGGGGAGATCCGTTTATATTTGGCCGTGGCTCTGAGGAGTTAGAGTATGCCTCTCATTTTGGAATACCGTCGTTTGTGATACCGGGTATATCTTCAGCACATGCTGTACCGGCAAGTTTAGGTATCTCCGTGACGCAACGCTTTGTCAGTGAAAGCTACTGGGTAATTACAGGTACTACAAGTGACCATAAACTTTCAGCTGATTTACTTCAGGCTTCAGCAACCACAGCAACTGTAGTAATCCTGATGGGCTTTGGAAAGCTTAATAAAATCGTTGAGCTTTATTCTAACCTTGGAAGAGGTAACCTGCCTGTCGCAGTGATTCAAAATGGCACCTTTGAAAATGAAAACTTTGCAACGGGTACTATTTCAACCATACTGGAAGAAGTATCACGACGTAAAATCGGCACGCCTGCCATAATTGTAATTGGTGATGTAGTGAAACATGCCATACCATTGAAAAAACTGTTTAAAGAGTCTGTAAATAACCGGCTTCAGATTGCCTGATGGATCGCAATAATCTTTATCCTGTATTTTTAAAAGTCAGTAACCTCAATATCCTGATCATTGGTGGTGGATATGTGGCTGAGGAAAAGCTAGGCTTTCTGTGTAAATCGAGCCCTGATGCCCGTGTAGAGCTTATAGCTACTTTTTTTCGTGAAGGCACAGTCAATCTGGCCAAAAAAAACAATGTCCGTATGGTTACATCCCGGTATAGGCAGAGATTTCTAAGGGGGCGCCATATCGTAATAGTGGCAACCGATGACGAAGGCCTCAATAAGCGGATACATAGTCACTGTAGAAGCCGAAATATTCTGGTGAATGTAGCAGATAACCCTCCGTTATGTGATTTCTATATGGGGGGTATAGTGACCAAAGGAAATGTTAAAATAGCCATTTCAACGAATGGTAAATCACCTACAACAGCAAAACGACTCAGACAGTTTTTCCAGCAGGTATTGCCCGACAATATCAATGATTTTGTACTGAACCTAGATGAGTACCGAAAAACATTGAAGGGAGATTTCGAACAGAAAATGAAAAAACTTAATGAAGTAACAAAAGATTTACTAAATACGTAACCTTTTCTGTGTTTTGGTGTTTACATGTTGGAACATTTATTTTAAAACTGATTAATTTATGAAATTCAACCTGATTAATTCATTGTTTGCAGCTATCGCGTTGTCATTTTTGTTGACAAACTGCGGTGGAAAATCAGAAGAAACTACTTCTGAAGAGACTACTACTGTAGTAGATGAAGACGCTCCTGAAGTGACCTATGCCCTAGACACCGAGGCAACTAAGGTAAGATGGGCAGGTAACACAAGAGGTGTACAAGTTTATGGCCATTATGGTTTGATCGATGTAAAAGAAGGTGCTGTAATGGCAAAAGGTAACATGATTACCGGTGGTGAAATAGTGATCGATATGACTACTATTCAGCCAACAGATTCAGCCTCATATAACGAAGAAAACCCACCTTCTAAGCTGGTTGGTCACCTTTCTACTGGTGATTTCTTCCTCGTAGAAGAATACCCAACAGCTTCATTTGTAGTAAAATCACACGAGGGTAATACAATTACAGGTGATTTGACAATTCGTGGAAATACAAATGAAGAAACTATTGAGTTATCTGAGATTGAGTTTAACGAAAACGGATTCACAGCCACTGGTAAGTTGGTATTTGATCGACAGAAATATGAAGTAAGCTGGAAACATTATCTTAAAGATGTTATCCTTGCTGATGAGATCGAACTTGATCTTACTGTTAGCGGCTCAAAAGCATCATAATTTAACACAAATTAGTATTAAAAAAGCCTGTTCAGATAATCTGAACAGGCTTTTTTTATATCTGCTGTAAATACTGGGTAAGGTTCTGATCACGTTCAAGCCCCAGTTTTTTTCTGAGTCTGTATCGCCCGAGTTCCACCCCTCGTACTGATATATTCATCAAATTGGCTATTTCCTTTGATGTCATGTTCATACGCAAATAGGCAGCCAGCTTTGTTTCCTGATTTGTCAGTTTGATTTCTCCTTCGGATAGCTTTTTAAGAAAATCACCATGTACCTGGTCAAAGTGCATGGAAAACTGCTCCCATGACTCATCGTCCCTCAGGTTGGTTTCAATATTCTTCAGCATCTTTTTGAGTTCTTCTTTTGAGTTTACATTGTCATGCAGCGCGTGTTCGACTTTTTTACGTAAATCAAGCATAAACTCATTTTTGTTGAGCAGGTGCATAGTTACCGAAGCCAGCTCAGTATTCTTATGTTGAATCTCGGACCGTAACTTTTCGTTCCGCAACTGCTCGATTTTTGCTGCGGATTCGCGGGTTACTTTACTCAGTTCTTCATCTTTACTCTTTATCTGTTCTTCTTTTTCCTTGCTGATGCTTTCCGTTTTACGCTGAAACCGTCTCTCCTGTACAATCAGCACAGTGGCCAGTGAAACCATACCGATCAATGTGTAAAAAATATAGGCGATCTCAGATTTATACCACTTGGGCTGAACAGTAAAGGCAACCCGGCTTACCTTACTTTCGGTACCAAATTTATTACGCGCCTTTACCTCAAATACATAGCGCCCGGGAGGGAGGTTAATGTATTCCCGGCTTGCTTCATTTTGCCAGTCGGACCATTTATTCTCAAAACCGATCATGCGACTGGCATACATAATGTGATCCATACCATAGAAGTAGGGGGAACCAAAATCAAATTTGACAGACTTAAGCTGCCTGAAGTTGCGTCCATCCAGATAGCTCCCGACAGTTTCTGCCAGTGAATCATTTTTATACCGTAACTGTGCATTGGTAATCACCACGTCATAGCCGGACTGGTCGGTATATTCCATTGAAGGATCAAACAGAATAAATCCCTCCCTGGCTCCAATAAATACGTGGCTCTGATCCAATATATTGATGTTGACAAGGTCATCATTAATCTCACGCCCGATTCCGGTAAACACACTGGTTTGCAGGCTGTATTTACCGAGCGACTCCTGACGTAAATAGCCAATGTTACCGGTTGTTGTAAAATATATATCGCCATTGTCTGCTTCAGACAATGCACTCACATGGGAATCCTTTAGGTAATTAGTCAGAAATTCATTGATTTCGAATCTACGTTTGTCTTTATTGAAATTGTAAATTCCTCTTTCTCCAGTAAAAACCAGCTGATTCCTAATTTTATAAACGCTAATAAGTACATTGGATGGGAATCCGTCATTTTCCCCAAAAAATTCAATCATGTTGGTTTCCCTGAGATCAGAAGATAGGTGGATCAGGTAGGCGCCTCTGTAGCCATGTGTCATCCATAGAAGGGAATCATTTTCGAATTCAAGGACTCTGGACGACACATTCAGGCCCTGAAGTGTATCACTTACAAACCAACCATCATTTTCTTTGTTGAGATAATATACACCTCCATAGCCTCCGCTCAATAACTGCTCCCCGGATGGTGATGTGATGAAATTCCATGTGCCCCCTTCTTTTATTCTGATTATATTATTACCGTCTACCTGAAATGCCCCTTCGTGATGCCCAAGCAAGAGATTGTCGCGAATTACGGATAGGTTGTATACCTGACCTTCCGTGCCGGATACCAAGGTATACCTGCCATATTCCTTGTCATAATAAAAGAGTCCATTGTTGGTGCCCAGATATAGTATATTGTTATGTCTTGCAGCAGCATATCCTGCTCCCCTGAGTCCTGCCTCCTCATTAATCAGTCTGATAGGGGAGTTCATTTCAAGATAATTGATCCCACCATTGAGCCCAAGCCAGATATTCCCGAAATTATCCTCATAAATAGCATGCACCGTACGATCGTCAATTCCCTTGTTTTTAGTGTAATTTGCCTTTATTTCAAGATCAGAACTCAGTATAAACAGACCCTGATTCTGCGTTCCGACTGCAATATCACCGTTGGATAACAGGATGGCCGCATTGATATCACCCAGCATTTGGGAAAGCTGCCTTCGGATAAGAGATGTACTGTTCCGGCTTGACCTGTAAATATTACCTGAAGCTGTAAAGGAATAAAAGCCGTCTGGTGTAGGAATTATGGAAAAAACTTCATCTCTGATGATTTGAGCGCCGGCAACAGGGTATACCGTATCATTTTCATAGGTAAACAATCCTTTATCTGTAATTTCAAGAATAAGGTCATTACCAACTGAATGAGCCCGCTGAAGTGTGCCTGGAATATTTACTTTTTTTACCTTATCCCCATCATAGAGAAGTAATGCGCGATCAGTATTTACGGCAATAAGATCACGGTACCTGAATATACGCCAAACTTCTCCTACAGCGGGGATATCATCTTCAAACCGATCCAAAAGGGAACTAAAGACAAGTTTGGGCCCATCATATTCATAATACCCCAGCTGGCCCTGTCCTCCGGCATAAATGCGATTGTTTTTATCCACAAATATAGCTCTTGTACGTGTCGAATTAGGAAAATCATAATTATCCCAATGGCTGCCGTCAAAGCGCAGGACACCGTAGTTATTGGCAACAAACAACACTCCTGATGTATCCTGGTCAAAAGCCCAGTTTTGTATACCTCCGTTATATTCATTCGGCCCGAAATAATAACGTATGGGAATACTAAACATATCCAATGGCTGCGCACTTAGCAGTGAGGAGACCAACAGCAGCACCATTAATGAGTAGTTAATGAAATTCATTTTTATGTGTTGATGTGACATTTAATCTGAATATATGCTCATTTACAGGTAATTATAATAATTTTTGATGAATTTGATGTGTTTTTGATGTATTGAATTTTAGGTATTGATGTATTTTTGATGTGGTTATTTATTGGCTTTTCATAAAAGAGGGCTCTACATTCGTCTTGTTCTTCATTTGACACATATGCAAAACTATAATTTGAAATCATGTGTCAGATAAGAGAATGGTAAAAATGATAACTAAATTCTAAAAACATGAGAAAATTTAAGCTCAACCACATGATTTTTGCAAGTGTGGCGCTCTTCGTCGGTTTTACGCTGACTTCCTGTGAGGAAGAAGTCGTTGAAAACGAGGAAGTACTGGCCACCTTTCAGTATGAAATTAGCGAGACTAACTTCCTTGAAGTAAGTTTTACTAATTTCTCGTCCAATGCTACAACCTATTCCTGGGATTTCGGGGATGGTACAGGAACTTCACAGGAAGAGAGCCCTACCTATACTTATTCTGCTACAGGCACGTATACAGTGACGCTTACCGCATCCAACGATGCCGGTGACTCCAGAACAGCAAGCCAGGAAATTGAAATTACGGATCCCAATGAGGCGCTTACCTTACTTGCCGGACTGGAAAGTAAGACATGGAAGCTGTTCCGTGAAGGTGTAAGTATAGGTGTTGGTCCAAGTGCCGAAAACCCATCCGGATTTTTTGGTCTGACTAATAATGGCTCAAGAAATTGCCTCTACGAGCAAGAATTCACTTTCACACGCGATGGAAGCTACATATTCGATGATAATGGTGCTTTCTGGGGTGAGTTTGGCGTGTGGCCAAACGATAATCCTAATTACGAGAAATGCTTTGATGCTACTCCGGAAAATATGGTGATTAATGTTGGCGGAAGTGACGTTGATCTTAGCGCATGGCTTTCAGCAACACATGCATATGAATATGATGCATCTACCGGTGAACTTACCCTGAATGGTGAGGGAGCCTGGATAGTTGTTCCTAAACTGGGAACAGACGGTGAGCATGGTGCTACCATTGTAAATTCAGTAACATGTAATATCTCTATCGAAGAGTTTGAAGGATATGATGTAATGACAGTCGAGTTCGATTATGGAGATCTATTCTGGTTTGGCAAATATGCAAGCTACACTACAGCACAGGAACCGGACTTATTCGAGCCTGCTGGTCCTTTCACTGAGATAAATATGGACAATGAAGATGATGGATATACATGGACTGCTTTTGAAGGTAATGCAAGTGTATCTGTAATCGAGAACCCTGATAAATCAGGCATAAACACAAGCGACAATGTACTTCAATTCAACAGAGGTACGGTTACGTATTCCGGAATGGTCTCTGTTTTAGGAAACGGCGGTACGCTTGATTATACTGGTAAATCTGTTATTAAGATCAAAGTATGGGCACCTGAGGGTACAGGAAATGTGTTGAAAGTGAAGCTCGAAATTCCTGGCGGACAAGGACAGGAGATCGACTTTGATATGGCAACCAAAGGAGAATGGGTTGAGTACGAATGGGATTTATCTGCCGATTTAAACGGTAATCCTGTTGAAAACAATCTATATCAAAATATTGTGGTTTTCCCTGACTTCGGTTCAGAAGCACAAAATACATTTTATGTCGATGACATAATTCTTGAATAAAACCTAAAAACCCTCCGGTATTATCCGGAGGGTTTAAATTTTAATGCCCATGAGATACATAACCATTCTATTAACGACAATACTTGTTTGCCTTACGGTATCCTGTGAGGAAAATAGTCCCGCTACTTCATCTGCAGATCCCTCCAATTTGACTATTCAAATTACCACTGATGACAAAAACCCTGCTACTGTAAACATTATTGCAACCGCTGATAACGCCATCAACTATGAATTTTATATGGGTGAAGGGTCATCAGATACACCGGACGGATCATCAGCTGATGGAAATTTCTCCTATGAATACACATCCAGCGGCAGCTACCAGATAGAAGTGCGTGCCTATGGTGAAAGCGGCCGTTTTTTAAGAGAAAACAGGCAGCTTGATGTTCGCACAGCTGATTTTGATGAAGGCTTCCAATCGCCCACGTCATATGCGGGATATACCCTTGTATGGAGTGATGAGTTTAACGGCACGAGTCTTAATACTGCAGACTGGACTTACGAAATAGGAACCGGTAACAATGGGTGGGGAAATAACGAATTACAATATTATACAGCGAACAACACTGAAGTAGCTGATGGCTACCTCTCCATCGAAGCCCGTCAGGAGTCAGTGGGTGGCAGGTCATACACCTCTTCTCGTATCATTACACAGGACAAGCAATCGTTTCAATACGGCAGAATAGATATCAGGGCCAGACTCCCCGAGAGGCAGGGAATGTGGCCTGCATTATGGATGCTTGGCCAGAACTTCAGTACTGCCGGATGGCCATTTTGTGGTGAAATAGATATCATGGAAATGGTAGGTGGTGGCGAAGGTAAAGACGATGTTGTCCACGGCACAGTACACTGGGACAATAATGGAAGCTATGCCAACTTCGGTGGCAGCACACAACTATCCAGCGGTAAATTTTCAGACAAATTTCATGTCTTTTCAATCATCTGGACACCCAATGCGATCAACTGGTATCTGGATAATGAGTTTTATCATTCTATTGATATTTCACCTGCCAGCATGTCGGAATTCCGTCAGGATTACTTCTTTATCTTTAATATCGCTGTTGGTGGTAACTGGCCCGGAAGCCCGAATGCTTCAACACGCTTTCCCCAGCGCATGTATGTAGATTATGTCAGGGTATTTCAAACTGATTAAGATGCTCAGGTTGTATACAATTTCCTTTGCAGCCTCCATTATTAACGGGTCATGTATATTTCCGGGAGGATCTGAATTGTATACCTCCACGGAAAGAGATGAATATTACCTGATTTGGGAAGAAGATTTTAATGACAACTCATTGGATCTTTCAAAATGGAATATCGTTACGGGTGACGGATGTCCCGAACTATGCGGGTGGGGGAATAATGAACTGCAATTTTATACAGAAAATGAGGAGAATATCAGGGTTGAAAATGGTCACCTGATTATAGAGGCACATAAGCAGGGTATAGATAAATATGATTTCACCAGCGCAAAAATAACCACTCAGGGTAAGGAATCATTTAAGTACGGAAAAATTGAAGTGCGTGCCCGTTTGCCCTATGGTAAAGGCACCTGGCCTGCCGTATGGTTACTCCCTGAAAAAGGAGATAGCTCAATTACGTGGCCCAACGCCGGTGAAATTGATATTATGGAGCATGTCGGCTACAATCAGGGTATAATTTACGGCACAGTGCACACCAAATCCTATAACGGCATGCTCGAAACTCAGCTTCATGACAGCATATACATCAAAGAGCCGCATAACCAGTTCCACGTTTATGCAATGGAATGGAGCGAGGATGCATTGATCTGGTTTGTCGATGATGTGCCTTACCACCGTCTTGAGCGATCTGATGTAGCCGAAGAAGACTGGCCTTTCAACGATTTCAGATATCATATCATTATCAATCTTGCCGTTGGAGGTAACTGGGGTGGCCGACGGGGTATAGACCATGATATCTGGCCCCAGAAATTAACAATTGATTATGTGAAGTATTACACCGCATATGCGGATTAAACTTAGACTATGATGAGAATTATAAACCAACCGAAACGTATTTTTACGTTGATTTTTATGCTTGCCTCTATGGGGTTTGCATTCGCGCAGAATACCGTCACAGGTACGGTAACCGACCAGAATGGGGAAACCCTGATAGGTGTAACCGTACAGGTTAAAGGAACCTCACGTGGAAATATCACAAATATCGACGGGCAGTATACGATTGCCGCGGAATCATCTGATGTCCTGATATTTTCATTTGTGGGCTTTAAAACGGTGGAAGAAACCGTAGGAAACCGTTCACAGATTGATGTCGTGCTCGAGGAGGAACTGAGTCAGCTTGAAGAGGTTGTTGTGGTTGGATATGGTGTGCAGAAGAAAAAAGTGGTAACCGGTTCCATTGAAAGTGTTAAATCTGACGAAATTACAAAAACACCTGTCATTAACCCAAGCCAGGCGCTTCAGGGACGTGCTGCCGGGGTTCAGGTTATTAATCAGTCAGGACAGCCGGGAGAAGGTCCACGTGTACAGGTGCGTGGTATCGGTACAGACGGAGATAATGAACCTCTTTACATAGTGGATGGTATGGCTGTATTGAGTATTGCCAACCTGAACCCGAGTGATATAGAATCCATGGAAGTACTCAAAGACGCTGCTACCTCTGCAATCTATGGTGCCAGAGGTGCCAATGGGGTAGTGCTCATCACAACCAAATCGGGTAGAGCCGGAACCACCAGCATTAGCTATAACGGTTACTATGGTATTCAAAATGCTCCCCGAAAGGTCGACCTGCTTAATGCTGACCAATATCTTGAGCTAATGGCAGATGCCGGATTGAATAACCTCAATGGTGTGCCTTTCGATGCTAATGAGATCCCGGAACATAATACAGACTGGCAGGAAGAGCTTTTTTATCCCAATGCACCCATTACCAACCATGAACTTTCACTGTTAGGAGGAAATGAAAAAACAAGCTATGCTTCCAGTGTATCATATTTCAATCAGCAGGGTATTGTAGGTGGCCCTTTGTCTCAATTTGAAAGGGTAACAGGCCGATTAAAGCAAGATACACGCGTAAGTAACCTGTTTAAATGGGGAAATTCAGTACAATACACCCATATTGAATCCCGTGGTGTACAAAGTAATCAGTCTTTTAACGGGGAAATAAACAGTGCACTGAACATGGATCCTCTGACACCGGTATTTGAAGATGACCCTCTTGTTCTGGCCAACGTGCCATATGGAAATAACCCATTTGTAGTAGATGAAAATGGCCGCGCTTATGCCATATCAGAAAATGTTGGTGGTGAAGTGGTAAATCCACTTGCCAGACTGGCTATTAACAACGGTAATTTCCGACAGGACCAATTCCTCGCGAATGCCTATGGTGAATTAACACCGATCGAAAATCTGGTGATCCGGAGCACCTTTGGTATGGACCTTCAATACAACGAAGGGGACGGATTTAACGAGCTCTATTTTCTCAGTAGCACTACCAATAATATCGTAACCACGAGCATAGGTAAGTCAATTAACCGTAACGCCAGATATCAGAACGAAAATACGGTAAACTACACCAAAAGCTTCGGCCCTCACCGGTTTAATTTTCTTGTAGGTAATACCGTGATTGTTGGAAATGGAAGGGACCTGAGTGCTGGTGGCCAGGGTATCGATGTTTCAAACCCTAGCCTTATATACCTGAGCCAGATCATTGACTCTACAGCAACAGCAGGCGGGGCAGCCTACAGAGAAACATGGGCATCTGTATTTGGTCGTGTCTTTTATGACTTCAATGAACGGGTCTCCTTTTCTGCAGTTTATCGCCGTGATGGCTCATCCCGATTCGGTGATAACAACAAATACGGTAACTTCTTTTCATTCGGCGGTAGCTGGGTGATCAATGAAGAAAGCTTCTTCCCGGATATTCCTGCTATCAGTTATCTGAAATTAAGAGGATCATGGGGGCAAAACGGAAATGACCGTATCGCTGCATTTGCTTATGCCTCATTGGTTGATTTTAACATCGCCTATGACCGAATACCTGGTGCGATACCTGCCTTTGTAGAGAATCAGGATATAAAATGGGAAACATCCGTACAAACAAATGCCGGTGTTGATTTCGGCCTATTTGATAACCGGCTCTCCGGTACTGTCGATTATTATATACGTAATACTGTTGGCTTACTACAGGTTGACCGTACCGTTGCCAGCCTTGGTGCAGAACTAAACTTTGCCAACGTCGGTACCATGCGCAACAGCGGACTTGAGTTATCATTAAACTGGCGCCAGATATACGGAGATTTCACCTTCAATATCGGAGCTAATGCCACGTATAATCAGAATACATTTACCGATATCGCCTCCGACGCGGGCTTTATTGTCGGGGATAGCTGGGCACTCGCAGGTGAGGTCAGCAGAAGTATTGAAGGGGCATCAGTTACCAACTTCTTTGGCTTCAGAACAGACGGCATATTCCAGTCGCAGGCAGATATTTTCAGACATGTCGACAGAAACGGTAACCTTATTCAGCCTGATGCACAGCCCGGTGATATAAAATTTATAGATGTGAATGGCGATGGACGCATTTCAGACGATGACCGTACCATAATCGGTAACCCGCTCCCGGACTGGACACTAGGTTCTACATTTAACGTTTCGTGGAAAAATTTCGATCTTTATGCTTTATTTATAGGCACCATTGGTAATGATATCTTTAATGGAATGAATCGTCCTGATATCCCTACATCAAATAAGCAGGCCTATATGCTCGACAGGTGGACAGAAGATAATCCATCGGAAACAGTACCACGCTTTGTTGCTAATGACATCAATGAAAATTTCACCCGGGCTACCGATTTGATTAACATAGAAAACGGTTCATTTGTGAGAATGAGGAATATTCAGATCACTTACAATCTGCCATCTGCATTTCTGGAAAGAATACGATGCCAAAACTGGAATTTCTATGTGGCAGCAGAAAACCTGATTACCATTACAGGTTATTCTGGCCTTGACCCTGAGGTTGGTTCAGCCAGTGGAAGTGTAACTGACCTGGGTATTGACAGGGGAATTTACCCGCAACCAAAAACGTTTAGATTAGGGACATCCATTACTTTCTAAAATATAAAACCATGAAAAAATATTTTATCCTACCATTAGTTATCTGGTTCCTCGGAGGCTGTACGGAAGATTTCCTTACCGTTACTCCTGAAGGCACCGTGTTTTCGTCTACCTATTTTCAAAATGAACAACAGGTACAGCAGGCATTATTAGCCACCTACGATGCATTAGGTCATCAAAAAGGAGTAGGGCTGGCCTGGTCACCTTATCTTGTTCTTTCTGAAGTATTATCGGATGATGCCTATGCAGGTGGGCAGGATGCCGGTGATGGCGCAGAAGAGTTTGAATTTGACCAGTTTAATATTTCAACCGGTAACGAAATTGCACATTCTATATGGAAGCGTAATTACACTGGTGTTTATCGTGCCAATTTCACCATTGAAAAAGCCAATGCGTTGGAAAACATCAGCGAAGAAAACCGGCAGCGTATTATTGCAGAAGCCAAATTTCTAAGAGCCTATTTCTATTTCGAGCAGGTTCGTTTCTTCGAAAATATTGTGATGCCACTTGCCCCTGAAAGCCCGTCCGAGGCGGTTGCGAGAACACAGGAAGATCCTGCTGTAGTTTACAACCAGATAGCCTCAGACCTGGTAGATGCTATCAACGCGTTGCCTGAGGCTCAGACAGAGCGATTCAGGGCCACCAAATGGGCAGCACAGGCCATGCTGGCACGTGTATACCTTTTCGAAGATGGGGTTTACGGTAACGGACTTAATGCAAATGGTACCGCCATAGATCAGAACTATATTCTTACTCAGCTGGAAGATATCATCAATAACGGAGGTTATTCACTTGTCCCGGACTTTGCTGATGTATTTGCCGGCGATAATGAGTTCAATGAAGAAAGTATATTCGAAATTGCCTATGATGGCGAACCTGTACAGGGCGACTGGGGTTCGGAGCAATATGTAGAGGGTAATCTGGCAGCACAAATGATGGGGCCAAGAGTAGAAGGAGCATCAAACGTATTTTATCGAGGATGGTCATTCGCTATACCTACACATAAGCTTTATCAGGACATGCAGGGAGATCCCAGACTACCGGCTACCATTTTCACAGAAAATGCAATCCTTACATTGTCGCCAACTGCAACACTGAACACAGGTGCTTATCAACACACCGGCTACTACAATGCCAAATATACCACCCGACTGGCCGACCGGGGCACAATGGGAACTCCTGAACTGCACAATATGCTGAATTACAGGGCTATACGCTATGCAGAAGTATTGCTGATGGCCGCAGAGGTTGGTCAAAATGTCAACTATATGAATGAAGTAAGAGCACGAGTTGGGCTTGCACCTGTTGGCACCTACTCCGATGATGCATTATTTCAGGAAAGAAGAATGGAACTGGCAGGAGAAGGACACAGATATTGGGATGTGCTGAGAAGAGGTCAGAATACAGCTAGCCAGGAGCTCACCATAAATGGAATAATAGGTCCAGATTACACAGGGGAGCCGGGTATTTATGACGTAAGCTACAGACCAGCTACCCGTGGATTCCTTCCCGTACCGCAAACCGAAATTGATCTTTCTAATAATGTACTTATACAAAACGAAGGCTACTAATTTCTTAATACAACTCATCATCCTGACATGCCTGATCTATGGCGTGTCAGGATGTAATTCAAATGTGTCTACCGAAAGAAGGGATATGTCAGTGGCGGCGAAAGTTGACAGCCTTCTCGGTGTCATGACCCTCCGGGAAAAGATAGGGCAGATGAATCAATACTCTGCCGGAACCTATCTTACCGGCCCTCAGGGACCTGCCACAGATCGCTACGAACGATATATCAACGGCGAGGTTGGCTCTGTTTTGAATCTGGTAGGGGTAGAAGAAACACGAAAACTTCAGGAGCTGGTGGTAGAAAAGTCGAGGCTCGGTATACCACTGATATTCGCCTATGATGTAATACATGGCTATAAATCTATTTTCCCCATACCGCTGGCAGAAAGTTGCTCGTGGGATCTTGAACTGATAGAGCAATCCGCCCGGATAGCAGCTATCGAATCGGCTGCCTCAGGCCTGCAGTGGACATTTGCACCTATGGTAGACGTAAGCCGTGACGCCCGTTGGGGCAGAGTAATGGGTGGGGCAGGAGAAGATCCTTATCTGGGGTCGCTTATCGCTCAGGCCCGGATACGGGGATTTCAGGGGGATGACCTGTCAGATTCTCTTACTATTATGGCCTGTGCAAAACATTTTGCAGCCTATGGTTTTGCTGAAAGCGGAAAAGACTACAATGCAGTTAATCTGGGCAGAAACATGCTCCATAATGTGGTAATGCCACCCTTTAAAGCGTCTGTAGAAGCCGGGGCTGCCACATTTATGAACAGCTTTAATGATATTGACGGAGTGCCTTCGACGATGAGCTCTTATCTGATGCGTGACATCCTGTACCAGAAATGGGGATTTGATGGCGCAGTTGTGTCCGACTGGAACTCGATAGGTGAAATGCTTGACCATGGCGTCGCTGCAGATCTAAAACAAACAGCTATGCTGGCCGCAAATGCCGGATGTCACATCGATATGGAAGGCGATGCATATATACAATACCTGGCCGAACTCGTAAAGGATGGAAAGGTAAAGCAGGATTATATTGATGATGCCGTTCGCAGGATACTCACTCTTAAATATGAACTTGGATTGTTTGACGATCCTTACCGCTACATGGATCCGTTACGAGAGGCCTCACTTGTCGGTTCGGAGGAGCATATGGATGCGACGTATGAAATGGCGATCAACTCCATTGTTCTGTTAAAAAATGAAAATAATCTTTTGCCGCTGGAAAATTTTTCATCCATCGCAGTCATCGGACCTTTGGCAGCAGATAAGGATGCACCTATTGGCAACTGGCGTGCCCAGGGGGAGCAGAACTCCGCTATTTCACTATTGGAGGGGCTTCAGTGTAAGCTAAAGGGAGTAACGATAAGGTATGAAAAGGGCTGTGACCTTTCGATAGGACCGAATAACTTTTTTGATGAACTGGTCATTGAAGAAAATGACCGGAGTGGTTTTGCAGATGCTATTGCCTTAGCAAAATCGTCGGAGCTGGTAATTTTGGCCCTTGGTGAGCCCGCCATGATGTCGGGTGAAGCCCGCAGCAGAGCAGATATCGGGCTACCCGGACTTCAAAAAGAGTTGCTTAGAGAAATATATAAGGTAAATAAAAGTATCGTGCTGGTGTTAATGAATGGCCGGCCTCTTGAAGTTGCATGGGAAGCGGAGCATGTTCCTGCTATTGTCGAAGCATGGCACCTTGGATCACGGGCCGGAACTGCAATTGCCTCAGTGCTCACCGGTGAAGTCAACCCCTCCGGAAAACTCACGATGTCATTTCCACGGGCAACAGGGCAGTTGCCTTTGTACTATAACCATTTGAATACCGGCCGGCCTTACGATGGCGATAATTTTTATTCCCATCATATGGATGTTGAAAACACTGCACTTTACCCGTTTGGGTTTGGGCTGAGCTACACCTCCTTTGAATACAGCAAGCAGGAAATCATGGTGGGAAATACTGAGGTTACGGTCAGTGTAGACATAACCAATACCGGAATCAGGCCCGGAAAGGAAATTGTACAGTTATACATACGAGATTATGTGGCATCTGTAGCCCGTCCGGTAAAGGAATTGAAAGACTTCAAGAAGGTGCAGGTTCCATCCGGAGAAACAAAAACTGTGAAGTTCACTTTGAATAAGGAGGACTTGTCATTTTATAATTCGGATGGCGATCTGGTCTTTGAGCCGGGGGAGTTTGGTATTGCTGCAGGGCCAAACTCAAGGGACATTACATTTTCATCCGTTCAGTTTGAATAACAATACTTTGGTAGTGTTTAGTAGGCCTGCGCAATCATGTGCAGGCTTTTTTATGGAATTTCATTAAATTGAAAGCGTATGTATAAAAAAATCGCATGAAATCTTTTATCCCGGTTTTGTTCCTTTTTCTCAGTTGCAAGCCTGCTACAAATCCGGATCTGTCGTTTTTTATTGGTACGTGGTACGATGGTAACAATTCTTATGAGGTTTGGGAAAAGTCAGGGAATGGACTGGAGGGTTACGGTTACACTTTATCCGATAGTATTAAGAAAATTTCGGAGTACCTCAGAATGTACAAATACAAAGGGGATTTAATGTATGAAGCCACTGTTCCGGATCAGAATAACGGAAAACCTGTTAGTTTTAAACTCACCTCGTCTGATTTTTCGACATTTATTTTTGAAAATCCTAACCATGATTTCCCCACTACAATAAAATATAGTAGGTATGCTGATACACTATGGGTAGAAGTATCGGGCAGTCAACGGTCATTATCCTTAAAAATGGTTAAACAATGAAAGTCATCATAACAGGTGCATCAGGTATGGTAGGGAGAGGAGTGCTGCTTGAATGCCTTGATCATCCTGCTGTCACGCATGTGCTCACGGTCAATCGCAGGCCACTCAATATCCCTCATCCAAAGCTTAAAGAGCTCATACTGAATGATTTCAACACCCCGCACCTGATCAAAAGCGAGCTGCGTGGATACGATGCCGTATTTTATTGTCTGGGTGTTTCTGCCGGTGGTATGAATCCGGAGCGGTATAAAGAAATAACGTATGATTACACCCTCCGTTTTGCCAAAGAAGCACTCGAACAAAATCCTGACATCCGGTTTATTTATGTTTCGGGAATAGGAACCAATGAACAAGGGCGAATGGCATGGGCAAAGGTAAAAGGCAAAACCGAATCGGATCTACTTTCATTGGGCTTTTCAAAAGCCTATATGTATCGTCCGGGTATGATACGGCCTTTGCGAGGTATCAGGTCACGTACGAAACATTATCAGATGATGTATTCGCTAATTTCACCTTTTTGGCCTTTGATTGAACGCCTGATGGGTGATAACCTCACAGATACCCGTCGATTGGGAAAGTCCATGATACAACTCATCATGCAGGGTAGTGAATCCAAATACTTTTACAATAAGGATATCAACAAGCTGGCAGAATAAATGGAAATGCCTCCTTAATCTATTTTTTCTCAAAATAAAATCGTTTTACACAGGTTGTACCCTGATTTAAATCATTGCCATTTTTTTTAGGTATAGTTGAAGATATTTTATTATTGTCGGCATATAATTTTATATTTTTAATTTTTTATCCTTTTCCTTATTATTTTTTATTTATTGTGAAATATTCAATAGTATTCATTTTAGTCCTTTTGTTTTCTTTTGTGTCATCCGGTCAACAGGCAACGTACCCGGTTTCAAACTATAAACCACTAAAAGTCAATATAAGTGATGATGTGTACATTCGCTTTATTATATGGCATCAGCAGTGGCTGCAAACGAACAACCTGCAGGCTACTGAGGATAAATTACAACTCACATCATTTGCCCGTCGCAGCCGCTTTCTGGCTTACGCACAGATTTCACCACGATTTCTGATTCTCACCCACTTTGGACTGAATAACCTTACTGCAGACGGTCTTTCTGCATTAGGAAATAACGGAGACGGGTCGCAACTTTTCCTTCATGGCGCCTGGACTGAGTTTAAGGTAACAAATAATGATGCAGTATATATCGGTACGGGCCTTCATTACTGGCGTGGTCTGACTAGGCTCGCCAGCGCCTCAACCCTAAATTTTATGACGATGGACCAGGCAAGACCTTTTGCCCACTGGCAATCACTGGGTGTATCAGATCAGTTTGCGCGCCACATGGGGGTCTATGCAAAGGGACAGATTGGCAAGTTTGATTACCGAATTTCAGCCAATAATCCGCTTAACCCGGCAAGCTCACTTGGTGGAGGAGCGAATTTCGGAAACGCATTTCCCGGTGCCACAGCTTCTGACCTTACTTACACAGGTTCCAATAATGCAGATGCCAGTAACGATCCCGTTGGCAATACTGTATTGGAGGGGTATTTCAGGTACAATTTCTTTGATCTTGAGTCAATCAAGCTGCCCTATCAGGTTGGAACATATTTTGGCAATAAAAGAGTACTGGGAATCGGCGCCGGATTTTTCAGCCAGCCGAATGGCATGTATAACAATACTCTAAATATACATGAAAACGTGCTGCATTATGCTGTTGATGCATATTATGATGCACCTTTAGGCGAAGGCGCTATTAATGCCTATGCATCCTTTATCAATTTTGATTATGGTGATAATTATGTTTCACGGTGGGCAGGCACAGGCACAAACATATATACACAGGCTGGCTTACTTATTCCGGGACTTAATATAATGCCCTATGTAGCCTATCAAAATGGCAGTTATGAAGCGCTGGAGCGCAATATCAGCTCTTTTGATGTCGGGGTAAATTATTATGTAAACGGACATAATGCCAAAATCACACTGGAATATCATAGCCTTTCCGGTGAGTATCGTGATGCTCCGCTAACGAACGGGGACTTATCACGCATAAGATTACAAACTCATATCTTTTTATAAACTATAACTACTATGTCAGACAATTCTAAAATGAAAGCCTACTGGCGAAAGAACCTGAGGTACCTGGGCATCCTCCTGGTGATCTGGTTTTTTGCGTCCTTTGGCTGCGGTATCATGTTCGCAGATGCTCTTAATCAATATAAAATAGGTGGTTTTCCACTCGGGTTCTGGTTTGCACACCAGGGTTCGATGTATGTTTTTGTAATCCTGATCTTCGTCTACGTCATCCTGATGAACCGACTGGACCAGGAGTTTGATGTTGATGAAAAATAAATAGCTATGGATCCTCAGATTTGGACATATATAATGGTTGGCGGCACCTTTTTGATTTATATCGGGGTGGCCGTATGGTCCCGAGCGGGCTCAACAAAAGAGTTTTATGTTGCCGGTGGCGGAGTACATCCGGTAGCCAATGGCATGGCCACTGCTGCAGACTGGATGTCGGCCGCTTCCTTCATCTCAATGGCAGGCTTAATCTCGTTTATGGGGTTTGGCGGAGCCCAGTATTTAATGGGTTGGACAGGCGGATATGTGCTTCTTGCACTGCTTCTGGCGCCATATCTTCGCAAATTCGGCAAGTTTACCGTGCCCGATTTTATCGGAGAGCGATACTATTCGAAACAGGCCCGTCTGGTAGCCTTAATTTGTGCGCTTTTTGTCTCTTTTACCTATGTAGTGGGGCAGATGAAAGGGGTAGGTGTGGCCTTCGCAAGATTTCTTGACATTCCTTTTGAAAGGGGTGTATTTATTGGAATAGGCATCGTATTCTTTTATGCTGTACTGGGTGGAATGAAAGGTATTACCTATACCCAGGTAGCTCAATATTGTGTGTTGATTTTTGCATTTACCGTCCCTGCTATTTTTATCTCCTTGCAGATGACCGGAAACCCTATACCTCAGCTTGGCTTTGGTGGTAGGCTTAATGATGGCACTTATCTTCTGGATAAGCTTAACCAGCTTTCCGTCGATCTTGGATTCGCTGAGTATACGGCAGTCAATAAAGGCAACAATCTCAACATGTTTTTCATTACAGCTGCTCTGATGTTCGGCACGGCAGGCTTACCCCATGTGATTGTTCGCTTTTTTACCGTGCCCAGAGTGAAAGATGCCCGTATTTCGGCAGGGTGGGCGCTTATCTTCATTGCAATTCTATACACCACAGCACCGGCAATTGCGGCTTTTGCAAGAACTAACCTGATCAATACAGTATCAGAAGCGGAATATCAAAATGTACCGGAATGGTTTAAAAACTGGGAAAACACAGGATTACTTAGTTTTGAGGACAAAAACAATGATGGCAAAATCCAGTATGTAGCCGAGGCCGAAAATAATGAGCTCACAGTCGACCGTGACATTATTGTACTGGCCAATCCGGAAATTGCCAACCTGCCGGCATGGGTAGTGGCACTGGTCGTGGCAGGTGGTCTTGCAGCAGCATTGTCAACAGCTGCAGGGCTGTTGCTGGTAATAGCCACTTCCATTTCGCATGACTTATTGAAAAAATACCTGAGACCCGATATTTCCGAAAAAGGTGAACTCCGTGCCGCCAGAATTGCAATAGCTGTTGCAGTGTTGCTTGCCGGCCTTGCAGGCATTAAGCCACCCGGCTTTGTAGCTCAGGTTGTAGCGCTCGCCTTTGGCCTTGCTGCCTCCTCATTTTTCCCTGCCATTATTCTGGGAATATTTGACAAAAGAATGAACAGAGAAGGTGCCATAGCAGGGATGATCACCGGGCTACTCTTCACCCTTGCGTACATAATTTACTTCAAATATATCGATCCTTCGCCTGAAAAACACTGGTTCGGTATTGCTCCTGAGGGAATCGGAACACTGGGAATGCTGATAAACTTTGTAATTTCTATGGTGGTTTCACGTAGCACTACCCCTCCGCCGTCTGAAGTGCAGGAACTGACCGAAAGTATACGGTATCCAAGGGGCTCAGGTGAAGCCTCCGCCCATTAGACTTGAAATCCAGCAAAATAATGATGAGATTTATTGAAACACATAACTAAAGACTAATCACTTATTTTATGAGTAATAAAATACAAACCCTATCAGGATATTATCATGAATACCAAAAAAGTGTACTCGATCCGGAGATCTTCTGGAGCCGTGTGGCTGAGACCTTTCACTGGAAAAAGCCCTGGTCAAAAGTACTGGACTGGAATTTTAAAGAACCTGATATCAGATGGTTTGTGGATGGTGAACTCAACATTACAGAAAATGCGCTGGATCGTCATCTGTTCACCAAAGGAGATGAAACTGCCATTATCTGGGAACCTAACGACCCGAAGGAAGATAGTTTGCATATCAGCTACCGGGAATTACACCAGCTTACCTGTCAGTTTGCTAATGCCATGCTGGCACAAGGTGTAAAAAAGGGTGACAGGGTCATTATTTATATGCCTATGGTTCCGGAGGCAGCTGTGGCTATGCTGGCCTGCGCCAGAATAGGTGCTGTTCATTCTGTGGTGTTTGCCGGTTTTTCAGCTCAATCACTAGCCGACAGGATCAATGACTGTGAGGCGAAAATGGTACTCACATCAGATGGCAACTTCCGTGGGGCTAAAACCATCCCTGTAAAGGCCGTTGTGGATGAGGCATTAAAATCGAGTTCCACCGTCGAAAAGGTGATCGTCTTAAAACGAACAAATGAAGCTGTGGAGATGCACCCGGATCGTGATATCTGGTGGCACGAAGCTATCAAAGGTCAGCCGTCAACACATCAGGCAGAAACAATGGATAGTGAAGATATGCTTTTCATACTTTACACATCGGGTTCCACGGGTAAACCGAAAGGCGTTGTGCATACCACAGGTGGCTATATGGTTTATACCTACTATTCCTTCCTTAATGTATTTCAGTATACTCAGGGCGACACCTATTGGTGCACTGCTGATATCGGATGGATTACGGGGCATTCTTATATCGTCTATGGCCCATTGCTAGCTGGCGCCACCACCATAATGTTTGAAGGAGTACCTACATATCCACACCCGGGAAGGTTCTGGGAAATTGTAGATAAATATAAAGTTAACCAGTTTTATACAGCTCCTACGGCAATCCGCGCCCTTCAGGCTTTTGGCCTCGAACCTTTAGAACCTTATTCACTCAAATCGCTCAAGGTAATCGGTTCTGTGGGAGAACCTATTAATGAGGAGGCCTGGCATTGGTATCATTCTCACGTCGGTAAGGCAAACTGTCCGCTGGTAGACACATGGTGGCAGACGGAAACGGGGGGTATCATGATCTCAGCATTAGCAGGTATCACGCCCAATAAACCGGCACACGCCTCCCTGCCATTACCTGGCATTCAACCTATTATCGTCGATGCAGAAGGTAAGGAGTTAACAGGAAACAACGTGGAAGGTAATCTTTGTATCAAATTTCCATGGCCCTCCATGCTGCGCACCACATATGGTGATCATGAACGTTGCCGCCAGACGTACTTTTCTACCTATCCGGGGTTATACTTTACCGGTGATGGCGCTAAAAGAGATCACGATGGCTACATCCGTATCCTGGGTAGGGTAGATGATGTGATCAACGTATCAGGACACCGCATGGGTACAGCCGAGGTAGAAAATGCCATTAATGAGCATCCTAAAGTAGTGGAGTCAGCTGTAGTGGGGTATCCACATGACATCAAAGGTCAGGGTATTTACGCTTTTGTCATTTGCGACATGGAAGGTCGTACCGAAGAAAATCTGATTCAGGAAATAAAACAAACGGTTAATCAGATCATTGGCCCGATCGCACGACCGGATAAGATCCAGATCGTACCGGGCTTGCCGAAAACACGGTCGGGGAAAATCATGCGACGCATTCTTAGAAAAATTGCCAGCAATGATTTTGATAATATGGGGGACACTTCCACGCTATTAAACCCGGAAGTTGTAGAGGAAATTAAGAGCGGAGCCAGCTAAGACGTAAATCTATGGGTAATGTGATTCATGACCGGATAATTTTCTTCCTGAGAGAACATCCGCCATTCAGTTACCTGAGTTCATCGCAGCTAGACCAAGTTACATCACAAATTACTGTTAACTATGCTGAAGATGGTGCACTGATTTTTCGACAGGGTGAGGAGGGTAATGGATTAGCCTACATCCTTAGAAAAGGGAATATACAATTATTTACCCATGATCAGCTCGTAGACCAGTGTGAGCCAGGTGATATCTTTGGTGTACGGAGTATACTGAATAATACACGTTATGTGATGTCGGCGAAAAGTGTGGGTGAATCGCTCGTATATAGCCTGCCGGAACCTGTTTTTAAAGAGATACTAGAAAACAACAGTGCATTTTCTCTTTTCTTTGCCCACGGATATGCTGCCGGTCAGGCTGTTGTGCGAAACGCTTCTGAAACCGAATTATCTGCAATAAGTGAATTGAGGTCACTTGATCAGCCGCTTAACTTCACCCGTGATGTACTCACATGCCAGGCTGATGTCAGCATTCGCTCGGCAGCGGAAATGATGCGCGAACGTCGATGCGGTTCTATTGTGGTGGTGGATAGCAACCAGCACCCTGAAGGAATAGTGACGGATACAGACCTGAGAAACAAGGTAATTGCAGATGGGAAGTCAATAGCATTACCGATATCTTCTATCATGTCTGCGCCGGTATATACGATTTCTGTGCAAACGAACCTCTCGGAGGCTCTCGGCATTATGATTCGGAGCAATATCCACCACCTGATCATGACAGAGGATGGGACCGCCCAAACACGAGTCGCCGGAATGGTGTCAGATCATGACATAGCCATGTCACAGCAAAATCATCCGGTAGCATTAATAAAGGCGCTTAAGTATGCTGACACGAAGGAAAAGTGGAAAGAAATCAGAGATACTGCAGATCTTCTGATTGAAGATTATTTTGATAAAGGCGTAAACGTGGATATTATTTCAGGGCTGATTACCACCTTAAATGACCTTATTATTGAAAAAGCCTATAATGAGGCTATAGAAAAATTAGGCAAAGGCAAAAGTCCGGTAGCCTGCTGGATAAGCCTCGGCAGTGAAGGACGGGAAGAACAGTTACTGCGGACAGATCAGGATAATGCCATTATTTTTGAAGAAGGTCAGGATAAATCCACCATTCTTGATGTCGCGTCATATGTGAATGATGTGCTTTTATACTGCGGTTTTGAGAAATGCCCCGCTGATATCATGGCGCGTAATCCTGATCATTGCCTTTCACTATTTGAATGGAAACAGCGATTCAATACCTGGATGTTTACCCCTGAGCCAAAGGCGTTGTTACATGCCAATATTTTTTTTGATTTTCGTCCTGTAGCAGGTAACAAGGCGCTGGCAGAAGAACTGGCCAGTTACCTTGAAGAGAAGGCGACCGCTAATGAATTATTTCTCGGTCATCTGGCCAAAAATGCCACGCTGAATCCACCACCACTAGGCTTTTTCAATCAGCTGCTGGTAGAGAAAAGTGGTGAACATAAAGATCAGTTTGATATTAAAAAGCGGGCTATGATGCCACTCAGCGATGCAGCACGAATTCTGGTGCTGTCACATGGCCACATGAATATACAAAATACTACAGCACGGTATTTGTATCTTGCGGATAAAGAACCGTTCAACCAAGCCTTATTCAGCGCAGCCGCTGCAGCATATGAAATATGCCTGAAACTTAGAACCCGGAGTGGCATACTGAACGGAGACACGGGCAGATACATCGATATCAATGGTATGAATAAGCTGGATAAAAAATCACTCAGAAATGTATTTTCCACTATTTCCGAACTACAGACCCTGCTGAAAACACGGTTTCAATTGTCATACTTCAGCTGATGTTTTTCAAAAACAAAAAACATCCATCAACAGAAGCGTGGCGCAGGTATACCGCTTATTCTTTTCAGCCAGGTAGGAAAACGTCACTGGATTTATTGTCCTTCTGCGTCATCGACATTGAAACAACAGGTTTTAAAAACAATGACGAAATTGTAACGGTTGGTGCCCTTCACATTACCGCTGATGCAATTAATCTTCAGCAGGTGCTTGATCAGAAATACCCACATATACAAAAAGGGGCAGAGGAAATACATGAAGAGATGAAAGCCTCCGGTACAACCAAATCCAAACAAAAATTGCTCGAGGAATTGCTTGACTTTATAGGTAACCGCATTGTTGTTGGCCATCATATTGGCTTTGATTTGTCCAGATTAAACCGGGAGATTCATCAGAATTTCGGTGGTAAGCTAAAGAATCCGTCACTGGACACCTTATCCCTGGCACAAAGGCTGGAACCGGAAAGATATTACAGGAGCACCGGTGATGAGCATCTGCTGAGCCTTGACAAGCTCGCTGAATACCTGGATGTAGATATCGAAAACCGCCACACTGCACTCGGTGATGCCTTCATTACGGCTTGTGTATTTCAAAAATTGATTGCCAGGATGAAAAAGCGAGGCATAACAAATTGGGGTTCATTACGGAAGTGATCATTGAAAACAGGTAGCACATCGATTAATAATGGTGGCTCCTGATTATATCTTCTACCTCATCAATTCTCGAAAAAAAACTCATCAAAAATTTCACAACCTGAAATTAACACGAAATTAGTGTATATCTTTTCTTAATATTGAGTGTGGTCTGAAACCCGCAGTTTTTTCGCAAATTTCTATATTTCTGATCATATTAACGGTCTTTTTAAAATGAAAATAAACACCATAGTACTAACTCTTCTGGCTTTTTACTTTTTCTCATGTCAATCCACTGACTTTCAAAAGGTGATTATTGTACAAGATGAGAAGGGTAAAAAACTGCAGGTAGGAAATGAGGACTTTTTCATACATGGAATGAACTGGGATTATTTTCCAATTGGCACCACATACGATTATAATCTCTGGGATAAGGACGAAGAATTTATTCGTGAGGCACTGGATTACGAAATGGCATTGCTCCGTAACATGGGCGTGAATACGCTTCGGCAATACGACAACATACCTCCGCGCTGGATCACCTATATTTATGACAATTTCGGTATCTACACCGTAATCAATCATTCCTTTGGCCGATATGGCATTACTACACCGGACGGTGAATGGGAGGCCAATACCGATTACACCAATATCCATACCCGGGAGTCACTGTTATCCGAAGCTGATGCTCTCGCAAGAAATTACCGGAATACACCCGGCCTGTTGATGTATCTGCTGGGGAATGAGAATAATTATGGACTGCACTGGGAAGGTGCCGCTACAGAGGACATTCCGACTGATGATACTCAAAATGCTTTAGATAATGCGCGAGCAATGTACCGTCTTTTTAATGATGCCGCCATACGCATCAGGAAAATCGATAATGCAGTACCAGTTGCGATCTGCAATGGTGACCTTCAATATATTGACATCATTGCCGAAGAATGTGATGCAGTTGACGTTTTCGGTACCAATATTTACAGAGGCAAATCATTTGACAGCACATTTATTCACGTAAAAGAAAAATTAGGTATGCCCGTGATGCTGACTGAATTTGGCTCTGATGCTTACCATGCGATCGACAGCATAGAAGTCCAGAAAGAGCAGGCTTATTACCTCCTGCACAACTGGTACGAGGTCATGGTCAATGCCTATGGCCATAACAATGCAGGCAATGTACTTGGAGGCTTTACATTTCATTTCAGCGACGGATGGTGGAAACATCTCCAGGATAAAAATCTTCATATTCATGATACACATGCCTCCTGGTCCAACGGAGGGTACTCCTTCGACTACCATACTTCGCATAATAACATGAATGAGGAATGGTTTGGCATTTGTGCCAAAGATACCCCTGCGGTGGAGGGTGGACATTATAAACTGAAGCCGCGGGCTGCGTACTACCTCCTGAGCGAAATCCACCGGCATAATCCGTATGAATATTCCACTACCAAAGACCTGGAGAAGGTTTTTAATGAATTAAGTATTGATAAGGCATTCGAGAACGCGCAAAACCTATCCCAAAACCAGTAAAAAAACCAACGAATGAAAAACGTGAAGATAAACGGAGAGGAATATTTCAGGATAAGTAATCATGACCAGTTGCGCCCGTTTTTTATGAATATTGTTAGCGATTCTAATCATTGGATGTTCGTATCCAGCAACGGGGGTTTGACTGCAGGGCGTATAAACTCCGAATATGCTTTATTTCCATATTATACGGATGATAAAATAACCGACAACCACGATAACACAGGTAGTAAAACCATTTTCCGGGTAAATGATAAAATCTGGGAGCCATTCTCACCTCGCTTCCAGCATCTTTACAACCATACCCGGAATCTTTATAAAAATAAATACGGCAA
Organism: uncultured Cytophagales bacterium; assembly: GCA_964514385.1. Lineage (GTDB taxonomy): Bacteria > Bacteroidota > Bacteroidia > Cytophagales > Cyclobacteriaceae > CAZEQJ01. Next base: position 27,288 of record CAZEQJ010000012.1, read on the forward strand.
CCGGTTGATGTTTGAAGAAATCAACCACGACCTGTCACTCGTTTTTCGGTATGAATGGAGCACAAGCCATAAATATGGGTTTCTCCGCAATTGTTTTTTACTAAATACAGGGTCTGATCCGCAACAACTCACTCTCCTTGACGGTCTCCAGAATATCATGCCTGCCGGTGTTCCATCAGATTTGCAAAACAACACCTCTAACCTGGTGAACGCCTACAAGCGGTGCGAGCTTGATCAAAATTCCGGCCTTGGGATATTTTCATTAAGCGCCGTTATAATAGACCGGGCGGAACCAAGCGAAGCCCTTAAAGCAAATTCAGTATGGTCTGCAGGCCTTGAAAACCCTACTTACCTGCTTTCGACTCTGCAGCTGGATGATTTCCGGAATGGAAGGGAAATCCGGCCCGAGCATGATATCAAGGGAGAAAGAGGTGCTTATTTTATTTCGGGCGATGTCACACTTTTACCCGGGAAATCAGCGTCATGGAGCCTTATTGCAGACGTAAATAAAAGTCAGGCCGACATTGCCTCACTCATCCAAAATATATCAGAAAAGGGTGATTCGCTGCTTCAGGAAGTAGAAATGGATAGAGACTGGGGCACACATAATCTTGCCGGACTGATAGCCTCAGCGGACGGGATGCAGCTAAGCAGCGACGCAAAGCTCAATGCCCGTCACATTTCGAATACCCTTTTCAATGTCATGCGTGGTGGCATATTTGATGATGGCTATAATATCGCAAAATGGGACATCGAAAACTTCATTAAAAGCGCCAATAGGGATGTGTATCAAAAGCATCAGGATATCATCCATAAACTCCCGGACCGATTACGCCTGGAAGAGCTTTTTGCAGCCGCAGATGCTACCGGCGACCCTGACCTCATCCGGATAACCCGTGAATACCTGCCATTGAAATTCAGCAGACGACACGGTGACCCCAGCCGTCCCTGGAACAGGTTTTCTATCAACACAGTAAGCGAGAAGGACGGCTCAAAAGTGCTGGATTATGAAGGTAACTGGCGTGATATTTTCCAGAACTGGGAGGCTTTGGCTCATGCCTATCCGGGATATATTCAATCCATGATCACAAAATTCCTGAATGCTACTACACTGGATGGATACAACCCCTACAGGGTTATGAAGCACGGCTTCGACTGGGAAGTGATTGACGAACACGACCCCTGGGCATATATCGGATACTGGGGAGACCACCAGATCATATACCTGCAAAAGTTTCTGGAGTTTATAAAGGACCATTTCCCGGACCGAATGCAAAAAATAATGGGCGAATCGTGGTTTGTTTTTGCTAACGTACCTTATAAAATCAAGGCCTACCGGGAGATATGTCAAAACCCGAAAGATACCATCATTTTCGATACAGCAGAAGACCTTAAAATCAGAGCATTGCGCGATAAAATCGGTGCTGACGGCGCCATAAGAATGGCAGATAGTACGCCTGTCTGTGCCGGCTTCATTGAAAAATTATTGATTACTGCTCTCACAAAACTCTCCAATTTTGTACCTGAAGGCGGTATTTGGATGAATACTCAACGACCCGAATGGAATGACGCCAATAATGCCCTGGTTGGAAATGGCGTTTCTATGGTCACGCTTTACTATCTGCGTCGTTTTTTTAGCTTTTTCATTGATATTTTACCGTCAGATGGTGAAGTGGATGTGGCAGCACCACTTCATTCCTTTTATGCTGGCATCAAAAATGCCTTGACATCCCATCATGACCTTCTGTCTGATGCCATCGACGATACCTATAGAAAATCCATTATGGATATGCTGGGCGAAGCAGGGAGTGAATACAGGCAACAAGTTTACGCCGGAAAATGGTCTCACGAAGGTCAAAAACTCCCCTGTGATGAGCTTCGTGATTTCGGTGCTTTGGTGCTTCAATATCTGGATCATTCCATCAAAGCCAATAAACGTAAGGATGGCCTTTACCATGCCTACAATCTGCTGAGTCTGTCCAAAGATAAGGCCGCAATCACCTATCTGGATGAGATGCTGGAAGGCCAGGTAGGCGTGCTTAGCTCGGGATATCTTGAGCCGGAGGAGTCAGTAAGTGTATTGGATGCATTAAAGCAAAGCCGGCTTTTCCGTGAAGACCAGTACAGTTATATTCTTTATCCTGATAAAACGCTGCCCGGCTTTATGGAAAAAAACAGGGTGTCAGCTGACAAAATAGAACAAAGCAGTTTACTGAAACACCTTGTATCCATTGGTGACAACTCTATACTGCAGAAATCGCCATACGGGCATTATCATTTTCATCCGGATTTCCGGAATGCAGATGTACTTAAGCAGGCATTGGAAAACCTTTCACCTGAGTTTTCTACACTTGTGGAAAATGAGAAGGGCAAGGTAATGGAACTCTACGAACAGGTTTTTAATCATAAAGCATTTACAGGAAGGTCAGGAACATTCTTCGCCTATGAAGGTCTTGGATCAATTTACTGGCATATGGTATCCAAGTTGTTGCTTGCTACCAACGAATGTATCCGACAGGCAATTGACTCGAACAGCAGTCCTGAAATTTCCGGCCGGCTGATGGAACATTACTATGAGATTCAAGCCGGCATCGGCACCCATAAAAGTCCGGAGCTCTATGGTGCCTTTTCTACCGATCCATATTCACATACACCCAAAGGAAAAGGTGTACAGCAACCTGGCATGACCGGGCAGGTAAAGGAAGATATCATTTCAAGGCTATTCGAGCTGGGCGTTCAGGTACAGCAAGGAAAATTGATTTTTGCCCCGGAGCTGCTGCAAAAGGATGAGTTTTTGAAGGAGCCTGCTGTATTTGAATTTTATGATGTCCACCTGGAGGTGAAAGAAATCAGGCTTGATACAGGCTCTCTGGCCTTTACCTATTGTCAGGTTCCTGTGATCTATCACCTGGGTGATCGTAATACAATCAAAATAAAGATTAAGGATGGCTCATCAGAAGAAATCGATACAAATACATTAAATGAAAACCATAGTCATGAAATATTTATGCGTACCGGGAAAATTGAACGCATAGATGTAGGAATAGACCAAACTCGATTAAAATAGCGAATGATGAAATGGGCGGCTATATACTTAGCATTATCAGTAGTATTTACAGTTTCATGCAGCAAACAGGAAATGCAGTCAAAACATAATATATCAGCAAGCGAAATATTGGGTAATCCTGATTATACGGCGATATCGTATGGCGGATATCGTACAAACTCGAGGGAGATACAGCCTACGGTAGGTGAATTGATGGAAGACATGAAAATACTTCACGCCATGGGTATTCGGATATTACGAACATATAATGTGCATCTGCCTCATGCTTCAAATGTGCTGAAAGCTATTGACAGCCTTCGCTCAAGCGATAAAAACTTCGAAATGTACGTTATGCTGGGCGCCTGGATTGATTGTAAAAACGCCTGGACAGACCTCCCTCCGGACCATGACCAGGAAAGTGAACGAAATCAGGAAGAGATAGATAAGGTCGTGGCATTGGCGCAGGAATACCCGGAAATAGTGAAAATCATTGCCGTTGGAAATGAGGCTATGGTAAAATGGGCCACGGCATATTATGTGCAGCCGGGCGTTATATTGAAATATGTGAATTATCTGCAAGGTCTGAAAAAATCCGGTAAACTATCGGCTGACCTTTGGATTACCAGCTCTGATAATTTTGCCTCATGGGGCGGTGGTGGCGCAGAATACCATGTTGAGGATCTTAAAAAGCTCATTCACGCTGTCGATTATATCTCTGTGCATACCTATCCCATGCACGACACACACTATAATCCGGTATTCTGGGGTATCAGTCCGGGTGATTCATCCCTTTCCAGGGAAGAGAAAATCCAGCATGCAATGGATCAGGCTGTGCAGTATGCCATTGATCAATATGAAAAAGTCTACCAATACATGGTAAGTGTGGGCGCAGATAAACCAATCCACATCGGCGAAACAGGATGGGCTACCCATGCAACCGGACATTATGGTCCTCGTGGCAGCCGCGCCTGCGATCAGTATAAAGAGGCTTTGTATTACAATACAATGCGTGCATGGACTAAAGCCAACAATATTGCATGCTTTTATTTCGAAGCCTTTGACGAACCATGGAAAGACGCACAAAATCCGGAAGGATCAGAGAATCATTTCGGTCTGTTCACGGTAGATGGCAAAGCGAAATATGTGCTCTGGCAACTGGTCGATCAGGGCGTATTTCAAGGCCTTACACGTGGAGGAAACCCAATTATCAAAACATATGAGGGAAATGTAAATACTTTAATGAAGGAGGTACTTCTGCCTCCGGAAAACGAACTGATAAAGGAATGAAGTATATAATCAACACACTTATAGTCGTCATTTTTATGTCGTGCACTACTAAAAACCCGCTCAAGGTAGATATCATCGAAACTGCTGCCAACGGGCATAAGCTGACAGAAATACTCCCGATAGATATCGTGACAGAAAATACGATCACAATAGACGCGGGCACCACCTACCAGAAGATCACAGGTTTTGGTGGGTCATTTACTGAGTCCTCGGCCTATCTGCTTAATCAAATGAGCGATACAAAGCGAAAGCAAATACTTGAAGCCTATTTTGGGGATGATGGTGCGGCATATTCGCTTACCCGTACCCATATGAATTCCTGCGACTTCTCGCTTGGCCATTATTCATACGCACCGGTGCCTGAAGATATGGATCTGCAGCATTTTACGATTGAGGAAGACCGTGGCGACATTATCCCCATGATAAAGGAGGCAATGGAAATTTCTTCAGAAGGATTTAAGCTGATTGCATCACCATGGACGGCGCCTCCGTGGATGAAGGACAATAACGATTGGGTAGGAGGTAAGCTTTTGCCTGAATACTATGATGTCTGGGCACGATTTTTTTCCAGATACTGGGATGAATACCAAAAGGAAGGCATTGAAGTATGGGGATTTACCATCGAAAATGAACCGCATGGCAATGGTAATAACTGGGAAAGCATGCATTATACACCTGAGGAAATGACAGATTTTGTTGTCAATCACCTTAAACCAACACTCGTAAACGACGGAAAAGGAGATGTGATACTGCTGGGATATGACCAGAATCGTGCCGGTATTAAGGAATGGGTGGACGTAATGTATGCTACGGGAGAAACTTCGGCTGCATATGATGGTACAGCCATTCACTGGTATGAAAGCACCTACGATTTTTTTCCAGATGCACTCCAATATGCCCACCAAAAAGCACCAGACAAATACCTGATACAGACAGAAGCCTGTGTAGATGCCGAGGTGCCTAAATGGAAAGACGACGATTGGTACTGGAGCAAAGAAGCCACCGATTGGGGGTGGGATTGGGCACCGGAAGACCAGAAATACCTTCATCCCAAATATGTGCCTGTATTTCGGTATGCCCGCGATATAATCGGATGCCTGAACAACCGGGTCGATGGCTGGGTAGACTGGAATATGGTGCTTAATCGGCAGGGTGGACCCAACTGGTTCGAAAACTGGTGTGTTGCGCCCGTGATTGTGGATCCGGAGCTGGATGAGATCTATTTTACACCCATTTACTATACATTGGTTCATTTTAGCCGGTATATACGTCCGGGAGCAATGGTAATTGATGCTAAAAGCTCCGATGAGACTTTAATGGTGACGGCAGCACAAAACCCGGATGGCTCAATAGCAGCGGTGATATTCAACGAGTATCCTGAAGAAAAAACATTCAACCTAACCTTTAACGGCCGGACAACAACGATAAGGATAAGTCCGAGTGCCATCCAAACCATAACGATCTCCAACCAACCTGATCAGATATGACTACCATAAAAACTGCCGCAAAAGATATAGTTCCGTTAGGTCAGAAGGCTGCCTATGGTACAGGAAACCTGGTACTCAACCTTCTGCCTGCTTCTCTGAGTATCTTCATGTTTTTTCTGGTTACCGCATTCGGCATGGATCCTTTCCTTGCAGGCTTACTGGGAGGTCTACCGAGAATATTTGATGCAATTACAGACCCGATTATGGGTTTTATTACTGATAATACCAGAAGCAAATGGGGCCGGAGAAGACCTTATATTGTTATCGGAGCTATCGCCAGCGGGGTTGTATTTGCCTTGCTGTGGCAGCTTAACCCGGATCATTCCGTCGCTTACAATTTCTGGTATTTTCTGATTTTTTCCCTGCTTTTTACCCTTGGCAATACCATGTTTGCCACACCATTTGTAGGGCTGGGTTATGAGATGACGTCCGATTATAACGAACGTACACGACTTATGGCTTTTGCACAGACCATGGGCCAGATCGCATGGATGATCGTACCCTGGTTTTGGGTGATTGTGGCTGACCCTGATTTATTTGCTGACCAGTCCGCAGGAGTACGTCAGATGGCTATAATTGTAGGTGCCGCCTGTATTATCCTGGGTATTACACCCGGACTATTCTGCAAAGGAATAGACGCCAGCCATATGGAAGGACGTGCCGATTTAAGTCTGCGCAGTCTGGGTAAAAACCTGAAAAGCCTTCTGAAGAGCATTGGTGAAATAGGAAAAAACGGCCCTTTCATGCGCCTTTGCGGTGCTACTTTTCTGGTATTTAACGGGTTTCAGCTTGTCTCCGGCTTTGCTTATTATATCATTGTATTTCATATGTTTAACGGGGACTACGGCCTTACCGGATCCTGGCCCGCTTGGTTTTCTACCATGAGTGCAGTAGCTACTGCTTTTTTAGTTATTCCTATAATATCCAAAATGTCGGATGCATGGGGAAAGCGTAATGCCTTTATCGTTGCTACCGTCATCTCAATCATAGGCTATGGACTTAAATGGTGGGGCTTCAGCGGAATAAATACATGGCTGATCTTTATGCCAATACCGTTTATGTCCTTCGGCATCGGAGGCCTGTTTACCCTTATGATGAGCATGACAGCAGATGTATGTGACCTGGATGAATTGCGCAATGGCATGCCACGAAAGGAAGGGACGTTTGGTGCGATCTACTGGCTTATGGTAAAAATCGGACAGGCTATAGCCCTGATTTTGGCAGGTCTTGTTTTAAAAATGGTAGGCTTTATACCCGACGCTGCAATACAAAGCAGTGAAACCATGACCCAGCTTCGCCTGGCCGACATCATCATTCCGGCTGCAACCGCAGGACTGGCCATTTTTGTGATGCGCGGATACAATATTACCGAATCCAGAGCGCGGGAAATAAAAGCAGAGCTGGTTGATCGCCGTGGCGAGCTGTAATCATTAATATAACATCATCATGTCATTACGAAAAGAACGATTCAAATCCCTGACACCACGTCACTACAATGAAAAATCAATAGGGGAACTTAAAGTCCGCGCAAAAGAGCTGCTTGAGGCTGGCATCCACGGCTTTTGCTTTAGCGCCTACGAAGAAGGCCAAAAACCAGGAGACCATCTGTCGGAAGCGCAGGTACGACGGAGACTGGAGATTATGAGGCCTTATACCAAATGGGTTCGCTCATTTTCGTGCATTGAGGGTAATGAATATATCCCTAAAATCGCAAAAGAGCTGGGCATGAATACCCTTGTCGGGGCATGGCTTGGAAAAGATGCTCAAAAGAACAAGGAAGAAATCGAAGGACTGATCAGTCTTGCCAACTCCGGATTGGCAGATGTGGCAGCTGTGGGTAATGAAGTGATGTACCGCGGCGACCTTTCCGAAGATGAATTACTAACGTTTATTCAGGAAGTGAAATCATCAGTGACCGTCCCCGTCGGCTATGTCGATGCTTATTATGAGTTTGAAGACCGTCCCAGGATCACCGGACTTTGCGATGTGATTCTGACCAATTGTTATCCGTTCTGGGAGGGATGCAGCCTTGAATATTCATTGCTTTACATGAAAGAAATGTACCGCATTGCCCGGCAGGCAGGTAAGGGGAAGCGGGTGATCATCACCGAAACTGGCTGGCCCGAAATGGGATCAAGTCTTTATGGAGCGGTGCCTTCAGAGGAGAACTTTCTGCGCTATTTCATCAGCACACAGGAATGGTCGAAGGATGAAGGGATTGAAATTTTTTATTTTTCTTCTTTTGATGAAGCGTGGAAGATAGAAAACGAAGGTGATGTCGGTGCCTGCTGGGGCATCTGGGATAAAAATGAGAAGTTAAAACTGTAGTTTCTGTTTCACTTAGCTTCAGTAATGAGAATTTTCATTCCTGAATATTAAATAGGCGCAACCATAAGTGCCTTTTTTTCGTGTAAATAATAGTATTGCTATTATTTATAGCAGCTTTACCCTTATGCATTTTTATGAAAAAAATTGCTTTAGTTCTCCTGATGTTTGCTGCTGCAACCAATATCTATGCTCAGCAGGAAGATGATGTAAAAACGTTGATAAGCGGCGATATGAAATTGAGTGCCGATAAAATCGGCTTTTTTCTCGCGCCCATGTTCGGACAGACCACGATGGACGGAGGTGCAGCCTCGATATTGAACCTACGAGGTGGTTTAACCTACGACGACAGCTTTGCATTCGGGCTTTATGCCGGCACCTCATTAAACCAGATCATGCCGGTGAGTGAAACCGTTCCGGATGTATATATGGATTACTGGAGTGTGGGTGGCTTTGCTGAATATACCCTTTTTGCCAGAAGAGTGGTTCATCTTACTTTCCCAGTGTATATCGGGTATGGAGAAGTGCAGATGGACAATGAAGTCGGAGATGCCGGTTTGGGGGAAGCCAATTTTATGCAGGTAGAACCATCCGCTTTACTGGAAGTAAATATTCATAAATATGTTCGGTTTCAGGCAGGTGCAGGATATAGGTGGGTAAGTGATATGACCTATCGCAACTTTGATCAGACGGCCATTTCGGGAATCACCGGATATGTGGGCCTGAAGATCGGCCTCTTTAATTAATCAACAGTTGGGTAAGAGATGTTGATCTGGTGGATAGGTGGGCTTATTTCCCTTATATTGCAAAAGATATTCACCTTCGATCTAAATGCATTTACCTCTATTACAGGACATCCTCATATTACTGGGCTTTTCGGTTGTTATCGTTTTTGCCCTGCAGAAAATAAAGCTTCCTTCCATTATAGGATTCCTGGTTACGGGAATCATCATCGGGCCATACGGGCTTAGTCTGATCAATGCTGTGGATCAGGTGGAAACGCTATCTGAGATTGGGGTAATATTGCTGCTCTTTGTCATCGGAATGGAGCTTTCCATCAAGCAACTGGCATCCATCAAAAAAACGGTATTTTTTGGCGGTCTTTTTCAGGTAGGAATTACAGCCCTGGTAACTGCAGGTATTTATTTCACACTGGGTTCCACCTGGAGTGAAGGTGTATTTGTAGGCTTTATCTTTTCATTATCCAGTACTGCCATTGTGCTGAAGACATTGCAGGACAGAAAGGAAATCGCCACACCACATGGACGAAACGCATTAGCCATACTTATTTTTCAGGATATTATTGTAGTACCCATGATGCTGATTACACCCCTGCTTGCCGGGGCTTCAGAAAATATAGGCCGTGATGTATTAATGCTTGTACTTAAATCCGGAGTGGTGCTCATAATTACCATTGTTAGCGCCCGGTACGTTGTACCCCGGCTTATGCATGCGGTGGCACGGACAAATTCAAGGGAATTATTTCTGTTAGTCACTATTACCATATGCTTTGCCGTTGCTTTTCTGACTTCGGAGGTCGGCCTTTCACTGGCACTGGGAGCCTTTATGGCAGGACTTATCATATCAGAATCAGAATACAGCCATCAGGCGACCAGCATTATCCTGCCATTCAGGGAGCTTTTTACCAGTTTCTTTTTTGTGTCGGTAGGCATGTTGTTAGATCTACGGTTTTTCATTGAAAATATCCTGATCGTACTGTTACTGGTATTGGCAGTATTTCTTATAAAATCGATTATTGCGGCTCTGGCAGTGGCAATTCTCCGTTATCCGACCAAAACGGTACTGCTCACCGGTTTATCTCTTTTTCAGGTAGGAGAGTTTGCGTTTATTCTATCGAAAGTAGGTATTGACTACGATATCCTGGCACCGACCACCAATCAGTATTTCCTTTCTGTATCCATTGTGTCTATGATCCTTACTCCATTTATCCTTATATTTTCAGACAGGATCGCCAATCGCTTTATCGGTGTTTCTAAAAAAATCGGTTTTGATCCTGATCAGAATGCTCCGGCAGGACTGGGGGGCATGGCTGAAGATCAGCTGGAAAACCATCTGGTGATCATTGGGTATGGTATAAATGGCAGTAACCTGGCCAAAGCTGCCAATGCCAGCAACATTCCTTATGCCGTGGTTGAGATGAATGCTGAAATTGTTCGCCGCGAAAGGGCACGCGGTATCCCCATACTGTTTGGTGATGCTACTCAGGACCACATTCTTGAGGCAGTACATATTGGTGAAGCGCGTGTAGCTGTAATTGCCATTGCTGATAACAGCCAGACGAAGACCATGATTAAAAAAATACGGCAACACTCCGACAGCTTATATCTTGTAGTACGTACACGATATGTCAGAGAAACAGCCGAGCTGATTGCACTGGGCGCTGATGAAGTAATACCTGAGGAGTTTGAAACATCTGTCCAGATTTTTTCCCACGTACTGCATAATTTTCTGGTTACCGAAGATGATATTGAGCAGCTGGTAGGGAAAGTGCGTGCCGATAACTACCAGATCTTTGTCGATGACCCACAGCTTCCAAAGAGTTACCGGCCTCAGAATATTGCCGATTTCAACATCAGATCATTGCGGATCAATGCAGATAGCAGTCCGTACATCGGTTTATCGCTCAGGGAAATGAACCTGCGGGCAGCATATGGAATCAATATTCTGGGAATTAAGCGCAAAAACAGTGAAGTGTTTGAGCGTATGCATCCGGACGATGTATTGCATCAGGGCGATGTCATCTATGTACAGGGCAATCAAAGTAACATAGAGCAGTTCAGAAAGCGTATTAGCTAAACAAGGTTATTCTAATGGCTAATGTTGTACTCCCGTACGAACTAAAGCCTGCAGAATAGTGCTGCGTTTCTGATTTTTTTAATTCGATTATTCTTTATTCCGGATTATATATAATTTGTACTCAGAAACAAGGCCTTAACTATGACCAGTACCTCTGCTATTATCCTGGGTGCCTCCCTGATTATTATTATGTTTGGAATGGGTCTTTCCCTTTCTGTTGATGATTTTAAACGTGTTGTACTCTATCCCAAAGCCATCATTATCGGCCTGGTCAATCAGTTGATCCTGCTGCCGGCCATCGGTTTTCTGATCATCTATGTCATGGATTTAAAACCGGATATAGCCATCGGCCTTATCATTCTTGCTGCATGTCCAGGCGGACCAACATCCAACCTGATTACGCATCTGGCCAAAGGAGATACAGCGTTATCGGTGAGTCTGACGGCTGTAGCGAGCTTCATTACCGTGCTTACCATTCCGTTTATAGTTAATCTGGGATTGGTAATGGTACAGGGGAAGGAGACAGCATTCCAGCTTGATATTCTGAAAACCATAAGCCAGATCTTTATCATCGTCATCATACCTGTAAGCCTAGGTATACTTATTCATGAGCGATGGAACTCCTTTGCAAAAAAAATGGATCGGCCTGTGCGTATCGCTTCCACTATCGTATTTATCCTGGTCATAGCCGGCTTACTGATCAAAGAGAAAGAAAATATAATTCCGTATTTCCAGCAGGCCGGCGTTGTAGCCCTGATACTGAATATAAGCACCATGATGCTGGGTTTTTTCACTGCACAGCTGTTTCGGCTTAATTTCCGGCAGGAGGTTTCCATCTCCATTGAAAGCGGGATACAGAACGGTACGCTGGCCATTTCCATTGCCACTGTACTGCTGAATAACTCCGCCTTTGCCATAGCGCCTGCCATTTACAGTCTGATCATGTTTTTCACCGCCGGAGTATTGATCTGGTGGTCGCTCAGGCGTGCCAAAACAGCAGCGCAGGCGGTGTGATGAAGGTTGTCAAGATTAGTTGATTGAACAATGAGGTGCACTCTATCCATAATAACCAATTGAAAAAACATTACCATATTCTCAATGGGGATGCCCTGAAGGAACGCTTTCCCAGCCAATTTGACGGAGAGATATTGGTTATGCGTGAATGCCTCGTAGAAGGGGATGTGACCAGCGACTCTCTAAATGAATTGTTTGAAAAACGGGCCCGATATATAGCCGAAATTTATGGTGAATATTCGATAGAGGATTATTATGAAGATGTAGTTACCGTATTTGAACAAACCCAGAAAATACCTGACCATGCTGAAATAAATTTATGGTTTGAAGATGACCTGTTTTGTCAGGTCAATTTTTGGTTTATCACTCATTTACTTTCCAATTATGTGAATAATAGCTCCGTTTTTTTAATCAGGCCGCCCGTTCATACACCATTCGGGTTTGGGGGACTGGGCGATAAGGAGCTGATACAGGCCTACACACAAAAAATTCAAATTAATAATATCGACGAGGTAGCCAGCCTGTGGCATTATTATCAGAAAAATGCTTTACCAGAATTAATTAACCTTGCCAAAAAAATAGGAGAGTATTATCCATTCATTGAAACAGCTGTTGAAGCTCATATCCAGAGAATTCCAGAGGAGGATAACCCCGGTCGACCAGTGCAGACGTTGATAGATATTATGAACGAACTGGAAACTGACGAATTCCCAGCGATATTCAGGGAGTTTAGTAAACGTGAAAGCATCTATGGTTATGGAGACTTACAGGTCAGAAAACTACTGGAAGAGATCCGGAATATCTCTCGGATTTGAATACCCCCACTATTTTAGTAACCTATTCAGGAAAAAAATAGGTCTAAGTCCAACTGAATATAGAGAGCAGCATTAAAACTATCTCAGTAACATGTTCCATTCCAGGTAAACCTAATCAGAATAAATCCCCGGCTTTCACCTTCAACGCTTTATTTTACTCATAAAAATGGCAACCTGTATTTTTTGTCCCTATCTTGACTACTAATTAGAAGTGTGCATGATTTCTGTGAAAAATCAACTGGAAGACTTTATCTATCGAAGGATTGAGCAACCTAGAAAACAGGATGTTCTGGAAATTCTGGCCATTTTTAAGAATCAGACATTTTGCAAAGGCCATATTTTTAAAGAAAAGAATACGATCATAAATCATCTTGGTTTTCTGGGGTCTGGTAGTGTTCGGTCTTATTTTATCAATGACAAAGGGGATGAAATCACCAACGAGGTGCTCCTGAAGGACAATTTCGTTTCGGATATCATCAGCATTCGTACTGCTGCTAAATCAAATATCATCATTGAAGTGCTCGAGGAGTCTGATATTCTGGTCGCCAATATGGATGAAGTTTGGAATCTACTCAACCATAATGTGACCTTCAATATTCTTATCCGCGAACATATGGGCGATCGGGCAATGGAAATGATCAAAAAGCAGCTCCTTTTCTTAAATGGTACTGCTAAAGAACGGTATCAGTATATTATTAAAACAAATCCGGAAATACTCGACAAGTTCCCGCTTCGCTACATAGCCAACATGATTGGTGTGACCCAAACGCAACTAAGCAGAATCAGAAAAGAAAAATCCTAAGGAAAATTAGATTTTTCAACATTTGTAAAAGGATAATTCACTGGTATTTAATGTGCTTTGTATCACAAAAAATATCAGATCATGAATTATCTAACCTCACCAAAATCCCTTATCATCATCATCTTGTTAAGTGTAGTTTCTTACACGTCCAAAGCACAAACAGAAGTCGAAATATTCCAGGAAGCTTTTGGCCTGGAAAAGAAAATGTTGGTGGCTGATTTTATGAACCTCGGTGAAGAAGCGGCTACCTTCTGGAGAATTTACGAACAGTATGAGGCTGAGCGAAAAAACCTGGGCAAAGAGCGAATTGATATAATCGTTGATTACGCTGACCGGTATGCAAACATCTCCGACGACGAAATTCTCGTATTATTTAGTAGGAGAGAGAAGCTCAACAAAGCCTATGACAAAATGCAAAAGAAGTATTTCAAGCAAATGAGCAAAGAAATAGGTGTTGCTAAAGCTGCTCAGTTCTGGCAATTAGAAAGTTATATCAACTCAATCATTACAGCCAACATCTATAGCCAGATACCTTTTATCGGGGAAAACCTCGAGGGTAACTAAAACCTAACAAGTACCAACTAAATACAGGCATCATGAACAAATTCAGAAAATTGATTTACGTCGTAGCTGCCTTTGTTATACTAGTGGCCGTAATTGCAGCTCTTCTTCCCTCAATACTACATTCAATGGGACTACATCCGGAGTATGAAGGTGAGCAATATGATTTAACGGGTAAAAAGGCATTGATCGTGACTACCAGTCATGGTGTGCTCCATAAACCAGGTGAAACTACGGGGAAACCAACTGGGGTATTTGCTTCAGAAATGACCATCCCTTATTATGAATTTCTGGATGCCAATATGACTGTTGATGTGGCCAGTATCAATGGAGGTGAAATACCGATCGATCCGCAATCTTTTTATTATTTCCTCAGATCTCCACAGGATAAGCGGTATTTGAAAGATGAAGAGTTTCAGGAAAAAACTAAAAATTCCATTCCGGTAAGTGAGGTAGATTTCAATGAATATGACATCGTCTTCTTTTCAGGAGGCTGGGGTGCCGCATATGATATGGCGTCAGAGAGAATGGGATCAAAAGTAACAAATGCCTACTATAACTCTGATGTACTTTTTGGAAGTGTCTGCCATGGCGCATTAGCGTTCACAGAAGCAAGAGATACCACTGGCAACTATCTGATAGAAGGGCGAACCCTTACAGGAGTCACTCAAAAGCAGCTGAAACAGTTTGGTATCGAATATACACCGAAGCATCCACAGGAGGAATTGGAAAAAGCGGGAGCGAACTATCAATGTAATCATAAATGGTACGACCCGCTGGCAACCATCACAGTTATTGATGAAGAAAAGAGATTTATAACCGGGCAAAATCAGAATTCCAGTCACGAGACTGCACAGCTTCTGATGAAGACATTAGTTAATCAATAAACATGCAAAAACTTATAACAAAAATTCTTCTGGGTTTTATACTCGGTTCAGGTATAGCTGTGTTTGCTCAGCCTGATTCAATCTCTACACCGCCAAACATTGTATTAATACTTGTAGATGATTCGGGATTAATGGATTTTGGTGCATTTGGGGGTGAAGCACGGACACCAAACATCGACAGGCTGGCTGCAAATGGAATTATGTTTACTAACCTGCATGCATCGCCGGTTTGTGCACCCTCCAGAGCCATGTTGATCACAGGAACGGACAGCCACCTGGCGGGTGTAGCTAATTTACCCGAGATGCTTCCGGATGAATATCAAACCAAACCAGGATATGGCGGAGAATTAAATGATCGTGTGCAGACTATTGCAACAAGATTAAAAGAGGCCAATTACAATACCTACGTTACAGGTAAATGGCATCTTGGTCATAATGAACATACCTTACCTACCAAAAGGGGTTTCGACCGCTCTTTCATACTTGGTGGTTCAGGTGCAAGCAATTACGATAGCAAAGGTTATTTACCTCAAAAGCCGAAAGCGCATTGGTATGCAGATGGAGTAGAGGTAGAATTACCTGAAGATTTTTATTCCTCTAAAACCTATATAGATAAAACCATCTCCTTCCACGAAGAGGAACAAAATCCTGAAAATCCTTTCTTTGCTTACATCGCCTTCCAGGCAATACATACCCCGGTGCAGGCACCAAAAGAATATGTAAAGCATTACATGGAAATATATCAGCAAGGATGGGATAAAATGCGGGAAAGTAGGTTTGAAAAGGCAAAACAATTGGGAATTATCCCGGAGTCAGCTCAATTAAACGATGATATCCCTGAATTTAAGGATTGGGATGAAATGAACCCTAAAAAGCAAAAGCTTTATGCCACCAGCATGGCGGTTACAGCCGGCATGTTAGAAGCAATGGACTACCATATCGGCCGCTACATCGCATATTTATCTGAACAGGGCATGTTAGACAACACCATTTTCATTGTTACTTCCGACAATGGACCAGATGGTGGCGACTATACTATCGGCGTACCATGGGCTAAAAAAAATGGATACCATCAAAACTTTGAAGCTAATGGAGGTAAAGACTTTTTCGGTTTTATGGGAACAGGCTTTGCAAATGCAGTTTCATCTCCTTTCTCATACTTCAAATATTATACCGGTGAAGGCGGTATACGAGTGCCCTTGGTTATCAGTGGTAAGAATATTCCCCGGGAAGTTTCTTCCGATGAGTTTACTTTCATCACAGATATAGCACCAACGATTTATGATATTGCAGGAATTTCTACCGCTGCCAATGAAGGATTTGCACCTATTACAGGTAAAAGTTTGTATCCTCATATTCTAAACACCGACTTACAGGTCTACAAGGATGATGAAGGTGTAGGAATTGAAGCAGCAAGTAGCTCAGCTTATTTCCTTAATGGATATAAAATTGTGAAAAATAATATCCCGGATGGTGATAATAAATGGCATCTATATCACATTGTAAGTGATCCGGGAGAGGTAAACGACCTGGCAGAAGATAATCCGGCGTTATTTAATAAAATGCTGCTAGCATACCATGACTATGAACAAAAGGTAGGTGTACTAGCCATGCCAGAGGGATATTCTGCACAAGGCTTTGTATCAAAAAAAGCTACGAAATACCTCATACTTGATTTCCTTCCCTTAGTCATTGGGACAATAATCGCTCTAGGACTTCTTGTTTTCATCGTTTGGCGATTTCTCAAAAGGCGTCCTGTAGGTAATGCATAACGTCAATTATATCCTTTTCATCGGATGGGTATTAATATTGCCATTATTTACTGTTAACGCACAGGAGGTTCATAGTAACACATATCGGGCAAAATATAAAGTAAATCATAACTTCAGGAGACTCGATTTAAGCGGAAAAATAATCTCTTACCAGGATAGTGTGATGCTGCAGTCTGATAAAGGCTCGATTGACAGTATTATCAAAAATATCGCATCTGGCAGAAAGGGGCTCAAATCGAATATTCACTTTGAAAAAAATAAAATTTACGTAAACCCTTATCCTGTATTTGATGAAGAAGGTAATGTATATATCGAGCGGGATGCCAGTTATTATTATGAATTAGAAAACAGGCAATCGGTATCTCTGCGGTTCAGCAGCTTCTCTATCAAAGCACTTTCTGTTCCCTTAAAAGTAAGAATAGGCAGTGATCAATATGAATTTTCCAGTGATGCCAACCTGGGTGCTTTTGGTGGGTTCAGTTGGGGCAAAACGAAGATTACCCATATGGAACATGTGGGCAAAGCTGAAAAAGAAATCATGCGAACTGTTGGTATTCTCATTGGCACGGAGAGTCTTGAATTTTCATTCCGGGATGTGAATAATGAAAATGTGGATGTAGAAACCGCTGTTATTTCAGTTGGAGCAGGGTTTATTTATTCGTATCAGAAATTTACCGCCGGACTTACCGGAGGTTTAGATTACGCGCTTGGCGAAAATAGTTCCGAATGGGATTATCATGGGCGTCCATGGATCGGCATTGCCATAGGTTATTCGTTGTTTTCATTTTAATCTTTAGATATAAAAAATCATGCAAAAAAAACTCATCTTGATATTTGCCGGTATATTAAGCGGTATACTGGTTGGCCGTGCCCAGAGCCTGGAGATCATCCCGCAAACCAATTATACGATAGGAGGTAAGGTCTACGCTAATTTTGGTGAACTAAATATCCGTGATAGCGAAAGTTACGGGTTGTCATTAAATTTTGTCGCACCGAACAATACCTCTTTTCAGATTGAATATTTTTACCAGCCCACCACAGTGCAATACCGGGATTATTTTGACCCGGCTCAGTTCAGTCAGTCTGCAGACTTAAGAATAAACTGGGTGATGATGGGTGCCAGAAAACGTTTTGAAATTAACGAACGCATTGTGCCCTTCGCCGGTGGATCCTTTGGTTTAACGCGCTTTGCATTGGATTCATCACCAAACATATACAATGAGGTGGCATTGGCGCTTGCACTTCAGGGTGGATTGAATGTATATGTCACGAAGCTTATAGGTTTGCGATTTCATGCAAGATTTATGATGCCCGTACAAGTACGTGGATTTGGGTTTTATGCCAGCACTGGCGGGGCAGCCGTAGGAGCAAGTGCCGGATCTTATTTTGTGCAGGCAGATTTCGGTGCAGGCCTCGTATTTCGACTTAATGCCCAAAATGAATAGGTAAATGGAGGATGCTACCAACCGTGTATTTACCGAAATCGAGATCAGGGCGTCTGCCGATGAGGTGTGGCGTGTTCTTACCGATTGGAAAAAACTGAAGGAATGGAGTTCATCTTTTGTCGGGATATCAACCGAGAGACTTGTCAAAGGTGAAAAATTTATAGCCTATTTCAGGAATCCGCTGACGGGGAAAAATATTGAATTTGAGCGTATTTGTTATGTATATGAGGAAGGCAAAAGGTTCGGATGGTCAGGAAGTATCATCGGTAATACTTACGATAATCATATATTTACCATAGCTGCTATAGATGAAAATCTGACAGTATTCAAACAGGAGGACGGACTACACGGCAAGCATAGTAAACTCATGAACTTTTTGGCTGAACATCACATGAAGGCCATGTATCAGAAATTTAATAAGGAATTAAAAGAACGCGTTGAATCAATTAATCAATAAATCAATGGGAAATCTGCTTACAATTGCCCCGGTAGCCTTAATGACCCTATTCATGGTGGCTTGCAAAAGGGAGGCTATCGTTTACAAAGTTATTGAAAAACAGATAGCTGGTCTTACGAGCAATGATGAATATACAAATAATAAAGAAGGTATTACGGTAGTTACAGTTGGTACAGCTAGCCCGGTACCGGGAGAAAGAGCACAGACAGGTACAGCCGTATTTGTGAATGATCATTTTTTTATGTTTGATGCCGGTGCAGGTGTGGTTCAGAAAATTGAAACGTTCGGACTCCCATGGAAAAAACTAGATGGCATTTTCATCACACATTATCACTCCGATCATGTGATGGACCTGCCAAATATGATCAGTCGTTCCTGGCAAAGGGGTAGAGTTATAGATCTCAATGTATACGGGCCACAGGGTTTATCTGTGCTAATGGCCTCGGTGGATGACTTTCTGGCTGTCGATAAGGTTTATAGAGTAGCACACCATGGACACGATATTATGGATACAACCTATGCGGACGGGATCGTAAACGAATTTAACCTTACAGAGGGTGCTCACCAGCTTATTTATGACCAGGATGGGATTAAAATCACCGCCTTTGATGTTACACATGAACCGATAGAACCTGCTGTTGGGTATAAAATCGAATACAATGGCAAAAAGGTCATCATCAGTGGTGATACAAAAAAGAATGCATTGTTGACAGAAATGGCGCAAAATGCTGATTTACTCGTTCATGAGGTGATGATTATGGAATTTCAGCAGATGCTTTCCGAGGCAAGTGAAGAAGCCGGTATGGATCGTAATGCACATATCTTAACTGATATTCAGGATTATCATACAAGCCCGGCAGAGGTTGCTGAAATTGCACAAACAGCCAATGTAAAAAAACTGGTGTTAAACCATCTGGCACCAGTTCCGTCAAACAGAATACTGAAAAAAATGTATCTTGATGATATGAAAGCATATAAAGGCCCAATACATCTGGCCGATGACGGGGATATTTACGTCGTTGAATGATTTCATACTAAAATGCTTTTGAGAAATTTCTTTTGGAGTTATTGTCAGTCTATGGCAAATAACTCCTGAAGAAAAGAGCTGGGAGATCGATCCCCACCCCCCTCGATTTCAGGATTTTTGAATATGCTGGTTTATTCGTATTTTTAAATATACCTACTCCATTTTCATGAAATCTGTCTTTTTTTACCTCCTTATTATTTTATTCATCTGTTCCTGCCATTCAGCAGTAACAAAAAACACTCACAATCGGCGGTTTGACCTAATAAATGACCTGCTGTTATTACAGAATGATTGTAAAACAGATGTTGATGACCTGCATTCAATAGCGGCATTTGCAACTTTACTTGCCGATGATAAATATAAAGACATTCATCACCACGCTGTAGCAGGTACCTATGGCATACAGGATGGGTTGTATGTACCAGCAAATGAACTTTTTGCACTTGCATTTGAAAACAACTGGTCAGATGCACATGATGATAAGCAAAAAGCGATAGATGAGGTAAAAGATAAAGTTGTTTCAACACTGCAAAATCACGGTGACATCTGGATTGCTGAAGCAGGACAATCGGATTTTTCTGCTACTCTGCTGAACGTTGTTCAGGATGCAGTCCCAAACCTGAGCATTGCTGACCGCATCCATATCGTGCAGCATAGCGAATGGAATGAGGGGGCAACTTCTCCCGAGGCGCTGAGCTTTGTAAAGGCTACGGTTGACTATCTCAAAATCCCGGATGGAAATGCTTTGGATAACGGCACTCCGGGATTCAGAACACCCAAATTTGCATATGTAAATCAATTCAAGGAAAGCCAGAAATTATCTGCCATATGGCAGCTGGCTATTGATTTATCCAATCAATTTAACGGTGCAGATGGGCGATATCTGAATGAAGCCATTGCAGCAGGAGGTCTTGATTTTTCTGATTTTGCGGAGGTGTGCTGGATTCTGGAAATAGAGGACATCGCGAATACAGAGGACTTCTTCGAATTATTTGGCCAATAATCGTAATTCCGTATAAAGTATTTTTTTTGGATAGAAAAGATTAGGTTTGATCAGAAATGCATTAACTTTATTCAATAATTCAAAACTAAATTTTTTATGAAATCCTATCCGATAATTTTACTCGTAACATTATTTTTTTCAATGCAGATTTTTAGTAGTTGCACTACAAATCCCGCAGAATCTGAAGAACATAAAAACATGGTCGCCGAACACGACCAAATGGAAGCCACTCATGATGAAATGGAAAAAACGCATCAGGAAATGGAAAATCTTCATAACCAGATGGTAAGCGACCATGAAGCTGCTTCAGGCGACGAAGTAGACAGTACTCATATTGCGATGGAAGCTGCGCATAATGAGATCATTGCAAAGCATGCCGAGTTGATCACAAAACATGAAGCTATAATAGAAAATCACAAGGAGCTTGAAGAAAAGCATGCCTCTGGTGAGATTACATCTGAAGAGATGATGGCTGAGCATGAAAAAATGAAGTCAGATCATGAAATGATGAAATCAGAGCATGAAAATATGGTGGCTGAACACGAAAAAATCAAAGCTGACCATGAGCAAATGATTGCAGATCACGAATAAAAATGATTTTTTAGATATTAAAAACACCTCCCTCAGAGGTGTTTTTTTTTATAATCACTAGTAAATGAATGCCATAGCTTAACCGTGCTACATATACGCCTCACGTCCCATTGCCAAAGCCTGGACTTGTATTCTAATATGTAACTTTTGTTACTGTTCTCTTTTCAGATTATTTTTAACTAGCATACTCACTGCTATGAAAGAGAACTCAAGAAGATCATTTATTAAAAAATCAGGGCTACTGGCGCTTACCAGTACATTCGGCACTTCGATTGTATTTGGCAAATTTATGCCTGAAGGCTACGAACCCATTGGAGATCCTGATGATTTTTACCGCCTCTTTGACAAACATGAGGACATGGTCGTGCTTAATGATAAACCCTGGAATGTCGAATCACCGGCACATATTCTGGATGATCGTATCACACCGGCCGACAAAATGTTCGTTCGTAATAATGGCCTGGTACCATCTGATATCGATGTCGAAAACTGGGTGCTGCGTATTGATGGAGAGTCCGTACGGCAGCCAAAGGAATATACACTGAAAGACCTTAAAACAAAATTCAAACCATATAGCTACCAGCTCACGATCGAATGCGCTGGCAATGGAAGAAGTGAATTTAATCCTCCGGCAAAGGGCAATCAATGGACGATAGGCGCTATATCCTGTGCAAAATGGACAGGCCTCCGTTTACGCGACCTGTTGGAGGATGTAGGGATAAAGGAAGATGCCGTTTACATTGGCTACTATGGCACAGACCTTCACCTGAGTGGCGATATGTCGAAAAATCCAATCTCACGAGGTATTCCCATTTCAAAGGCAATGATGGATGAGACACTCATTGCATATCAGATGAATGACGAAGAAATTCCGTTGGTCCACGGCTATCCGCTGCGCATGGTAGTAGGGGGGTGGCCTGCCTCGACTTCAGGAAAATGGCTGAGCCGCCTGAGTATAAGAAACAAAGTGCATGATGGAGAAAAGATGATGGGTACTTCCTATCGTGTCCCATGTGAGCCCGTAGCGCCCGGCGAAAAGGTCAAGGATGAAGATATGTGCATCATCGAATCTATGCCTGTGAAGTCATTGATTACCTACCCGAAATCCGGGGCCGTAGTAGACCTGGGACAGTCGTTTGAGGTACGAGGACATGCATGGGCGGGTGAACTTACTGTCGCCAGGATGAAATACTCTATCGATTTCGGTTCGACATGGAAAACGTGCACTTTAGAGCCTCCGAAAAACAGACTGGCATGGCAGCATTGGAAAGCAGAAGTAAAGCTTCCGGCTAAGGGATATTATGAAGTGTGGGCCAGAGCAACAGATGCCAACGGCAATGCCCAACCGATGGTGCTGCCGGGGTGGAACCCGAAAGGATATCTGAACAATGCCTGCCACCGCATTGCTGTCAAAGTAGTTTAAAGTGATGGATAACAACAGTTACAACCGGTACATTAGACAAGTGATCGGACTCGCAAGGAGCCTGGCAGTAGTGGTATCCCTGCTACTCTTTGGCACCTTCTCATTTCTGGCTTGGCCATATCTACAGATATCACCAAAGCCAGCGCCTGAAACAACACTCTCTCAAACTAAAACACCCGAGAATACACTGGCTGCAGAAATTGTGGACGGAATTCACGTCAATACCGGCCTGAAAGCAGGTGAAGGACTTAATGCGGTAATTCAAAACTGTACCCCTTGCCACTCTTCCAGACTCATTACCCAAAACCATATGACGCGGGAAGGGTGGAAAAGCACCATTGAATGGATGCAGGAAACCCAAAACCTGTGGGACCTTGGAGATAATGAAGACCTTATCATCACCTATCTCGCTACAAATTATGCACCACAGGAAAAAGGAAGGAGAGCCCCTTTAACGAATATCGAATGGTATGAACTGGATTAAATTTTTTATCGTCATCGCGGCTATGGTTAGCTGCACTTCTCCCGAAAATGAGGATAATAAGCCCTTTGCAAGCCGGTATGTGATGGAAACGGATGAATTAAAAGCCATATTGAATTCCGATACCATCCAGGTTCTTGATTTGCGTAAGCATGAGGATTTTATGAATGGGCATATTCCGGGTGCTATTAACCTGTGGCGAACCGAAATACAGCACGATAGCTTTCCATATGATGGCATGCTGGCCGGAAAAAAACAACTCGAAGCCGTACTGGGCAGCAAAGGCATACGCTCCGACCATTTTCTGGTATTATATGACGACAGGGCCTCATGCGAAGCAGCCCGCCTCTGGTGGATCCTCGATCACTATGGATTTGACCGTATGGCCATACTAAATGGCGGATTTGTAAGCTGGTCGATGGAAAATGAGCTCTCCATGGAGGTTGCCAACTATCCACCAACAGAATTTGAGCTGCCTGCAGAAGGGAAGGGGCATCGATTGATCACATTAGCTGAAATGTCAATCGGTGAAGGAACCACAATTCTGGATACCCGTTCCGTTGATGAATATAGTGGAAAAGAACAGAAATCAGGATCATTCGACAGAGGTAGGATACCCGGAAGTGTCCACATTGACTGGATGATGGCGGTAAATGAACTGGATCACCGATTTAAAACACAAGAAGAATTAACAGAGATCTATACGTCACTTGGCATTACACCAGAGGACCCTGTTTTTACGTATTGATATTCCGGAGTACGCTCAGCGCATACCTTGTTTGTACTTACAGAGCTGCTGGGGTATAAGAATGTTCGGAATTTCGATGGCTCATGGGTAGAATGGACATGGCATCAACAGCCGGTAGAGCGTGATTCAGTATTCGTATTAACGAACCAATAAAAAGACCTGTATGTTAAATAAACATATGAATATTAATACATATCTAATAGATTGGAATTCATAAATTAAAGCAATAAAGATGATAGAGAATGCATGGAATGCGATTGTTGGGGCGTTCAACTGGAACTTACGATCGCTTTACTTCGATGTACCCTGGTACAATAATTACCTCTGGGGACTGGTATTGATATCCGCGCTGGTATATGCAGGCGAGTTATTATTTCCCTGGCGCAAGAGACAAGCGAAAATCAGGCAGGATTTCTGGCTGGACCTAGGGTGGATGTTTTTCAATTTCGTGGTTTTTGCCATAGCAGTCAGTGGTTTTTACTCGCTTTTCAGGGATACATTGAAGGCGGTCGGCCTGCCATTGGAGACATTTGTACTATTTGATATGAGTTCGCTTCCTGCAGCGGTACAGCTTATCATTTTCTTTATCATTTCTGATTTTGTACAATGGTTTACGCATGTATTGCTTCATAGGTATCCCATTCTGTGGAATTTCCATAAGGTGCATCATTCCGTAAAAGAAATGGGGTTTGCAGCACATTTCAGGTATCACTGGATGGAAAACATACTGTATAAGCCGCTGAAAACAATGGCCGTCATGGTACTGGGTGGGTTTGAACCTGAGCAGGCGTACATTGTGCACTTTGCAGCTATCGCAATCGGGCACCTCAATCATGCCAATATCAGGCTTACATACGGACCATTGAAGTACATTTTCAACAATCCGGTGATGCACCTGCACCATCACCGCAAGGCTTTACCCGAAAGCCATAAGGACGGTGTGAACTTCGGAATCAGCCTTAGCCTGTGGGATTATCTGTTTAAGACCGCATATATTCCCGACGAGGATCCCTACACAGAGCTCGGCTTTCCTGAGGATGAAAAATTTCCTAAGGATTTCGCCCACCAGTTCACCTATGGTTTAGTGCCCCGGCGGAAGGACAAGGGAGATAGCGGCACCAGGATGGCTCCGGGCAAACCGGCACAGGTATAAATGAAAGAGAAAGTATGAATGACCGTTGTCATGGGTAGGGCTCAGTAAAATGAGCAATAGACATGGTAACGGCATTTTTTAGTTAAAGTAATTTACAACTACGTGATGGAGATTTTTCTTTATGATTATCCATTTAATATCCAAGAATTGATCTTAATATGATAATAAAAGGCTCTCTTTTCTCAAAGAGAGCCTTTTATTTTTATGTAATTGCTGTGCTTACTCAGCTTTCAGGTAAACCAGTCGCTCCAACCGGGAGAGTTCCTTCTCATCTACATATTTGCCGATTTCCTTTCGGAATTGCTCCATGCTGCTGTAGGGACGATATTCTTCAAACTCATGTGTCATCCGTTCACCCACACCTGGTAATGCCAGAATATCCTCTTCAGAAGCGCTGTTTAGCTCTACTGGCACAAAAACATATTGCAGAAACCGTTCTAACTCAACTTCATCAACATATTTACCGATTTCTTTCCTGAACTGTGCGACAGAAGTATAAGGGCGATATTCTTCAAATTCATGCGCCATACGGTCACCTACACCGGGGATGATCTTAAAATCGTCTTCGGCAGTTGTATTCAGATTCATTGGCACAAACACCTTTCTATACAGATCAGTTTTCGCCTCACCTTCAAAGTAGTTGTTGACCCAGGCATCCAGGTCCATCATATCAATGAATGGTCGGGCCTCCAGTATCTCATTTACCTGATCATCACTTAAGCCGGCCTCTAGTAATTCATCCTCTGTTGCCAGGTTGGCATTGACCACTGCACTGCCTTCCATGACAGCTACATCTGTCGGTGCTTCCTGCGTACTGGTAGTGTCTGCAGTTTCCTCTGTCGATTTTTTCTCCTGCTGGCATGCAAATGCAAACAGGATCATGCTAATAAATAGTAGGTTTCTCATTTTACAAGTAGTTTATTTTTAAATAGTTGTGAAAAAACGATCCCAATCAGCCCGAATACAATCATGCTTCCCGGAGCTAATGCAGGTAATGCTCCTGAAAAACTGGCCCACATATTTTCGCTAAAACTTTTGGAAGCATAAAGCTCAGACTCAAATTCGTAGTTTGCCTTCAGGTGAAACCAGATGCCAACCAAGCCGCTAAGGCAGCTTATCAGCATAAGTATAAGAAATACCCTGTTTATCAACCTCAACGGCCTGACCAACATAATGATCATGCAAAACAGTGACATACCGATAATCAGGATGGGTACCAGTTGCCATCCACCCTCATAATGTCCCAGCAAAAACAATTCACCGGCCGTACCAAGTGCCATAAAAATAATTGTGCCTGATAATAAAAGGGGAACCCTCATGATGCTAAATCAAACAAGAGCCAAAATTAGGTTACCCGACCATAGGCCACAATAACTAGTACTAGTGAAAATAATTAGATAATAAAATTAACGGCACGGTAACATGGTTACTACAAATTCACTACTAGTAGCGATTGCCGGTTCTTGTGCATACCCCTACTTTTACGGCCATTAAGAATCAATCTAAATAAAATACACACATGAAAATTCAATTTACAGGTATAGTTTTATTCACAATACTACTCTTTTCATCCTGTGAGGAGGAGAATAATTTACCTCAACTTTCCATTCCGGACAACTACGTTTCACCCTCATACGCTACTAATGTAACTGCTGAAAATACCGTTATTACAGCGCTATCGTCACTTACCAGTGACCTTAATGCTGCAGAGGCTGATGCTCAGTCTACACCGGTAAATGATATCGCATATCCGTCGACATTATCTGCGGTGACATTGCCATCTTATCGAACACTCACCGAAGGATGGCTCACTGAGCTTGTAAAAGCAGCAAATGATGATGATGCATTTATAAATCCCGGAGCAGGGACACCATCACAAGGTGAAGAAGGAGGCCTGCTGGGTACACGCTTACTCGATGAAAATGGCCTTGAACTGGAACAAATGATCCAGAAGGGTGCCTTTGGCGCTGCATTATACAATCATGCGCTTACGGTAATAAACTGCGAGCTGAGCGATCCGGCAGCAATAGATAAATTAGTGGAGATTCATGGCGCTGACCCGACGTTTGATCCTGCCGCCACAACTGCGGCTGCTACTTACTCCAGAAGGAGATCAAATCAAACAACAGAAACAGGGTTTTTCTATGATATACGAAACAGTCTGATCACTGCAAGAGCAGCCATCGAAGCGGGAAGTGAGTATAATGATATCCGTGATCAAGCACTTGCAGATTACCTGATTGCATGGGAAAGATCCAACTTTGCTACAGTGATATTCTATTGTAATGCTACTAAAAACCTCCTGCAGACAGCTGATGGTGACGAGGAAGTCCTAGGAAATGCGATGCACGCCTACGCAGAAGGGGTTGGATTTGCTCACGGATTCAGAGGGCTATCCGAAAAAGTGATTACAGACCAGGAGATAGATGACATTCTTGAGCTGCTGCTGGCACCTGAAGGTAATGAACCTCAAAGTTATCAGTTTCTTAATGATGCACAGCTGATCAATAACCTCGACCAGATCGTCGATATTATACAGGATATTTACGGGTTTTCCGATGAAGAAGTGACCAGCTTTTTCTCTAACGATCCATCCTGAAGTTTTGCAGTAATGGAAGTTAACCTTGGTGCCTCAGCGCCAGGGTTTTTACATATATATAAGGGTGTAAAATGAGCATATTTATGAAACTAAAAAGCATCATAGCGGCCATCTCCATCATATTGATCATGCTATTTACTCTACCATCCTGTGAAGAAGGAGAGTCAGGGAGAGATAATGATAGTTTTGACCGGGCTGCCATGCTGGAGAGCCTGGCCACAGGGCTTATAATTCCAAATTTTGAAGCACTACAGCAAAGCGTAACACAGCTGGAAACAGCTGCGGATGCATTTATTACAAATTCTACGGAGGAAAACCTGCAACGCCTCCGGGATAGCTGGCAACAGGCTACAATCGATTATCAGCATTGTTCTGCCTTTGGGTTTGGGCCTGCTGACCTTACTCTGGGTCCATTTGCTACCGTTTTAGGCGTATTTCCTGTAAATGAAAATGCTATTGAAACTAATATTACCGACCCTGAATTTAATCTCACATCAAGCTTCCAGCGGGATGTGCGTGGTTTTTATGCAATTGAATACCTCATCTATGGGAATGAACAAACCATTGCCGACATAATACAGGGATACGATGATGACCGAAAGCACTACCTGCATATCCTGGTGGATGAACTGAAAACCACCTGCGATGCTATAGTAGAAGAATGGAATACTACATACCTCAGTGAGTTTATCAGCAGTGATGGCACCTCTGCGGGCAGTTCCATCTCCCAGCTGTACAACGAGTTTGTAAAGGATTATGAAAACCTTAAGAATTTTAAAGTCGAACTTCCGGCTGGCTTAACTGCAGGACAAACCGGTCCTGAACCGCGTCTGGTAGAAGCTTATTACAGTGGTATTTCGCTAACTCTTATCCGTAATCATTTTGACAATTCGGTAAATAT
Source organism: uncultured Cytophagales bacterium (assembly GCA_964514385.1). GTDB lineage: Bacteria > Bacteroidota > Bacteroidia > Cytophagales > Cyclobacteriaceae > CAZEQJ01. The sequence continues at coordinate 55,929 of CAZEQJ010000012.1, forward strand.
CTGGGAAGGGAAATCTAAAACCGGGGAAAACCTAATCGGATTTGAAGAATACCTGCAGACAGTAGTGGGTGGAGATGACCTTATCCTGCAGACAAAAGAAGCTATCGGCAGGATTGATGCTGCTATCGTAGCGATACCGGGCGAAACACTTGCGACGGTGGTTGATACAGATGAAGTACGGAATCTGAGGGATGAATTACAAACCAATACGGCAAATTTTAAAAGCTCGATGAGCTCACTATTAGGCATCAGCATTACCTTCAATTCAGGTGATGGTGATTGATGAGAAGTAACGGGTTGATAAAAGCATTTTACCATAGAATCGTTCAATACCTGGAGCAGCCGGTATCAGCTGCTCCTTTGGTTACCTTCCGTATTGGCTTTGGTATTGTCATGTTATTCAGCACAGTACGGTATATGGCAATGGGTTGGGTAGATACGCAGCTGATCGACCCGATACTACATTTTCACTATTACGGATTTGAATGGGTAAAGCCTTTACCCGGAAACGGGATGTATATTGTGTTTATAGCAATGATGGTTTCCTGTTTAAGCATTATTGCAGGTTTTTACTATCGCATTTTTGCTGTTTTATTTTTTCTATGCTTCACCTATGTTGAGTTGATTGACATTACATTTTATTTAAACCACTATTATTTTGTAAGTATCATTGCCTTCCTGTTAATTTTTGTGCCGGCAAATCGCTATTTTTCAATGGATGTGCTCCGGAAGCCCCATCTTGCCTCACATAAGGTTAGCAGGTGGACGATAAGCATTTTTATGTTACAGATTGCTATCGTATATGTTTATGCCGGATTGGCTAAAATCAATTACGACTGGCTTTTTCATGCGCTTCCACTCGCGATTTGGCTTCCAGCTAAAACCAGTCTTCCTGTTATCGGACCTCTTTTCGCTTATAAAGAGACTGCGTTTGTATTCAGCTGGGCCGGAATGTTGTTTGATACATTTATCGTATTTGGCTTGCTGTGGAGGAAAACCAGATGGATTGCCTATGCCGCTGTGATTATTTTCCACGCTCTTACCGGTTTATTATTTCAGATTGGTATTTTTCCTTTGGTCATGATATTTGCAGTCACAATCTTTTTTCCTTCTTCTGTACATGAAAAAATCATCTCTTTCTTATCTGGTTTTACAGGCAATAAAAATCGACGCGTTTATCAATTTAGTCCTACAAAAAACTTCAGGCCCTTTGTGCTGCCTGGTCTGCTGGTGTTTTTCCTTGTTCAGCTTTTATTTCCTTGGCGGTATAAGCTATATCCTGATAATTTATTCTGGACAGAAGAGGGCTACCGTTTTTCATGGCGCGTCATGCTGATGGAAAAAGCCGGAACTGCCACGTTTTATGTAAAAGATGGAGAAAATGGGAGAGAAGGTGCGGTAATTAACCGGCAGTTCCTGAGTGATCATCAGGAAAAACAAATGGCCATGCAACCTGACTTGATTTTGCAGTTTGCTCATTTCCTTGAAAATCATTTCATGATTAATGGAATGATCGATCCTGTAGTGAGAGCTGAGGCATGGGTAACCTTAAACGGAAGGCCGGCTCAGCTCATTGTAGACCCGGAGAGGGACCTGACGAAATTAAGAGATACCTGGCAGCATAAGGATTGGATTTTACCCTATACATCATCACGATGAGACGAATTACTTACCTGATTTGTTTCTTATCCATTCATGTGCTCTTTGGCCAGCAATATCAGGTTTCCGGAAAAGTGTACCTTGATGACTCCCTTACTGCTGTCGAAGGAGCAACCGTATTCATTCCTTCGACAGACATTTATGTAATCACTGGTGCTGATGGAAGCTATAAACTCTTGCTTGATAAAGGCCAATGGAGGATTGAAGCTTTCCTGCTGGGGAGTGCCGTAGATGGAAAAACGGTCAAAGTAGGAGGGCCTGTTGAGTTAAATTTTTACCTGGGTGAGATGGTCAGAAGCCTGGAAAATGTAGAAGTAGCCGACAGGAGAGAACGGACAAGTGGAATATCCCGATTAAATGCCATTGAAGGCACCTCCATATTCGAGGCAAAAAAGAATGAGCTCATCCTGCTTGATGACTTTGCAGCCAATAAGGTAAACAACAATGCGCGTCAGATTTTCGCCAAAGTTCCGGGTTTAAATATATGGGAAAGTGATTATGCCGGACTTCAGCTTGATATTGCTGCCCGCGGTCTTGGCCCTAGCCGCACCGCGAATTTCAATACCCGTCAGAATGGCTATGATATGAGTGCAGATGCTTTAGGATATCCGGAAAGCTATTATATGCCGGCCATGCAGGCAGTAGAGCGTATAGAAATAGTTCGTGGTGCTGCATCTCTTCAATACGGTACCCAATTTGGCGGTATGCTGAATTTCAAATTGAAAGAGGTAAAAGGTAAACCCTTCAGTTTCTCATTTGATCATTCCTTTGGTTCATTTGGACTTATCAATACATTTGCCAGCGCGGGAGGAGAAACCCGAAATGTAAGTTATTATGGTTACTATCAATACCGGCAGGGGAACGGATGGCGTCCAAATTCAGGTTTCAATTCCCATACAGCTTTCGGTCGGGTGGAATACACATTTAGTGAAAAGCTATCGTGGGATATCCAATATTCGCATATGCAATATGATGCACAGCAACCCGGTGGCCTTACTGATGATAACTTTGAAGCCGGGCAATTGAATATATCCAGAAGAAACAGGAACTGGTTTCAGGTAAACTGGAACCTGCTGGCCTCAAACCTTGACTATAAAGTAAGCAGGTCAGCGAGGCTTAACATCAGGGGCTTTCTCCTTCATTCCGGGCGGGATGCATTGGGCAATCTTGAGCAGATCGACAGGCCGGATAATCCAAATATGAACCGTACTCTCATCACTGATGAGTTTAACAACTTCGGCACCGAGGCACGATGGCTTCAATATTATTCATTGTTCAAAAACCAGTCGGCTTTTGTAATGGGAGCAAGATATTATCGTGGGCTTACCGATCGCCGGCAAGGAGATGCCAATTCCTCAACGGCACCTGATTTCTTTCTGTTAAATCCTGAGGACCCCGAGAATTTTGACTACGATTTCCCAAGTGAAAATATCGCACTGTTTTCTGAAAACATTATTAATATCAACGACCAGCTGAGCGTTACCCCGGGCATCAGGTTCGAATATATTCGTACGGATGCTACCGGTACGTGGAAGCAGACCATCCGGGATTTTGCTGGTAACATTCAGACACAAAACGTGTTTGAGGAAAACCGATCTGTAACACGTTCCTTTGTATTACTGGGTTTAGGTGGGAGCTATTATCTAAATGAAAATCTAAATCTATACCTGAACTTCTCCGAGAACTATCGTTCGGTTACTTTTAGCGACCTGCGCCTGAGCAACCCTAATTTCATACTCGATAGCCTTATCTCAGATGAAAGCGGATTCAACAGCGATATTGGCATCCGAGGTGAAGTGTTACCGTTTTTGAAACTTGATGTCAGCCTATTCTGGCTGGAATATAATGATCGGATAGGCATTCTGCTGCCTGCAGGAAGCACCACATTGCTAAGAACCAACGTTGGCGACAGCCGGCACATGGGCATTGAATCGTATACTGAAGTAGATATACTAAAATCTCTCGGCTTAGGCGACAGTAATCAGCAATTGGTACTTTTTAACAATTTTTCCTTAATAGATGCCACATATACCCGATCCAGGGATAACGCCATTGCAGGCAATAAGGTAGAATATGTACCGGGTGTTATGTTGCGTAGTGGAATTAACTATGCTGTGAATGACCTAAAAGTTAGTGCTCAATGGAGTTTTGTGGATGAGCAGTACGCTGATGCTACCAATTCAGTTTTCAATCCCAATGCCCTTACCGGTATCGTACCGTCATATCATGTCATGGATCTTTCAGCAGAATATGGGTATGGCATATTCAGGGTTTCAGCCGGTGTGAATAACCTGTTAAACGCCAGTTATTTTACAAGAAGGGCAGAAAGCTATCCCGGGCCGGGTATTATGCCAGCTACACCAAGAAGCTTTTATTTTTCCCTTGGTATTACACTATAAGCCATGAAACCTGTTTTTTCTTCAAATGATCACCATATTGCGAACAACCATCGATTAGATCCTCATGATCTGGTATAAACGTGTTAAATGGAGCTATCCCTACCAAACGATAGGTAAGTATTTAAGCGGCAGAGCTCATTATCCTTCCTTTGCCAATATTCACAACAAGCTATCCGATTATTTCAATAGAAATAACAAAATAAAAGCAATACAAATAGGGGCCAATGATGGTACAGGTGCAGACTTCATACGTCAGTATATGCATCATTATGCTGCAGCCGTACTACTGGAGCCAATCCCCGTTTCTTTTCAAAGGCTCCGGCACAACTACAGTGCTGTGGAGCATTTTATATTAATCAATGCTGCATTGGATAAACAGGAGGGAGAAAAGGAGATTTTCAAAATAGCCTTCTCTGAAGCCCGGTGGGCTACGGGGCTCACGTCATTTGACCGTTCTACACTGGAAAAACATTTAGCCAACGGATATGTAGCCCGAAAGGCAGCAGAAGAAGGTATAAATCTACCTGATAAAAACTCCTGGATATCGACAGAAAGAATACGAACTGTTACGTTTAATAAAATAATTGAAGAGTTTGATTTTCAGGATGTTAAGGCAATATATATTGACACAGAAGGTTTTGATTTTGAGGTGTTGAGGATGATACCTTTTGAGGATATTCATCCGGATATCATTTGCTTCGAGCATAGCCACCTGACTCCTGCCGACTACAGGGATGCGCAGCAATTGTTGAGCCGGCACGGTTACTCCTGTGTTTTCTATGGCCGTGATACGATGGCTTACAAACAAGATGCTTTTCATGCTTGTTAGATAAGCAAAAAGCAGAGAATATGACAGAACAAGAAGCTTTAGATAATATCAGGGATATACCGATAGGTGCGAAGCTGCAGCTGATCAAAAAGAATGGTGATATCGTTCAGGTACAACTGGCAAGCCATGATGTAAGCGGCACAGAGAAGAAAGAATATGGGGAACTCGTTGTACCAGCACTTCCGCCTGCAATCACGGTGGTGGGAGGTACCCGATTTGGTAAGTTCCGGATTGATGTAGAAGATCTGGTCAGTATCGCATGGGTGGATTAATAGCCAACACTAAAGATTAATCTTCATCCAACTGCAGCAATCACATTTAGTCATTATCAATGGATAAAAGTATCTATTCAAAACACATTATGCATTCCCCTTCTGCAATTTTATCCAGCTTAAGGTTACTTGTATAAATTGTGATCACTTTGCTGCCCAGTTAATTTCGATATAGAAAAATGTTAGGCTCAGGAGTTTGCGAATAGCCCTCAGAAAAGCTCGGTAGAATTCTCAAAGCGAACAATTGACACGTTGAGGTTCAATATTTATCCAATGTTTCCGTAGCTCCTGCGTGTTACCTGAAGGAAGGGTAGATTCCTCAAATCGGTCGGTGCCGATGAAAAGCCCGTTTTTGAGTACATGATGCATCCTCGAACACTGGTCGTAGCTAAAATCCATTTCGTCACCATAATAATAGTCCATCGGATTGTAGCTATTGAATAAAAACCCCTTATAGCAGTTTGTGCGATACACCTGATAGGGGTCTGATGCTTCTCTGTCATATTGAGGTGTATCAAGGCAGTAGTCCATATCTTTTCCACAACCGCCATTGCTAAATGTGTGAAATAACCCAAGCATATGTCCGAGTTCATGAAGAAGATACCCTGGTTCTAAACGATTGTAGATTAATGCTATTCCGGTAATATAGGGGAGTTGATTACCTTCAAAACAATGATATAAACCTGAAACGGTATCAGGTGAACAATCCGTAACCGGATAGGTACCCCAATGCGCATTATTTCCGGTTTCACCGACCCATATATTTATGTAATCATCAGGGTCCCAGTAATGATTCCACATCCAGTCTTCAAAAAATATGGTAGCATTTTTGTTTGGACGTAATACCCTCTTCACCCCGGGCTCTTCCAAAGCATTGCCGTCCGGATCCGATTCAGCAAGTTTAAATCGAATATTCGGTGCAAATGAATTAGGCGTAAGGTCATTATTAGTCAATATCTTATTGGCCTCCTCAACCCAGTTAACCACATTACCATAGGGTATATTCATTCCCTGTCCGGGTGATTCGCCATCATGCACGATATGAAAAATTAACTTCAGTTCAATTTCGGGAAGTGGTTCTGGTTCACGTGCAGTAATGTAAATCTCATTACTGTTAATGCCATTGATATTGACATAAACCGAATTTATAACTGCTCTTTCGGGCAATACGGTGAAAGAATTCCCAATGGATCTGCCATTAAGGAAAGTCTCATGACTAAGGCCATATAAAGGCTTTCCTCTGTCTGTAAATGGCTTTATACTTAACCGGACTGGGGTATTATTCCCGACAATGCTTAATGAATCATATGCTGATAATTCAATGCTGACTATATCAGGCTGCTTATCTGCTTCAGGTGTTATATCGGCTGAGCTTTGTTCCTTCGAACACGCGCTCCAGATAAACCCGATCAGAAGGAATAAAAAAGTTAACGGAAAGGAATTATCATTTGGTTTCAATATCCTGAATTTAATCCTTTAACCCAGTTTTTCTCTAAAAAATTCAATGGTGCGTTCCCACGCCAGTTCTGCCTGCTCTTTGTCGTACCTGGAGGTAGTGTCATTATGAAAGCCATGGTTGGCATCTGGATAAAAATAGGCTTTATATTCAACGCCATTATCCTTCAATACCTGTTCATATTCCGGCCAACCCGCATTTACCCTCGAATCGAGCTCACCAAAATGTAGCATGAGGGGTGCCTGTATTTGCGCTGCCTCTTCGGGTGAAGGCTGGCTGCCATAGAAGGGTACCGCTGCTTTTAAATCAGAACATCTCACAGCCATCATATTGGAAATCCATCCTCCAAAGCAAAAACCCACCACACCAACATTTGCTGTGCATTCCGGATGTGATTTCAGGTATTCAAAGGCTGAAATAAAATCTTCAAGCATCTCATACCTGTCACGCTGCCGCTGTAATGTACGACCCTCATCATCCGTACCGGGATAGCCGCCTAATGGGGTAAGGGCATCCGGGGAGATTGAAATAAACCCGGCCTTAGCAGCGCGACGTCCCACATCGGCAATGTGAGGATTGAGACCCCTGTTTTCGTGTACCACCACTATACCCGGCAATTTCCTGTCCGAATCTTTCGGACGACTCAACTGAGCATCGATTTTTCCGCCACCTTTAGGAGAATCATAGGTTATCGTTTCAGTTTTCAGAGCAGGATCATCCTGTGCAATTTGTATGCGTGTATAATCTGGCATGATATTGCTCATAATTGCAGGTACAGTCAGGCCTCCAACTGCAAATATGGACAACCGCTCTACAAACGACCTGCGATCGATGCGGTTATGTGCGTATTCATCATAAAGATCGTATACTTCCTGTGGTATAATTGCTTTTCGAGGAGACATGGCATTAAATGTAAAGTGAAAACATGAATCTAATTTATAAAAATCTATGAAAACATCGGCTATACATTTCATTCGCTGCGTCAAAAACCCATAATGCGAATGACAGGGATAAACTATGCTATCAATATTTATTAAAAATGTCCTGATATTTGTTGTCTATGAATGGTGTGAGGTGGCTGCTGACTGGTGCTCTATTTTATTTGATTCATTGTCAGGTAAATGGACAGACTAAGTATCCTGTATTTAATAATATATATCAATACTATTTTCAGGATTCCACTTCAAATGACCCAAAGCTACTCGTGTATCCCACTGTAGCTTATGCTCCGGAGACCCGATGGGAATTTGGTGCAAGTGGTTTATATGTTTATTACGCGGAGCGGAATCCGGAAAACCGGCTAAGTGAGATTTATGCATTTAGTTTTATCACGCTGGAGCGACAGTATGGAACATGGCTGGATCATGCCCTTTATTCCGACAAGAACAGTTGGTTTTTCCTGGGAAGTCTGCGTTGGCAGGAGTTTCCGCTATTTTACTATGGTATCGGGCCTGACGTAGACGGAAGTGAGGATGGGCGTATCAATGCCGGTACTATTTCCATCCGGGAGCGGGTACTCAGGCAGGTAAGGGGAAATTTATATGTTGGCGCAGAGCTTGAGTATATGAATCTATTTTCATCGGCATGGACAGCTGTGGATGATGTACCACCACCTGTAGGCGCGGAACAATTTCAGAACTTTGGTATCGGAGTAGGACTGGTGTATGATGAACGATATAATGTATTAAATATGCGCGATGGATGGTTTGGAGAGGTAGGGGTGATACATTACGACAGGGCATCAGGCAGTGATTTTGAATTCACAACTTATTTTACTGACCTCAGGTATTTTCATAAAACCACAGAAAAACAAGTCTGGGCATCGCAATTCTATTTTCGGAATGTAGTCGGAGAAGCTCCCTTTAATCAATTGGCTTTAATGGGCGGGGAGTCGTTGATGCGAGGGTATTATCTGGGGCGATACAGAGACCAGGCTATCATCGCAGCACAGACAGAATACCGGTTTTTACCACTTCCTTTTAGCAGGAGGTGGGGAGCAGCTACCTTTATTGGTGCAGGAACAGTAGCAAGAAGACCTGCTGCATTTCAGTTAAACAAATTGAAAATAGCGGGGGGCGCTGGTGTCAGGTTTCTTATCTTTCCCGAAAAAGATATCTTCACACGTTTTGATGTGGCCTTTTCTGAAGACGGTCCGGCATTTTATTTTTTCATCGGGGAAGCTTTTTAAAGGCTAAGTTGTCCTTTCCTGAAGGCATCAGACAGGGCAGAAGGTATAAGAGCTTCATTTTCTATAAGAATGGCACGTGCCTTTTCGATATCAGCTTCCATTTCCTGTTGATGGGCTATAGCCATAGCTCGCCGTTTTTCTGCTCTCGCCTTGGCAACATTCAGGTCAGCACGAGCGCGATCAATCTGAAGACGGGCGCCGATATTTATACCAATATTTATGTCCGCAATATCAATTGACAGTATATCGTAGGCGGTTCCGGTATCCAGACCGGAGCTTAGTACCTTTTTAGATATAGCCTCAGGAGCCTCCAGCACCTTGCGGTAGTCACGTGTTTCCCCAATTACGGAGATTATACCCTGTCCGACACGTGCTGTTATGGTTTCTTCACCCGCACCCCCAACCAGCTGGGCGATATTAGTTCTTACCGTTACACGCGCTTCGGCAATAAGCTGAATGCCATCTGCAGAAACTGCTGTTATGGTAGGCACAACGATCATGTAGGGTGTTACAGATATCTGGAGTGCTTCCAGGACATCACGTCCGGCAAGATCAATAGCCGTGGCGTTTTTAAAGGATAAATCAAGATTGGCCTTATCCGCTACGATCAGTGCTTTTACCACATTGCGCAGATTGCCACCAGCCAGATAATGTGTTTCCAGAATATTGGAATCGATATTGCGTATGCCTCCCTTTACAAGCAGGATCATCGAGTCTACAATCAGTTTGGGAGGGACCTTACGAAAGCGCATAAGTACAAGGTCGATAAGGCGTATATTAACCCCTGAAAATAGTGCCGTAACCCATAAGTTTATGGGGAAAATGCGCAATAAAACAATAAAGGCGACCAGGATAACACCTGCCAGTACCAGAAGCTGTGTATTCATCAACAATAATAATAGGATATGGAAAGGTAGGTTAAAAAAATCATCCGATAGTTAAAAATCTGTTGAAATATTTAATTTTTTAATTTCAGAATACAACTCAGGGAGAAGCATATATTTTTGCTCTATGTTTGAATCACAAACCGGCAAACCGTTAAATGAGGACCAGTTTGACAGGTGGCTTGAGGACGGCAGAACACATAATCTGGGCTACAGGCTGATGATGGTGGTATGGAGTATCTGGGAAAGCGATTATCATGTGGTTTATGCGGAGGACCATGAGCAAATGCGGTCACATATCAGAAGTATGAGCCTGCAGGAGGAGATGATGGCCATTTACGATGTATATTCCGAGTCACGGATCAACCTGCAGGACTAGGGCGGGGATTATTTTGGGTAGCAGGTGGGGTTAAGAGGTTATTAAGGTTGAGATGGGTTAGGCAAATTGGTCTTTGATACTCCATCGGGATATAGCTATATTGCTATAAGCCGATAAAAATTCCTAATCATGATATGCTGAAATCCGAAGGACATCTCTCCATCGGGATATAGCTATAATGTTATAAGCCGATAATAAATTCCTAATTAGGATATGCTGAAATCCGATAGATATCTTTCCATCGGGATATAGCTATATTCCTATATGCCGATATGTAAAAATAGATTCACTGTAACACTCCCCTTCCTGCTGCTTGTAAAAGAGTCGTATAAATTGACTCATTCTACCATCGGGATATAGTTATAATGCTATAAGCCGATAATAAATTCCTAATCATGATATGCTGAAATCCGATAGTTATCTCTCCATCGGGATATAGCTATATTCCTATATGCCGATAGATGAAAATGATTCACTATAACACTGCCCTTCCTGCTGCTTGTAAAATAGCCGTATAAATTGACTTATTCTACCATCGGGATATAGCTATATTCCTACATGCCAATCCATAATTATCGTACCTCAGGACAAGGCATCTAACATGAAATACAGGGATCGGATATTTCTTATTTAAAAGTTCATACAGCAAATTCAGGTTCTTGATTTCTGCTCAAATATGGTTGCTTGATTGGAGGTGTAGAAAGCTGAATTACCCCGTCTCAATACTATATCGGGATATAGCTATATTCCTATATGCCAATCCACCTTAGGTATCCTTACATCGGGATATAGCTATATTCCTATATCCCAATATTTCTATATCCCTTTTTCCCTTTATCCCTATTTCCATTTATACCTGCTCAAAACCATCTGCCCAATCTACCAACGAACAAACCAATGAATTCAAATCTCATGAATAAGCCTTCCTAACTTTTTTTCCGTATTCCCCTCTAGCTTTTCTTTTAAATATGGACAACCTGACTGCTGCACAGCATCACGGATGATCCTGGCCCGCCTCGATGGCTGCTCATTGATTCTTTCCAGCACCATAATCATAAAACGATCAAACTGCTCCAGATCCTTCATGACTGCAAAATTTGAATGGCCTCCAATAATAAAATCGACTCATTAATAGCCTGCTTTATTTCCACTACATCTTCACGGGATAAACACATTCCAATGTTTATCTTCGGATCCTTGATCAATACCATGTTTTTGATACCCACCTCAAGACAGAAATGACGATCCTCCAACGTATCCAGCATATCATAAAAACGCCGCATTTCCTCCATAGAAAAATTGGCTGTACAATTGTTATACACCAATGAATAACGCTCACAACTATTGCAATAAATAATCTGATGTTGACCGGATGACACTAATATTACCTGCTGCTCTCTTTGACACATATTATTTAGAATGATTCTTAATAAGATAAAGGTCTCCCTTTTCAACCCGATTGTCAATCCCTAGAACTAGTGGAAATTTAATGTCGATATGATTTCCATGTCCCGCCATATCGGTAGTGCTCAAGCTGCTGCAACTCAGGCAGGCATCTGCGGCAAACGAAAATCCATTCCTTGCCCTTTCTGACCTGAATGCGAAACATCACCTCATCCTCCTGTTTGCAATGATCACATTTTTTTGTTTTCATTATCCTGTTTTCTATGGTCAAATACACCAATACCTCTGCACCAAAACATGAAAATCAATGATTTTTTAGATGATAATGGTGTAAATTCAAACTAAAATCACACGATATGGATTGATATATAGAACACCCTGAGCTATGAGTTTCATACTGGAGCACCCCTTGTATATCCCCTTTATTATTTTCAACATCTGGTTGATATACAAGGTTTTTCATGAAATCGTATTCCGTGACAAGGATGATGACGACAGCGATGACAATGACGGGGGAATCATACCGGATAACCCTGACCTTGATCTGCCTCCCGGTGTCTCTTTGCCCACTGATACACCCGAAAAAGTACTGACGCACTGAAAATACGTAGACCTTGGAACGACTGAAGCCTGGTGTTTTTTTACTTAAGGACCTGCCTATGCTTGATATTCGTTCGCCTGGCGAATATCTGGCAGGACATATACCGGGTGCCATATCATTTCCGCTGTTCAGTGACAATGAACGCGCATCCATCGGCACGCTGTATAAATCCGATGGCCAGAAAGCAGCGATCAAGCTGGGACTGGAGCTTGTAGGCCCTAAAATGATATCTTTTATCGAAAAGGCCGAACAACTTCATTCCGATACTTTCCGCATCTACTGCTGGCGTGGAGGCATGCGATCCTCAAGCATGGGCTGGCTGCTGGAACAATATGGCTTTAACATTTTCGTACTTGAAAAAGGATATAAGGCGTTTCGCTATCATGCTTTTCAATCTTTTGACAAACCACTTAAATTAAACGTGCTCACTGGCCTCACCGGATCTGGTAAAACTGAGATACTGAAAGCCATGAAAGCCATGGGTGCACAGGTAATTGATCTGGAAGGACTTGCAAATCATCCGGGATCAAGCTTTGGCAATCAATTACAACATCTACAGCCAACAACGGAGATGTTTCAGAATATGATCTTTCATGAACTATCAAAACTTGATACGGACCGACCGATATGGCTGGAAGACGAATCGTTCACCATCGGCAAAGTGCATATGCCGGAACCTCTGTTTCACCAGATGAAAGATCACGCTCAGAGAATTGTCATCAAAATACCCCGCCACGAACGACAGCGGTTTCTGGTAGATGTATACGGAAAAATGGGAAAAGATCAGCTGAAAAACGGTACTTTGGAAATCCAGAAAAAACTGGGTACCGAATCAACCCAAAAGGCACTGGAACTTATCGATAATGGCGACCATTATGCAGCCGCCGGCATTTTACTTACCTATTATGACCGCATTTATGAAAAGGGGATAAGCAAAGCAGGTAAATCCATTGTGGGAACACTGGAAATGTCGTCCCTTTGTGTGGAGGATATTGCAAATAAATTAATTAAAACCTATGAGCATTAAATTAACAGCCTTTAGTCACGGCGCAGGGTGTGGCTGCAAACTATCTCCCGCCGTACTGAGTACTATTCTGTCCGGAGAACAGCATGAGCATTATCGGCAGCTTCTGGTAGGAAACGACACCCGTGATGATGCGGCCGTGTATCAAATTGATGATGAAAACGCAGTCATCTCAACTACTGACTTTTTCATGCCCATTGTAGATGACCCGTTCGACTTTGGTGCTATTGCCGCTACCAATGCTATCAGCGATGTGTACGCCATGGGGGGTACCCCGATAATGGCCATTGCCATTCTGGGCTGGCCGATTGATAAGCTGGACCCTGCCATCGCAGGTGAGGTCATGAAAGGAGGCAGGGAGGTTTGTAAAAAAGCCGGGATACCTCTCGCCGGTGGCCATAGCATCGATGCTCCGGAACCCATATTTGGACTTGCCGTAACCGGAAAGGTGAAAGTTAAAAACCTGAAAACCAATGCAGGTGCAAAACCGGATGACTTAATTTATCTGACCAAGCCGCTGGGCATCGGGCTGGTGACTACGGCACAGAAAAAAGGACTGGCAGCGCCTGAAGACCTGAAGACGGCTCTGGACAGCATGACGACCCTGAATAGTCCGGGCGAAACGTTTTCTCAGTACGATTATGTAAATGCCCTGACCGATGTAACCGGTTTCGGCCTGGCAGGCCACTTACTTGAGATTCTGGAAGCAAGTAAATCCGGAGCCGAGATTTTCTATGATAAAATACCCCGCTTTTCCTTTACCGATAAATACCTGGATATGGGAACTACGCCAGGTGGCACACAACGCAACTGGGCCAGCTATGGAGAAAATGTTGATCTGCCGTCAGATATGGATGACTTCCGGCTACTTGCGGACCCGCAAACCAGTGGGGGATTACTCGTGATTGTAAGAGAGAATGATAAGGACAGTTTTGAGGAGGTTTCAAATAAGCTGGGGTATAACTTACAGCCGATCGGAAGGGTGCTAAATGAAAATATCGGCAGGATCAAGGTAGTATAAAAAAATGCCGGCAGCACCGGCATGTATTAAGCATAGTATCAGGCCTGCGCAAACTGATTACAGCCAAAACTGGCTTTGGTCAGAAATTCTGCACCTTTGACTTTGGCCATATCCTCATCACTGAGCACAGGTAGCAGATAATCTTCCTTAATTGTGGACTCTGGGTAACTCAATTTATTGCATTCCCCCATATCTGCTTTTCCTTTTGCTACAGGTGCCTCAGGTTGCCAGTAATTACATTGACTACAAGTGTTCATAATTTTTCAATTTTGGTTCGTTTCTAACTTCAATACTATAAGGCAATAATGGAAAGTAATGTTTATATAAATGCCTGATTATCTGTAATTTAGAATTAAACTAAATAAGTTTTAAATGAATAATACAAACCAATACTTTATTCATCGGTTCATATCTGAAACTTAGTTATATGAACCCATATGCCGTATTTGACCGGTCAGCATACCCATTCATCACCATCACGTTTACCGGAGCAAAGGCTAACCGTGAAAATTTTTCTGTATACCTGAATGAGTCGCTGAAGAATTATGAACGTGGCCAAAATATCACATTACTTTTCGATGCCACTGAGGCCCGGTTTCCCCCCTTGAAATATCAGCGAATGCAGGCAAAATGGCTACAACAACATCAAGACCTCATCGCACGGGAATGCCTGGGGATAGCATATACCATACCACATGCCACCGTACGGTTGGCACTCAAACTTATTTTTACCATTCAAAAGCAACCCGTCCCGTTTCGTGTCTTTGCTTCCAATGATCAGGCCATCCGATGGCTGAAATCACTTGGCTGATTTGATATATGGTAAGGCAAAAGAATGGTAGCTGTTAATCACAACACCCTATGATATCTTAACAGAACCTCGTAAATCATCTCTTTGGATGATAATGCTCACGATTTTTAAGGTTTCATTCCCCTAGTTTACCCCCTGATTCAGAGATTTTTAACCCTCCTGTAACATCTATAGATATGAAAGTATTTGACGAAAAACACATTAAAAACATTGTATTGCTCGGATGCTCGAAATCGGGCAAGACCACTCTTGCCGAAACCATGCTTTTCGAAGCAGGCCTTATCAACCGAAGGGGAACGGTAGAGGACAACAATACAGTTTCAGATTATCATGAAATTGAGCATGAACGCGGCTGTTCCGTTTACTCCACACCCCTTCATACGGAGTGGCGTAATTATAAAATTAATATTATCGACACGCCGGGTCTGGACGACTTCATCGGAGAGGTCACCTCGTCCGTAAGGGTAGCCGATACCTGTGTATTTGTGATCAATGCCCAGCATGGGGTAGAAATAGGTACAGAATTGATCTGGAATAAGGTAGACCAGTTTGCCAAACCTACCATTTTTGCTGTCAACCAGCTTGATCATCCCAAATCAGACTATGAAAATACCATCGCGGAGCTGAAAGAGCGCTTCGGCAATGCCGTAACCATCATGCAATACCCACTCAATGAGCAGGAAGGATTCAACGGCATCATCGATCTGCTGAAGATGAAATATTATCGCTTCACGGCAACAGGTGGCAAACCTGAAAAGCTACCGATTCCACATGAGGAGAAAGAGCGTGCCGAAGCTTTGCATAACGAGCTGGTAGAAAAAGCTGCCGAAAATGATGAAAACCTCATGGAGCTTTATTTTGAAAAGGGCACACTGGATGAGGCGCATATGAAGGAAGGCCTGAAAATAGGCATGCGACATCATGATGTATTCCCTGTATTCTGTGTTTCCGCCAAAAATAACATGGGAACCGGCCGCCTGATGGGATTTATCGATCACGTAGCGCCATCTGCCGTTGATACCCACCCTGATATTACGGAAAATGATAATGAAATCGAGCATACCCTCGATGCACCAACACGATTATTTGTATACAAAAGCCTTATAGAACCTAACCTGGGTAAAATATCCTTCTTTAAAGTGATATCAGGGGAGGTCAGAGAAGGTGATGACCTGGTCAACCACCAGACAGGAACTACTGAAAGGCTGAACCAGCTCTTTATCATCGACGGCCACAAGCGCAACCCGGTAGAAAGACTCGTAGTAGGCGACCTCGGTGCTACACTGAAACTAAAGGATACCAATACCAATCAGACGTTGCGCGCTGCCACGGTCAATGAAGGCATTGCACCCATAATATTCCCTGAACCTCGGATGTTTACTGCAATCAAGGCTACCAACAAGGCCGATGAAGATAAGCTGGGTGAGGTATTGCATAAAATACATCTCGAGGATCCCTCCATGAACTATGAGTTTTCAAACGAACTACGGCAGCTGATCTTGGGGGTACAGGGAGAATTGCACCTTGCAGTAATACAATGGATGATAGAAAATATATATCACCTGGAGGTTGAATACACTACTCCACGCATTTCTTACCGCGAAACCATCCAAAAACAAGCTGATACGAGCTATCGTCACAAAAAACAATCCGGTGGTGCGGGACAGTTTGCCGAAGTTTTCATGCGGATCGAACCCTATGAAGATGGCATGCCTGAACCGGAAGGATTAAATATCCGCGGGAAGCAGGAAATAGATTTGGAATGGGGCGGTAAGCTGGTATTCTACAACTGCATCGTCGGAGGTGTAATTGACGCGCGTTTCCTGCCGTCCATACAAAAAGGGATAATGGAGGTGATGGAGCAGGGGCCACTTACAGGTTCATATGTACGGGATATACGCATTATGGTATATGATGGCAAAATGCATGCTGTAGACTCCAATGACATTGCATTCAAGATCGCAGGGATGCGGGCGTTTAAGCAGGCTTTTATGCAGGCCGGTCCTAAACTGATGGAGCCACTGTATGCACTCGATATTCTGGTGCCTGAAGAGTTAACAGGAGAGGTGATGTCCGACCTGCAGACCCGCAGGGCCCTTATCATGGGTATTGACACACGAGGCAATCACCAGGTGATCAATGCCAAAGTACCGCTGGCGGAGATGGATCGGTATACTAATGCTCTGCGCTCTCTTACGCAGGGAAGAGCAAGCTTCACGTCACATTTTGCGGAATATGCCCCTGTACCAGGTAACATTCAGGACCAGCTTATTCATGCAAATGAGGAGACTGAACTGGCAGAGGCCTGATGTTATTTAAATAAAATGATATCACCCCGGTATGGATTGCCGGGTTTTTTCTTATGTCAAGCTTTCGTATACGCCCTCGCTTTAAACATATGGTGGCATCAGGTCAGCATGACCTGGAGCAATATATCTGTGATGCCCTGAAAAAGGACAACCGCTTTGTTTTTACCTATCTGCCGGGTCATATTACCATCAAGATCAGAGCAGAAGAACAGCATATCTGGTCACCTCAGCTTACGATAACAATGGAAGAAGAGGACAACCAGGTATTGATACGCGGCTTATACGGGCCAAACCCAACCCTGTGGGCATTTTTCTTTTTCGGCTATGCTGCATTATCTATTCTTACCCTTTTCATCGGAATGTGGGGTTTGAGCCTGCTCACACTGGGCAAAAATGCGGTTGTATTATGGGCAATTCCGGTTTTAGGCGCTATTGCTGTGCTGATGTACCTTTCCAGCCAGGCCGGACAGAAGCTGGGAGCGCAGCAGATGTTTGATATTCACCATTTCTATGAAGATATCACGAAAAATAAGGTTGTGGTGAATTAACATCTCAAAGCATACGCTTCAAGACCATAAGCTGGCCTGTATGGTAGGATATATGATTAGCCATGATCAGCACCTCCCGGACAAGTGAATATTCAGGAGCATGGGGTAAAGGACCGGATAGTTCTTGCTGATCGATCATATCCGTCAATACCTGACGCTCCTCCCTAAACTGTTGTATACATGAAGACCAGCTTGCCGGATCTCCTTCCTGAGAGGTCCAGTAGTCAGCAGGCCAGTCAGGTTCTTTGTAGTCCGGATTGCGGATAAAATCCAGAATGTCCGTAAGACAATACCGGATATGATCGGCAAGCTGCCAGGCGGTATAGGGCAGTTCTCCCACCCGGATATTGATCTTATCTACGGGAAAATCATCAACTGCGTGGTCAAAGGTTATATGTGCCTTTTCACCGGTCAGAGCTGACTTCAACTCCATTTTTAATATCTCATCTTCCATGTTCTAATCATTTATTTAGTCGACCACCAGAATGTCACCCCGGACGTCCTGCAATTCATAGCTAAGCTGATAAAAATATATACCACTTCGCTCCGGGTACCACCGGAAACGGGGATCATTTGTTTCGTACAGGCGCTCACCCCACCGGTTCACCACCTGAAAGCCCACGAATGCACCTGTGCAGCTGTTTTCTTCAATGGGAATATGAAAATGATCGTTTTTGCCGTCTCCGTTGAGGGTAATGAGGTTAGGTAGTGCTAATTTCAGCGGGTTCACCTGTCTGACAAAACTGACCGGCACTCGATTGCTTTCACAACCGTCTTGCAGTCGTGCGGCATAATAAGTATAAATACCCTCACGCTCTGTGCTGAAAGAAAATATATTTGCTGATGCAACCGGAACAGTATCCTGCAGATCTTCGTACCAGGCGATGCTGTCACCTTCAATGCTTAGCATGGCCTCAGGCCCGCATCCAAAGAGTGTATCCACAGGCACTATGGGAGGAGAAGGGGAGGCTAATTTTTCCGCAACCACCTGTATAAGCTCACTTTCACAGCCACCATTGCGTACAGAAAAGTATAGCGTATCGGAATCAAACGTAGTAAGCGAAGTAACGGAAGTGTTGAGCAGCGCACCCCCTGGTTCCTCATATAGCTCGACAGGAACAGCTGTTGTAAGTACTAAAGAGTCGCAAAAAGGGTAATACGGTGCCAGTTCAGGTGGGTCGGGATTTTCAAGTGTATTCACTGTCAAGGTCCTGATCTGTTTTTGCAGGCAGAAATACTGAATGTTTTCCAGTTGTAGTATGCCGGCAGGTACGCTGCTAAATATAAGCTGATCTTCAGTAAAGAGCGTATCGCCTGCATTGCCTTCTCTGATTTTCCAGAATTCAGGATCGGCAGACAGGTTGCGGTCAAATGCAAGCGATTGACCGGCGCATAGACTCAAATCGGAAACTTCACGTACGATCTCAGCCTGAGATGAATCACAATTTTCCAACAGGAGCGCCTGAAAAAAATGCTTTCTCTCGTCGGAGGTGACTAGGGTATCATGAACAGTGTTCAGCGCTTTTGAAAAATTGCCGTGGAGCAGGGGTATATCGCCCAAAAATGTAAGCGCATATCCGTATTTGAAACGGCCGGATTCTATCACGCGGTTGGACACCGGGTTGAAGCTGCGAATCCATGTGATGGTGTCCTGGCTGATTTTGCCGATAAAGGGAAAAGAAGAGTCATAATCGTTTGTTAGCGTAATATCGCCGAGGGTGAAAGTGCCTTCAGACAATCCGGTGAAATATACATTGCCCTGATGTTGGTAGAGGTACTCGATGCGGCTGTTGCCCGGATTGGTCATTTCAGTAATATGGCTGATCCTGCCCATGGTATCTGCACGGGCAAGAAAGGCTTTGAAATGCTCGTCATCTGCATTTTCTTTATAAAACCCACCTAGGTACATGCTGTCATTTACCACTTCAAAATCGCTGATGATAAACCTGGGGCGATCGATAGATGAAATCCAGTTGCGGGCCCCGGTGACCGGGTCAACGGAGACAATATAGGTGATCTGATCATCGTTGAAGGGTCCGTTAAAACTGTCATCAGTGATATCATAGCTACCACGGTATATCGAGGTAAAAATCAGATTACCACGGTTATCCCATTTCAGGGCATAGTTTTTCGTATTGGAAGGGGGGATGCCGGGTGTGACCCAGTCCATCGGGCCGTTGTTGCTGATCTTGAGCAGGATGTCGTTGCCCTGTACGGTGCGATCTACGGCTATGCCAAACACCGAGTCATCTGCAGACCCCAACCATTCACCTAAAATAAATACTCCGTCGTCGCCCGGCAGCATATCGTGTGAAATAAACCGCGACCGGTCGGAGAATGTCCAGCGCAGGTCGCCGTCAGAGTCGATCATGGAAAGGTAGAAATAGGGATCTTCATCCTTAATAAGTCCGGCGATATAAATATTATCCTGTCTGTCGATGGCTATGCGGTGCACACTGTGGTAATCGAAGGTAGAGTCCCAGGCAACGGTACCGTCCGGAAACTGCTTGATGATCAGGACTTCCATCTCCGAAGCGGCATGAAGAAGGGTATCCTGCAGTGAAATTTCTTCGCCGGGGATAAGGTTAAACCATACATAGCGGTTGCCCCTTGAATCGACCACTGTATTTGGATTTTCCAGCTCAGAGGTAGAAAAAAAGGCAACCGGTTCGATCAGGTGTTGTGCTGACAGCAACACAGGCAAACAACTTATTATGATGAGCCGCATTATCATAAGGTATACAAATATATAATGCGAATGGTTTAGGCAGTTTGATCAAGATTTAATTTGGCCTGATGAAGCAGGCGATTTTGTCAGCCGCAGCCATGCAATGCCAACAATGGTAGGCAATACCCAAAAGGCCACCTGGATAATAGTTGGCAGATCCGGTGGAAAGAACGTACGCCCACCAAATGCCAGAAAAGCCGTGTATGCCGCAATACCTGTGATGATTAATCCACTTCGGTGATTTTCAATGCGGTTTTGCTTTTTTACCGAAGTCATATAGAAGGCATCACGGATGCCATTGATACCCAGCATACCAAAGAATATCATGAGGATGCGTGTGCCCTGATCCACCCAGAATATACCACTCAGCACCATAATGACGGCATAAATACCCAACAGGAGATGCATAAACCGGTATGTCATACTGAACCGGCTGGAATACCCCGTACGCTGCTTTAGTATTGCAACAGCATAGTAAAGTGGGTTGGCCGTAATAAGTGCCAGATAGCTCAGAAACATCGCCATCACATAGTCATGCTGATAAAAACGGATGGTGCACAATATTAGAGTGGTAATCACCACCACCCACATGGCATATACATAATACCAGCCCACACGACTATGCCAAATGCTGCCTTTCCTGAGTAGTACGGGTATCCAGAACATAAAAAGGGCGGAGAAGCCGGCGACCACATGAATGATCAGAAATGAGGATTGTATGGATTGCATCACTGTTTTTTTGAAGCAATGATGCGGTTTATGTCCTGTCTGAGCAAAAAATAGTGACCAATGACAAGGTTTTGTGACGATTGACAAGATTTTGTGACGAACAGCAACCCCATAGCTGTCGGAACTCGTGACACTGCAAGGGTACTGAGCAGCCAGCAACCTCAGAAAGCATATTTGTTTGGTAAGGTAAAATGAGTTACCGCCTGTCCATTTTGTCCTGAAGTTCCTGGATATTGCCCCGGGATACCGGTACTTCATAGGGACCTAATATAAGGTTGAGTCCGGCGGCATTGCCTTCCACTTTATCAATTTTATCGAGATTGGCATAATATGAGCGATGAACCCTCATAAAAGAAGGGGGTAATTCCTCTTCAAGAGATTTCATAGTGGCACGCAGGGTGGTTGTCCATGTTTTGTCACCATCGTAATGGCGAAGCAAGGCATAATTTTCCATAGCTTCGACAGCATACAGTTCATCAGGATCGATAATCACTTCGTCAGTTTGCCCTTTTTGCAACACCACTTTATATGGCTGAGGTACTACTTTGTGTATCCGCTCCGCTACTTTTTGGGCCTCATGACGGTAATATGCTTTCAATCGGTTAAACCTGATAAAGGCTGAAAAGAAAACCGGGAATACAGCGATGCCAATGGTGTTTAACATCATCTGGCCTAGGTGGTGAACTGTATTTTCATTCCAGCCACTCAATATATTCACATAAATAAAATTGCCCAGTGCTATCAGAAATACCAGTGTAAGCGCGTGCAGCGCCCATCCGATAAAGGTGATCTGAAATACGCCACGCTTTCTCCTGAGCAGGTACCAGACCAGGTCGTATACTACACCGATACCGGTAGTGATGGCGCCAAATGTAAGGCAAATCCGGAGAAGGCCATCCCGTACATTGTCAAGTCCGAAGGGTTTAAAAAACCAGAGAAATAAGGCGATAAATAATCCGATAAAAACATGGGTAATATGAAATGGTCTGGGCTCTGTTTCAGGAAATCGCGCCAGCAGGATGTTTTTTGGTGTTGACATGATACAATAAAAACAAATCAGTAAAATTATTCAATTGTACGATTAAGAAAAGGATAAAAGGCTCCAGGCCAGTCAGTGGTTACTTTCAGAGTTTCAATCACTACAGCACAAAAGATGTATTTTTAACTTATATTCCGATCCCGATTATACATGTCAACTTTTCTTACCCATAGTAAAACAATATAATTGAAATTTATTTTTTCTGTCGTATGGAATTAGCGCTAAACGCTTTTGCATTATTTTATATTGTCGTAATTACTCTGGGTACTTTACTAGGTACCGGAAATAACCGTGAACCTCAATTTTATCTCCGGTTAATCATTATGATCATACCAGCGCTTGCCACTTTACGGCAGATACTGGTCATTACCGATCAGTTAAGCCATTATCCTTTCTATATTTACGTTGTATACCTGCTGCTGCGGACGTTAGGTCCACTTCTGAACTATTATGCCCACCTGGTGAGCGGTAAACAGATCAATTTTTTTTCTTCGCTAAATATTATTACCTATATATTGGTCGGGTATATCCTTTACGACATGTTTTATGTAATTACCTTGCCCGAAAATGATCAATATCCCTATATCAAGGATATGTTTAGTCAGCAAAACTGGTTTAGCTTTACTTATCCTGTTTTGCAGCTGGCACATGTAATACAGGGGCTTTATATCATTGAAAAGCATCCTGATAAATCGCGGCCTACCAATGTGATTTATTTTATGCGCATTGGCATGTGGTCGGTGTCTGGATTGCTGATCATACTTCAGCTTGGTTATTTTTTATTGGCACGAACGGAGGTTGAATTAATACTCGCGCCGATTATTTTTATAATCGCTTTCACCATCATATTGCTGGCCAGCCTGCGGTACTCCTCCATACTTGGTGGCAGAAGTCAGCTTGATTTATCACTGCTTAAATTTGATGCGCTTACAGACAGGGAACATGAGGTATTATCGCTGATAGCTGAAGGCTATACCGATAAGGAGATTGGAGAAAAACTTCATCTTTCAATGAATACAATCAAGACTTATATCAAACGCATTTATACCAAATTGGAAGTTAAAAACAGGGTAGAGGCCGTAACATTAGCAATTAAAATCTCCCCGGAGGCAAAATCACCCAAATGAGTGACAATACTTTCCATCACATTAGCTCACTTTTGAATCTAAACTAACAAAAACTAATTAAATGAAAAACCTTATTTACACAACCTGCCTGCTGATGACGGTATTATTCATTACATCTTGTGAGGAGGCTGAGACAGAAATGGAAACATTGGCGTCACCAACACTAAGTGACATTGGTACCGGTGAAGGAATTTATCAGGTATCGGGTGCTATAAATGAACGCAAAACAGGTACTGCTATTTTTGAGCAAACGCGGGATGCCGAGTTGATTGAAATCGGGCAACGTAGAGATGTCTGGCTGATCACCATCAATGCAGGCAACTTCAATGAATTCATAGAAATCGTTATGCCTTATGATGATGGCGATACCGGACCAGTGGATTTACTTACGACAACCTATTCGATTTTCCCTTTTGGCGGGCCTGCACCGACTTATTTCTATTTTCAGGGTATTGTGGGCAGTTCAGCTTTTGAGAACCAGAATCTTTTTATGATACAGGGATGGGATGATAGTTCGCTGCTTACCATCGAATCGGTATCTTCTAATGAAATACAGGGCTCAATTCTGGTACGTGATTTAGATGCAAATGGAAATGAGCTCACTTACGAATGTGTATTTAAAGCAACACCAGGATCTATATTCAATTGATCATGAGAACACTGATAAGTATTTTGCTCATAGCCGGTGTGATGGCTGCACCCGTAGATGAAGCCAAAAAATTCAAAGCCAAGTCATTGAAAAAGGTTAAAAATCTACTCTCCGCCAGCGAAATGATCACCTATGCCGAACAGGTAGCTGAGAGTTTTGTGTATATAGAGAATCTTGACGATTTCTATTTTGACGAGGGGGAGCTTTTAAACGGCAGCCTCCCAACGATTGCTATTACCAATGGCTACATTGACAGAGGCAGGATGTATGGCGTAGAATGGAATACCTCACTGGTCATTGAGCTTTATATCGATGCTGAATCAGAATACCCGAACCTCGAAATTTCTGAGGCTCCTGAAATGATGATACAGGGACCGTATTTTGATGAAGAGAAGGGAGTAATTGTACAGTTAACCATGGTAGACAACAACTGGACGGATGAGCAATTAAGGCAAACACTGAAGGAAATCTACATACTGGAAGCGCGCTAGACTAATCATTTTTTCTTCTTAAGCCCCGTCTATTTTGGCCGGGGCTTTTTTATTACCTCGGGTGCGCCCGGGATAGGAGCGGGCACGCAGTAAAGCGGATAGCCCGATAAGGCGCCCACATAAAAACAGGAAGGGTTATCTGCACATTGAATGGAGAATGAATACTTTTGCAGGTGATGCAGCATGCTATGATCAATCTATATCATCTCCCGCCTGAGCAGCTGTTTGATTGTATAACAGCTGCAATGGACCACTACCATTATGACCATGCCCGTCATACGATCGTGGTTGAGGATGGCAATCATGAAAAAGCAGGTCAGATACGCCTTCCGTTGCATGTGGTGGTGAATGATGCCCTTGAGCTGGTAAGTGAGGAGGCGACGGTGGTGTATATCTCCATTGAGTCCGGTGCTGCTGCCATCATCCTGATGGAGGGTAAAGATATGACTTACCATACTACCTTTTCGGCTTATATGACCCGTAAAAAGCAGGGTGTGAGCCAGATCAAATACCTCAAGAAGAAGGGAAAATCAAGAGCAGGATCGCGGGTACGACTGGCGGAGTCGGTGGAATTTTTTGAAAATATCAATACTACGCTAAATGGACTGTTTGATGACTACCCGATCGACCGTATTGCCCTGAATTGCAGCAAAACGCTGATCCCCTTTTTCTATCAGTCCAGGATAGCACCACCTTTTGATAAGGGTGATTCCCGACTCTATAAAATACCGCTCCATATACCGCAATCCAATCATACCAACCTGTATAAGGCGATCAAAACCTTGATGGCTCCGGTGCTGGAGTATGAAGAGGGACATGCGGAGGTATTAAAACCGCTTATCTCTTCCCTGTCCGGCATGGAATGAATGCGGAAGACTATCTATTTTCAGGAAAAATAAGATGACAATGGAAAAAAAGTACTATTACTAGTTCTTTATAAACCTTGCAGTTTGAATATTTTTAAAATTATCAACAATTATGATCTGGTAATTCCCCTTTTCAAGGTTATTTAAATCAATGCTATTGTTTATAAAAATGCCATTAATTATAAGCTTACCTGATAGATCATGGACGGCATAGTAGCCGCTTTCAGACTCCACAAACATCTCTGTTCTCACAGGGTTTGGATAAAACGATAGATTTATACTATTTAATGATACAACCGTTGTCAACTCAACACGAACCGAAGTGGTAGCTGAGAATTCACCATCAGAGGAAATGACATTAAACTCATATTGTCCTATTCCTGGGGCAATACTACTATATTGAATGACGCCCTCATTTGATACCTCAAAAAAGTCACCATTACCTTGAATAGTATATGTAAGCTCATCGCCATCTTCGTCTGTTGCCTCTACACTCCCAATGATGAATCCAATAAGGTTAATAACAAAGGCAGTATCGATCGAATTAATCGCAAATACAGGTTCATTTATATCTAATATTTCAATTTGTAAAGTAGAGCTAACTGAATCTATAGTATCAGTAACAATAAATGGTATGGAATATGAATTGGTGTCTTCAAAATTCAGGGTATCTGAAATGAGTATGATGTCACCTGAATTTGTTAACTCAAAAACAGAATTAGAATCCACAGAAGCAAATCGTATTATATCACTATCTAAGTCTTCATATCTAACAGATCCTATGACAGTATTAACCTCTGAATTTTCCTCTACGGTAAAGCTGGTATTTATTAATTCAGGGGGCAAGTTATCCTTAAGCACAATCACCAATGAATCCTGTGCGGAATTTAAAAATGGATCTAATGCAAATATTCCTAACGTATAGCTAATACTTGTGTCTCTTGAAATCTGTGAGTAGTTATTGATTTTTAATTCACCAGTCAATGCATCAATTTTGAAAGGTTTATCAATGTCAGCATTGGCAATTCTATAGGTAATTTGTTCTCCTTCCGGATCAGTGGCAGTTCCAACTATGCCTACTACTGAATCTGCAGTAATGTAATTGAATGACTCAAGTGTGTCAGTAAGCATTAAAACCGGCCTTTCATTAAAATCTAAAATATTATAAGAAATTTCCCTCGATATCTGATAACCATTGCTATTTGTTGCGACGAGGGAAAAGTTCTCTACTTCATTTGTTTCAAAATCTAGGGGAGCAACAAGTCGGAGGGTATCATTAATTACTGCGAATTTATCATTACCTTCTACTTGAACATTAAGGTTACCATCGATTACATCTAATGCTATAACCTCACCCAGGAATTTCCCAGGTTGGTCGATGACTTCATCCAATGCATTTACAGTTTTTTCAAATACAATCTCTAGTGGGCGGAATCCATTAATTTTATAAATTAGTATTCCTTCGCCTGGAGCGGCTATAGCTAAATAGTTCAGTCCAAAGGCAAAATCAGTGATATCATGATCAAACTCAAGGGTAAATAGTTGGTCTTCGGTAAGAACTTGAAGCTTTCCTGAAGCAAGGGCAAATAAAATGCCATCAGGATTGATCTTGATGTTTTCGTAGTTATTTGTAAGTGCACCATTATTAAAATTTAATTGATTGAAGCTCACACCATCATTCGTATACCATAAATAACTTTGGAAC
Organism: uncultured Cytophagales bacterium; assembly: GCA_964514385.1. Classification (GTDB taxonomy): domain Bacteria; phylum Bacteroidota; class Bacteroidia; order Cytophagales; family Cyclobacteriaceae; genus CAZEQJ01. The sequence continues at coordinate 83,047 of CAZEQJ010000012.1, forward strand.
CCTGTGAAGTAAACACGGCCATCTAATGTAGCATCAATGTTAGTAATTAGTCCAACCGGAAAGCTTTCGGGTATATTCACTGAAGACCATGCGTCACCATCATAAACGGAGTATCCCTGTTCATGAGCTGCATATATTTTACCATCTTTTCCCCGGGTAAGGTCATAAACAACCAAACTACCTATCCCATCTGATAGGCTGACATCTGTCCATATTGAATCTACAAGCACCTGAACACCCTCTGAGGTAGGAGAGAAGCGTGGATCAGCATTTGAAATCCATATTTTGCCTGAGTTGTCAATCGTGAAATTATTTGCACCGAATGCCGGGGTGTTTTTAAAGTTTGTTTTTTGAATAGCGCCACCTTTATTGATGAAGTAAAATGATCCATCACGTCCAAGTAAATAAATAGTACTGTCTGTGGGATCTGTCACGGCTTTTTCAACATTACCACTGAATTCACCTGGGAGCAAAGTTATGTTACCAGGATTTATAATGGAGGAATCTTTTAGACTAAGGTTTGTGCTGTAAGTGACGTTTTCAAAATAATGAAATAATGAGTCTTTGTTGAAAACAACAAGATTATAGGAGTTTGACAAATTCTCACCACCTAAGCGGTTGGCGCGGCCAAATGAAAACTCTCCATTTTCAACAATTGAAACATCGACTCGACCCGGCACTGAACCAAGCACGAATTCAGTTCCTTCCATATCAAACACTACGCCTTTTGGTCCTGGTGAAAAATTAGTTTCTGAAGTCCATATAGAACCATTAAATACGGAGTTTATTCCCAATGCATCAAGGATCACTATTTCTCCATTTGGTCGCTCGTAAATAGAGAAAGGATTGAGACCGTAAATACCATTTATGTCCTCTGTTACATCATATGTAATCCAATCACTATTGATAAGTACTCGTATTGAAGCTACATTAGAATTTTCCTGTTCTTCCGAGAACCAAATATTATCATTTGAATCAATAAAAAGATCGGTTGCAGTGTTAAATGCACGATCTGAAATAGAATCGTCATTGAAGATTATTGTGTCGTTTCCAAACCTCCAAATACCAGTAAACTTATCTAGTAAATAAATATTTCCCTGGGAGTTTTTTTCTACATCAATTAGCTGAAGTGAATTTCTTATGGAATCTACGAGTTCAACCGGAGACCAGTTAACACCATCAAATGAATATATGCTGCTTCTACCTCGTTGATAAGCCCAAATAGTATTTTCATCGACTTGAAAATATTTTACATCCAGTGAGTTGTTAAAAATTTGTTCAGAGTAATTGATAATGGTATCGCTGGTGATTTGATAGCCAGCAAACCATATCGACCCATCATTCGCTAAAAACACCTGATCTGGCGAATCACTATATTCTCTAAGGTCTAATCCTTCAAAAAATGTATTATCATAATTGAAGCTATTCGGCTCTGAGAAATTTTTCAGATTAACCGAAAAAGATAATTTTCCAAACCTGTTGAAACAAATAATAGAGTCTCCTACTAAAACAGGACCTGTAAAATTGGACTCATTTAACAATTGCAGCTTTTCAAAGTCTATTTGTGAGGATAGGTCATTTTGACCATATATTGATGAGCTTATTAATACTGATAAAAGTATAGAGATTGTGAAATTTCTCATTGAAAAAATGTTGATATCTCTTAAAACAACCAATGCTTTGGTCAATTGTTGATTAAAGGTTCATTGAGATTAACTTATTTACAATTAATTAATAATAGGAAGCATAATATATGCCCTGAGATTGGAGCCTATGGTGAATTAACCGGGTTTTAAGATGCTGGCTTTATTAATCTGACCTTCGCTTTACACCCCTCACAGCCTCGGCCGTCCAGGGATCATCAGGCCAGGAATGTTTGGGGTATCGGCGTTTCAGTTCTTTACGGACTTCAAAATAGGTGACGTTCCAGAAGTTTTGAAGATCGTCTGTACGTTGTACGGGCTTAAAACCGGGGGACAGCAGGTCGATCAACAGTTTCTGGCGGCCTTCGTTGATGGCAGGTGTTGAGCTGAGACCAAAAAGCTCCTGTATCCTGACTTTTAAGAGGGGAGGTTCGCCATTTTCGCGGTACTCCAGCTTCAATGATGAACCGGAGGGTACTTCGATACGCTTCGGTGCCAGCTGATCAAGCATCGTTTGCTGCTCATAGGGAAGGGAATGGTGGAGTATCTCCTGCAGGTCCAGCCTTTTCAGGTCATCGGCGGTGGTAACATGATCAAGGTAGGGGGCAAGCCATTGTTCAGCATCGAGTAGCAGGGATGGGGTGGATACATCCGGCCAGTCTACCGTGTTATTCCATTTTCGCAACGAGAGCACACGCAGCTGCCATTGGGTGACGTCTTCCGTGAAATTCAGCAATTGTTCGCCCGACTTTTTTACTGCTGTGAGTATGGCATTTTTCAGCTGTGCCGGGTCCGGATTGGGCAGGGGGGTGCTGCGCAATACGATATTGCCGATGGTGAGGTCTTTGCTGGCAATCAGACTGCCTTTCCTTTTATCCCAGGTGATTACCTCCCGTTCTTTCACATATGGTGCCAGGTCTTTGGGGTTGACAGGTGCTGCCAGAAATATTTTCCCTTCGCCGGCGCGGGCATTCAAAGCCGCCACGGCCAGCCATGGTTCATGTGCCAGGTCATCCTGATGACCCACCATAGCATAGCTGCCGTTTGCCAGCTGAAACCGGGCATTATTCCCGGGCCGGGCACAGGCTATTCGTTCGGGGTAGGCAAGGCTGAGTATCAGGCCCACTTCAAAAGGGTCTACAGGATCATTTTCTGTTTCCAGATTTAACAGGCTGCGGTAGCTGGATGCTACTTTTTCTATTCTTTTAAAGCCACCTGAAACACGGTTTTCGGATCTGAAGCGCCGTAGCGTATCCATGCGTACGGTAAGGTCGATGCCGGCATCCGGCATAGGGTCACGCTCTTCAATCAGGGCTGCAACATCTGTGGCCAGCCCTGACAGGTCCATGGCACCGGCTTCCACCAGCATATGGGCAATGCGGGGATGGCAGGGGAGTGTCAGTAGTTTTTTGCCATGAGGTGTAATCCGGTCATGATCGAGTGCCGAGAGCTGTGTGAGGAGTTCCTTTGCCTGTGCGACATGGCCGGCGGGTGGCTGATCAAGCCATACGAGCCTGCCGGGATCAGTGATACCCCAGTTGGCCAGTTCGAGTATCAGGCTGCTCAAGTCTGCTTCCATTATTTCCGGAGTGGAAAAGGAGGGCAGGTTTTCATGGGTAGCTTTGGTCCACATGCGGTAGCATACACCGGGGCGCAGTCTTCCGGCGCGGCCGGCTCGCTGATCGGCTTTATCTTTGGAAATCTGATAAGTTTCCAGGCGTGAAAGTCCGGTGGCAGGGTTAAACACTGAACCACGGCCAAAGCCGGTATCTACCACAGTGTCTATTCCTTCGATGGTGAGGCTGGTTTCAGCGATGGAGGTGGCCAAAACGACTTTCCGTTTCCCCTGTTTGTTTGGGAAGATGGCTTCGAGCTGCTGCTTCTGGGGAAGCTTACCATACAAGGCATGGATGGAAATGCCCTTTAACTCATTTTTTAGCAATGTCTCACACCGGCGTATTTCACCCTCACCGGGAAAGAAAGCGAGGATGTCCCCCTTTTGTTCATTGATGGCCCTGTTGATGATGCGCGCTGTCAGCTCGGGTATCATGCGCATGTCGGACTGCCCGGTATACACGATATCGACCGGATATTGCCTGCCCGTGCTGACGATACTGGTGGTATTGAGTAGCGACTCCAGTGCCTCCATATTCAGGGTGGCGGACATGACGAGCAGCCGCAGGTCGGGCCGGATTACCTGCTGCGCTTCCAGGCATAATGCCAGTGTAAGATCGGCATGGATGCTGCGTTCATGATATTCATCAAAAATCACGAGGCCGGTGTCTTCCAGTGCATTATCCGACTGCAGCATCCGGGTAAGTATGCCTTCGGTAACAACCTCAATTTGTGTACGATCAGAAATTTTGGTTTCAAACCGGATACGATAACCTACCGTTTCGCCCACAGGCTCACCCAGCAGGTCTGCCATGCGGTAGGCAATGGATCGCGCAGCCAGTCTTCTCGGTTCCAGTATGATGATTTTTTTTCCATTAAGCCATTCTGACCTCAGCAAAGCCAAGGGGAGGAGGGTACTTTTGCCTGCCCCGGGAGGTGCGCTCACAACCAGCCGGTTATTGGCTGTAAGATGGTTTCTGACGTCATCGATTATGCCTTCAACGGGAAGGTCTGTACGTGGTAAATTGATTTCCAAGGCTCGAAGGGCAATGTGTAAATGCGAAAATAGCGGAAGCGGATAAAACCGCATGCACACGTGGTCATTATTAAGCCAAAAAAGCCGGAAGATATACTCCCGGCTTTATATGAGTGTTAGATTATACTGGGCTAGACAGATGCTGTATTGATCTCCCTGCCTGAGCTGACTTCGATGGCCTGTCTCAGGTCGTGCAGTATATCGTCGATATGCTCAAATCCGACGGAAAGCCGCAAAAGTCCGGGTTCAACGCCACTTGCCTTTTGTTCTTCCGGTGACAGCTGCTCGTGGGTTGTGGATGCCGGATGTATGATAAGGGTTTTGGCGTCTCCGACGTTAGCCAGGTGAGATATCAGCTTCAGGCTGTTGACCAGTTTATCTGCACGCTCCTTACCACCGGTTACTTTAAAGCTGAGCACGCCACCGTATCCGTTTTTCAGGTATTTTTTAGCCAGCTCATATTCCGGATTGCTTTCGAGACCCGGGTAATTCACCCAAACCACGTCTTCCTGCTGCTCCAGCCATTTGGCGATGTTCAGGGCATTTTCTGTAGTGCGATCCAGGCGTAATGAGAGTGTTTCGAGGCCCTGGATGAGCTGAAAGGCATTAAACGGACTTAGTGCAGGGCCAAAATCACGCAGTCCTTCCACACGTGCACGGATGCCAAAGGCTACATTGGGTAGCCCGAGGGGATTGCCTTCACCGAATACATCCCAGAACACCAGGCCGTGATAACCTTCGGAAGGTTCGGAAAACTGCGGAAATTTACCATTGCCCCAGTTATAGTTGCCGCCGTCTACGATGACACCGCCAATGCTGGTGCCATGACCGCCGATCCACTTGGTGGCCGACTCTACGACTACATTGGCACCGTGCTCGATAGGGCGCACGAGGTAGCCGCCGGCACCAAAGGTGTTGTCTACTACAACCGGGATATCATATTTTTTAGCAAGCGCGACCAGTTTTTCAAAATCCGGCACCGCAAATCGCGGGTTGCCGATAGATTCGAAATAAATGGCCTTTGTATCGGCATCAATATGCTTTTCGAAGCTTTCAGGCTCATTATCGTCGGCAAAGCGTGCTTCGATACCGAGGCGTTTGAAGTTGACCTTAAACTGATTGAAGGTGCCGCCATAGAGGTAGGGTGAGGTGACAAAGTTGGCGCCAAGGCCGAGGATGTTGTTGAGTGCAATAAACTGCGCTGCCTGACCGGAGGCTACGGCAACGGCGTAGGTGCCGGCTTCGAGAGCGGCAACGCGCTTTTCAAACACCTCGGTGGTAGGGTTCATGATCCGGGTGTAGATGTTGCCGAATTCTTTGAGGCCAAACAGATTGGCGGCGTGCTCCGAGTCATTAAAGACATAGGATGTGGTCTGATAGATCGGCACGGCGCGGCTGTTGGTTGCCGGGTCCGGTTCCTGGCCGGCATGCAGTTGCAGTGTTTCAAATTTGTATTCACTCATAAGGCATTGAATTTTAATTCGTTATGTAATTATATAAAGTCTACCGTTTTTATAGAGTAAAATTGAGAATAAATATATTTATAACCAAGATTGGTTGTAGGATTTATTCAGATGTTGCGTTTGAGCCATATCAGGAAAGCGGAGATCCGGGATAGCTGCGGATGATCCAAACTTCATAGGAGACCAGCAGGGCAATGATGCCGATTTCCCCGATAAAATAGATATAACCCGGGATTTGAAGCGGGAGGGTCATCAGGAGTATAGTAGTTGCAATACCGTAAAGGGTATTGGCAATGGCGATAATAGCCAGGAATGGTCCGGGGTTACCGGGAGCCGATATATGGCAGATAAACGAGTATGCGGCAAATGCGGCAGCGACGAATGAAAGGATAAGGGCAATCTGTGTCGGCATGCCAAAGAAACCGGTAAACCGTGCGACAACCTGGTTCAGCAGCAGGAAGGTAACCAGGGCGCCGAAGGCATCGACGAGGAAAATATTTTTATAGGATAGAGGAGCCATGTATGTATGGTAAAGGTAGGGAATTGGGATGAGAGTTTAAGTCGGTGGACGGTAGCTTTGGTAAAGGGTTTCAAAAGTATTACTTAACATAATATTAATTATATAACAAT